>JANPPJ010000207.1:0-11888 GCA_031428455.1 Hyphomicrobiales bacterium | reverse complement strand
CCGGTCTTCAAAACGGGCCGCGGCGGGCAATACACCTATCATGGGCCGGGCCAGCGCGTTGGTTACGTGATGCTGGACCTCAAGCGCCGCCGCCCCGACGTGCGGGCCTATGTGTGCGCCCTGGAGGCGTGGATCATCGGCGCGCTCGATGGGTTCAACCTGCGCGGCGAGCGGCGAGAAGACCGCGTGGGCGTGTGGGTGAAGCGGCCGGACAAGGGCGCGGGATATGAAGACAAGATCGCCGCGCTGGGCATTCGCGTGCGCCGCTGGGTCACCTTCCACGGCATATCGTTGAATGTGGAGCCGGACCTTTCGCACTTCAGCGGCATTGTTCCGTGCGGGATAGCCGAGCAGCGGTTCGGCGTAACGTCTCTTGTGGATATGGGGCTACCAGTCACCATGCCCGAGGTTGATTCTATCCTGCGGCGCGAATTCGAGACTGTGTTCGGCCGCACCATCCCTGCGCCGTAATTGGCGCTATGTTGACGCCGCAAGCGCCGCCCCAAATTCAGAGACCCCAATGAACCGCCTCGTCACACTGCTCCTCATCGCCGCGCTCGGCGGCGCAAGCCTTTGTAGCGCAAGCCTTGGTGGCGCAAGCCTTGGCGGCGCAGCACCGGCAAGCGCGCAATCATCCGCCTCGCCCGCACCCCTACGCGTCACCCCCGGCGACCGCACTCAGCTGGTGTATTCTTACGCACCGGTCGTGAAGCGGGTGACGCCAGCGGTGGTGAACGTCTACGCATCTCGCGTTGAACGCCGACAGGCCAATCCCCTCTTCGACGATCCCTTCTTCCAGCGCTTTTTTGGCCAACGGCCCGGCGGGCAGACATCGCGCTCGCTGGGGTCGGGAGTCATCGTGGAGGCGAGCGGCCTTGTCGTGACAAACAATCATGTCATCGAGGGCATGACCGAGGTGCGCGTCGCGCTTGCAGACCGTCGCGAGCTGGATGCAGAGATCGTGTTGCGAGATCCACGCACGGATCTGGCCGTGTTGCGCATCAAGGGCGGATCGAATTTTCCATATCTTGAAACAGGCGAGTCCGACGACCTTGAAGTGGGCGACATTGTGCTGGCCATTGGCAACCCGTTTGGCGTGGGCCAGACCGTGACGCAAGGCATCGTGTCCGGGCTCGCGCGCACGCAGACGGGGATCAGCGATTACGGCTTCTTCATCCAGACAGACGCAGCCATCAATCCGGGCAATTCGGGCGGCGCGCTTGTCGACATGTCGGGCAAGCTGGTGGGTCTGAACTCCGCGATCTATTCGCGCAGCGGCGGCTCGGTCGGCATTGGCTTTGCGATCCCCTCCGCCATGGTGCGTGTGGTTGTCGCGAGCGCGCAGAATGGCGGCAAGACCGTGCGCCGCCCATGGTTCGGCGCCTCGCTGCAACCCTTGTCAAAAGACATCGCGGATTCGCTGGGTCTTGATCGCCCCTCCGGCGCGCTCGTCGCCGACGTGCACGCAAAGAGCCCGGCAGACGCTGCGGGCGTGCGGCGCGGCGACATCATCACCGCAGTGGACAGCCTTGCCGTCGACGATCCGGAGGCCTTTGGTTTTCGTCTCGGCACCCGCAAACTCGGCGGCTCCGCGACCATCACGGTTCTGCGCAGTGGAAAGCCTGTCACGTTGACTGTCGCGATGCGGCCAGCGCCTGAAACGCCGGCGCGCGAGGACATCAAGCTGACCGGCCGATCGCCGTTTGAAGGCGCTACGGTTTCCAATTACTCGCCTGCCGTCGCCGAGGAAGTTGGCGTGGAGGGCGTCACCGAAGGCGTGGTGATCACGGAGATCGATGACAATTCAACTGCCGCGCGCGTAAACCTGAAAAAGGGCGACGTAGTGATGGAGGTCAACAGCGTCCGCATATCGCGCACGAAGGATCTGGAGGAGGCCGCCTCGGGTCGCACTAGAGCATGGCGACTGACCATCCGCCGCGGAGCTCAGGTCTTTCAAACGGTGCTTGGCAATTGAGGCGGCTTCGATAATCTCAAGAACGAATAAACGCCGCCCGTGATGGAGCGGCGTTTATTCGTTCGCACTGACGGAAGTCAGGCCGCCTTGCGGCCCTTGGTTGCAGCGCTCTTCGCCATGCGGCGTTTTATGGACGCCCACAGCTTGCGCATCTCTTCAGCAGCCATGCCCGACGGATTGAGTTCCGTCACGCCCCAGCCGATGCGAGCGGCTTCCTGATAATCAACGCGGGCGCCGATAAGCGGCGTGATGAGCCCGCCCAATGCTTCAAGAGCCTTCGAGCCCTCTTCAACGCGCGCGCTCTGTTGTGCAGGCGGGCATTGATTGAGAAGGAAGGCGTACTCCTTGCGCATGTCGCGCACGAGCTTGCGTGTATTTTCACTGGCCCAGAGATCGAACGCGTTGGGCCGGCAGGGAATGAGGCAAAGATCAGCCGCCTTCATGGCCGCGACCGACGCTGTGTTGTCGGAGCCGGCCGTGTCAATGATGACGAGCGTAACGCCCGACTTTTCCAGCGTGGTGAGTGCTGCAGTCAACTTGGCCGGGGCGACAGATTCGACAGCAATGTCGTTTTCCTGACGCTCCTTGAACCAGCGCAGCAGCGAAGCCTGCGGGTCCATGTCGATGATGAACACGCGTTCGCCAGCTTCAAGCGCCGCAACGGCTAATGATGAAGCTATCGTACTTTTCCCCGAGCCGCCCTTTTGGGTGACGAGAGCGATTGTCCGCATAAAAATATCCCCCTTGGAGCCTCGGGGCTGCGCCGCCGCCCCCCCAACGACAACCAAGCGCACGCGCATGGCGCAGCTTGATTCGGTAAGGAAGTTACGATCAGTAATACTGAGTCGCAACATGTTTCGGGGTCCCACTATTTGACTCTTCATGAATTAACGGGCCTGTGTGGCTTGAAAGACTCATGTTCTGTTGCATAATTTCTTTTGTTTGCAGGCGCATATCATGGCTGCCGACCTCTTCTCATCCTCCGGTCTGGACAAAAGCGCGCCGCGTCCGCTGGCGGATCGTCTTCGCCCGACGCAGCTCGAAGAGGTTGCGGGACAGGAGCATTTGATCGGCGAAGCCGGGGCTTTGAGTCGGCTGCTACGTTCAGGCTCACTTGGTTCGCTGATCTTCTGGGGTCCACCCGGCACGGGAAAGACCACTGTGGCGCGCCTCCTTGCAAACGAAACAGACCTGCACTTTGCACAAATCTCTGCAATCTTCACCGGCGTCGCCGACCTGAAGAAAGTGTTCGAGGAAGCGCGCAGGCGTCGATCCATCGGCCAGGGTACGCTCTTGTTCGTCGATGAGATACATCGTTTCAACCGCGCACAGCAGGACTCTTTTCTGCCCGTGATGGAAGACGGCACGATCACCTTGATCGGCGCGACAACGGAAAATCCATCGTTCGAGTTAAACGCGGCGCTGCTCTCGCGCGCACGGGTCATGACCTTTCGCGCGCTTGATGACAGCGCCATTGAAATGCTGCTCGCTCGCGCCGAAACCATGGAAGCGAAGACTTTGCCGCTGGATGAGGCTGCGCGCGCTGCGCTTGTTCGCATGGCGGACGGCGACGGGCGTGCGGCGCTTACCCTCGTCGAGGAAATCTGGCGTGCTACGGCGGAGGGCGAAATCCTGGACACAGGCGCGCTGTCGGAAATCGTGCAGCGGCGCGCGCCCATCTACGACAAGGCGCAGGAGGGGCACTACAATCTTATTAGTGCACTGCACAAGACAGTACGGGGCTCTGATCCTGACGCAGCGCTCTACTATCTCGCGCGCATGCTCGATGCAGGCGAAGACCCGCTGTTTCTTGCGCGGCGCATTGTGCGCATGGCTGTTGAAGACATCGGTCTGGCGGACCCGCAAGCTCTTGTCATCGCCAATGCGGCGAAGGACGCCTTTGATTTTCTGGGAAGCCCGGAAGGCGAACTCGCGCTGGCGCAGGCCGTCGTCTATGTGGCCACGGCGCCAAAATCGAACGCGACTTACAACGCGTGGAAAAGCGCACAGCGGCTCGCCAAAGAGCATGGCTCGCTCATGCCGCCGCGCGCCATCCTGAACGCGCCCACAAAGCTGATGCGCGAAGAAGGCTATGGCGCGGGCTATCGTTATGACCACAACGAACCCGACGCCTTCTCAGGCCAGAACTATTGGCCCGAGCAAATCGGCCCGCAGAAAATCTATGAGCCCGTCGAGCGCGGGTTCGAGCGCGAGATCAGCAAGAGGCTTGAATACTGGGCGAAGCTGCGGCGCGAGCGGGGGGAATAACCCGCGCGCGACTTGCCGACTACACGTTGATCTGCGCGCCGATTTCGACCACGCGGCCTGTTGGCAGATGAAAATAGGCGCTGGCGTCGCTGGCGCTGTTGGCCATGGAGATGAAGAGCTTGTCCTGCCAGAAGGGCATGCCGCCGGAAGGGGATGGCCGAATGGAGCGACGCGACAGGAAGAACGAGGTCGACATGATGTCGAACTTCAGCCCTTGCTTGCGGCATAAGGCGAGCGCTTTGGGCACATTTGGCTCTTCCATGTAACCAAATCGCAAGAAGATGCGCGAGAAATTCTCGTCGATCTGCTCGATGCGCACGCGCTCATCGTCACGCACACGGGGCACGGTGGCGGAGCGAATTGTCAGGATAGCGTTCTTTTCGTGCAGCACTTTGTAGTGTTTGAGGCTGTGCAAAAGGGCATGGGGCGCTGTATCAGCATCAGCTGTCAGAAAAATCGCGAGACCGGCGGCTCGCTGTGGCGGCTTGGCTGCAAGTTTCCGCACGAGTACATCGAGTTTTACGTCTGCGCGGCTAATCTTATCAGCGAGGATGGCAGAGCCACGCACCCACGTCCACATGCAAAGCATGATGAACGCGCCCACGAGCAGCGGCACATAACCGCCGTCCATGATCTTCAGAGCGTTGGCCGAGAAGAAGATCAGGTCGAGCACAATCAGCGGCCCGATCACAAGCACCGCAGCCCAGAGCGGCCAGTTCCAGCGGCGCCGAACGACGATGAAGGCAAGTGCAGCGGTGGCAATCATCGTACCGGTGACGGAGACGCCGTAGGCCGTGGCGAGTTTGCTTGATGAACCAAACAGCACGACAAGCAGCAAGACGCCGATCATCAATGCGTAGTTCACCTTGGGCATGTAAATCTGCCCTTCCTGATTTGCAGATGTGTGGCGAATTTCAAGACGCGGCAGCAAGCGCAGTTGAATCGCCTGCCGGGTCAGCGAGAACGCGCCGGTGATGACAGCCTGACTTGCGATAATCGTCGCGAAGGTCGCCAGGATCACGACAGGCAGCAGCAGCCAGTCCGGGAAGAGGAGGAAGAACGGGCTTTCGAGTTTTGACGGATCAGCAAGGATCAAAGCGCCCTGCCCGAGATAGTTGAGCGCGAGGGCGGGGAAGACGATCGTCATCCAGGCCACCCGGATCGGCTTCTTGCCGAAGTGGCCAAGGTCAGCGTAAAGCGCTTCGGCGCCTGTCACAGCAAGGAACACTGCGCCCAGCGCGATCAAACCAATCATGCCGTGGTTCAACATGAAGTGCACGGCGTAATAGGGATTAACTGCAGCTAAGATGCCGAGATCGTCACTGATGTGAAGCAGGCCGCCCGCGCCCATCGCAAGGAACCATACGAGGGTAATTGGCCCAAACCAGTTCGCCACGGCGGCCGTGCCACGGCTCTGGACGGCGAACAAGCCAACGATAATCACTATCGTTGCGGGAAGAACGAAACGCTCTGTGCCCGGATGAACCAGCTTCAGGCCCTCCACCGCTGAGAGCACAGAAATGGCAGGCGTGATGAGCGCGTCGCCGTAAAACAACGCTGCGCCCATAATGCCGAGCACGAATACGACATTCGTGCGGCGTCCCATGGCGCGTTGCGCCAACGCCATGAGGGATAAGGTGCCACCCTCTCCGTCGTTGTCTGCGCGCAGGAGTATGACGATGTACTTGAGCGTGACGATGATCGTCAGCGTCCACAGGATAAGCGACACCAACCCAAGTACAGTCGCGCGCGGCGCCCCTGCAGTCGTCGCTCCGGCGGCCAGCATCGCTTCGCGAAATGCGTAAAGCGGACTTGTGCCAATGTCGCCGTAGACGACGCCGACGGCGCCGACCAGTAAAGCAGCAAACTTGGTATTGGTATTATTGTGATGAGTGTCGTTAGGCTGAAGCGCGCCCTTATTGGACGTTTCGGTCTCAGCGACACCGGTCTCATGAGATCCGGTGGACATGGCTTACGCCTTGGTTTGAACCGCGCAAATCGGCGGCCGCGGCGCAAGCAACTATACCTTTCGCGACTGACTAGCAAGCTGTTTTGTGCACTGCACAATAGAGTGCTTATATTGCTATTCAATCTGCTTCAAGACCTGGAGGGCGCATAGCACGGACCCCTTCTCTTGGCGCGTCAGCGTACGAAGGACAGAATAGCGCGCATGGCCGGTCCATCTTGCATGTAGAAGCCATGGGCGCCGCGAGGACCACATGGATTTGGCGGCTCGCGGCCCTGTGTATCTATCCACGCGACCCGCGCACGGCCCCCGGACCATTGAACAAAGCCAGTCACTTCCTGCGGACTTGTGAGATGGCAGTCATCATTGCGGTGATGCACGACGAGCGTTGAGGGCAGCTGCGCGGGCGATCCGATGCGTTGACGCACAGCGCCGAGCCCGGTGGAGACGAACACAACGCCATCCACTTTGGCGCCCGCAGCAATAGCGCCAGAAGCCATCATGCCGCCGCGGCTCATGCCAACCAGAAACACACGGCGGTTCGCGGCTTTTAGTTTTTGGGAGAAAGCCACCGCCTGCTGCGGGCTTGTCGCGACAATTGGCTCGATGCCCGCTCTGGAAAAAGCATCCATGTTGCGCATCAGGAAGTCGATCGGCGCCGGCCCGCCCGCGCCGGGGATCAGGATCGCAGCCGTTTGTGCGCTGGCGGTGGACATTGAAAACACGAGCAGCGCGCCGGCAGCTGCGATGACAAGACTACGCGCAAATGAATTCATGGCCGTTCCAGTCAAGTCTGCCTTTAGAAACGACGTCATCGTAGGCCTTGTCGCGCAAAACAGGCAACGTCGGAGCGGGAATGAATTGGAGATACGCGCCGCTGCAGGCTATACAGCGGCATGAACGCTTTTATCCTTGTCTTTCTGGGGGCCGGGCTTGGCGGCGTGGCGCGCCATGCGGTCAATCTGGGTTGTACGCGCTGGTGCGGCCTGGAGTTTCCGTGGGGCACGTTGGCGGTGAACGTCGCCGGCTCATTCCTCATTGGCGCTCTGGTCGGATGGCTCGCTTTCCGGGCAGATGAAAACTGGAGCCAGCATGTTCGCCTGTTTCTCGCCACGGGGATTCTGGGCGGCTTCACGACCTTCTCGGCCTTCTCGCTTGACGCGGTATTGCTATGGGAGCGCGGCGATGCGCTTTCTGCGGCTGCCTATGTCGGCGGGTCCGTTGTACTTTCCATCATCGCTCTTGCAGGCGCACTCTCGATAGTGCGGAGTTTCACATGACCAGACAAACAGGACGGCCGGGCAACAAGGGTTCCGGCGCCAAGGGTGCGGGCGCCAAGGGTGCGGGCGCCAAGACCGGGGGCGATAGAAGCGCTGGCGCAAAGCGGCCACCCCGCCGCCCGCCGGGCAAGCCGGCATCCTCGGGCAGAGATACGCGCGACGATGAAAGGCGCGAAAAGCCTGCCCGCTCGGCCGCGCCATCACGCGCGCCAGCTGCGTCTCGCTCCGCCTCCGCCGCGCCTTCGCGCACGCGATCCGATTCGCCCCGGCCCGCGCGCACACGGCCCGAGGGCGACCGCGCCGGGCAGGACCGGCCCCAGCGCGACGACGCCAGAAGCGCGCGTCCCGCCTCGAGGCGCGCTGACGACAGGCGCGCCGACGACAGGCCTTCGTTCGGCAAGCCCACTTTCGGGAGAGGCGCTGCTGAAAAACCTGCGTTCGGAAAACCTGCCCGTGGCAAGCCTGCGTTTGGCAGGCCTGCGTCTGGCAAAACGACTTCGGACAGGCCCGTGCGTTCGCCTCGTGCTGCAACCAGACCGCTCGTTGATGATGAAATCGCACAGCGACCCTCGCAAGCCGAGGCAGCCAGCAAGCCAGCCGCAAAGCCCAAAGCTGCAAAGGCCGCTGCTCCGCCTACCCCCGCCGGGGTGCAGGCTATCGCCGTCAGCGAAGACGAAAACGCCATGCGGCTCGACCGCTGGTTTCGTCGCCGCTTTCCCACCATGGGCCTGTCTCACCTCAACAAGCTTTGTCGCAAAGGCGAAGTGCGGGTTGATGGCAAGCGCGTCGAGGCGTCTGACCGCTTGAAGACCGGCAATGTCGTGCGCATTCCGCCCATCAAGATCGAGGTTGAAGCGCCAGCGGTGAAGCGCGCGCCCGAGGCCTCGCCGCAGGACATGAAGTTCATCCGCGAGATCACGCTGTTTGAAGACCGCAAATTGATGGTGCTGAACAAGCCCTGGGGCCTTGCGGTTCAGGGCGGCTCAGGCACGACGCGCCATATTGACGGCATCTTGCAGGGCATGGCCGAGGAAATGGGCGAACGGCCCGTGCTCGTGCATCGGCTCGACCGTGACACATCTGGCGTGCTGCTCATCGCCAAAACGCGCAAGATGGCGGCTGACCTTGGCGAAATCTTCCGCTCGCGTCAGGCGCGCAAGATTTACTGGGCGCTGGTTGAAGGCGTGCCAAAGCCGCCGCAGGGCCGAATCTCGCTGTTTCTCGCGAAGGGCGCCGCCATGGGCGACGACCGCTCGCAAACGCGCGGACGCGGCAGAAGCCGAGACTTCGAGTTCGACGATGAGCCCGTGCGCATCGACCCTGAGAAGATGCGCATCGCAAAGCACGGGGAGCAGGACGCCCAACACTCCATCACGTTCTACGCCACAGTCGACAAGGTGGCGCCGCGCCTCACGTGGTTGTCCATGAAACCCATTACGGGCCGCACGCATCAATTGCGCGCGCACGCTGAAGCCATCGGGCACCCCATCATCGGCGACCCGAAGTATCACGGCAATTTTGCGCAAAACGATCCGCGCCGCACGGACCCGATGCGCGCCGTGCCGGGCGAGGTGGAGCGCAAGCTGCATCTGCTTGCGCGCCGCCTGATGCTACCAAATCCGTCTGGCGGAACGCTCGATGTCACGGCGCCCTTGCCGCCGCACATGAAGAAGACCTTCGGCTTGTTTGGCTTTGAAGAAACCCAATACGACCCAATTGAAAACGCACCGGAGGAATGATGTCGCGCGAACGGCTGGGGCCACTTCCAAAGGCGTCCTACAACGACGCGCAGAATGCTGCGCACGCGGACTTTGTCGCGCTGCGCAAGACTGAATTCTCCGGCCCGTGGCACGTTTTCATCCGCTCGCCCGAGTTGCTGACGACGGCCCAGCGCATGGGTGAATATCTGCGCTACCGCTGCTCACTGTCTGGTCGGCTGTCCGAATTCACAATCCTGCTCGTCGCGAGGCACTGGACGCAGGATTACGAATGGGGCGCGCATCGCAAGCACGCGCTGGCTGCGGGCGTGGCGCAGGCCACTATCGACGCCATAGGACAGGCGCGCCGCCCGCTGGACCTGACGGGCGATGAGCAGTGCGTGTACGATTTCGTGACTGAACTCCTGAACACGCGCCGCGTAAGCGATGAAACCTACGCGCAGGCCACAGCCCTGTTTGGCGAGAACGGCGTCGTCGATCTGTGCGGCATCGTCGGCTATTACCAATTGCTCGCACTCACCATGAATGTCGCGCGCACGCCTGCGCCGCAGGGCGAAACGCCATTGCAGCGGTTTCCGGACTAGCGCATGAAACTCGTCATCTTCGATGTCGACGGCACGCTGGTCGACAGCCAGAATTACATTTGCGAGGCGCAGCGGCGGGCGTTCATCGCCCATGGGCTTGAGCCGCCGCCGCGTGTGCAGATGCTATCCATCGTCGGGCTTTCGCTGGTGCGCGCTTTTGAGACGCTCGCGCCGCATGCGCCTGCGGAAAGCATGGCGCAGGCCTACAAGGATGCCTGGCACGACATGCGCCACGATCCGGCGTGGGACGATCCGCTGTTTCCCGGCGCGCTGGAGACCATCGAGGCGCTGAGCGTGCGCGATGACGTGATGCTCGGCGTCGCGACCGGCAAGTCGCGCAACGGGGTGGCGAACCTGTTCAACAAAACCGGGTGGGAGCGCCTGTTCGTCACCGTGCAGACGGCGGACGACCACCCCTCCAAGCCCGCGCCCGACATGGTGCTGGCCGCGCTGGCCGAAACGGGCGTCGAGGCTGTCGATGCGCTGATGATCGGCGACTCGACCTATGACGTGGAAATGGCCTGCGCTGCGGGCGTGCGGGCGCTCGGCGTGTCATGGGGCTATCACATGCCGGACGCGCTGCTGGCGGCGGGCGCGCACGCGATTCTGGATGATTTCGCGGCGCTGTATCCACACCTCGAAACCGCGCCCAAAGGGGCCTAGGTTCCCTCCATGAGCAAAGACGACAACGATCTCCGGAAGGCGCTGGCGCCCCGGCCCGGCGAGGGCATCGATCCCATTGAGCTGGCCCGCCGCGACCTGAAAAAGCACCTGCCCCGCCGCTTCTGGAAAGAAACCGGCGTGGAGGAGGTCGACGGACGCTTTGCGCTGACGCTGGACGGGCGCCGCGCCCGCACCCCGGCCAAGAACGCGCTGTCCGTCCCCACCCGCGCGCTGGCCGATGTGCTGGCAGCCGAATGGGACGCAGTGGGCGAGTTCATCGAGCCCGGCGAAATGCCGCTGACGCGCATCGTCAACTCGGCGCTGGACGGCGTGGCGGGGGAAATGACTGCGACGCTGGACGATCTGGCGAAATACGCAGCGTCCGATTTTCTGGTCTATCGCGCGGGCGATCCTGCCAGCCTTGTTGCCGAACAGGCGGCGGCGTGGGACCCCGTGCTGGACTGGGCCCGCGCGCGCCACGGCGTGCGCTTCGTGCTGTCAGAAGGCGTCATGTTCGTGACGCAGCCCGAGCCCTCGCTCGCCGCCGTGCGCCGCGCCGTGGAGGCCGTGGCGGGGCCACACGCTGACAACGCCGCCGCGCTGCGCCTTGCGGGCCTGCACGTCATGACGACGCTCACCGGCTCGCCCCTGCTGGCGCTGGCCGTGGCGGAAGGATTTCTTGACCCCGCCGCCGCCTGGAAAGCCGCCCATGTGGACGAGGATTTCCAGATCCGCGCGTGGGGGCAGGATGAGGAGGCGATGGTGCGCCGGGAGCGCCGGTGGCGGGAGATGGAGGCGGCGGCGAGGGTTGTGGGGCGGTAGGCGCTAGCCTGTCCTCATTTGCGCTTGGATACGCGGGTCAAGCCCGCGTATGACGCGGCTGACGCGGCTGACGCGTATGACGCGGCTGACGCGTATGACGCGGCTGAAATGATCACGCAAACTTCTCCACCGTCATACGCGGGCTTGACCCGCGTATCCAGGCGAGCACTATCCTGAGATGAAGGGCGGCTGGGTCTACATCATGGCGAGCGGGCGCGACGGAACGCTTTACATCGGCGTTACGAGCGACTTGGCGCGACGCGCCTTCGAGCATCGTGAGGGGCTGGCTGGTGGCTTCACCAAGACTTACGGGCTCAAACATCTCGTCTGGTACGAATGGCATGACGATATCCGCACAGCCATCCAGCGTGAGAAGACCATGAAGCACTGGCGTCGTGAGTGGAAACAAGCGCTCATCGTCGACATGAATCCTGATTGGAATGATTTGTACTTGAGTCTCAATCACTGAGCGTCGGAGAGGGATACGCGGCTCAACCCCGCGAATGACGTTGGTCATTGAAACACGCCATCGTTAGCCGTCATACGCGGGCTTGACCCGCGTATCCAGGAACGAAGCAACAGAATATGATGTGTTGACAGGGCTTCTTTAGT
>JANPPJ010000206.1:0-16520 GCA_031428455.1 Hyphomicrobiales bacterium | reverse complement strand
CCTTCGGCGGAGCGCCCAGACCCGATCCCATCCCGAACTCGGCCGTCAAACGCTCCAGCGCCAATGGTACTATGTCTCAAGACCTGGGAGAGTAGGTCGTCGCCAGGCCTGCAAAAGACAAATGAAAACACACTCTTTATGTCGTTAGACTAACAAAACCCCGCAGCTTCGGCTGTGGGGTTTTTTATTGTTTTGCGATCGGTGTCTGCTTGTTTTGTTTGGTGCAGTTCTCCATGCGTGGCTAGATTTCGGACAGCAAAATTATGAGAGAGCCGGTTTATGCCGCCCGCTCACACTCGCTAATGGTCGATTAATCGTAGTATTCGGCGTGTGCTTGCCATTGGGTTGACCGTTTCAAATCGACTCCACTCGCAAGCCCGATCGCAGCTTCAACCGGTAGTCGCAAAAAAAAACTCGGCGGTGCGCTGAGTGGTGCTGAATTGTAGATCAGCCCGCTAAACAATCCGCGCAAAGCACTTGGGCACAGGTGCAAGCATCCCAAAACGAAAAGAGGCCGCCCAATAAAGAGCGGCCCCAAGTCAGGGAGGAAACGCCCAAGAGGGCGAGTACAGCGCACTGAAGCGCTGCGAGCGGAGACATAACGCCCTCAGTGAAAAGTATCAAGTGCTCAGCTACTGGAAATCGCGCTATCGTTGCCAGTGCGTTTCAGGCCAGCGGCAACCGCGTGATGGTGGTGCGTTTGGGCGCGCTTGATGGATGCGCTGGCGCGAAGTTTCTAAGGAGCGAGGATATGAAGCGAGGATCTGAGTTCTGGCAATTCTCTTTGTCGCTTTATCGCACGGCTGGCGTCCCCGGAGCGTGTATAGCATTGCAGGATAAGCACGGCCTCGACGTCAACATCATGTTGTTCGCTCTCTGGCTTGCTTCGAGGCAGCGTGCGGTTTCATCGGGTGACTTGATGCAAGCCGACGAACTCGTACGTGAATGGCGTGCGGAAGCTGTTGTCGCATTACGCGGCGTGCGACGATTTCTGCGTCAGCCACCAGCAGCTTTTTCAGGCGAGGCTGCAATCGCACTGCGCGACAAGGTCAAGTCTGCGGAGCTTGAATGCGAGCGGTTGCAGCAAGAGGCTCTTTTCGCGTTACGTGCTGCTGATGATTGGGGTCGCGCCGAAGCGCCGCTGATTGCGGCAGAGTTGAACCTCGACGCCTGTGCGCAGAGCGTCGGCGCGGTTTTTGAACATGGCGCCCGTCGGGCGTTGCTGGATGCGTATCATGCGCTTGTCGCGGAACGTGCGCCTTGACTGTTGGGCGGCTCAGGTCCACTTCCTCCCCTTACAACGACAGGAGAGCGCGTGTCCAAGTCCGCCAACCGCATCATTGTAGGCATAAGCGGCGCCTCAGGAATTATTTACGGCATCCGCATGCTCGAGGCTCTTCGCGCCGCCGGTGTGGAAACCCATCTGGTCATCAGCAAGGCGGCGGAAATGACGCTCGCCTATGAGTCGGATTTGAAGGTCAAAGATCTGCGCGAGATGGCCGATGTCTTTCATCCGCAAACGGACATCGGCGCTTCGATTTCATCGGGCTCGTTTCCGACCATGGGCATGGTGATTGCCCCGTGTTCAATTCGCACGATGAGCGAGATCGCCACCGGCATTACAGGCTCGCTGATGAGCCGCGCGGCGGATGTTGTGCTGAAAGAACGTCGCCGTCTTGTGCTGGCCATTCGCGAAACGCCGCTGCACACGGGACATCTGCGCACGATGCTTCAGCTGAGCGAAATGGGGGCCATCATCGCTCCCGTGATGCCGGCTTTCTACAACCGGCCGCAGAATCTCGACGATATCGTCAATCATTCAGTGGGTCGCATGCTCGACCTGTTTGGCATCGAGGCGGACTTCGTCAAACGATGGAAAATCGAGGACTCGAAGGCCTAAGCGACGTCGCTGTCGAACTCATCAGCGGCAATGCCCGTGCGCACATTTCGACGCTCGGCGCCGAGTGCGTTGCGTGGTCTGTCAGCGGGCGAGAGCTGCTTTGGGGACGTGAGACCCAGCATTGGGACAGAGCCGCGCCGGTCCTGTTTCCAACGGTTGGCTGGAGCCGTGATGGACGCGTACAGATCGCGGGACGATCCTACGCGATGCAGGTGCATGGTTTCGCAGCAAACATGCGGTTCAAAGCTGTGTCTCATGACGCTGCGAGCGCGGTTTTTGAGCTTGCTGATAGCGAGGCCACGCGAAAGCATTTTCCGTTCGCGTTTGGCCTGCGCGTTCGCTACGCGCTCGAGGCGGAGACGCTCCGCGTTGCCCTCGAGGTGAGCAACCCGGGCGCTGAGACTTTGCCTTACGCCTGCGGATTGCATCCCGGGTTCGCGCGGCCGTTGTCTGCCGATGAGCGATCCGATTATCAAATCGAATTTGCCGAAGTGGAAAATAACGAAGTCCCGGTCATCACAAGCGGCGGACTATTCTCGTCCGAGCGGCGAGGCGTGCCGCTGCAGGGGCGCACACTGGCTTTAGACGATGAGACCTTCCGCTATGAGGCGTTGTGCTTTCTGAATGCCCGCAGCAAGCATGTGTCTCTCGTGGGGCGGCATGGCGCGATAAGGGTAGAGGCGGATGGGTTCAGGCACTGGGCGCTCTGGTCGCGGCCAGGGGCTCCGTTTGTGTGCGTCGAAGCGTGGACGGGGTATGGCGATCCTGAGGGGTTCATCGGAGAGTTCGCCGACAAGCCGTCGATGGAACATTTGGCGCCCGGCGAGGTGCGCCGCCACGAAGTCGTCTTGCGCTGGCAAGCGCGTTGAGTCCGGGCGCGAGGCTTGGAATTGGCGTCCATGTCTGCGAAAACAACCTTGGTATAACCACGCAGCGCCAGACGCCCGTGTCGCTCAGAGGACCAATCCGTGAATGAACGTCGCTCTAAAGCGTTACTGATCGACGGGAAGGCCGTCGCCGCCCGCGAGGTTGAGGAGACGGCCGCTGCCGCCCAGGAGTTGATCCGCCGTGGCGTTCGTCCAGGCCTTGCTGTGGTGCTGGTTGGAGAAGATGCCGCCAGCCAGGTCTATGTGCGATCCAAAGGCAAGGCGGCAGAGAATTGCGGCTTCCATTCCGTGCAGCACACGCTGCCAACCAGCACGAGCGAGGCGGCGCTTGTCGCTCTTGTGAAAAAGCTCAACGAAGATCCTGCGATACACGGCATCCTCGTTCAATTGCCGCTGCCCGGCCAGATCGATGCGGCGCGGGTGCTTGAAACGATTGCGCCGGAAAAGGACGTCGACGGCTTCCACCCGGTCAACGCGGGCCTGCTGGCGATTGGCGATACCGCGCGCGCGCTCGTGCCCTGCACGCCGGCCGGGTCCATGATTCTGCTGCGTGAAGCGGCGCGTGATTTGAACATCAAACTTGCTGGTCTTGACGCCGTCGTGGTCGGGCGATCCAACATTGTTGGCAAGCCGATGGCGCAGCTGTTGCTCGCCGAAAACTGCACAGTCACCATCGCGCACTCGCGCACGAGCGACCTTGCGGGCACAGTGTCGCGCGCTGACGTAGTGGTGGCTGCTGTTGGTCGACCGGAGATGATACGGGGCGACTGGATCAAGCCGGGCGCCATTGTCATCGACGTTGGCATCAATCGCGTGCCGGGCGAGGGGCTCGACAAGAATGGCAAAGCCCGCACGCGTCTTGTGGGTGACGTGGAGTTCGCATCTGCTTCGGCGCGGGCTGGCGCGATCACGCCGGTGCCGGGCGGGGTCGGGCCGATGACCATCGCCATGCTCATGAAGAACACTTTGAAAGCTGCGGAAAGATACGCCGTGCGGCAACAACATTGACGGGCGCGCGCGCCTTTGGTTTCCACGCTGGCGCGGTGCGCCATATCTTATGGGTGGCATGATGCAAACGCTGGCGCGCATCCCATTTTTCAAAGATGTTGGAGATATTGACTTCGAGCGATTTGACCGGCGCTGCAACTGGCGGCGGTACGAAGAAAACGAAGTGATTGTTGATTTCGAGGATACGTCGTCGGACGTTTATTTCATCCTGAGCGGAGAGGCGAGAGTGCTTATCCGCACGCCCGCCGGCAAGGAAATCATTCTTGCCGAGATGAAGGCAAACCAGTTCTTCGGGGAACTCTCCGCGATTGACGATGTCTCCAGATCCGCCAATGTGACTGCGCTGACACGTACCGAACTGTGCATCATGCCAGCGACTGTCTTTCGTGAACTGGTCTTTGCGTCAAAGGGCGTATGCGAAAAGATATTGCGTCTGCTGACAACCCGGATCCGCGAAAGCAATGCCCGGCTTACCGAGCATTCCGTGTTCGACATCAAACATCGGCTTTATTCGGAACTGCTGCGCCTTGCTCATCCGCGCACGGGCCATAATGGGCAGGTCATTGTCAGTCCGCCGCCATTCCATCATGTGCTCGCGGCGCGCATTGGATGCCGCCGCGAACAGATCACCCGCGAGCTTTCATCCTTGTCGCAGGAAGGGTTGATCGAGAAAAATCGTGGCGGGCTCGTGCTTCTCAAGCCCAAAATGCTTCAAGCTCGGCTTGAAGAAGCGCTCCGGGCCGACAGTTGAAAGCTGAACGTCTGTGACGGCGCCACTCCTTACGGTTGAGCACCTTGGCAAGCGCTTTGGCGCGGTCCAGGCCGTCGATGATGTTTCGTTCGATATTGACGCTGGCGAGTTCTTCGCGCTGCTCGGTCCTTCAGGCTGCGGCAAGACGACAATCATGCGCATGATTGCGGGTTTTGAGACGCCCGATACGGGGCGTATTTTCATAGATGGCGAGGACATTGTCGCGAAGTCGCCGCATAAACGGCCGGTAAACATGATGTTTCAGTCATATGCGTTGTTTCCGCATATGAGTGTGGCGAAAAATATCGCCTTCTCCTTGCGTCGGCAGGGCAAGACTTCCAGCATCATTGAACATCGCGTGCTTGATATGCTGCGGCTCGTTCAACTGGAGGGACTAGGCGAGCGTCGGCCCCATCAGCTTTCAGGGGGACAAAAAGCGCGGGTCGCCCTTGCGCGAGCGCTTGCGGCGCGTCCGCGTTTGCTGCTCCTTGATGAACCCCTTTCAGCGCTTGATCGCAAGATGCGTGAGGAGACGCAATTCGAGTTGATGCAGGTACAGCGCGATCTTGGCGTCGCCTTTATTGTTGTGACGCACGATCAGAACGAAGCCATGGCGATGGCGCAGCGCATTGCGGTGATGCGAGCAGGGCGTATCGAGCAGATAGGCCCCGCCCGTAACCTGTATGAAAATCCCGCCAGCGCATGGGTTGCTGGCTTTATCGGCGATGCAAATCTCATTGATGCGAGTGTGTCAGGCGAAGCGATGTCTGCGGACGCAGGCGCTTTGCATCTTCTGTGCAATGCATCAGGCGCTACCCTGCAAATTGACGCCAGGAACATTGCTGGCGATCGGCCGCCAACGGGCGAACGCGTCAAAATTGCGGTGCGTGCGGAATGCGTCTTGCTATCGCGCGCAAAGCCAGAAGAGATCAATGTTTTGCACGGCGAAATCGTCGAGGCGGCGTACCTTGGCGATATGACGATGTTGCGGGTAGCGTGCACAAACGGCATCAAACTGCGCGTAGCGCGACTTAATGCAGCTGGCGACACCTTTGCGCGTGGCGAAACTGTTTTTGTCTCGTGGCGGGCGGATGCAGCCAGGGTTCTTACGCGATGAGTGCGCGCGCTTTTGATTGGCGCCGTCGTCTTGTGCTTGCGATTCCCTATGCGTGGCTGCTTCTGTTTTTCGCTGCGCCTTTTGTCGTCATCATGCGGCTCTCGGTTTCGCAGTCCGTCGTTGCGCAGCCGCCCTATGCGCCGCAGTTTGATCTTGCACGCGGCTTCTCCGGTCTGATGGAATCTGCGCGACAATTCTCATTCGACAATTTTGTTATACTGCTCTCGGATGCGCTTTATCTGGAATCTTATCTGTCATCTGTTCGTATCGCGTTCACGGCGACAGTCATCGCGCTGTTGATCGCCTATCCCATGGCGCTCGCGATGTCGCGCGCGCCGCAGCATCTCAAGCCAGCACTCATTCTGCTCGCCGTTGCGCCGTTCTGGACGAGCTTTCTGATCCGTGTTTACGCATGGATTTCGATCCTGCGCGATGAGGGACTGCTCAATAATGCGTTGCTTGGGCTGGGGCTTGTCTCTGAGCCCTTGCGCCTCTTTGCCACCGACACGGCGGTCGTTATCGGAATCGTTTATTCGTATCTGCCATTCATGGTTTTGCCGATTTTCAACGCGATCGACAAACAGGACGCTTCAATGGTGGAGGCCGCGCGCGATCTCGGGGCGAGCAGGTTGACTGCATTCTGGACAGTCACGTTTCCACTGTCGATGCAGGGCGTTCTCGCCGGTTGCCTGCTTGTGTTTATACCGGCCGTCGGCGAATTCGTGATCCCTGACCT
This sequence comes from Hyphomicrobiales bacterium, assembly GCA_031428455.1. Classification (GTDB taxonomy): domain Bacteria; phylum Pseudomonadota; class Alphaproteobacteria; order Rhizobiales; family Beijerinckiaceae; genus Terripilifer. The sequence continues at coordinate 10,121 of JANPPJ010000206.1, read as the reverse complement.
TCTGGGCGGGTCCGATACGCTGATGATCGGTCGGACGATGTGGAATGAATTCTTCGCCAATCGCGATTGGCCGGTCGCCTCTGCCGCAGGCATATTTTTGTTGCTCGCGCTGCTTGCTCCGTTCTTCCTTTTCCAGCGCATGCAAGCGCGCGCGGTTGCGCGAGGAGGCAAGGCGCCATGACAAATCGTCTGGGCTACGGCGGCGCACTTGTGTTGATTGCGAGCTTTGCGTTCCTCTATGTCCCCATCGGCCTTGTTGTCCTCTACAGTTTCAACGCATCGAAACTTGTTACAGTCTGGGGCGGCTTTTCAACAAGGTGGTATGGCGCGCTGCTGCAGAATGATCAGCTTGTCGCTGCCGCGTGGATGAGCCTCAAGGTTGCGTTGACGTCGGCGTGCCTTGCAACGTTCCTGGGTACGCTCGCTGCGCTTGCGCTCGCCCGGCAGGGAAGGTTTGCGGGCCGCAACCTGTTCACCGCGATGATCTATGCGCCGATGGTTTTGCCCGAAGTCATCATCGGCCTCGCGCTGTTGCTGCTGTTTGTATCGCTCGATATTGAACGCGGGTTCTGGACCGTGGTGATCGCGCATGCGACGCTTGGCATGTGCTTCGTGTCAGTCATCGTCTACGCGCGCCTCTCAAGCTTTGATCGTTCGCTTGAGGAGGCCGCGATGGATCTTGGGGCAGGTCCGCTGCAGACGTTCGGGCTCGTCACCTTGCCGTTGATCGCTCCGTCCGTCGCCGCGGGCTTTCTGCTCGCTTTCACGATATCGCTGGATGATTTCGTGCTCGCGAGTTTCACGACAGGCCCGGGGTCCACGACTTTACCGATGCGCATTTACAGCGCAGTTCGGCTTGGCGTGTCGCCGGAAATCAACGCCATGTCCACGCTGATCATCGGCTTTGTCGCTGGCTTGCTTTTCATGGCGCTTGCCGTGCGGCGCTTACTTCGTGCGTGAGGTCATTGGTCGGCGGGCAGTATCGCGGCGGGAGCTGGTTTCTGCCCACGCCATAAAGGCGCCGCAGCGTCTGAGCGACGGATCAGGCTCTCGGGATCGATAGACAAGGCGGGGGCATGCCACGGTCCAGTAACATCCAGCACCAGCGAGAGGGCCTCTTTAACATCGGCAAGCTGTTTGCCTTGTTGAGGTTGGCGCGCGGCGACCTCAATCTGCAAGGTGCGATCAGCGATCGAAATCGCGCCGGTCGCGGTAAGCTCAACGCCGGGCCCAGACGCGACCACGCGCTCTAACTTGAGCACGCCGTTATCTGCCTTCGCTTCTATATCGGCGGTCGTGAAATTGGTCTGCCCGCTGCGTATTTCGGAGGGGATCGATAACGGGCGCCGTTCGGTTCTTCTGACAGCGCGTTCAAGATCAAGGCCAATAATCTCGGGCGCGCGGATCGAGGCGCGCACATTCCCCGTGGCGTTCTGCACCATGCTGAGAATATTCGAGCCGCGCGTTTGTAGCGTATATTCTCCGGCCGCCGTGCCGTTCGCTGCTGCGCTATAGCCCATGCCGCGCAGGAGAGCGGAGAGGTTTATGTTTCGGAAGTTGCCGCTTGCGTCCAGTTCTGGCGTCGCGGTGCGCGAGTTGAAACGCCACCGTCCGCGGAACGCGCCGCCATAAGCTTCAGCGCTGGCGGTCGTCACCTCAAGTAATCCATCATCGAGCGCAACTACAAAACCGGCGTCGGTCAGCGTCGCCACGCCGAGATTGAGCCGTCCGGCTGACAGCCGCAGGTCGGCGTCAAACAGATCAAGACGTCCAATGGCGAATCCGTCCCGGCTCCATTGCAGATCGCGCTGCAGCACTGGCAGCAAAGCGTCGTCCGACCCCAGATCGTATGTTCGCGTCGCCAGCGTGCCGGACACTTTCGGGCGTTTTGCCCCGGCGAGGAGCGTGAGCGATCCCTCGAACGTATTGGCGTCGACAGACAGCTTGATATCCGAGAGGGTCGCGCTTTGCGGCAGCGCCCGCAACTTGCCGCTGATCGCGAAGCGCGCCAGACGGCCCGGAATTGGGGGCTGGGCGTTGAGCAGCGCCAGCAAAGACGTGAACCGCTCGGAACTTGAGGCCAGTCGCGCATTGAGCATCCACCGCGCTCCGCCCGAAACGGCGCCGTCTGCGGAAATGTCGATCAGGCCGGATGAGAGTTTGACAGTGAACGGCGACTTCCCGCCGCGCAACACTTCAGCAGGTTTGGCAAGCAGAAGAGCGACGTCGAACCTCTCGCCGCGCCAGCGTCCACGGCCGGACAGCGTTGCAGTTGCCCCCAGGCTCGGCCAATCAAGCTTTGCGTTGAGACCTTCAACTCGGATCGAGAGGTCGTCCCGGGCGCGAATGCTGACTATTCCGTCGACTAACCTAACGGCGGCCAGACGGGCCTGATCGGCGCTGCGGGCCTCGTCGCTGGCGCTTGCCGCATGCATGGCTCGCCGGATAGGCTCCGATGCGTTGCTGGGCTGATCGCTCGTGGCGTCAATCGAAATCTGCGGCCGAATGAGACGCAGGCCGTCGAACTCGATAGCGCCGCCCAAAAGGCCCATCACGCTAATGTACGCAGTCAGATTGTCCGCTGACAGCGCGAATGCGCCATCCGGTCGCGACGCCTGGACGTTCTGGTATGTAACGCGCGGGTAGGGCAGCGCTGCGATCGTGACACGCCCGGTTGCTCTGCTGTCCAGCCCAGTCGTGCGCAGGACTTGCTCCTGCAGGGCCTGATGCAAGGGTTGAGACCAGAAAGAAAGCGGTATGAAGCCAGCCGCGACAATGGCGGCCAGCATGGCGCCCGCTGCCCATGCCAATGCTCTCTTCATGCCCGACCGATGGCTGCTGCCGCTTTTGGCGGACAATCTCTAACTCTCTACACCCAGAGGCGGAGCAATGAGACAGAAAGTTGAGCTTTCGAAGGCGCGGATTCATGACGGGCTGACCCCGTCATTTTTTGTCCGTCAGTAACGCAACGCCAAACGGGCGCCGGACGCCCGGGGACCCAGCGAAACAACAGAGGCGGGCGCTGCGTCGGCGAGGCGAGTCGCGGCCCGAGGCACTGAAACGCGCTCCATCGCCAGCAGGAGATTGCGTTCCTGTTTCGACAAACTTGGCGCCTTTGCAACGGACGTAAAGTCACGGTTCGTAATCTGCGAGCGATTGCTGCCCTGATAAATCAGGAACCCGTTGTCAGACATGAAGCGATCGCCGCGACGAAGGCTCGCGTCGCTCATGATGGCGACACGCGGATCTGTCGATCCGCAACTGCAGGTATGCTCGCGAACGCGGGTGTACTGCAGGGCGACCGGCAGCTTTGTGTAAGGTGCGCCCGTGCGAACAGACACTGCGTCGGTGATGCGGTCGCTTCGCATCGAGTAAAGCCGGGTTGGCGAGCTCGGGCATGCGCTTGCGCAGCTGGCGTCGCTGGCCATTGCGCCGGCGGGGGCGGGGAAGAAGAAGCCGTCACACAAACGCACGCAAACCTGTTTGCTGCTCGCCTGACGCGGCGGGCCGACGTTCCTGGCGCTATGCGAAGCATGCGAGCGGTGGGCCGCCTGAGGCTGCGTCGGCGCATTCATGCCGACAATGGGGCGGCCAGGCTGGGCGAAGAACGAAAAGGGGCTGAGCTCCGTGCGCGGCGCGGGTTTGGCTTGCACAGGGGCGTAGGCGGACGCCTGCCGCGGCAATTGTTCGCGTCTCTGCGCGGCGGGTTGCGGCGCTGCGGCGGGCTGCCGTGCGGCGGCCTTGCGAGCAGCTTCAGCGCGCCAGAACGAGGCATGGTCATCGCTTTCAGCGAAAACCGAACTGATCTGCGGGCCGATCAGGAACACGCCCGCTGCGGCGACAAGAAAGCCGGCGGTCAACGCCAGCTTGCTCCGGGGCGTCAGTACTGCGCAGGATGGCGCGTGACCGGCAGCTCGGGAAACACGTTCGTCAAACACGCGATTACGAGAAAAACGCAACATTTGGGGCCACCTAGGGGCTTTTTATCGTCGATAAGTCTCTTTGGCCTCAGTCAGAAAGTTAACACGGGCTTAACAAAGCAACAAGACTGTGAGGTCTCAAAGCGGCCTTTTGACCTGCCTCATTGCGCATCAATCTTAACGCGCATACGCGTCGGCAGCCGGAGACATTCAGTGAGGGCGGAGGATAACCATGACAGTCAACCTTTCGAAAATTTTCAGGATCACGCTGCAGGAAGCGCGCGCCAAGGGCGCTCCAGAGGGGACAGGCCAGACCGGATATGAGTTTTTCGCGCCCCTGGACGAGGCGGGCCACATCGATCTGGAGGCGTGGAAGGCTGAGCGCGCGCGCTGTTTCGTCCATCGCCTCGACCATAACGCGGTGGTCGAAAGGGGCCTGCTCGTCCATCGCGCGGGTGGCGTCGGCGGGGCTACATGGGCGTTCGATTATAAAGCCGGAGCCAGCGACGATGAGGAACAGGGCTATCGTTTTGGCGCCCATGACTTCGTGACGGGCGAGTATGTCTCCGTCCGAAACGGGGACGGAGACCTTGTGACTTACCGCATCGTCAGCGTGACGCCTGAATAAGGCTTATTCTGCCGGAACATGCCCTGGGGCCGCCTTGGCGTGCGCGGGCGCCGTCCGGGGCTGTCCCACGCCGTCCAAGTCGAGGCCAGCTTCACGCATGCGCTCGCGTTCGCCGCGCGACAGGTACGTGTCGAGGCGATCGAGATAAATGTACACCACCGGCGTGATGTAGAGCGTCAGCAATTGCGACAGGCACAGGCCGCCGACGATGGCGATGCCAAGCGGTTGACGCAGTTCCGCGCCCGCGCCGGCGCCAATCGCGATGGGCACAGCGCCGAAGATTGCGGCCAGCGTCGTCATCATGATGGGGCGGAAACGGATGATGGCCGCTTCTTTGATGGCGGACGTGGCGTCTAGCCCCTGTTTTCGTCGCTCAATTGCGAAGTCGATCATCATGATCGCATTTTTCTTCACGATGCCGACCAGCAGCAGCACGCCGATGATGGCGATCACCGACAAGTCCATGCCGTACATCTGCAGAGCAAGCAGCGCGCCGATGCCCGCCGACGCGAGACCAGACAAAATCGTCAGCGGGTGGATGTAGCTCTCATAGAGAACACCCAGCAGGATGTAGATGGTCAGAATCGCCGCGATAAGAAGCGGCACCTGCCCACGCTGCGCATCTTCAAAGAGCGCCGCTGCGCCGGAAAAGTTTGTGGTGATCGTCGCGGGGAGGGCGATCTCACGCGCGATCCTGCGGATAGCCTCGTTTGCCTCCGAAAGCGCAACGCCGGGCGTCACGTTATAGGAGAGCGTGACGGAGGGCTGCTGTGACTGCCGGTTGACCGTCAACGGGCCTACAGAACGACGAACGGTGGCGACTTGATCAAGCGGCACAATGGGGGCGTTTGAGGCGCCAGTTCCACCTGTTCCTGCGCCCGTGGCTGTCGTCGTGATGACGGCTCCGGGATTGGCGCGAATGAAGATCCGACTCAGCGCGGACGGGTCTTCCTGAAACGTCTCGTTCGCGACCAGAATGACCTGATAGTCAGCGGATTGCGTGAAGATCGTGGAGATCTGGCGCCCGCCATAGGTGTTGTAAAGCGCTGTGCGGATCTGCTCCGCGGTAACGCCAAACGCAGCCGCCTTTTCACGATCAATGTCGATCACCAGCTGCGGGTTGCGGATTTGCAGATCGGTTGAGACGTCGCGCAATTGAGGCAACTGCCGCATGCGCTCCAGCAATTGTGGAGATTTCTCATACAGGGAGGCAAGATCGCCTGATTGCAGAGTGTACTGATAGGCGGCGCGCGCCTGCCGACCGCCCGACAGATTCATGCTCTGAACTGGCACGAAGACTGTGTTAACGCCGGGCACCTGGGCTGTGGTCCGACGCAGTCGGGAGATGACGTCCTGTATGTCGCCGCGTTCAGACTTCGGCTTCAACGCGATGAAAAGGCTGCCCTGGTTCGACCCGCCGCCGGCCCCGACGGACGATGTAACGTAGTCCACAGCAGGGTCCTTCATCACGATCGCGAGGATGCGTTGTGATAGTTCGGACTGAATGGGGAAGGCGGTGTCTGGCGCGACCTCCGTCGAGCCCGAGAGAAAGCCCGTATCTTCGCTGGGAAAGAAGCCTTTGGGGATGGTGATGAACATCCAGATGCTGATGACGAAGGTCGCCAGCGTGACGACAAGCATGGCAAACCGAAAGCGCAAAGCCACATCCAGCGTGACGCGATAGGCGTTGGTCATTCCATTAAGGAAGCGATCAATACCGCGATTGAAAGCATTGTTCGAGCCATGCAGGCTCGACGGCTTGAGCAAGCGCGCGCAGAGCATTGGCGTCAGCGTCAGCGACACAAGCCCCGATACGAGAATGGCGCAGGTGATGACAACCGCAAACTCTCGAAACACGCGGCCCACGACGCCGCCCATCAACAGAACGGGAATGAAGACGGCAACGAGAGAAAACGTAATCGAGAGAATGGTGAATGCGATTTCTCTCGAGCCTTTGAGCGCGGCCTCGAAAGGTTTCATGCCCTCTTCGATGTGACGCATGATGTTCTCAAGCATCACGATGGCGTCGTCGACGACGAAGCCTACTGCAAGCGTAATGGCGAGCAACGAGATGTTGTTGATGGAATAGCCGAACGCGTACATGAACGCGCACGTGCCGATAAGCGAGACCGGCAACGCAAGCGTCGGGATGATGGTCGCTGCAAAAGTTTTGAGGAAGAGAAAGATCACCATGATCACGAGCGCCACGGAGAGCGCTAGCGTGAAATACACGTCGTGAACGGATTCGCGGATCGAGATCGAGCGGTCGTTGATGATGCGCGCTTCGATCGACGGTGGAAGCTGCGCCTGATAGCGCGGAAGCCGTTCGCGAATGGCGTCGACGACCTCCACGGTGTTCGCGTCTGATTGTCGGAAGACAGCCAGCACAATAGCGCGCTCGTCGCCAAACCAGGCTGCGGTGCGGTCGTTCTCGACGGAATCAGAAACTTTCGCCACCTCGGAAAGGCGAACGGGCGACCCGTTGCGCCATGCGATGACCAACTCGCGATACCCTTCGGCGCGCTCGATCTGCCCTGTCGCGGTAAGGACGGCGTCGCGGGTCCGGCCACGCAAGCTGCCGATGGGGCTGTTGGAGTTTGCGGCTGCGACAGCGGTGCGGATATCATTCAGGGTCAACCCGCGGGCCGCGGCGGCGTCCGGGTCGGCCTCAATGCGGACCGCGTATTTCTGCTGGCCAAAAACCGAGACCTGCGCCACGCCAGGTATCTGAGAAATCTGCTGGGAGAAAACCTGTTCGGCGTAGTCGTTGGTTTCCGACAACGGCATTGTCGGCGACTTGAGCACCAGGAACAGGATCGGCGCATCAGCCGGATTCACTTTTCGGAAGCTGGGTGGAGCCGGGATTTCAGGCGGCAGTCTGCGCAGGGAAGATGAAATCTGGGACTGAACGTCGAGCGAGGCGCTGTCGATGTTCCGGTCGAGGTCGAACTGCAGCGTGATGTTGGTCGAGCCGTTGGATGAGCGCGAGGTCATCTGCGTGATGCCGGGGATCGTCGCAAACGCGCGTTCAAGGGGGGCCGCGACCGACGACGCCATCGTCTCAGGGTTGGCCCCTGGCAAGCTGGCCGACACGTTGATCGTCGGGAAATCGACGCGTGGCAGCGCGGCTACTGGCAGTTTCATATAGGCGAACATGCCAAATACGATGAACGACAGCATCAGTAGCGTCGTCATGACTGGTCGGCGGATGCAGACTTCGGGCAGCGACATCAGCTGTCTCTCTTGACGGCGGTGTTGGCGGGGGTGCGTGCTTCGATACGGGCGCCATTGGAAAGCGCGAGCGCGCCCTCCACCACGATGGATTCGCCGCCCTTGAGGCCTTCTGTGATGATGTCGCGGCCATCTTGCGTCCGGTCGATCTTTACCGGGCGGACCCTGGCGACATTGTTTTCGACAACGTAAACAAAACTGCCGTTCTGGCCTGCCTGCGTCGCTGTGCGCGGCACGCTCACGATGTCCCGCTCATTGCGCAGGACAATGCGCAAATTGCACAACTGGCCCGGCCAGAGCTGGTCGTCCTCGTTGCTGAATTCGGCGCGAATGGCGACCGTGCCCGTGGCGGGATCAATTGTGTTGTCGATAAATGCGATGCGACCGCGAACGGGCTTTTTGGACCCCTGAGGCGTAGCGTCCACAAAGGAGCCGCTGTCGGTGGTGGCGTTGCGATATTCCGCCAGCAACCGCTGCGGCGCCGAAAACACAACGTAGATCGGCGTCGTTTGCACGATGGTGGCGAGCGTTCCCGTGACCGTGTTGTCGCCCGCGCGAATGATGTTGCCAGCCTTGACGTTCACGGTGCCGATGCGCCCCGAAATTGGCGCGCGGATGGTGTAAAAACTCAGTTGAACCTTAAGGTTCTCGATTTGCGCTTCATCGCCGAGGATCGAAGCTTTGGCGGCAGCGACCTGCGTTCTGGCGTTTTCCACGCTGAGCTTGGTGCCCGCGTTGCGAGAGACAAGTTCTTCAAAGCGGGCAACATCGCGGGTGGCCTGATCCAGAACTGTCTTGTTCCGGACGAGGCTGGCTTCCGCTTGCTTGATTTGGGCTTCGACCTGGCGGCTATCGAGTTGCGCCAGGAGTTGACCAGCCTTTACGACTGCGCCGTCAGGAACGGCAATCTGCTGGACCTGCGCATCCACGCGGGACTTGATGGTGACGACAGCGAGGGCCTGAACGGTGCCCACCGCATCGTGGATCACCTGCACATCGCCCCGCCGTGCAGTGTCGAGAACAACTGGAGCGGGTGGACGACCGCCGGGCCCGCCGCCGCCGCCTCGCTGGCCAGCGCCGGCGCCCTGTCCACCACCCTGGCCACCGCCTGCCCCGGAAGGGCGCTGTCCGGCGCCGGGCTGGTTCTGCGCCACAACGGCGCCCGGAGATTGATAACCTGGCAGCAATCCAGCGACCGGACCAAGGTAAGAGCGAAGCGCCGCCGCCCGTTCGCCCGCGCCCGGAATCATTTTGTCGGCCGCGTTGGGCCATGCCACTGCGGACGCCCCAGCGACCGCCACTGCGATAACCGCGAACCACGCGGCCTTACGCTTTGCCATCAAAACCTCCAGGCCGCAGGCGACACGCCTCGACCGGCCTCATTACGCCTTTGAGTGCGTAGTCTAACACAAAATAGCTTCGGCATAAGAAGTGTCGAGTATAACGGGCTGCTGGCGAGGATCACGGTCCAGTGATCAGGGCCGCGCAAACGCCCCCGCCAGAGCGGCAATGGAGAGGCAAAGCCATCCAGCGATCATCCCCAGGCCGCCCGCCGGGGCAGCCATGGGAAAGAGCCGCGCTGCGTCCCACGCCCGCACAGCAAGATCACCGGCAAACAAGCATGCGCCCCCCGCAAGAAGAGTCGCGGCCACGCAAAACAGGACGCCGCCGCGGTGAAGGGCGATAGCGGTGACAGCCGCTGCGTGAATCAGCAGGAAGGTCGCAGCGGTGGCCAGATTGGCGGCGGCGGCGTGCGCGCCTGCGGCGGCCAGCGCAACGCCAGATGCGCCCATCAGGCCCGCAAGCACAAGCAACGCGTTGTTCCAGCCTGTCATGAAACGCCTCCGCGAGAAGACCTAGAAGAGGCCCTGCCGCGGTTCAAGCGCAATCAGCAGGGACCATCAGTAAGCATTTTCCGATTTCGTGAGCGCGAGAGGCGTGATCGCGAGGATATAGATGTCGAAAATGATCGACCAGTTTTCGATGTAATACAAATCGCATTCGACGCGGCGCTGGATCTTCTCCTGCGTATCCGTCTCACCGCGCCAGCCATTGACTTGAGCCCAGCCGGTAATGCCGGGGCGCATGCGGTGACGAGCGAAGTAACCATCGACCACTTCTTCGTATTGCCGGTTGTCAGCCTTTGCTTGCAGCGCATGTGGCCGTGGCCCAACCAGCGACAGATTGCCCTTGAAGACGACGTTGATGAGTTGCGGAAGTTCGTCGATGGACGTCTTGCGAATGAAGCGGCCGACTCGTGTGACGCGCGGGTCTCCTTTAGTCACCAGCTTGCTGGCGCCGTGGTCCAGGGTCTCCACATACATCGAGCGAAATTTGTAGAC
>JANPPJ010000205.1:0-7908 GCA_031428455.1 Hyphomicrobiales bacterium | reverse complement strand
GCCAGATGGTTTTGTGGCGCTTCGCGAGGGTCCATCGACCCGCAACAAGATGCTCGTGCGGATGCGGCCGCAAGAACTGGTCAACATCATGCACCCCGACACGGAAGACTTAAAGCGATCGAGAGACTGGTTGTGGGCTCGCTGGTATCCAGGAACTCGCCGCACGGCGGATCATACCCCGACAGGGGATGAACGCACCATGCGTAGCGGTTGGGTCCACGACAAATTCATCGATTGCTTTGAGGAGTGATGACGATGACGCGTCGTTGCGCTTCGCTTTCTGCCGCTTTCCTGTCTATTGTGTCTGGCGGAGTATACGGGAATGTTTAGGGTTTGAGAGAACGCTCGCCCGGATACAGAGCGCCACTCCGATCATCTAACGTCTTCAGTATGTCGGCCATATCCTTTGCAAGTCGGATCCGATCGCGTCGTAGCTCAGTGTGTTCGTCGTCCAGGTCGCGTCCAAGATATTTGCAATTTGCGATCAAGGACCTTGCGGGTGCGATGCCTGAATCCCTTCGGTGCAGCAGCGTGAAGCGGACCGGCATTTGGCCCGTCGGGTTCAGCATCATCCACAGCCCGCCGCGTTCTACGATAATGCCCTTCATTTCAAATATTTTCGCGGTCCCGTCGACAACGATCAGCGCTTCGGAAAAGGTTGTGTCGTTGATGGTCGAATAGATTTCGAGCCGCATAAGGCTTAGTGTTCCCTGGCTTCAACACGGTTTGCGTGACAGGACAATTGCCTGCTAGCTAATGAACGAGTGATCAGCACGGCGTGAAACGACAGGCTGTCAATCGACACAGTGACCGGGGGCGCATCGCACCCCATAATTGAGCAAACGAGCGCCGCCAGCGTTGGTTTCGACAGGCTCTTCACGGGCGATCTTCGGGCCGCTTACGGAAGAGCATGACCCCCATCGTCACGACGATACCAAGTACCGCGCCAACGGGACCGGTGAAGAAAAACGCTGTCATCGCGATTTCCAGCGTCCTGTCATGATTGTTCGTCGACAAGGCGGCTGTCAGCGCCGCACCGGCAGCAACGCCGATTGCATAGCCTAGTAAGATGCCAATGAAGCTGAAAATAATCCAACGCATAGTGTTCTCGCTTTTTACTCGCCGAGGATCTTTTCGGCGCGATCCAGCATCGCGGGGGCAATTCGAATTTATGCGTGCTCAATCCCCAACTGGCCTTCGACGCCTGAATGTTAATGGCAATGAATCGCTCGCCGCCATTCTTGCAGGCTGGCAATTTCCTTCTTCGATATCTCGCCACGAAGAACCGCCCACACTGAAGATCGTCTGCAGTGCAGTTGCGTAGATCTCGGCGCCTCCCAGCCGGGAAGCTTGCTCGTGTCGAGCGGCGCGTCCGCAGCGAACGCTGTGCCGCACGACATGGCCAGAGCACATGCCATTGCGAGAAGTGACGGGCGCAAGCTGCTTTTCATGGGAAGGCATCGTCTCATTTTGTGATGGCGGCACGTAATCACGAAAGGGAACTGGTCCACGTGCGGCAACGCACCTCGCTGGCATAGCGCTGAAAAAATTGGGCAACATGATTGAAGGGCGCCGCGCCGTCCTCGGTAATATTGAGGGCATCGTCGTTGCGGCGCCGATCTTGTTCCATTTCATCGGATTCGGATTCGGGTTCGCGATTTGAGCCGCGCGTTAATGTGGGGCTTTGTTAGCCGCACTCATCTCCGAGCAGCTTCGTGTTGACCCATCCCTTACCGTCGGACTTGTCCAGCCCTTTGACCTTCTGGCCCTGGAACCGGCCTCCCTTCCACCAGTACACCGGCGACCAGCCATTCCGGGCCGCTATCGAGTTGTCGATCATGACCTCGTCTCCGACCCTCATTCTGGCTCTGAGTGCAGCGCCGGCGGAGGGTTTATCCCGAAGAGCAACGAAGCCATCGGAAGTCTTTGGGATTTCGCAGAATTCCGATGCCATCGCCGTGGCTGAGCCAAACCCCAGCGTCAGGGCCAGGCAAAGTGCCGAAAGCGTCCTAGATCCACTCAATTTGACCTCCAATAAATCTGCAGGACTTTTCGCGTACCGCTGCACAGCCATCGTGTAGGTGCGACATCGCACAGTGAGGCCCCCTCCGAGACGGTGGCAAGACTGCGCGGCGCTAGCCAACCACGGGCGCCGGATCACGGAGAGAGCAGACCATGCGTGCGAGCCCAATGTCTTACTTGCCCCTCATGATCCTGGTAGGTGCTTTGACCTCAACCCATGCTTGTGCACAGCAGGCCGCAGCGGGCATCGATTGCACCAAGGCGCAGCGGAATGTTGAAAAGGAAATCTGTGCATCGCCCGAGCTTATGCGCCTCGATGCTGAGGTGGCAATCGCGTTTAGCGTTGCCTGGAAAAAGCTCGATCAGCCGGCCAGGGCGGCGCTGAGCGCCAGACAAAGGGAATTCATCGCGATCCGCAACGTTGGGAATGTCCCCGGAACTTCAATCTGAAGGATCATCTGCAACGTCGAAACACATTCCTGCAGGCCATCCGCGCGTCGAATGGCGAGTGGGCAGGGACCTGGGCGGACGACAACGGGGCCATCGTTTTGACGAAGCGGCCAGACGGTCTCCACAACGTGAAGGCAGAGGCCAGCGACCTGGCCGATGGCCGGTGGGCATGCTCGTTCGAACATGGCGGCAAGATTCGCGGGACGATGATGTTGACGGTTCATCGTAGCAAGGAGGAAGCTGCGGAAGATCCCCATGATGGCTGGACGCTTGCCATGTCCAAGACCGGCGATGCCTTGAAGGTGAGGGCGCGGCCGGGTCCTGACAAGTCGATCCCCAATCCATTTTGCGGCGTCCACGGTCGGCGCGACGAACACGCGCGCCTGTCTCGGGCTCGTCGCCAAGGCCGGCGCCAACCCGGCAAGCGTGGGAGCCTTGCATGACCCCGCAACATGAGCCAACCACTCCAACCAGCGTCGCGCCGCAAGTGCTGCTGGGCAACCACCTGAAGGCCCTGAAGCTTCCTACATTCGCGCGCGAGTATGAGAAGGTGGCGATGGAGTCAGCGCAAGACCGTGCTGATGATCCGCGCTATCTCCTGCGTCTGTGCGAGCTGGAGCGCATCGACCGCGAACGGCGCAACGTCGAGCGCCGCATTCGGATGACGCGGTTCTCGCAGGTCAAAAGCCTCGACACCTTTGACTTCGCGGCGCAGCCCTCGATCAACAAACCATTGGTTCTCGAACTGGCGCGCTGCGAATGGATCGAGAAGCGCCAGAACTGCATCGCGCTTTGACCGTCCGGCACCGGCAAGACCCACGTTGAAGAACGGGCACAAATCGTCATCGACTGATCTGCCGTGGCGCTCGCCCTGGAGCTGGCGGCTTGCCAGAAGGGATACAGCGTCGCCTTCACGACGGCTGCCGCTTTGTGCATGAACTTATGGAAGCCCGAGACGAGCGCCGCCTTCGCGTTCTGCAAAAAGCTCCGCTTCGTCCGAAGTCCCGTGGCCGGGACGATTGAGCCGGTGAAGCCGCAGGACGGGCAGTGGGCGCCATCTGGCGGACCACACGCGATTAGATAGGCTCACCGATTCCTCTTATGGCATGATGTGGCGGCCCAAGCGCCGACTACGGACGGAAGCAAGAGACCGGCGGCGACGACAACGGGAGAAATACAAAGACGCCACGTTCGCTGCGGCGCAACGGACAGCCCGCCTGCGCGTCGCGACAGGATTGGAGAAGGTCATGAGAGGGACTTGACACCGAGGGGGCCATTACGGAAGCCAGTCCTATAGCGCGATTATGCACAGACGCGGCACAAGGCGGGCTCATGGAGCAGGGAGCGCCGCGCCGTGGCGCGCATCGAGGCGACACGACCTGGCCTCGACATCCGCTTCGTCGTCACCAACGTCGAACACGGCGCGCCCGAATGGATTTACGACACGTTCTATTGCGCACGCGGCCAGGCGGAAAACCTGATCAAGCTGCACAAGACGCAACTGGCTTCCGATCGAACGTCGTGCCGTTCGCCCATAGCCAACCAGGTTCGCCTCGTCCTGCACACGGCCGCCTGCTGGCTGATGTTGAGCCGTCTTCGTTTCAACGCTGAACGCTCAGCTTGCACGCCAGCTCACCGACGGGCGCCTGAACGTGATCCTCCCGATGGGTCTTTCGCGACATCCCGATTTCAGGACGTGCCGAACGCACTCGAACTCGCAACGAACGCGAATGGCCGCGCATCGCTTGAATTGCTGTTCGCGCCGCTTGCATCGGGGCGGCCCGTGCTAGGCCCACCGGACATTCCAGCCGACCGCGCCGCTGCCCTGCAGAAGGGTTTCGACGCTACGATGGACGATCCGTAATTCCGCGCGGAGGCGGAAAAGACACGTGTAGAACTCAAATAGTTTGGCGCAGCGCGCATGAAGACGGTCATGGAACGCATGGCAGCCGCGCCAAAAACGGTGAAGGACAACGTCCGCAAGCTGCTCGACGCCCAGTAAATTGGGCGGCGATGACGCTGCCCTTCTGGCATTCTACCTCGGCGCCTCGACATTCGCGGCCTTCATGATCGGCACCCATTTATCGACTTCGGCTTGCACAAACTTGCGCAGCCCATCCGGTGTCCGATTTTCTGCCCGTGGGGGGATGGCGCCAATCGCTTCAAGCTTGCCTTTCGTTGAAGGATGATCGAGCGACTTGCGCAAGGCGTCGTTCAATTTGTCTATGACCGGCTTTGGCGTGCCCTTGGGTGCGAAAAGCGCATTCCAGCCCGAAGCCTGGAACTGCGGCATGCCAGCTTCAATCGTCGTCGGCACCCCGGGAAGCGCATGTGAGCGCTCCGGAATGCCGATGGCCAGCATTCTGACGGTGCCCGCCTTCACATGCTCGACGGTATGAGGAATCTGATCGCACAGAAAATCATATTGTTCGCTGAGAATGTCGTTGAAGGCAGGGCCAGAGCCACGATAGGCGATCATCGGCGCGCGGGCGCCCACAAGCGACGTGAAGAAAAGACATGCGACATGAGACGTCGATCCCACGCCGCCATGACCGTTGTTGAGCTTTTGCGACGACGCCTTCAGCATCTCGACAAAGGACTTTAAATCTTTCGCTGGAAAATTCTTGCGTACCAGAATGCCAATAGGCGTATCTGACAATTGGCCAATATGCTCAAAATCTGTGACCGGATTGTATTGCAAATTGGGATAGAGGCCGACGCTGGCCGCATGCGTCCCCATCTGCCCCACGAGCAGAGTGTAGCCATCGGGCTTCGCGCGCGCTGCGCGCACGGAGCCTGTGGTTCCGCCCGCGCCCGCGACGTTTTCAATGATCATCTTCTCGCCGAGAATATTTGACATCTGCTCGGTGACCAGACGTCCGACAACGTCGGTATTCCCACCAGGCGCATAGGGGACAATTACCATGATCGACTGGTTCGGATAGTTTTGCGCATTCGCCGCTCCCGCACTGAGTGTGAGAGCAGCGAATATGGCGGCGAGAGTTCCCTTGGTCATCGTCCTATCCCTTTTGGATTTCACGTCGGCAAATACGCGCCGCCATTCACATGAATGGTTTGTCCCGTCATGTACCGCCCATAAGGACCACCGAGCCACACCACCATGTCCGCGACCTCCTCTGGCCGGCCGCGCCTGCCAAGCAGCGTCGCATGATGCTTGTGATGATCGGGCTCTTTTGCCGAATTGCCGCCCCGTACCGTGGCGATGAGGCCCGGAGACACAAGATTCGCAGTGATCCCGAACTCCGCCAGATCGTGCGCGAGCCCCCGCGTCAATCCACCAAGTCCTGACTTCGCCGCCAGCACATGCACGCGCTTCTTCGCGCCCGTGTAGGCCGACATTCCCCCCATGTTGATAATGGCGCCGCGCCCGCTCGCCTTGAGCATCGGCAGCATCGCCGTCGCTGTCAAAAATGCTCCATCGAGCGTTACGCCAATAACATGACGCCATTGTGCATACGTCATTTCCCCAAAGACCTGCTCGTGCCGCACTGCAGCGTTGTTGACGAGTATGTCGAGCCGACCAAACCTCTCATTCACCCTGTCGCGCAGGGCGGCAACGTCGCTTTCCTGTGTGACGTCGCACTGGACCGCAAGACCTGCTACGCCCTTTTCTTCAATCGCTTTGACCGCGTCGTGCGCGCTCGCCATATCATTCACCGCCGTGACGACGACGGATGCGCCCGCTTCCGCAAACGCAAGCGCCATCGCGCGTCCGATATTGCGCGGCCCACCCGTGATGAGCGCGACGTAACCTTGAAGCTCCTTAGCCATATTCAGGCTCCTGCAACAGAAAGATCGGCCTTCGCGCCGTCAGTGATGCGCGTGATTGCAGCCTCAAGCGCGCTCGCCTGGGCGTCGCTCCAGCCTCCAAAGCGCGCGTTGGCGCGAAACTTCGCAATGATTTCGTCTTGAGTGAGCGGGTCGTGTGCGCCACCGCGCATATTCGCCCGATGCTTCTCGATCACGCGACCGTCCATGAGGCTCACACGCAAATGGCCAGTATACTGATTTGGATATGGATTGTCGGCATCGATCATAAACGACACTTTGGCCGCAAGCGCCCGCGCTCGCGCATCTTGCGTGCGCTCGTCCGTGAACTGTCCAAGACCCGCGTCGCCATCAAGAAAACCGACGGCGATGCAATAGGGCGTGGAAAATTTTCCGGCGTAGCCATTGGGCGGATTTTGCTTCAGCGCCAACGGCTCCCACAGACGATGCACCGTGCCCTCGCCGACATTGCAAACGATGGAAACGATGTCCTCCGCGCGCACGCCGTCCTTCGCCAGTTCAATCGCGCAATCCACATATGGTTGCGTCATGGTTCCGCACGCATATGGTTTGAAGGCCACCGTATCCGTCACCCAGCGTTGGCCAAGACCGTCGAGCAGATGGGAAAAATCGGGCGTCTTCGACGGCCCGAAGGCGCGATAAAAACCGTGATGACCTTCGAGCACCGTTACCGGACCAAAGAAACCAGACTCCGCCAGCAGAGCAGCACGAATGCCCGCCTGCGCGGCGGCGCCTGCATGCATGCGCTTGGTCCAGCTGCCATCGGCGAGATATTCGATGATGCCAGACGCGAGCGAGCCCGCAATACCCATTGCGCGTGCAATCGCCTCGCCTTTGAAACCAAGCGCCGCGCCCACAGCGGCTGACGCAGCAAGGCCGCCGATGACAGCGGTGGGATGGAAGCACGCCTTGTGCATGGCCTGCGGCGTGACCAGAGACATGCGGCACATGACCTCGACGCCCACCGCAATGCCCTTCATGACCGCACGCCCATCAAGCCCGCGATGTTCGGCGGCCGCCAGAACCGCCGGCACAATCACCGCGCCAGCATGGACAGGCCCGCCCTCGAACGTGTCGTCGAAGTCTTCGCCATGGGCGGCCGTGCCATTCACGAACGCAGCATCGTAGGCGCCCATCCGCCGCGCGTGACCGATGGCTGTAGCAGGACCATCCGATAAAACGCTCGCGAGCGTCGCACGTACGTAGTCAGTGCCACGCGCTGCGATGCACAAGCCTGCAACGTCAATCATGAGATTGCGGCAGACGGTGCGCGTCACGTCGGGAAGAGCTGCGCCATTCACGGCGGCAGCGAAGTCGCCGACCTGAAGCGCGACAGGGACTTGCTTGGCGTCATGCATTGGCGTTAAATGCTTTCTCTCGCTTGAGCGCACGCGCGTCACGATGCTCGCGGAAAAGCGAGAACCCCATGAACAACACGGCTGTGATCAGAAATCCGACCGCAATCTGATCTTCGAGGAAAATGGACTGTTCGCCGCCAGACAGAAGCAGCGAGCGGCGGTAGTTGGATTCTACCATCGGTCCCAGCACAACGCCAAGTACTGCAGGGAGAAAAGGATATCCACCCTTCACCATGAGCCAGCCAACAAAGCCAAAGCCCATGACGAT
>JANPPJ010000204.1:0-16137 GCA_031428455.1 Hyphomicrobiales bacterium | reverse complement strand
AAAGCCGGAGAGAATACCGCGATGCAGTCACGGCGTTCCGATGGGATGAAACTATGTCCCCGGTCACGTCCGAACAGCACTGTGCAGATTATTTGAAGCTGACTGATGCCGAATGGCGGTTGATCGAGCCAATGCTTCCGGGGCCTTCTCGTGTGGGGCGTCCGCGCAAGACGCTGATGCGCGTAGTCGTCGGTGCGATTTTTTACATAGCTTCGACAGGCTGTCAGTGGCGTTTGTTGCCGCAGGATTTTCCACCCTTCTCGACTGTGCAGGGCTATTTCTACGCGTGGTCGCAATCCGGGCACACTGAGAAGATGCTTGGCTTCTTCCGCGCCAAGTCTGAGTTCTATCCAGAGTTAGGCCGGTTCCTGCGGCAGAGGGTCGTAGAACGGTTTCCGCTCCTCGCTGACGAGAACGAGGAGGACGACCAATGAATGTGGTCACCTCCCTTCGTGTTCCCCCAGGGCCTTACGCTCTGCCACAGCAATGGGATGCGTCGGACTCCCGTCCAACATTAATCGGCCATCGATCGGCGTGGGTATGCCGACTAGTCAAGGCCTAATGGCTTAACGACGCGCCCGCTTTGACGGCAGCTGATATCGGTGTCGCGATGGCTATCACCGGAACCGAAGTTGCCAAGAAGAAAGCCAGGATGATTTTGGCCGACGACAATTTCGCCACCATAGTTGCGGCGGTGCGCGAAGATCCCGCGATAGTCGACAATATCCGTAAGTTTCTTCGCTATCTATTATCGTCCAATATGGGCGAGGTCCTGACGGTATTTCTTGGCGTCATCGGAACTGGCGTCATCGGAGCTGGCGTAATCGGCCTGGGTAGCGCCGCTGGCGGTGAGCGGGTGTTACCACTGCTGGCTACACAATTTTTTTTTGGATCAATCTGGTTGCCGACTCCGGTCCCGCGCTCGCCATGGGCATCGATCCCGAAGCAGACGATGTAATGGCGCGTCCGCCCCGCAACGCGAATGAACGCGCCATTGATGCGTCGATGTGGTACGATGTTATCGTGATCAGCTTGGTGATGGCGCTAGCGACGCTGCTCACTATCGATCTTTACCTTCCCGGCGGTCTGGTCGAGGGCTCACAAAGCTTGATCAGGCGCGAACGGCGGGATTCACGGTGCTGGTTCTGGCCCAGTTATTTAATGCTTTAAATGCTCGTTCGGAAGCCACCAGCGCGTTCCGTGGCTTGTTTGCGAACCCCTGGTTATGGGCCGCGAACGGCCTTTCAGTTCTGCTCCAGATTGGGGTCGTCAATCTCGCGCCCTAAACATGGCGTTTGGCACAGTTCCGTTGCCGCTCGAGCAGTGGCTGGTGTGCGTCGCGATGGGGAGCAGCGTTCTGTGGTTCAGCGAATCCCGCAAGTGGGCGCTGCGGCGATGGCGGCAGCCGGACGACAAAGCCTGACGAAAGTCCCCGCGATAATCGGCCGGGATCGCACGCGGCTTGTTCACTTCCCGCCTTTTGGCATCCGGTGACGCCAGCCAACCCCGCATCAATCAGGAAACTGGGGGCCCAGGCCGCGATACTGCCTGTTCCTAGTGCGGCGTAGCATCTGCAGGATGTGCTTGAGCATGGCTTTGTGCAATGGCTTGATAATGCGACCCAGCAAGTGTGAATACGCTTCAACTTCTGCTGAATATCGCGGCGGTTCCTACCGACGTTCAGGACAAACACGCCCCCGTCGCAAATCTCAAGCGAACCTGTTTGACGTCCCGAAAGGTTTATGATGTTGATGCAGCGGAGCTTCAGAGGGCATTTACCGTTGATCGGCTGGAAACATCCGGGAAACGAATAACAGCGAGCTGTGTTCAGCTTCGCAATAAACTCAAGCTGGATTCATTTCGGTCAGGACTCCCTTAATTCGCGTCGACAGGCGTAAGCATGAAGTATTCTTCCCGTCGGCAGGGAGCCGCCCGCCACCTGCTTTAAACGGCTGTCACTTGGACACGAGGCCGGCCGAACAGGCGTGAATTTTGTACACTTTAGAGAACTTGTTTGGCTGTACGCCTCCCTCTTCACCATGGAACGATCCCGCCCCCATCCGAGAAGATCTGTTTGGTGTGGATCGACTCGAGCGACATGCCGAGACTCTTGCTGCCGCACACCTTGTCGCCGCGAGGCCGCGGCGGGTCCTATCATTGCACCGTAGACTCGATGAAAACTCAACTGTCTTGCTAAAGGCTTATCAGGACAGCGCTGAAGAACTCGAGAAGGGCCGCAGCGTTGCTCCTGCCGCTGAATGGCTTCTCGACAATTACCATCTGGTCGAAGCGCAGATCCGGGAAATTCGGGACGATTTGCCGCCCGGCTACTATAAGCAACTTCCGAAATTGTCTGACGGTCCACTCGCTGGTTACCCTCGCGTATTCGGAATTGCATGGGCGTTCGTGGCTCATACGGACAGCCATCTGGATCCTGCGTCGTTGCGGCGCTTCGTTGCGGCATACCAGAACGTCCAACCGCTAACCATCGGCGAACTATGGGCGGTTGCAATCACCTTGCGGATTGTGCTGATCGAGAACATGAGGCGGCTTGCTGATCAAATGACGTCGGGGCGGCGGGACCGGGCGCTTGCCGATGCGTTGAACGATAAGCTTGTCGAGGGGGGCGATACGAATCGCTGTCTTGAGTTATGCCCGATCGCGCGCTCGAACGCGCCCCTTAGCGCGCCTTATGCGGCGCAGTTGGCAAAGTGCCTTCGGGATCATGATCCGGTCACCACTCCAGCGCTGAAGTGGCTGGGGGAGCGCTTAGAGCGTCAAGGCGCGTCGATAGAGGACGCTGTGCTGCAGGCTCAACAACGGCAAGGGGCCTCAAACCTCACGGTCCGGAACATCATTACAAGTTTGCGGCTTGTTTCGGACATCGACTGGGCTGATTTTTTTGAAGACGTGAGCCTTGTTGACGCTCGCCTGAATGCCTGCAGCGATTTTGCTGACATGGACTTCACGACGCGCAATCTCTATCGCAGCGCCATAGAAGAACTTGCGCGAGGTTCGACACACTCCGAACTCGAGATCGCCGACCTTGCTCTCTCAGCAGCTCGCGCGGCGTCACTCATTCAGGACCCCCTTCAATTGGAGCGTTCAAGCGAACCGGGCTTTTATTTGATCGCCGAAGGTCGTCGGGCACTCGAAAAAAGAATCAGCTTCCAGTCGTCGGCACGCTTAAACATCGGCCGGTTCAGTAAGTGGCTCGGACTGCCCGGGTTTATCGGATCAATACTGTTTGTTACCATCGGTCTAATCACCTTGGCGAGTTACGGGCTTGCCCGCGCCGGGCTGCCGGCCTGGCCGTTGGCGCTATTCGCCATAATGATGTTCGTGCCCGCCAGCGAGGCTGCAATGGCCCTTATAATTAGGGCCGTCTCTTGGAGCGTAGGCCCCACTATCTTGCCGGGACTCGAGCTTGCCGGTGGAGTACCCACTCGCTTTAGAACGGTGATCGCTGTGCCGACGCTGCTTTCAAGCAGAGCTGAGGTGCTTGAGCAAATAGAGCAGCTGGAAGTGCATGATCTTTCCGGGGCGGGCGGTGACCTAACGTTCGTGCTCATCACGGACGGACTCGATGCTGATACGGAAACAGTAGAAAATGATGATGAGCTTCTGGCCCTAGCTCGCAAAGCGGTCGAAGATCTCAACCAACGCCACCCGAGCAGTTTTTCTGCGGCTCGCTTTCACCACCTGCATCGCCGCCGCGTCTTCAACAAGGGCGAGGGCAAGTGGATGGGGTGGGAGCGTAAACGAGGGAAGTTGCACGAGTTTAACGCGCTGCTGCGTGGCGCGGCCGACACGTCATTTGTCAAAGTCGAGGGTGCGCCCGAGCTGCCGCGTGACGTCCGATATGTGATCACTCTGGACGCTGACACTCGCCTTCCAAGAGATGCTGCACTGCGTCTAATCGGGAAAATGGCCCATCCGCTGAACAGGCCGCGGCTTGATGCGTCTAGACGCAGGGTCGTCGCGGGCTACGGTATCTTGCAGCCGCGCGTCACGCCGTCGCTTCCAATGGGGCGCAAAGGATCGCTGTATCAGCGCATCTTTTCCGCCCCGGGCGGAATAGATCCTTACGCTTCTGCTGTCTCCGACGTTTATCAGGATCTCTTTGCCGAAGGCTCATACACCGGAAAGGGCATCTACGACCTCGACGCCTTCGAGGCTTCACTTAGCTCTCGTGTGCCAGAAAACGCGATGTTGAGCCATGATCTGTACGAAGGAATTTTCGCTCGCGCAGGGCTGGCCTCAGACATCGAAGTCATCGAGGAGTTTCCATCTCGCTACGACGTGGCGGCCCGCAGGCAACATCGGTGGACGCGGGGCGATTGGCAATTGCTGCCCTGGACCTTCGGGACCTTCGGGCCCTCCGGCGCTCCTGCTCTCGGCCGTTGGAAAATGCTGGACAACCTGCGTCGCTCTCTTGTGGCTCCATTTGTCGTTGCGAGCGTCGCGCTTGGCTGGTTCATCGGCGGTGCTGTGGGCGGACTCTTACTTTTGTTCGTTATCGGCGCCGTAGCGCTTCCAATCTTTCTGCCAGTGGTTTTCGCCGTATGGCCAAATCGCACGGACGTTCGGCTTCGCAATCATGCCGGTACGCTTGCGCGCGATCTTGCTATTGCTGCTCGCCGAACCTTTTTTGCAATTGCGTTCATGGCGGATCAGGCGTGGCGAGCTATCGACGGGATCGTGAGAACGCTTGTTAGAGTTTACGCAACGCGCTGCAATCTTCTCGAATGGACCACAGCCGCTCAGTCCAGCGCGAGCCCTCGTCTTGATCTAGATGGCTTCGCCGGGAAAATGGCCGGGGGCATGCTCCTTGCGCTTGTGCTCGCAGCAACAGCTATACTCTATTCGACCGGCGCCTGGCCCTTGGTGGCTCCAATCGCGTTGCTTTGGCTCGCAGCGCCCGCCCTTGCTCTCTTTGTGAGCCGGTCGCCGACACTTTCGCAAAGCGCAATATCCGTCGAGAACGAAGCATCGCTTCGCCTCATCGCGCGCCGCACTTGGCGTTTCTTCGAAGAGTTTGTGACGCCTCTCGACAATATGTTGCCACCGGACAACTTTCAGGAAGATCCGCACCCAGTCATCGCGCATCGAACATCGCCGACGAACATCGGCCTTTATCTGCTGTCCACAATTTCCGCGCTTGACTTCAATTGGGCGGGGAAGATCGCCACAGTGGAGCGCCTTGAGGCCACGTTCGACTCGATGTCCCGGCTCCCTAAATTCAAGGGTCACTTGTTCAACTGGTACGGCACACTAGACCTCAGGGCGCTCGAACCGCCTTATATTTCCTCTGTCGACAGTGGAAATCTTGCTGGCCATTTGATTGCCGTCGCCAATGCTTGCGAGGAGTGGGCGGAGGACGCTGCCGCGCGGGACCCGAGACCCGGCATGCGCGACTGCCTCTCGCTAGCGCAGCTCGTCCTGCAGGACGGCGCCATTCAAAGCACCGAGCATATGCGGCGTCTGGGCATGGTCTTCGCAGAGATCGACTCACTTCTGTCCAGTCAGCAAGCCCCCCATCTTATGTGTCCTGCAGCGCAGCGCCTTGTTGCAAAGGCGCTAACTGCGCTTGGCGGCGCCCCGTCCGTCAATCGGGACCATCCTTCATTAGACCTCATTTATTGGATCCAGGCGATCGGGAGACGCGCCGCTGAACACCAGCGGGATAGCTTGGTCACAGGTCCTGCCTATGCGGCCATCGAAGATCGCCTGCGCTCTCTCGCTACCCAGGCGCGTGACATGGCGCTGGCAATGGACTTTGCCTTTCTCGTCGAACCCGAGCGCCAGCTGTTGTCTATCGGGTATTCGATCGCGGATCAGGGGCTTGATCCAAATTGCTACGACCTGCTCGCTTCAGAGGCGAGGCTGGCGAGTCTGTTTGCGATCGCCAAGCGCGACGCGCCGACGCGGCATTGGTTTAGACTGGGAAGATCTGCAACTCCCATGGGCGACGCGTCGGCGTTGATCTCCTGGTCCGGGTCGATGTTCGAGTATCTCATGCCATCGCTCGTCATGCGGGCGCCCCCTGGCAGCCTCCTTGAACAGACCAACCGCCTCATCGTGCAGCGACAGATCGCGTACGGTCGATCGCTCGGTATTCCATGGGGCGTCTCCGAATCCGCCTACAACGCGCGCGACATGGAGTTCACCTATCAATACTCCAATTTTGGCGTGCCCGGCCTTGGCCTCAAGCGTGGTCTAGCGGACAACGTGGTAATCGCGCCCTATGCGACCGCGCTAGCCGCTATGGTTGATCCTGACGAAGCCTTGCGGAATTTCAGAAGCCTTCAGAACAAAGGCGGCCTTGGCCAGTATGGCTTTTACGAAGCGATCGATTACTCCCCCGCCAGACTTCCCGAGGGCGAGAAATTCGTCGTCGTAAAAGCCTACATGGCTCACCATCAAGGAATGACCGTCGTCAGCATCGCCAACATTTTGCACGATGGCCTCATGCGCAAGCGCTTCCACCGTGAGCCGATCATCCAGGCGAGCGAACTTCTGCTTCAGGAGCGCGTGCCTCGCGATGTCGCGATCGCCCGTCCCCGCGCGGAAGAGGTCAAGGCTTCAACCTTCGGCGCCCGAGCCGGGGCGCAGACCGTGCGGCGCCTCAATGTTGATGCTAATGGAGCGCCCGCGACGCAACTGCTGTCCAACGGGCGATACGCCGTAATGCTGACAACAACTGGTGGTGGGTACAGCCGCTGGCGTGAGATCGCGGTCACCCGATGGCGTGAAGACGCTACATGCGACGACTGGGGTTCGTTCATTTTTCTACGAAACGTGCAGACTAACGCCATTTGGTCCGCTGGTTCCCAGATACGCAGTCAGTCCACCAATACTGACACTGTTTTGTTCGGCGAGGATCACGCGCAATTCAATCATCGCGACGGCCTCCTTTCCACCGTAATGGAAGTTGTCGTATCGGGAGATGACGACGGGGAAGTCAGGCGTATTTCGTTGACCAACTCCGGACGCCGGTCCTGTGAAATCGAGCTGACGTCCTATTCAGAAATTGTCCTTTCGAGCGCAGCTTCCGATCTCGCTCATCAGGCCTTCTCAAAGCTTTTTGTGCAGACCGAGCATGTCGCGGAGTTCGATGCATTGATTGCGACGCGCCGGCCGCGATCGCACGCCGAGCCTGGTATCTGGGCTGCCCACTTTGCGGTTGTCGAAGGCGAACTTACAACCGAAACGCAATACGAGACTGACCGAGCGAAATTCATAGGGAGGGGCAGGCGGGTATCGACGGCTCACGTCGTGGCGGAAGGCGTGCCACTTTCCAACACTGTCGGCACTGTTCTCGATCCAATCTTTTCTTTACGGCGCCGTGTCGTGGTGCCAGCGGGAAAGGTTGTTCGGGTCGCGTTCTGGACCATGGTTGCCGGGTCGCGAGAGGAGTTGCTCGATCTAATCGACAAACATCATGATCGGAGTGCGTTTGATCGTGCGAAAACGCTGGCCTGGACGCAGGCGCAGGTTCAGCTTCGGCACCTTGATCTGGAGCAAGCGGATGCCGCTGATTTCCAGTGTCTCGCGAGCCCGATTATTTATTCGGACCGCCGTTTCAGGCCGTCGTCCGATGCGATCATGCGCGGCGCGGACAGTCAGGCGCAGCTGTGGCAACACTCTATCTCGGGCGACCTGCCTATCTTACTGCTTCGCATCGACGATGTCGAGGATTTGGGGCAATTGCGAAGTGTTCTGCAAGCGCACGAATACTGGCGAATGAAGCAGCTCGGCGTTGATCTGGTTATCATCAACGAGCGCGCCTCGTCTTATACGCAAGACCTTCAAGTGGCGATCGAAACCGCCGTGCGCAGCAGCCAGACTCGCCCGAGGCTTGGCGACGAGGTGGGCAAGGGTAAGATCTTCATGTTGCGCTCCGATCTAATCACTCCCGAGGCCCGAGCTTTGCTTAATTCAGTAGCGCGCGTAGTTCTGGTCGCGCGCCGTGGTCCACTCTCCGACCAGATCGCTAGACTGAAACGCCGTCCAGTTGCGTCCGTCCCAGCGCTGCCGCTCAAGGCCTTGAGCGCTCCGACGCCGTTGGGACCCGCGCCGACGGGTAACCTCGAGTTTTTCAACGGAATTGGTGGTTTCGACAATGATGGCAAGGGGTATGTCGTCGTTCAGGATGGCGCGACAACAACGCCTGCGCCTTGGATCAACGTTATCTCCAATACTTCTTTTGGGTTTCAGGTCTCGGCCGACGGCAGCGGTTTCACATGGAATCAAAATAGCCGGGAAAATCAGCTGACGCCTTGGTCAAACGATCCGGTTTGTGATCCAACGGGCGAGGTGATGTATGTTCGTGATCTGGAAAATGGGGTTCTCTGTTGTGCCACGGCGCAGCCCATGCGCGACGGCGGTCGGTATGTTTCTCGTCACGGGTTCGGTTACAGTCAGTTTGTCCACGACACCAACGGAATATCACTCGAACTGACCCAGTTTGTCCCGCAGACTGACCCGGTCAAGATTTCCCGTTTGACCCTGCGCAACAATTCGAACCGATCTCGCAGGCTTTCCGTCACCGCATATGCGGAATGGGTTCTTGGATCTTCACGCGGCGCCTCGGCGCCATTTATTTTCACGCGGGTCGATGAAGTCACCCGGGCCATCATGGCGTGGAACCGGTGGAATATTCCCTTTACAAATCGGGTCGCCTTCGCGGACCTTGCTGGTCGACAATCATCCTGGACTGCAGACCGCACCGAGTTCCTCGGTCGCAACGGCGCTCACGCCTCGCCAGCTGCGCTTATGCGTTCAGCCCCTCTATCAGGCACAGTGGGCGCAGGCTTCGATCCGTGCGCGGCATTGCAGCAGATCATTCAGGTTGCGCCTGGCGAAAGTGTCGAAGTTGTCTGGCTTTTCGGTGAGTGCGAATCCCAGGAGGAAGCGCAGAAGCTGATTGAACGCTATCGAGCGGCCGATCTTGACCTGGTTCTGACGCAAGCTAAGGAGCATTGGCAGAACCTTCTTGGCGCCGTGCAGGTGCAAACGCCGAATCGCGCCATGGACATCATGCTCAATGGTTGGCTGCTCTATCAGACACTTGCATGCCGCGTTATGGCGCGCACCGCATTCTATCAGGCGAGTGGCGGCTATGGCTTCCGCGATCAGTTGCAGGATGGCATGGCGCTCAGCTTCGCCGCGCCCGATGAAACCCGCCGTCATCTTCTGCGCGCTGCGGCTAGACAATATGTGGAGGGCGACGTTCAACATTGGTGGTTGCCGCACACAGGCCTTGGCGTGCGCTCACGGATATCCGATGATCGCGTCTGGCTTGCTTTTGCCACGGCGACTTATGTTGTTACCTCGGGGGACAAGACGGTTCTCGATGTATCTGTTCCGTTTCTTGACGGTCCGCTCCTGCGGCCCGGTGAGCATGAATCATTCTATCCCACGATGATTGCGGACGAAGAAGGTTCACTGTTCGAGCACTGTGCGCGCGGGCTGGATCAAAGCATGGCGCTGACAGGACACCATGGTCTGCCTTTAATGGGTGGAGGCGACTGGAACGACGGTATGAATCGCGTGGGCGAGGAGGGGCGCGGCGAAAGCGTCTGGTTGGGATGGCTCGTCATCCGAACGATCGCGCTGTTTGCGCCGCTGGCCGAGCAAAGAGGCGATCCTCGCGCAGAAGTTTGGCGCGCGCACTCAGAGCGCGTGCGCACCGCAATTGAAAAAGAGGCATGGGATGGCGAATGGTATCGCAGAGCGACACATGACGACGGGGCCTGGCTGGGTTCAAAGACAAGCGAAGAGTGCCGGATCGATTCAATCGCACAGTCATGGGCCGTACTCTCCGGCGTCGCGGCGCCCGAGCGCGCCGAAATCGCAATGGCGTCGTTCGACCGTCATCTGATCGACCGCGAGGATGGCCTTGTCCTGCTGTTCAAGCCGCCATTCGACAAAGCGAGCCGGAATCCCGGCTATATAATGGGATATCCACCCGGATTGCGCGAGAATGGCGGGCAGTACAGTCATGCCGCGATGTGGGCGATACTTGCTCAATCAAGGCTTGGCAATGCAGACAAGGCCGTAGAACTTTTCGATATAGTCAATCCGATTTCCCATGCGCGCGATCCTGCGGCAGTCGAACGGTACAAGGTAGAGCCTTACGTCGTTGCCGCCGATGTCTACTCAGTGGCTCCGCATGCCGGGCGCGGTGGGTGGACCTGGTACACCGGCGCAGCCGGTTGGATGTACAAAGCCGGAATCGAAGGGATTCTCGGCTTGCGACGCGAGGGCGATTTCATTGTCGTGAATGCAAAGCTTCCTGCGGCGTGGGACAAGTTCGTGGCGGCAGTCACCGTGGGAGCAACATCCTATTCGATTCAAGTTGAAGCCCCCAGGCATGCCGCAGCTTGTCTGTCGGTCATCCTCGATGAGAAGCCGCTTCCCGCAGATGGTCACATGGTCCGACTTCCTCTGGACGGATTACGGCATCAGGTGAAAATTCGCTTAGCCGGGGATGGGTCGGAAACCTGTGGGAGCGACTTAATTGTCTGAGAGCCCAACCGCAAGAATTTTGATGAGAACCTGTGAACGCGTTAAGAATAGGCCTCAGAACGTCATCCGCGAACAGATCAAGGAGATAGCAAAGTTCCAGCTTTGCTCAGGACGAACGTCAGCAAATAAACGGCATGCCAGGAGGTCATGGAGCGATGTCCTCGGATCTGGACAGCATTAGGGCCTTGTCAGACGACGAGTTGGTAAGGGACGACCGAGCGGAGTGGACGTAATCAATCGAGAGTTGGTAAAGCGCGGAATGCTATCGGCGCCTCTCATTTCCGGGGGATCGCCGATCTAGTCCGGGCAAAAAGCGAGACCTATTGCGTTCGCTTCCATATCCAGTCGCGAACCTCCGGCATGTCTACGCCATGTTGCCGGATGTAGCGCTTGTGTTCAACGAGTTTGTCGTCGATGAACTGAGCGAGGTCATCGGCGCTTGGACCCAACCCCGGCACCCGGTTGATGACGGCTTTCGCTAGATGGAATCGGTCGAGCTCATTAAGCACAACCATGTCGAAAGGTGTCGTGGTCGTTCCCTCTTCGTTGAACCCGTGAACGTGCAGATTGTCATGGTTGGTTCGACGATAGGTCAGCTTGTGTATCAGCGCCGGATATCCGTGGTAGGCGAAGATGATCGGTGTGTTCCTGGTAAACAGGTCATCGAAATCCTCATCGCTCAGGCCGTGGGGATGCTCGCTCTTCTGCTGTAGCACCATTAGGTCCACCACGTTGATGACCCGTATCTTGAGCGCTGGGATATGCTGCCGCAGGATTTCGACCGCGGCTAGCGTTTCCATGGTCGGCACGTCACCGGCGCAGGCCATTACCACGTCAGGTTCGCTCCCTGCGTCGTTGCTGGCAAATTCCCAGATGCCCAGCCCGGCCGTGCAGTGCTTGATCGCCGCGTCCATATCGAGCCACTGCGGCGACGGCTGCTTGCCGGCGATAATGACGTTCACGTAGTTGCGGCTGCGCAGGCAGTGATCCGTCACGGAGAGCAGGGTATTAGCGTCGGGCGGCAGATAGACGCGGATGACCTCTGCCTTCTTGCTCATGACGTGATCAATAAACCCCGGGTCTTGATGGCTGAACCCGTTATGGTCCTGCCGCCACACATGGGAGGAAAGCAGGTAGTTCAAAGACGCAATTGGGCGTCGCCATGGGACGTGGTTTGCAACGTCAAGCCATTTGGCATGCTGGTTGAACATCGAATCGATGATGTGGATGAAGGCTTCGTAGCATGAGAAAAAACCATGTCGGCCCGTGAGCAGGTACCCTTCGAGCCAACCTTCGCATTGGTGCTCGCTCAGCATTTCCATCACCCGACCGTCTGGCGCGATATGCTCGTCTCCTGGAATAATTTCGGCGGTGGAGCAACGGTTCGTCACCTCGAACACCGCACCCCAGCGGTTAGACGCAGTTTCGTCCGGACTGAAAACGCGGAACGTCCTGGGGTTCAGTTTCACCACGTCGCGGATCATCTCGCCCTGGATGCGTGTGGACTCGGCGTTTACGCGGCCCGGTTTCGGTATTGTCACGGCGTAGTCGCGAAAATCAGGCAAGTGCAGGTCTTGCAACACTAGACCACCATTGGCGTGGGGGTTGGAGCCCATCCGCAGCCTGCCGCTGGGGGCTAGTTCAGCGAGTTCGGGCCGGAGTCTGCCGGACTCGTCAAACAGTTCCCGCGGGCGATAACTCTCCAGCCACTCTTCCAGAATCTTTATATGCCCAGGGTGGCTCATGTCGCTCATCGGCACCTGGTGCGAGCGATAGGTGCCTTCAGTCTGTTTGCCATCAACCTCCTTCGGGCCGGTCCAGCCCTTCGGTGAGCGCAGGATGATCATGGGCCAGAGCGGACGGTTTTTGAATCCATTCGAGCGCGCCTCCCTTTGGATGTCTCGGATGCTTGCGATCACCGAGTCGAGGGTCGTCGCCATAAGCTGGTGCATCTCCATAGGGTCGTCGCCCTCGACGACGTACGGCGTGTAGCCGTATCCACGAAACAGCGATTCGAGCTCGTCACGGGGAATGCGGGCAAGCACAGCGGGGCCGGCAATCTTATAACCGTTTAAATGCAGGATCGGCAGGACGGCGCCGTCGTGTACCGGGTTCAGAAATTTGTTCGAGTGCCAACTGGTTGCGAGTGGGGCAGTTTCCGCTTCGCCATCGCCCACGACACAGGTGACCAAAAGGTCAGGATTGTCGAAGGCCGCGCCATAGGCGTGCGACAGGCAATAGCCAAGTTCCCCGCCTTCGTTGATGGAGCCCGGCGTCTCCGCTGCAACATGACTCGGAATGCCGCCGGGAAAAGAAAACTGCGTGAACAGCTTTTTCATCCCCGGTTCGTCCTGCGAGATATCTGGGTAGAGCTCGCTGTAGCTACCCTCGAGATAGGTATTGGCCACGAGAGCCGGGCCGCCGTGCCCGGGGCCGGTGACATATAGTATGTTCAGCTGATGCTTTTTGATAATGCGGTTTAAATGAACATAGACGAAGTTCAATCCTGGAGTGGTGCCCCAGTGGCCAAGCAGCCGTGGCTTAACGTGCTCCAGTTTCAAGGGGATTTTGAGCAACGGGTTTTCGTACAGATAGATCTGGCCAACCGAGAGATAGTTGGCTGCGCGCCAGTAGGCGTCGATCTTGTGGATGAGGTCCGACGAAAGCGACTCGCTCATGGGCCTACTCCTCGGGTTGGGCGTGCTGGGGGGGCAATGCCGCGGAGCACCTGGAAAACCGCCTTTGCGATGATCACCTCCTCGTCGGTGCGTATTACGCGCACCTGGACATGGCCATGATCGGCGGAAATGACTGACTCGCCAGCTGTGTTCCGGGTCTCGTCAAGAAGGACGCCGAGAAAGCCGAGGCCTTCGCAGATGCGCGCTCGGATTGCAGGTGCGTTCTCGCCGATGCCACCGGCGAAGACGAGCGTGTCCAGGCCGCCAAGCGCGGCGGCAAAGGCTCCAATCCACTTCTTCACCTGGTAGCAATACAATGCAACCGCTTCGGCGGCTCGACCATCGCTCGCCTCGGCCGCTAACAAGTCCCGCAGGTCGGAACTCGTTTCCGAAACACCGAGCAATCCGGACTCATGGTTCACCATCTGGTGAAACTGCTGCGCGGTCATGCGCTCGGTTTGGGCAAGGTACCATCCCAGCCCGGGATCCAGATCGCCGGACCGAGTGCTCATCGGCACTCCTGCTGCCGGTGTAAAGCCCATGCTGGTATCAAGGCTCTTGCCATTGCGGACCGCTGCAAGGCTCGACCCGTTTCCGAGATGGCATAGGGTCACTCGACCCTGCGCAGCATCGACGCCCGCTACGCGCGCGAGCTCTTCCATGAGAAATTCAAAGGACAGGCCGTGAAAGCCGTAGCGCTCGATCCCCTTTTCGGAGAAGCGCCTGGGAATAGGAAGGATCCTGGCGACCCGCGGCATATCCCGATGAAAGGCCGTGTCGAAACACGCCAGCTGCGGTACGCCGGGCATCCGCTCCTCCACCATGTCGATCAGATCGATCTCGGAAGGCAGATGCTCCGGGGCATAGGCGCTGATACGGCGCAATTCCTCCAGAATTTCCAACGTGATCAGATGCGGTTGGCGATACTTGGCGCCGCCGTGGACGACGCGATGGCCTACCGCCTTGATAGACGAGAGCCCGATTTTCCTGTCAAGCCAGTTGAGTAGGAAATCTGCCGACGAAAGATGATTGAGCTCACCGAGATCTAGCTCATCCTGCTTCAATCGGGCTGGCTCGGCAAAAACGAAACGAGTTCCATGCAAGCCGATGCGGTCGATCTTGCCATGCAGCACCTTCTGAGGCCGCGCGCCCACCTGATACAATGCGAATCTGAGACTCGACGAGCCCCCGTTGATTGTCAGGATGCAAGCTGCAGATGGCATCAACCTAACTCCTTCCGGAGACGCCGATCCCACCGCGCAGAGGCAAGATATGGAGACCAGCGTACCTCACTCTCGCCGATGGCGCCGGCTGCGGCTGGGGCGTATGCAAGGCGGAGGAAGGTAACTTCCGGTCGTCCAGGCGTGGAGACGAGATCGACCTGTCGATCCGCGACATCCGAAACGATCCGAACGTAGAACTCGCCGTCGGGCAAGGCCAAGGCTCGATCGCGCCCAGCTCCCACCCGCCGGCTTCGGCCCGCCGGCGGGCGAACATTTCGTCGCCAGGAAGCTGACGAATGAGCCGCGTATCGAAATTCCGGATCGTTCGGAGGTTACCGCTCATTTATGTCGCCTGTAGAAGCGCAGGAGCTGGGCGTTGATGGCGACAATGACAGTGCTGGCCGACATGAAGACGGCGGCCACCGCAGGCGTCATCATGAAGCCGGTCCCGAAGGTGATGCCGGCCGCCATCGGTACGGCGATCGTGTTATAGGCCGTCGCCCAGATGAGGTTCTGCACCATTTTTCGGTAGGTGGCGCGAGAAAGACCGAGAATGGCTCCAACGTCACGCGGGTCGCTTCTGACCAGTACGACGTCTGCGGATTCTACGGCAACGTCAGTGCCCGCACCGATGGCGATCCCAAGATCAGCCACCACCAGGGCAGGCGCGTCGTTCACTCCGTCGCCGACCATCGCGACGGAGAGCCCGCGGGCTTGCAGTTCCCTGATCTTCTGGGACTTCTGGTCGGGCAGCACCTCGGCAAAGTATTCCGCGATGCCGAGTTCCTCGGACACCGCCTTCGCGACGCCCTCGGCATCGCCGGTGAGCATTACCGAGCTGATCCCGAGGGACTTGAGTTCAGCGATGGCCTCCTTCGATTCGGGACGGACGATGTCGGCCAGCGCAAGGAGTGCGCGCGGCGCGCCATCGCGAACCAGAACGACCACCGTCTTACCCTGTCCTTCCAGTCGCTTGAGGCTATCATGGGAAATAGCGCTGCCCTGCCGCGCGAGATGGCCGGGACTGACGATGCGCACGTCCTGACCATCGACTTTGGCGACGATGCCTTCGCCGGTGATGTTGCTCACCTCGCTGGCCTTCGGGACGGTCAGATTACGGGCCTTCGCCTCGGCGACGATGCCGTGGGCGATGGGGTGCTCGGACTGGCTCTCGGCGGCAGCCGCATAGGTCAGTTCCTCGTTCTCGTCGCCTTCGAGGAGCAGCACGATGTCACTGACGCCGAAGCGGCCCTCGGTCAGCGTGCCGGTCTTGTCGAACACAACGGTATCGAGGTTGCGCGCTCGCTCGAAGGCGGCGCGATCGCGGATCAGGAGACCGTTGCCGGCTGACAGTGACGTGCTGACCGCAACGACAAGTGGAACCGCGAGGCCGAGCGCGTGCGGACAGGCGACGACCATCACCGTCACCATCCGCTCCATTGCGAATGCGAGCGGCGCGTCCAGAACCAGCCACCAGACGAAGAGTGTCCCAAAACCAACTGTGAGCCCGATATAGGTCAACCATGAGGCAGCGCGGTTCGCCAGATCCTGGGTGCGGGACCGGGTGGCTTGCGCCTTCTTCACTAGTTCGATGACCTGCGCCAGATTGGTGGCGTCGCCGGTAGCAGTTACCTCGATGGTGACGGCTTTGGCCCCGTTGATCGCGCCGCCGATGGCGGTCGCGCCGACGGTCCTGGTGACGG
>JANPPJ010000203.1:0-18205 GCA_031428455.1 Hyphomicrobiales bacterium | reverse complement strand
CGCTCCCCGCAGTCCATGCGAGGCGGTCGATCCCCGCAGTCCTCGCGCGGGGGGCGATCTCCGAAGTCCTTACGAGGCGGGCGCTCGCCTAAGTCCTTGCGCGGGGGGCGGTCGCCAAAGTCCTTACGTGGCGGGCGGTCGCCAAAGTCCTTGCGCGGGGGGCGGTCCCCAAAGTCGCGACGCGCCGGACGCTCCCCGCCTTCCGCACGAGGCGGACGGTCGCCGAAATCCCTGCGTGGCGGCCTGTCGCCGAAATCCCTGCGGGGAGGACGCTCCCCTGAGGGGCGATCGCCCGCAGGGCGTTCCGTGCGCTCGAAGCGACGGCCACGCTCCGGCCTTTCACCTGCATCCATCGTATCGTTGCGAGGCGCCCAGGGACGACCGCCGCCTTCGGCGCGCGGGCCTCGGGACTCCGGACGTGGACCACGCGATTCAGAACGCGAGCCGCCGCCCGTTTCGTTCTTTCGCCAATTACCGCGTCCCTCAGCCGCCGGGCCGGGCGCGGCCCTGTCGTTGTAGGTGGGGCGGCGCATTGATCTTTCGCCACCGCGCTGATCCGGGCGTTCACCGCCGCCGTCACGCTCCTGCGCAAAGCGGCGTGCGTTGCGCCCGTCCGATCTGCCTTCGTCGCCCGCGGTTTTGGTGACGCGCTCAACCGGCACAGTGCGTCCGCGACGGTCCGCGGTTTCGCTGCGCTCGACCTTGCGGCGTCCCTCGCCTGCCCCGGCTTCCGCCTTTTCCGAGCGCATGAGAGTCACGTGCTTGCGATTGCGCGGGATGAGATCGCGCGCAGATTTTGGCCGCTCCTCGGGCTGGTCGCGCGGGGCGCCACGGACGGGCCCGCGCTGCGGACGTTCACCGCCGCGCTGGGGGCGTCCCCCGCGTTCGCTGCGCTCGCCGCGTTCGCGCGGCGCAGCGCGTTCTTCGCTTATCTTGGGGCCTGCAATCTTGTCGCGATCATTGGTTTCGAGGACCGACCCTTCGAAATCAACGCCGGCTTCCGCCGCGAGAACTTCGCCAAGCTGGTCCTTGAGAATGCGCGTCTTGACCTCGTCCACAGCGCCCTCTTCAAGCTCGCCCAGCTGGAACGGGCCGTAGGACACGCGAATGAGGCGGTTCACGGAAAGCCCGAGATGCTCGAGAACGCGCTTGATCTCTCGGTTCTTGCCTTCGCGCAGGCCCATCGTGAGCCACATGTTGGCGCCCTGCACGCGGTCGACCTTCGCCTCAATGCCGCGATACTCAATACCCTCGATGACAACGCCAGAGGCCAGCGCATCCAGCTGCGCCTGATTGACGTCGCCGTGGGCGCGCACGCGATAGCGGCGCAGCCAGCCGGTTGACGGCAGCTCAAGCACGCGCGCCAGTCCCCCGTCGTTGGTGAGCAGCAACAGCCCTTCGGTGTTGATGTCGAGGCGGCCGATGGTGACAAGCCTTGGCAGGCCATCCGGCAAAACGTCGAAGATCGTGTCTCGCCCTTCGGGGTCACGATCAGTCGTCACTGTGCCGCGCGGCTTGTGGAACATGAACAGGCGCGTGCGCTCGCGCCCGGCGATCGGGCGGTTGTCGACGGTGATCTGGTCTCGCTCGGTTACATTTAATGCTGGGCTGTCGAGGACGCGCCCATTCACGCTCACGCGGCCATCGGTAATCCAGCGCTCCGCATCGCGGCGAGAGCAAAGTCCTGCGCGAGCCATCACTTTGGCGATGCGCTCGCCATCCGGCGTTTCACCCGGCTTGTCGTTTTCACTTCTGTCGATCATGGCGTCCTGATAGCAGAGTGTCCGGCGAAGGTCGAACGACCTGGCGCCTGTTTAAGGACTTGCCGCAGGTTTTTGATCGTTGAGAGGTTTTCACGCGTGCACTCGCTATCGGACACACTGCCCGACGACGATCCGATGACGCGGGCCTTTGCCGAGGCGCGCGCAGCCGGGGCTCGCGGCGAGGTGCCGGTGGGCGCGGCAATTGTAAAAGATGGCCGTATCATCGCCGCTGCGGGCAATCGCACACTGGAAGACCGCGACCCAACGGCCCACGCGGAAATGCTGGCGTTGCGCGCAGCGGCGCGCGCCATCGGCTCAGAGCGGCTGATCGACTGCGATCTTTACGTGACGCTTGAGCCCTGCGCGATGTGCGCGGGCGCGATCTCCTTCGCGCGCATTCGCAGGCTCTATTTTGCGGCGGACGATCCAAAGGGCGGCGCGGTGGAGCACGGTCCGCGCTTCTTCGCGCAGCCTACGTGCCACCACGCGCCGGAGGTTTACGGCGGCATTCGCGAAAGCGAAGCCGCCGATATGCTGCATACGTTTTTCAAGGCGCGGCGCTAGGCGTAGCGCCGCTTGACGGGGTTAGTTGGCGCGCTTTGTGATCGAGATCGCGTAAGCCGGGGTGCGGATCTCAAACATCGGGTCAACATCGGGCGACGGTCCGGCGATACCATCGGCAAGGGTCGTGGGCGCGAAGAAACCGCCATCGCAGATTTCGTTTTTTTTCAAGCGCGGTAATGCGCAAGGCGCCGAGCTTCACGGTGGGCCGCGTTTCTTCGTCGGCCCAGGCGCGGGTGACGTCATTCATGTGGTCGCCGGGACGGCTCAGCGTCGCCACCATGTCGAAGCCCGCGGGCTGGCCTGCAGACAGACGCCCCGCCAGCTCCTGCACAAGAAAATCAGCGGGCTTCGCCTTCGCCTCCTCGTCAGTCAAAGTCGCCAAACCGCCCGTCGGGATCATGCGAAATTTGATGACGCTTTTTTGATCGGCGACGTTGGCCAGCGTGTACGCGTGCACGCCGTAATAGTTTGAGCCAACCCACGACGCGGCGATGGGCTTACTGGCCAGATAACGACCCTGGTTCGTCGTCTCCGGGTTTGCGTCTGTGAAAGCCTTTATCTTGTTGGCGTCCGGCTTCCCATCGGCGCCGGGCACGCGGGCCTGCAGGAAGCCCAGCATTTGCTCAGGCGTCTTCGCGAAATTGATTGGCGCGTTGATCATCACAAATTCACTTTGGCCCGCCCCGCCCTCATCGATGCGGAAGGAAAATCCCCGGTTCGGCCCGCGCGCGGCATCGGCCACTTTCGCGTTGCCCCCGCCAACTGAAAAACGGCCCACGACGGGTGAGGACTTCGTGAAGGTTGCGGCTTTCGACAGCTTGCGCGCTTCAGCTGTCGGCTCAAAGGTTCCTACAAAACATTGACCCTTTGCGCCGCTCGGCCTGTGTTTCGCCATTCCCGACAAAGCGTGCATGACGTCTACAATCGGCTGCGGATCGGCGCCCTGCGCCTTCGCTGGCGCCAACGAGATGACAACAGCGCTGGCGAGAGACGCCACAAGCGCGAACGGCAAAGTGCGATGATCCATTTCCATGCTCCGCATAATGGCCATTGCTTGGCCTGCACTGTAGATTACGAAGTGATGAACGGTTGTGTTACATGACATACGTTTTTGTGAACGTCGCCGTGCCGATCTGGCGGCACAAACTAAAATCGCAGCATCCGGTAACGAAATGACCAGCAGCGACGAAGACATTCTTGAACAGTCGCGCAGTGGTGCGCACGAAGAGGATCGTCTTGGCGACATGATGCGTTTGGCTCTGGCTGGAAATTCGGCAGTTTACGCTGACCTTCTCAAGGAGATCGCCAAGACTGCCCGCGGCTCCGCACGCAGCATGTTACGACGACGCGGCCAGAGCGACGCAGACCTGGAAGATGTTGTACAGGAGGTCCTCCTCGCCGTTCATGTCAAACGGGACACATGGGACAAGGCTCGCCCTTTTGGGCCGTGGCTTGGGGCGATCGTGCGGCACAAGCTGATCGACGCCATGCGGCGGCGAAGACTGGGTGATGTATCGGTGGACGAGATTGCCGACACGCTGCCCGCGCATAACGCAACGCCGTCCGATGCCCATGACGTCGAGCGCACCTTGGCGAGCCTGCCAGAGCGGCCGCGAGCCATCGTGCGGGCTATTGCGATAGAAGGACGAAGCGCTGCGCAAGTGGGCGCCGATCTGGGCATGAACGAAGGCGCCGTGCGCGTAGCGCTACATCGCGCGCTCAAGGATCTTGCCGCCAGATTTAGAGGACGGACGGAATGAAGACAGACGATTTAATTCGCGCGCTGGCTGAAGATGCGCCGACGCAAAGCGGCGCTGCGCGCAAAAAGGCGCTGATGCTGCTTGCCGCCTCAACGCTTGTCGCAGGGCTCTTGCTCGTCATCACATTCACCTTGCGCGATGACCTTGCTGGCGCCGGGGCATGGCCGACCTTTCGCAAGCTTGTCTTCACATTGTTGCTGCTCGCAGCAGGCGCCCGGGGTGCAACCATTTTGATGCAGCCCGACGCTCGCATGCGCGATGCGCTGATCTGGCTTGCTGCGCCCGTTGCCGCAATCGTGGCTTTCATCAGCGCTGATATTGCGTTGAACGGCAGCGCAAACCTTGGCGCGCGCGTCATCGGCTCAACGGCATGGCAATGCTTAATATCGGTGAGCATGTTGTCGACAGCGCCGCTCGCGGCGCTCTTGTACGGGCTGCGCGAGGGCGCGACGACGCGGCCAGATATCGCTGGAGCGCTTGCTGGCGTGGCCGCAGGCGGGCTCGCAGCAAGTCTCTACGCGTTGCACTGCACCGACGACGGCGCCCTGTTTGTAGGCGTCTGGTATGGGCTCGCGATCATACTTGTGGGTGCAATGGGATGGTTTGCTGGACGCCGCGTCCTGCAATGGTAAACCTAGACGCGCGCCTCGATCCATTGCGCGACAATGGCGGCTGACTTGTCGCTGTTCTTCTCCATCATCAGCAAGTGCCCGTTGCCGGTGACGCCGCATTGAGCAAGATAAGTATGCTCGACGCTGACGCCCGCCTGCCGAAGAAAATTGGCGGTGCAGTGATCATAAGGCGCGTGATAGCTGGCCTCGCCCGTGATCATGAAGACAGGCACGCTCGCGATATTGGCGAGCTTGCGGGCGGGCTCGGCCTGTCGCCAGCATGTCGCGCAATCGGCCTTTGTCGGGCCGTCCTCCTTGTGAAACGCAAGCGCTTCGCCTTCGCGCAGCGGCGGCTCCCACGTGAGTTGCACATCACACAGACCGGAGATTTTCGTGCGGCCCTGATCTGCAAACCAGTCCGGCGCCCCAAGCGCTGCGTTGTCATGAACGGGCGGGCCGTTTGGCTCAACCGCAATGAGCGCCTTGACGAGGCCGGGTCTGCGATCCGCGACGATCCATCCGAACGCGCCCGCCTGCGAATGAACAACCAGAATGGCTTGCCCAATCTTGTCCAGCAGCGCGCAAAGGGCCTGCGCGTTGGTCTCCTGCTGGAACGCGTAGTCGGCGATAGATGGTAATTGCGTCGCGATGAAATCATCAAAGATGGCGTCGCCCGGCCTGCCCTCGCCGGGCCATTGCGTGTGCAGTTTCGCCTGCGGCCATTTTTCGAAACGCTCCGGCGCCACAAAACGCTGGATGGCGAATTCCGTCTTCAGTGCGCCGAGCTTGCCGTGGAATTCCTCGCGCCACGCGGAGCGTCCGCGCCCAACTTGATCGACGACATACGTCGCGTGTCCGCGCCGCAGAAAGAATTGCGCCCAGCCGTCGCGGCCATCCGCCGTCTGCGTCCAGTTCATGCCACCCTGCTGACCGCCGTGCACGAAGACGATGGGCGTCTTGAAGCTCTGCTCGTGCGGGATCTGAAATTCGACATACATCTGGCCGACCATGGGCCGGTCGGGAGAGCTTTCCAGATAGCGCCCGCCCACATGGAAATGTCCCTGGCGCGCAATCATAAGCGGCGGCTTGTCGCTCTGCATGTATCTTCCCGCTTTATGCGCCGTTTAACGCAGCGCTATGCGCCATAACAGCAGAGCGACGACGATTGTGCCAGCCATCATTGCGCCAGCAAACACCGCAACGCCCGGCCACGCGGCATTCTCCCAGAAGACGCCGCCTGCCGTGCCGGCCACACCGCCACCCAAGTAGTAAAACAAAAGATAGAGCGACGAGGCCTGCGCCTTGTCTTTCTCAACCAGCGTCGCCGCGCAGCCGCTGGCGATGGCGTGCGCGCCAAAAAAGCCGAAGGTGAGAATGGCGAGTCCCGCAGCGATGGACACAAGGTGGTCCGGCGTCATCAGCACGAGCCCAAACGTCATCATGCAGAGTGAGGCCACAAGCACGGGTCCACGACCATATTTAGCCGCCTGCCCGCCCATGTAGGCCGATGCGATGGAACCCGCAGGATAAACAACAAAGATAAGTCCAGCCAACGCCTGCGTGAGAAGAAACGGTTCAGCCTGCAGCCTGAAACCAAGATAATTATAAATAGCCATGAAGCCGCCCAGCATCAGGAAGCCGAGGACCAGCAACAAGGCAATGCCGGGATTGCGCGCGCAGGCCAGCATGGATGACGCCAGCTTCCTGAGCGAGGGCGTGCGCGCTTCAAAGTGCTGCGATGCAGGCAGCGCGCGCCAGAAAATGTAAGCTGATGCAAAACCGGTGAGCGCCAACGCTGCGATGGCGAGCCGCCATGAACCATAATCAGCCAGCGCCGCAGTGATAAGTCGCCCGCTCATGCCCCCTATTGCGCTGCCGCCAATGTAAATGCCGACAGCCGACGCGACGGCCTTGGGTTCCATCTCTTCGGCAAGATAAGCCAGCGCCACGGCTGGCATTCCCGACAGGGCGACGCCCGCCAGCGCGCGCAGCCATAGAACCTGGTTCCAGTCTTGCGCGAAGGCGAGAACGAATGTCAGTGCAGATGACGCAAGCAGCGCGCCCAGCATCATGGATTTGCGCCCGACAACCTCCGAAGCTGAGCTGGCGAACAGCATGGCGATGGCCATCGTCACGGTGGTCAACGACAACGCCAGCGAACTTTCAGCGGCTGAGACGCCGAAGGTTTCGCTGAACAGTGGCAGCACAGGCTGCGTGCAATAAAGGATGGCGAAGATCGAAAAGCCGCAGAAGAAGATCGCAATGTTGGTGCGCCGGAACTCGGGCGTGCCTGCCGCGATGCGCAAAGATGCGCCTGCGTCGACGCCCTTTGCGCGCTCCATCGTCAGCCTTTCGGAAATTCCAGACCCATTTCGCGGTAGCGCTCGGGATCATCGATCCAGTTCTCGCGCACCTTTACGAACAGGAAGAGATGCGCCTTCTGCTCAGCGGCTTCCATGATTTCCTTGCGCGCCGCGGAGCCGATTGACTTGATGGTGCGACCGCCCTCGCCGAGCACGATCTTGCGATGGCCTTCGCGCGTCACATAGATCGTTTGCTCAATGCGCGCCGATCCGTCCGGCAGGTTCTTCCACTGATCGGTTTCGACGGTCATCTGGTAGGGCAATTCATCATGCAGGCGTTCGAAAATCTTCTCGCGCGTGATTTCAGCGGCGAGCGAGCGCAGCGGCGCGTCTGAGATCTGATCCTCAGGATAGAGCCACGGCCCGGGCTCCATCATCGCCGCAAGCCGCTCCTTCATCTTCTCGACCCCGTGACCTTTCAGCGCCGAGATCATGAAGGTTTCCTCGAACGGACAAACCTCGTTGATGCCCTGCGCCAGCGCCAGAAGCTCCTGATGCTCGACGGTGTCGATCTTGTTGAGCGCCAGCGCGCGGCGGCGCGTGGTCTGCTGCGCCAGTCTTTCGAGGATCGCCCTAGTCTCGTCATCAAGCCCTTTGCGCACATCGACGAGCAGACACACGACGTCCGCGTCAGAGGCGCCGCCCCAGGCGCTGTTGACCATGGCGCGATCAAGCCTGCGCTTTGGTGCGAAAATGCCGGGCGTGTCGACAAAGATGATCTGCGCATCATCATGCAGCGCGATGCCACGCACTTGCGTGCGCGTGGTCTGCACCTTGCGCGAAACGATGGAGACCTTGGCGCCGACCAGCGCATTCAGCAGCGTCGATTTGCCTGCGTTGGGCACGCCGATGAGGGCGACGAAACCGCAGCGTGTCTTCTCGTGATCGCTCATGTTGAGCCTTTCTCGCTGCGTTCATTCACGCCCTCGCGGGTCATGAAGGCGCGGGCTGCAGCCTGTTCGGCGGTGCGCTTGGAAGCGCCCTCCGCCTCGACAGACTCAAAGCCCGGAATTTCGACGGAAATGAGAAACCTCGGCGCGTGCGCGGGGCCGGAGCGGCCCGCCTCCCGATACACCGGCGTGTCGAGCCCGCGAGCCTGTGCCCATTCCTGCAGCGCCGTCTTGGGGTCGCGCAACGGGCGACGGGGCTTGAGCATCCGCTCTGACCAGTTGCGCCTCACAAGATCGCGCGCGGCCTCGTATCCGGCGTCGACATAAACCGCGCCAATCAGGGACTCGCACACATCGCCCAGTATAGCGACTTTCGTGGCGCCTCCGGTCTGCGCTTCGCCGCCGCCAAGGCGCACATGGTCGCTCACGCCCCATTCGCGGGCTATGTCGGCGCAGGTTTCCTTGCGCACAAGGTCAGCGAGCCGGCGCGAGAGTTCGCCTTCCGCCGCTTTGGGAAACGCCATGTGCAGCATGTCCGACACCGCGAGACCTAGCACGCGATCGCCGAGAAATTCGAGACGCTGATAGGAGTCTACCCGCACGCCGCGCGCGGGGATCGCGCTGACGTGAGTCAGCGCGCGTTCCAGCAGGTTGCGGTCCTTGAAGTCGTAACCCAGCCTGCGCTCCAACTCGCCAAGCTCTGGCGGGGCGCTCTTGTCCATGGTCAGCGCACCGGTGAGAAGATGCGAGTCCAGCGCACGCTCCAGGGCCACTTCCAGAACTGCCAGGCCGCCTCGCCTTCCTCAACTGAGAAAAAGATGATTTCGGCGCGGCCGACGAAATTCTCCAGAGGCACAGGCCCCACGCCGCCATCTGCGCTGGAGACGCGCGAGTCTGTGGAGTTGTCGCGGTTGTCGCCCATCATGAAGTACTGGCCTGCGGGCACTTTGAAGGTTGGCGTGTTGTCGTAGAAACCGCGGTCGCCGTCGCGCTCAATGATCTGGTGGTTTGTGCCGCCCGGGAGGATCTCACGATATGTCGGCACCTCGGTTTCGCGGCCGAAGGCGTCGCGGGTGCGCACGCTGGTTACGCGTTCACGGGGCGCAACCACGCCGTTGATGTAGAGACGGCCCTCGATCATCTGCACGGTTTCGCCCGGCAGGCCAATCACGCGCTTGATGTAATCGGTCGAGCCGTCGCGCGGGAGTTTGAACACCGCGATGTCGCCCCGCTTGGGCTCGCTGCCGATGATGCGCCCGCTGAACAGATCCGGGCTGAAGGGGAACGAGTGCTTCGAGTATCCGTAGGAGTATTTCGAGACGAACAGGTAGTCGCCGATCAGCAGCGTCGGGATCAGCGACCCGGAGGGGATGTTGAACGGCTGGAACAGAAAGGTGCGAACCACCAGCGCAATCAGAAGCGCCTGAACGATGACCTTGACTGTTTCGCCGAAGCCCCCCTCTTCCTTCTTCTTCGCCACGCTTGCCGCCTTCCTGCGTCTCGACTGATGGGGACCGCTCGCTCGCCTGCGGGAGGATCACACGGGATTCGTTGCGGTCGCCCGCGAAGACCGAGGGTATAACCGGACCATGGCTGCACGCCAAGGCGCAAAGGATGCATGCTAGTCCTGTGCGGACGGCGCCGTATCGCACGGGACGGCTTCAATCACCACAAAGGCCTGCGCCAGCGGATGGTCGTCGGTGATGGTGACGTGGATGACGGCTTTCATGCCCGCCGGGGTGAGCGCGTGCAGCCGCTGCAGCGCGCCGCCTGTCAGAACGATTGTCGGTTGCCCGCTGGGCAGGTTCACGACGCCCATCTCTTTCCACGCGACGCCCATGTGCAGGCCGGTGCCCAGCGCCTTGGAGCATGCTTCTTTAGCAGCAAAGCGCCTGGCGTATGAGGCTGCGCGAAGAACGCGCCGCTCGGATTTCGCCTGTTCAACGGGCGTGAAGCACCGGTCAACAAAGCGCTGTCCGAAACGCTCCAATGTCTTCTCGACGCGGCGGATGTCGATGAGATCGGCGCCGATGCCGAGAATCAAAGCCGAGCCTCAACCGGCATGGCGACGGCCCTCGTCCATCGCCGCCCGCATCAGGCGGATCGCTTGCGGAAAGCCGACGAAGATCGCTTCGCCCACGAGAAAGTGACCGATGTTCAGCTCCATGATCTGGGGCAGCGCGGCAATCTTGCGGGCGGTGGCATAATCGAGCCCGTGGCCGGCGTGGCACTCGATC
Source organism: Hyphomicrobiales bacterium (assembly GCA_031428455.1). Classification (GTDB taxonomy): domain Bacteria; phylum Pseudomonadota; class Alphaproteobacteria; order Rhizobiales; family Beijerinckiaceae; genus Terripilifer. The sequence goes on along the minus strand of JANPPJ010000203.1, from coordinate 8,017 downwards.
CCCAGTTCCGCAGCTCGAGCGGCGGCGACGCGCAGGCGGCCAAATTCATGATCGGCCTTCTCCTGCTCGCCATACGAGATGGCGTCGCACCACGCGCCTGTATGAAGCTCCACCACCGGCGCGCCAATGGACTTGGACGCCTCGATCGCGTCGAACGAGGGCTCGATGAACAGCGATACTCGCAGGCCGGCCCGCGCCAGTTCGGCGGCGATGACCTTGAGGCGATCATGTCCGCTCGCCACATCAAGGCCACCTTCAGTCGTGCGTTCGCTGCGCTTTTCCGGCACGAGGCAGGCGGCGTGTGGGCGCGTGTGGAGTGCGATAGCGACCATTTCGTCGGTGGCCGCCATTTCAAAATTAAGCGGCTTGGATATTTCGCGTTGCAGCCGCGCCATGTCCTCGTCGCGGATGTGACGGCGATCCTCGCGCAAATGGGCGGTGATGCCGTCGGCCCCGGCTTCGATGGCCAGAAGAGCCGCGCGCACGGGGTCAGGCAGCGCCCCGCCCCGCGCGTTACGCACGGTGGCTACGTGGTCGATGTTGACGCCCAGACGAAGATGCGGAGGTGACATTTCGGTTTTCTCAAGCTCGCGCGGCCTGCAGCCGCCTCAAATAGGTAGCGCCGCCGTCATGCGGGCACAAGCTGGGGCGCGGAGACGCAGGGTTCTACTGCGCGGCGTCGACAATTTCGCCCATGCGCACCTGCGTCTCGAGCAAGTTGCGATAGACGCCATCGGGCCGTCGCATCAGGTCTTCATGGCGCCCGTCTTCGACGATGCGTCCGCCGTCAAACACAAGAATGCGATCAAGGCTCTGGATCGTGGACAGGCGATGCGCGACGACGATCGTGGTGCGCCCGGAGGACAACCTGTCCACCGCCTGACGAATATAAAACTCTGACACGGAGTCGAGGCTCGATGTCGCTTCATCGAGGATGAGGATCGGCGTCGCCGAAAGGATGGCGCGGGCGATGGCGACGCGCTGGCGCTCACCGCCAGACAATTTCACGCCGCGCTCGCCCACCAGCGTCTCATAAGCCTTGGGCAGGCCGCGCACGAAAAGGTCCACATGGGCGAGCCGGGCCGCCTCCTCGATCTGCTCGCGCGTGGCGTCGGGCTGTCCGTAAGAGATGTTCTGCGCCAGCGTGCGGTGAAACAACACCGGGTCTTGCGGCACAAGGCCGACGGCGCGGCGAAGTGACTCCTGCGTGACCTGCGCGATGTCCTGCCCGTCGATCAGGATGCGGCCCTCGTTAACGTCGTAAAGTCGCTGAATCAGTTTGACGAAGGTGGACTTGCCCGCGCCCGAATGGCCGACGAGGCCGACGCGCTGCCCCGCTGGAATGACAAGGGAGAAATCCTCGTAAAGCGCAGCGCGGGCGCCCGCGTAGCGAAACGTAACGTGATCGAATTCGATGCGTCCCTTTTGCACCTCAAGGGGCTTCGCGCCAGCGCTGTCCGCCACTTGCAGGTCCGCTTCTCGAAACTCGAGCACATCGTCCATGTCGTTGACCGTGCGCTGAACGGTGCGTACGTGCTGGCCAATGTCGCGCAGATAACCATTGATGAGAAACTGCGTAGCGATGAGGCTGGCGAAATCGCCGGGGCTGGCTTGCCCACGCGACCACAGCAAAACGCCCGCGCCCAGCATGCCGATCTGCAACATAATCAGCATGACTGATTGGATGAGGCCGCTGACGGCGCTGCGATCCCACGAGCGCACCGCCTTTTGCGCCCAGTCGCCAGAGACTTCGCGGAACATGTTGTCTTCGCGCTCTTCGGCGGCGTAGCTCTTCACGGCGGCGTTGCCGGTGACGGAGTCCGCCAGCATGCCGCTCATGCGCGAATCCTGCTCGCGCGCAGCGATGTTGGCGGGGCGCACGTAATAGACCGACAGCGCGATGGTGACCGTGAGAAACACGACTATGGAGACCGCAACGATCATCCCGAGCAAGGGCCAGCGCCACCAGAAGATGCCGCACACGCCAAGCACGACGATGAAAGCTGGCAGCAAGCCAAACGCCATCGTGTCGGTGAAAGTGTCGTAGGCGCTCATGCCGCGCGTGATCTTGCGCACCGTCGAGCCCGCGAACGAATTCGCGTGCCAGTCAGACGAGAAGCGCTGCACCTTGCCAAAAGCGTCGCGGCCAATGGCGACGATGGTTCGCGCGCTCAGCCGATTGAGAACAAACGTCACCAGCTGGCGTGAAATTGCAAACAATGCGCCAAGCCCGATGAACAGAGCCAGCGCGCGCCAGACAGGCCCGGTCTCGCCGCGCGCTCCTGACGCTATCGCGTCGATCACAACGCCGGACGCGAGTGGAACGCTAACGTCAACCAGCGTGGAGGCGATGCGTGCGGCCAGCAGAAAGCCGAAGAGGCCCGGGAACATCAGCCAGTAATGCGTCACGAACCGCCAGACGCGTCCGTACTTGGAGACTTCCTGGGTTCTTTGGGCGTTGTCTTCGGTCTGTCTTGGCATGCCGCTTCAATATAGGTCGCCGGGCCGCTGCGCAAAGCGGAGCGGCCGACCGCCGATCACTGGCGTATCACGGCGAAGCGAGCAACATCGCGCGTAGTTGCGCACGCGCCACCTTGCCTGCTGCCGTGAGCGGAATGTGGTCGACCTGAACAATCCGCGCAATTCTAGCGGCAGCAAGTTCGCCCGTGCCTCTGCGCACTATCCAGTCGTTGACTGACTGGAGCGCGCCTGGCGAGATGGGTCCGGGCAAAGCAAGCCAGACCTCGTGGTCGCCCTCGGGTCCAGCAACACGCACCACGGCAGCATTTGCGGTCGTGGTGTTGCGCCGCAGCAAGTCCTCCAAAATCTCGGGGTTCAGCTTCACGCCCCCAAGGTTGATAACTTCATCAGCCCGGCCACGAACGATAATGAAGCCGTCTTCGTCAATCACCCCTAGATCGCCGGTGGTGATCCAGCCGTCGGGCGCAACGCTGCGATGGTTAAAAAGATCCCCCTCGAACACCCGGCTCGCCATGTCATGCTGGACCCGAATGCGGCCCTCGACGCCTGGTGGCAAGGGGCGTCCTTCATCGTCGACAATCTGAAATCGCGCGAGCGGAACAAAGCAATTGCCCTTTTGCGCGCGCATGCGCAGCACATTGCCAGCAGCAAGCGCCATCACCCCCCCTTCCGTTGAAGCGTAAGTGTTGATGATCTCGCATCCGAATGTGCGCCGCAGATCTTGCTCCAGCGCAGTGGAAAGAGTGGCGGCGCCTACGGACAGCAGCGCGAGCTTCACGTCGTAGCCAAGCGTTGCCCGTTGCGCGAGCAGCTCGCGCGCCTGGCCGGCGCTGACCCGCGCCTCCTCCACCCCCCATGCGAACATTGAACCAAGAGCATATTCTTGCGACGCGAAAAAAACGGTGTTCCCGTCCATCAGCACGCGCATGACGTAGGTGAGCGCCGATCCGCTCAGCCCCACCGTGGTGAGAAAGCGCGATCGAGCAGCCTCGCCCGTCACGTATTTCAACGCGATGCGCTTTTGGAACACTGGGCCGGTTCGGCCAAACGCCTTTGGAACGCCTGTCGATCCAGAGCTAAACCGGATTTGTACGATCTGGTTTTCGTCTGCCTCAACCGGTGGCGGCGCAGAAGCTGGTTTGCGCGCGAACCACTTGTCCTCGACCATCGTCGTTCTGAGGCCCGGCAACGGCGGCAAGAACTCATCGGCTATGACCTGATCGACGCCCTGCGCCAGCGCGACGCCGATGATATCGTTGCGCAACGAGGCAAAAGCAAAGCCGTTGCGAAGAAGGGCAAGCAGGACAATCAGATGCCGACCTGGCGCACTGACGAGGATGCCGACCGGGCGCGTGCGGTCCAGTCCCAGTTCGTGAAGAATGGCGGAAACTGCAAGGATGCCATCCGCCAACATTTTGTAGGTGTAGACGCGATCGTGAAGCACGATCGCCGCCTTCGATGGAGTGAATGCGGCGTGCAGTGAAATCTGGTCGAGTTGCTGCTGGCGCGCAGTCAAGCGTCTCAGTACTGCGCTAGCGCAGGCGCGGCGGGAGCGCCAAAGCGATAGTTGAGGCCAGTGCGAATTGCATAGCCCTTGTTGCGGCTGCGGATATTGGCGACGCCTTTGCCGCAATCGTTGTCGAAGCAGGCCGACGAAGTGATGCGGCCAAGATTGAAGTAAATCACGTCAGCCTTGAGCGAAAGGTTTGGCGTCACCGCGTATTCGACGCCGCCGCCGAACGCCGCGCCCATCTTCCATTTTCCGCCGGTAGCGGACTGGTAATCAACAATGTCGAAGAATGAATTTGACACCCGCCCGTAAGCGAGGCCAGCCGTCAGGAAGAACAACGCGTTTCCAGACGCGAAGCCCGCGCGCACGCGGGTCGTGCCCAGGGAGGTTAGCCCAGCGGTGTAAGTCTGCGCGAAGCGTACCGTTGATCGGGCGTAGGTTTCAGCATTGGTGAAAGCAATATCGGTTTCAGCGCCGACCACGAGGCTTCCAAACTGCAGGTTGTAGCCAGCCTGTAGCCCGGCGATTCCGGTGGTGTCCGAATTGCTGAGGTTGGCGACCAGACCGTTGGTCACGCTCACGCTCGAGCGGAGGTTCACGACGCCGGTGTGCGACCCGGCGTAAAAGCCCGTCCACGTGAAGAGCGGCGCCACGGGCGACTGGGCCAACGCCACAGGGCCGACCAGACCAGGGCCAAGCGCCAGAACAGCAGAAGAAAGAAGAGCGCGCATGTATGTCCCCCGCGAATAAACTTGGCCTTCACTTTACGCAAGTTACGCGAGATGGCGCGAGTCGAAACATCGCTTTTCGACGTCCGGTCGCTTTTTCAAAAAAAAAGGGCAAAAATGCCACATTTTCGAGGGACGCTGTTTAGACTTGGCTACCCGTTGACGCGCTCCACCTTGGACACGACGCTGGATTGCTTGAGCTGGGACAATATCCCGCTCAGATGTTTCAGATCGCGCACTTCGATGTCGATGACGATGTCGCGCACGTCAGGCGAGCGGTTCACGAACTGCACGTGATCGATATTCGCGCCAGACTCTCCAATGAGCGTGGCGATCAGGCCCAGCGTTCCCGGCTCGTTGATGCCCGATACGATGATTTGCGCCGGGTAGAGGCCGCGATGCTCCTCCTCGATATCCCAGCGCACATCAAGCCAGCGCTCGGGCTGGTCATCGAACTGGGTCAGCGCGGGCGACTGGATGGGATAGATGGTGATCCCCTCGCCGGGCGTGAGAATGCCGACGATGCGGTCGCCGGGCACAGCGCCGCCCACGGGCGCAAAGCGAACGGGCAAATCGCCGCCAAGGCCGCGGATCGGGATGGAATTGAGGGATGCAGGCTCATCGGAGCCGGGCACCTTGAAGACAAGGCTTTCGGCCTTGGCAAGCCCGAACCAACCTGACTCGCCTTTCGCAGCGCCCGCGCCTGACGATCGCTCGGGCACAAACTCAGGATGGATGGCTTTGACCACATCGCCTGAGAACATTTCGCCCCGGCCGACGGCGGCCAGCACGTCATCTACAGTTTGTCGCGCCAGACGCGGCAGCGCGGCCTTGAGCTTTTCAGGCGAGAACGTCTTGCCCGCGCGCTCGAACGCGCGTTTCACAATCTGGCGGCCCAGCTCTGCGTATTGAGCGCGCACGGCCTCGCGCGTAGCCCGCCTGATGGCGGCGCGCGCCTTGCCTGTGACAACCAGCGTTTCCCATGCCGCCGGCGGCGATTGCCCTTCGGCGGTGACGATGCTCACCTCGTCGCCGTTGTTCAGTTCCGACAGCAGCGGCGCGATGCGGCCGTTGATGCGGGCGCCAACCGCCTTGTTGCCGATGTCAGTGTGGACCGCATAGGCGAAGTCGATGGGCGTCGCGCCGCGCGGCAGCGCAATCAGGCGGCCCTTGGGCGTGAAGCAAAATACCTGATCGTGAAAAAGTTCGAGCTTGGTGTGCTCAAGAAACTCTTCCGGTGTATCGCCTTCGCCCAGCAATTCGATCGTGCGGCGCAGCCAGCCATAGGCGCGGCTTTCGCGCTGCATCGCGTCGGCGTCGGACACCCGCCCATCTTTATAGAGGGTGTGCGCGGCAATGCCCATTTCGGCGATGTCGTCCATGTCGCGGGTGCGGACCTGCAGCTCCACGCGCTGGCGACCGGGGCCGATCACCGTGGTGTGGATCGAGCGATAATCATTTTGCTTGGGCGTCGAGATGTAGTCCTTGAATCGGCCCGGCACGACGGGCCATTTTGTGTGGACCACGCCGATGACGCGATAGCAGTCTTCCGTTGCATCCACGACGACGCGAAATCCGTAGATGTCGGATAATTGTTCGAACGAGACGGACTTGCGCTCCATCTTGCGCCAGATCGAATAAGGCGACTTCTCACGCCCCTTCACATCAGCCTTGATGCCGCGCAACTTGAGCTCCGCCATCAACTCCGTTTCAATTCGCACGATGACCGCGCCGTTCTTCGCGCGCAGATCAGCAAGGCGCGCCTCGATCATGGCGGCGGCTTCCGGCATCAGATTGCGGAAGGAGAGATTCTCCATTTCGTCGCGCAAGCTTTGCATGCCCATGCGGCCCGCCAGAGGGGCATAAATGTCGAGCGTTTCCTCCGCAATGCGGCGGCGTTTGCTCTCTGGCACGAAATGCAGCGTGCGCATGTTGTGCAGGCGGTCGGCAAGCTTGACCAGCAGCACGCGCACGTCCGCCGAAATCGCCAGCAGCAGTTTGCGGAAGTTCTCAGCCTGCTCGGCCCGCTTGGAGACGAGATCAAGCTTTTTGATCTTGGTGAGTCCGTCGACCAGCTGGCCAATCTCCTCGCCGAAAATCTGGTCGATTTCCTCACGCGTCGAGCCCGTATCCTCGATGGTGTCGTGCAGGACAGCGGCCACGATGGTGGCGTCGTCGAGCCGAAGCTCCGTCAGGATGGCGGCGACTTCCAGCGGGTGGGAGAAGTATGGATCGCCCGAAGCGCGCTTCTGCGAGCCGTGGGCGCGCATGGCGTAGACGTAGGCCTTGTTGAGCAGCACCTCGTCAGCGTGCGGATTATACCGGCGCACGCGTTCAACGAGTTCATACTGCCGCATCATCGGGAAAGGCGTCCTTAAAGGTTCGCAACTGTCTATCCAGAATATCGACCCTGAGAGCCAGATGCACAAGGCCGGCGCGAAGGCCGGCCTTGATATGGTTAGCGCAGAGCGTGTTGCGGCGTCGTGGCTTACTCGCCGTCGTCGTCCGTCTCAGCTGGCGGCACGAGGCCTTCCAGACCGCGAAGGAGATCTTCCTCAGTCATCCGGTCAAACTGCACTTCGCCAGATGCGTTCTCAATCGCGCCAGCGGCCAGCGTGAGGGCGGGAACGACTTCCGTTTCGGGTTCGTCCACCTCAACGTGCTTCTGCAGCGAGTGGATGAGATCTTCGCGCAGATCGTCTGGCTCCATCGTCGTGTCGGCGATCTCACGCAGGGCGACGACGGGATTCTTGTCGTTGTCGCGATCCACAGTGATCTGCTGACCCGCCGCGATGAGGCGAGCACGGTGACTTGCTAAAAGGACGAGATCGAAGCGGTTTTCGACTTTTTCGATACAATCTTCGACGGTGACGCGTGCCATTGTGGCCTCCAGAAGGCGATAAGTTCGCACCGTGGCTGTGAAGGCCAGTGCTTACGGCATCGCGGCAAGCCGCGCAACCATTTTGGCGGCAATCGGGCCGCGTTCCGAGTTAATCAGCGAAAATCTGCGCCGACATTAACCGAGTAATAGCTAACCACAACGGGATAGGCCAAGCTAAAGTAAATAGGGGTAAACTCGACAATGGAGATTTGTAATCATAATGACTATCCATTGCTAACGCACAATCTCACTAGAAAATTTAGACTCCTTCAAATGTAAGTGTCTGTCCGATGAGATGTTGAATCGGATGAATCATTTGTGATTCAAGGAAGGCGGCCTGATTCGAAGGAGCCGCCAATGTGGACGACGGAAAATCGTGGACGTTACAACCGTGGCGGGCTGCGCTATCCCAGCGAC
>JANPPJ010000202.1:0-1584 GCA_031428455.1 Hyphomicrobiales bacterium | reverse complement strand
GTGGTGAAAGCCAGCTTCAGCGCATAGGCCTCGCCGCGCTCCTGGGCGTAATACAACAGCCCCAGCGTGCCTGCCGCCATTGTGATGCCGTACATCAGCAGACGTTTGAAGCGCGTCAACGACAGGATGCGCTCGTCGGCGCGGCGGGGGGGCTCCAACATGATGCCGGGGCGGGCCGGCTCCAAGCTATCTTGTTGCACGGATACCCGCGTGGCGACGTATTAATGAATATGTGGGCAGATCTTCGCTGTAGTTGTCGCGGGGATTTGTCAGGGGATGTCCCGCTCTTTGTTGAAATTGGCAGAACGGTCGCTGCCGTTTAAAAGCTATGCTGCCTCGGTGATTTGAGCAAGAGGCCTTCCGGTGGAAGCGCCGGCACTCTGCCTATCGAGCGCGGCGCGCAGAGCGGGAAGTTGCTTGTGCGCCTTCAATCGCCGGAAGCCTTTCTTTGCTTCCATCATGGCGGCGGCGGTCCAGCGCATCGCCATGGACGGCGAGCGCCAGTGTTTGACGTTTCGGCAGACCCTGCGCACGGCGCCCATGACATTCTCGATGATATTCGTGCAGGCCAATGATCGGCGCAATTCGCGCGGCACGCCGAGCCGCGTGACGGTGAGCATCTCGTCGATCCCCTCCAGGATGGAACCCGCTACGCCCTCCCAGTCCGCATTGAGACGGCGAGCGAGATTCCGCAACAGCTTCTCGGCTTTCGCGGCGTCATCCAGTTCCCAGGCCTGGCGCAGGACGCTGCGCACCGAGGCATGCATGGACTTGGGCAACCGCTCCAGAATATTGCGCGCCTTGTGCACCTGACAGCGCTGGATCGGCGTGTCGCGCCCGAAGGCGCGCCGGATCGCCGTCGACAGAGCCTTCGACCCATCGATGATGAACAGGCGTCGCGCGGCGGGATCGAGCCCCCGGTCGATGAGATTGGCGATAAGCGCTCGCGCCGTCGCCGCGTTTTCCGTCGCGCCCTCGACGACGCCGAGGGGATGCTTTTCGCCCGTCGCGTCAACGCCGATCGCGGCCACGAGAAGCATGTCCTCGGCCATGTGGATGCCGTCAATCTGGATGACAAGCAGGTCGAGGTGGTCGAGCCGCGTCTCCATCCATTCCTTCATGCGCGCAGCCGACAGCGCGACGAAGCGGCGCGAGGTCGCCGATTTCGACAGGCCAGCGCCGTCCGCCGCCGGAATGTCGCCGCCGGGCAAGCGAACCGAGCGCTTGAATTTACGTGTCGAGACGTTGATCAGCATCTGGTTCATGGCCCATTCGCCCAGCCAATTCTCGCCAACCGCGCGCTCCCAGCTTGGCAGGGTATGTTCCTCGCCGCCGAAGTCGCGCACGCGCGGACGCTCAACCGCGATCTTGCCCCCGTGGAAGCCAACTTTGCCCTTCGTTCGGCCCCAGCGATGCGCCCGCCGGGTCTCGTCGCGTGTATGCCGCGCCCCACAAACCGCCGTCGCGTCTTGCTCCATCATCTCGCTCAGCGTCTCGATCCCCGCCGCCAGACAAAATCGCTCGAAACTCGCCGACATGCTCGCCAGCGCCTCGGTCTTCACCGCATGGGTGGGAATCGCCGTC
>JANPPJ010000201.1:0-10161 GCA_031428455.1 Hyphomicrobiales bacterium | reverse complement strand
CATGACCATGGTGGCTTCCGATCAGACAGCCATGCCTGTTCCCGGTGGCCGCCGGGAACAGGCCGTTCCTTCACGGAACCAGACCAGTTTGCCACAGGTCGATGTTACAAGGTGGCTGGCGAAGCCAGACGGATGAGGGGTACTTCCTCAATCGTTCTTCTTCAAAAACTCCAGCACGCGCGCCTCAGCCGCTTCGCGCGTCTGCCCATCCAGCGGCATATCCCAGTATTCGGATTTCGGCAGGCATTCCTGCAGATAGCGCGCCGCTGACGTACCGTGGAAGCTGTCATATCCCGGCACAACGAGCGCGGGCGTATCAAGCTGCATCAGGTCTTCAGGCTCGGCGCCCGCAGCGGTGTCGCGGTCGAACATGGTGCGCAGGATGCCGTCGACGATGATCTTGTATTTCTCGACATCCATCGCCGCGTAGCGCGCCGCAAAATCTGCGTCGGCCTTGATGACCGCCGCCCATGGACCGCCGCGCGGGTCCGCATTGAAGGGCTTGCCATCGCGCTGCACCAGTTCAACAACGCCCTTCAGGCCTTCGCGCTGCACGAAGCCGAGATGATCGGCAAAGCGCATGTGGCTTGAGATGCGATACTTCGGGCCGCCGGTCGGCCACCAGAGCACCATGGCGTTGACGCGATGGGGCAGGGCGGTCGCGAATGCGGTGACGGGCGAGCAGCCCATGCAGCCGCCCATGAGATGCGCGCGCTCAAACTTCAGATGATCGAGCAGGCCCGCAGCCTGGCGCACGTAATGCTGGAACGTGACGCGCTCCACGCGCCCGCCAGACTGGCCGCACTCGCGCCGGTCGAACGTGATGCACGTGTAGTGCTGCGACAGCCATTCAAGCGGCTTTACCTTTGCGTACACGCCAAGGCCCGACCATTGCTCGATGACCGCGTTGAAGCCGCCGGGCGAGAACAGCAGCAGCGGCGGGCCGGAGCCCGACACCTCGTAACGCGTGCGAATGCCGTCGATCTCGACAAAAGCCATGATGCCTCAGCCCTTGATCTGCTTGCCGGAGCGGCAGTCATCGACGAGCGCCTTGAAGGCGTCGATAGTGCCCTGCGCGGTGTTGAAATACGTGTCGGTTTTCGACCCGACCCACTTTTCGCCAAGGCCGAGCACAGTCTGGGCGAGGCGCACGCGCCCATCGAGCCAGGGGCCGCCGCCAAAGCCGCCGATGCACGGGATTTTCACCGCCTTCACCACGGCTTCGCCCGCAACCGGGCCCGAGTTTGTGAAGTCGAGCGCAACCGCGCCGCACTCTTCGAGCATCAGGGCCTCTTCCACCAGCTTGTCGGCGGCTTCCTTGGTGGCGAGCGCTGCGGATGAGTTCTGGGACGAGTACGGAATGCCGTATTTCAGGGCGGTCTGTGGCGTAAGGCCAAACTGCGCGAACACGGGAATGCCGGCTTGCGCCATGGCCTTCACAACATCCGGGTGATTTGCGGCGGCGTCGACCTTGATCATGTCCGCCCCGCCTTCCTTGATGATGCGGACAGCCGCCTTCATGGCGCTGGAGAGGCCTTCCTGCACGGGGCCGTAAGGCATGTCGCAAGACACGATCATGCGTGTGGTGGCGCGGCGCACGGCCTTGCAGCAGATGAGGATTTCATCGAGCGTCACTTCAAGCGGCGTCGCGTGGCCCCAGAGGTTTACGCCGACGGAATCGCCCACAACGATGAAATCGACGCCTGCGCGGTCGGCCATGCGCGTCATGGGATAATCCCATGCAACGACGCCGATGCTTTTCTTGCCGTCGCGCTTTCTCTGCTGGATGAGCGGGATGGTGACGGTTTCATAAGCCTCGGACATGTCGTTCCTCGCGGTTTCCTTTGCGCGGCTGGCGCGCCTGTCTGTCTTTTGGCCCGCACTTGCGCGGTCGTCAACGCCTGCTGTCGAGTTGCGGCGCTTGTGGGCGCGGCTGTAGGGTAGCGCAACGCTTTTGGAGAAATGACAATGGATGATGCGATGCGCCGGGCGCTGCTGCCCACTGACCCGGAAATCCGCGCGTTGCCCTTGGGCGCCAACACGAAATTCGCTCGCGAGTTGCTGGGCGACGGCGCCAAGCGCGCGCTCGATATCGGCTGCGGCGAAGGCAAGTTTACCCGCGGCATCTCGGCTTTTATACCCGAGGTCGCCGGAATCGACGTGAAGGAAAAGTCCATCCTCAAGGCAAAGGCGGCGGCTGAGGCCGAGGGCGCTAAGGTCGATTTCCGCATTGGCAGCGCCGACGCCCTGCCTTGGGGCGATGGCCACTTCGATGTGGTGATCTTCTCAAACTCGCTGCATCACATGCCGGACGCGGCCAAAGCCATTGCCGAGGCGATGCGCGTTCTGGCGCCGGGCGGGGTGCTTTACGTGATGGAGCCTGTCGCGGCGGGCCATTATCACGAGGCGACGAAGTTCGTGAACGACGAGACCATCGTGCGCACGGAGGCATGGAAAGCGCTCAACGGCTCACTGGGCGCGGGGCTCTCTCGGGTGCGCGAAATTCTCTATCGCTCGCGCCGCGTGTTCGGCTCCTTCGATGAATGGAAGGACGACCAGATCGACCGCGACGCGCGCCGCGCCGCGAAGTTTGAAGCTGATCCCGAAGGCGTGAAGCGCACGTTTGAGACGCTGGGCGACAAGGAAGAGGGGAAACTGGGGTTCGATCAGGTGTTTCGGGTGGATTTGTTGAGGAAGGGGTGAGGGGGGCTGGCGCCGCAATCCGCCGCGCCGTCATACGCGGGCTTGACCCGCGTATCCAGACGCATAGGCGAAACGATGACCCGCACTCGTGGATACGCGGGTCAAGCCCGCGTATGACGCGGTGGGAGCGTTGAAGCTATAATAGAAAAGGCCGGGATTGCTCCCGGCCTTCGGCGTTTCATGTAAGCCGCAAGCTTACAGCCAGGGCATCAGCGATGCGTGGATGACGTCCTTCACGGCGCCTTCCTTGTTGCCGACTGACTTGATCGCGAGATCGACGTCGTTGAGGCCGAAGCGGTGCGTCGTGACCAGATCGAGCGGGAAGCGCTGGGAGGCCAGCTGCTGGAGCGCGAGTTCGCAGGCGAGGTAAGAGTGGCCGCGCGCCGAGAACATCGTGATGTACTTTGTCGTCATCTTGCCGATGGGGAAGTTCGGGAACTCGGGCATCTCGCCCTGCACGACGATGCGGCCGGCCTTGCGCTTCAGCGCCTCAATGCCGAGCATGATGGGGATCGTGCCCGCGCCCGCCGTGCAATCGAGCACCACGTCCACGCCGCGCCCGCCGGTGACTTCCATGATCTTCTGCAGCGGGTCTTCTGCGTTCACGTCAATCGTCACGTCGGCGCCGAGTTTCTTGGCGACTTCGAGACGGGCGTGATCCTTGGAGGTGCCGGTGATGATGATCTGTTTGGCGCCTGCCTGCTTGCAGATGACCGTCTGCGACAGTCCCTGCTGGCCGGGGCCCTGGATGAGGACGATGTCGTTGTAGCCGACCTTGCCTTCAAACAGCGACCATTCGATGCCGTTGGCCATGGGGGTCACGAGGCCTGCGAGCTCAGGCGACACGCCCTTGGGGACGTGGTGAACCACTGCGTTCCACGGCAGATACATGTACTGGGCGAAGCCGCCCCACAGGTGAGGCGCGCGCTCTGCGGTGGTGTAGCCGTAGCGGATGCCTTCAGGGTTCGTGCGCCAGTCGGTGTTTTCGCAATGGCGGTATTCGCCCTTGTGGCACCACTCGCACTTGCCGCACATTACGTAATGCTCAACGAAGACAAGATCGCCTTCCTTGAAGCCTTTGCGACGGGTGAATTCCTTGCCGCACTTGGCGATGTAGCCGATGTTCTCATGGCCCATGATCACATTGGCCTTGGTCGGCGGATTGAAATACAGTTTCACGTCGGTGCCGCAGATGCCGCCGACTTCCACCTTCATGAGGGCGGCGTCATCCGGAATATCCGGCATCGGGTATTCGAGCACTTCGGTTTTGCCCGGGGCGGTGCGTACAGCTGCAAGAACCTTCTCAACCACGACGATCTCCTCCTAATGGCGTCAGTTTCAGGGTTGGGCGCACATTAGGAGCGGGACGCGAAGATTCAAGCAAAAGTTGGTGGTCCGGCCAAGGTCACTGCGACGCGGTGAACGAATGGCGCCTGCGGCCCGGGTCGGACCGCATTTCCGTTAACCTGTCGTCCCCGGCGATGATCGCTTTGGCTATCGCCTCAAACCGCGCAGAATCGGGGTGGGTCGCCAGTGCGGCAGGGCTCAGTCGTTCGCCCAGTTGCGTCAGCTCGGGAAAAGTCGCGAGCCACGGCTCGCCGGGCGCTGTCAACGGGCCGTCCGCGCCGCGCCTGCAGACAAAGACGAGCGACACGCGCTGGGAGGGCAGGGCGTCGTCCGTGAACCGGCCATGCACGATTCCCAGTTTCAGCATGGGAAACTTCGGCATGCCCGCAGGCTCAGCGAAATAGATCGCCACGGGGAGCCCGTTTTCGCTCACCTCGCCGCGAACGCCGGGAGAGCCTGCGCAACAGGTACACAGGGGAACCTCGTCGTCCGGGTTCGGGGTGACGTCAAACGTCATGGCGCGCTCGCCCGTCAGCTCATCCATGGGTCAATGGAGACGTGGATGGATTTCTCCTCCATCTGGCCGCCTACGATCTTCAGCGCCGTGTCTATCTGGTCCAGCCCAAACCGGTGGGTCGACATCAGCTCCAGCGGCAGGATTTTACGCGCCATGACGCTCAGCGCCATTTCCACCGCCTCAAAACTATGGCCGCGCAGACCACGGATCGTGAGCTGATTGTTGATGAGGTGATTGACGTTCAGCGGCTCTGCCGGATCGCCGCGCGAGACGGTGAGAAGCACGCCGCGCTTGCGGAGCAGAAACAGCGAGGGATTAATGTTCTTGGGTCCAAGGCCCGAACAATCCAGCACGATGTCGGCCATGCGGCCGTTGGTGATGCGTGACACCGCCGCGCCGAGTTCTTCCTTGTCGACCTCGACAGTGTGCGTTGCGCCGAGCGCTTTTGCGAGATCAAAGCGCTTGGAGTCGCTCGACAGGCCGGAGACGATGATAAGGTCCGCGCCCGAAATTTTGGCCGCAATGACGGCTCCCAGCCCCTGCTGGCCGGGGCCCTGAATGACAATGGTTTTGCCGGGCCCGGCCCCGCCGTCATAGTAGATCCACTGGAAACCGTTGCCCAGTGGCAGCGCCATCGCGGCGATGTTAGGCGCCACGCCAGCGGGCACCTTATGAACAAGGGTGCGCGGGTGCATGTAGGCGAATGTGCTGTAGCCGCCCCACAGGGACGGCTTCACCGTGATGGGCGTGGACCCGAAGCGGATTTTGCCGGGGAGGCGCTGGTCTGTCTCAAGGCAGGAGCGGATTTCGCCGGTGCGGCAATACTCGCAATGCCCGCAAGGCAGATATTCCTCGAGGGCGACCAGGTCGCCTTCCTTCACGCCCCAGCGGTATTTAGCGACATCGCCGATCTTCTCGATGGCGCCGACCATTTCGTGGCCGAGAATGCGGGGGCCGGGCTTGTCATTCTTGTACATGCCCCAGTCGCTGCCGCAGATGCCGGTCACCGCAATCCGCAGAAGGCCTGCATCAGTAGGGATTTCCGGCAGCGGGAACTCTCTGATCTCGGTTTTGACCGAACCGACGGCCACCGCCGCCCGCGCCATTGTCTCGTTCGCCACCGTCGTCTCCTCACGCGTGCTCGTTTGAAGCCCTGTTTGGCGTCAATCGCCCTCTTACGCAAGCGGCCCCTAGCAGGAAGCTTAGTGGAACGAGCGCAGGGTCTGAGCCGTTCTGTCTCAGCTATTCCACGTTTTCCTGGAGCATATGATGTCTCGCCTGCTAGCCTCCGCTGTTATTCTGACGGCCTTTGTGACGGCGCATTCGACCGCGCGCGCACTTGAGGTCCAACAAATCAACGATGCGCAATTTGGCGTTGTAGAGCAGTTGACGCAGCGTGGGGCCGTAGAGGCGAAGCCAGTCGGGCTTGATCCGTTGGTGGTGAAGATACAGACGCTGCTTGGACGCAGAAGCATCTCGCCGGGCGTCATCGACGGCCTGGACGGTGAGAATTATCGCAAGGCCATCGCGCAGTTCCGAAGACAGGAAGGGCTGGGTGAGGGGGAGAAGCTGGATGAAGGGGTGTGGCGTGCGCTTGGCAAAGTCGGCGCGGACCCGATCATGCGTGAATACAAGATTACGGAAAAGGACGCCGCATACGATTTCGCAGACGAGATTCCTGCTGATTACGCCAAGCAGTCCAAAATGAAGCGGCTCTCTTTCACCTCTCCGGTGGAGATGTATGCCGAGCGTTTTCACATGGGCGAAAATCTGCTGCGCGCGATGAACCCCAAGGCTGCCTTCAAGGAAGGTGACACACTTCTCGTCGTCTCCATCAAGCGCGAGGCCCGTAAAGGCGCCGCGAGCCTCATCGAAGCGAACAAGACGACAGGCATGGTGATCGTCTATGCATCAGACAAAAGCATTCTTGCGAGTTATCCAGCCACCATTGGAAGCGAGAATACGCCTTCGCCAGAGGGTGAACACACAATCACCCGTATAGCGAAAAATCCAGCATACTATTATGATCCCACGAAAAACTTTCAGCAGGGCAAGAACGTCGAACGCCTTACGTTGCCGCCTGGTCCGAACAATCCCGTTGGCAGCGTTTGGATCGCACTCTCCAAACCCACTTACGGAATTCACGGAACTCCCGAACCATCAAAAGTCAGCAAGACGTCTTCTCATGGTTGTATACGCCTGACCAACTGGGATGCTGATGAACTCGCCGATATGGTTCAAGCTGGCGTCACCGTTCGGTTCACAAATTGATCCTTTCGTTTGGCAGGCTGTGTCTTCTGTGGATGACGATGACGTGCGCATGTACGTTGTCGATATCGCCGCAAGTTGCCGCGCAGGTAATTGAACTGCCGCACAGCGTACCGCTGCCGCCCGTGCGGCCGCAAGAGTTTGACGTTAAAAGGAAGGGATCGCCGAGCGATCCGAATGCACAATCAAAGCAGCAGAATGAGCCGCAGAACACGGCAAACAGTTCTTGCCTTGCTCTTCTCAAGGAACGAGGCGTCGAATTCGCGCCCCTTTACGACATGGGTAAGTTTGAATCCTGCACAGTCGAGGAGCCTGTCAGTTTCAAGGGCGCGCGCCTTGAAGACGGGCGACTGATCGCACTTGATGCGCCAGTCACGTTGCGTTGTGGCTTTGCGGCTGAGCTCGCGCTGTGGATGCGTAATGATTTGGCGCCTGTCGCGCTACGTCATGGTCTGAAGGTACGTGGATTATCTGGTGTCGGAGGCCTGGCGTGCCGAAACAGAAACCGTCAAAGCGCTGGACCTGTAAGCGAACACGCCACCGGTAACGCATTCGACGTTCGCAGGCTTGTCTTTGACGGCGCAGCGCCCATCGATATCATGGGCGACCGAAACGAGACGACGCGAGCGTTCCGCGATGAGCTTCGTGTAGCCACCTGCGCCCGGTTTCCAACAGTTCTGGGGTCAGGCGCGGATGGCTTCCACGAAGATCATTTGCATTTGGACGGCCGCGAGAGGCGCGGCGGCTTTCGTCTGTGTCAATGGAGCGTGCTATAGCGGTCGATCAGCCAGTAAGGCTGCGGCTTTTTGGCGCCACACCGCTGTCCTCGTTAATCCCCATCGACAGCAATTCGGACAGCTTTGTGCGAGCGCGATTCACGCGGCTTTTGATGGTTCCCACTGCGCATTGGCAAATGTCCGCAGCCTCTTCATAGGAGAAGCCGGACGCGCCAACAAGCAAGAGCGCCTCGCGCTGATCTGGCGGCAGCAGCTCGAGAGCCAGGCGAAAGTCCTGCACATCAAGATGTGCGTCTTGTGACGCCTGAACGGACAAACGAGATGCGTACACGCCGTCCTCGTCCTGAACCTCGCGGCGGCGTTTGCGATATTCCGAGTGGAACAGATTGCGAAGGATGGTGAAAAGCCATGCGTTGAGGTTCGTGCCGGGCTGAAAGCTGTCAGCATTGGCCCACGCGCGCATCAGCGTGTCTTGTACGAGATCGTCAGCGCGTTCTGCACGGCCACTGAGCGAGATTGCGAAGGCACGCAATGAGGGGAGCGCTTTCATGAGACCGGCTGTAAACTCGGCGCGATCGTTCACGATTTACCTTCCTTGCGCTCTTTGTCGTCGAGCTTGACCAAAAGTTCGATGAACTTTTCAGGAATGGGCTCATTCAACAATTCGTCGTAGTAGGAACGCAGTTTCGCGCCAATGCGGCGCTGAATGTGCTCGTCAATCTGAGTGTCTTCGTCCATTGTTCCAGGCTCTGCCCGTGTTTGCTTGTTCGTCATTGAGCACATGTCCTGCGGTAGGCTTCTTTCGAAAGGCGCCGCTTGCGCTTGCGGTTAGCGAGTTTCGGTTGAAAACAAGTCTGGACCCTATATATGCTGGTTGTCGCAGATGGGCCAGTCCTGAGATAAAAATTAGAGGTTCCGCCGAATGTCGATCGCTCAACAGCTTGCTCCCCATCTACCTTACCTTCGCCGTTACGCTCGCGCCTTGACGGGTTCTCAGTCTTCAGGTGACGCGTATGTCGTATCTGTGCTTGAGGCGTTACTAGAGGATTCATCAGTTTTCGATCGCGGGCTTTCGTCCCGCGTTGCGTTGTACAAAGTTTTTGATCGCATCTGGGGATCGGTGCGCATCAATCAGCAGGCTGTTGATGCTACAACCCGGAGTGATCCAACCCGCCGCATTGAAGCCCTCACGCCACGATCGCGTTGTGCGTTTTTGTTGCTCGCGATGGAGCGTTTCGACGAGCAGGAAACGTCGCAAATTCTTGGCGTTAAAATTGATGATGTTCGTAGACTGATTGATGACGCAGGCCGCGAGATCGCAGACCAGATCGCGACAAATGTCTTGATCATCGAAGACGAGCCTTTGATCGCCATGGATCTTGAAGGAATCATGGAGCAACTGGGCCATCGGGTTGTTGGCATCGCGCGCACGCACAGCGAAGCGGTTGAGTTGGCGCGCGATAAGGATATCGGATTGATCCTTGCGGACATCCAGCTGGCTGACGGAAGCTCCGGGCTCGAGGCGGTTAACGATTTGCTTCGCAGCGTAAGGGCGCCGGTGATTTTCATCACAGCCTTCCCCGAGCGGCTGCTCACTGGCGAGCGGGCCGAGCCGACATATCTGATCACCAAGCCCTTCCAACCCTCGCTGGTGTCTGCTTTGGCGAGCCAGGCGCTGTTCTTCGATGAAAAGGCGCGGAGTGGCGCCTCGCAATAGGCGCGTTCTCATTCCAACGCTGCCGTAGCCCTCGCGTCTCCCAAGGCGCGGGGGCTTTTCTTTGCTTCGCAGGCACGTCTGCCACGTTCCCGCCGGGCAGGCGCTCAAGAGAGGAGGAGGGCAGTGGAGAAAACTCAGGGTTGCCCCTGACATTGGCGTCATCACCGGTCGAGCTGATCCGACCTACCGTTCGTATTTAGATCTTTATGAGCAGCCTGCTTCATTGGGCGGTTGTGTTCCTGCCCGTCGCGCTTGTGGCGCCCGCGTTCGATCTTGGCGGACTGGCCGGGGACAGTTATGAGCGGGGCAAAGATGTTGTTCTGGGTTGCGTTCTTTCTGTTCGTGATTTCAGCCCTCGCTGGCGTTTTTCGGCGCTGGGCGTGAGAATTTATCAACAGCGTAACTATCTGATCTAAAGATCGCTATAAAGCTTTCGCTTCGGCTTTTTTGGAGGCGAAAGCGTTTTTTTGCTTGCAATGGGGCAGGGCGACGAATAGACACCGCTGACCGCAGCGGACGTTGCTGCGGGGCCTTCCGGAAACGGGATCGAAGAAAAATCGTTTAAGGCGATGGACATCGAAACTGACTTCGGATACGTTCCACCCCTTCGGGATTCGGGTCCATTTGGCTTCCGTCAAACCTTCTGGTTTCGACGCGGGGCCGTTTCGGTCCCGCAAATGAGCGGTCAAGCTTGTTTGTGAGACGGACCGGGTTCCAAAGTGACTATTGACTGCGCTGTTTGACATTTGAATCGGAAGGAAGAGAGACGTGGACGGCGGCGTCCTTGCGGGTGAACTTATGTTCACCGTGAGAGATACGCTGACGGTCACGTTTATCAAGCACACCATTTCCGGCGTCGTGAGATGTTGGGG
>JANPPJ010000200.1:0-31484 GCA_031428455.1 Hyphomicrobiales bacterium | reverse complement strand
CAGGCGCTGCGCCCAGGCGGGCACGCCGCCAAATGCGCACCAGAATGCTCCGATCAAGCCGCCCAGCGGCAGGGCGTAGACAAGGATAACCGCACTTGGCGTTCGGGCGGACATGTTTGACGCTGCGATCCCCGCCACGCGCAGGGCCAGCACGATGACAATGGCGGCGATGATCGCGGTTCCGCGCCCCTGCCGGGTCGTGCGTGCCTGGCCGAGGGCGGCGAAGGCGATCATGGCGAAGGTGAGCACGTAAATCGGTCCGGAAAGCCTTTCATGAAGCTCAGCCTTGAAGCGACCGAAAAACTGTTTCGCGAATGGGTCTGCATTGGCCTGGGTCAGGGACATCAGGTCCAGCGTGCCGCGTTCGCGCGGGCGTAGCGAGCCGGCTTCCGATCCGCCCGCAAACTGCGCAAGGTCAAGCGCATAGCTTTCGAACTGGACGATGGCCGATGAGCGCTCGCTGCGTTCCTGCCGGTGGACATAGCCTTTCTCCAGCACGAGGAAATTGTTCTCGCCCGAGCTTGTCGTCACTCCAGCCTCAGCAATGTAGGTGCTGACTTTTTCGGGGTCGCGCCGGTCTTGAATGAAGATTCCAAGCAGCGCGCCTTGTGCGCCGCGCTCGCGATAGTGAAACACAAACCCCTGGTCGAGCGTCACGAACTGCCCTTCGCGCACGACGTAGGTGAGGAAATCCGCCCGCACTTTAGTGAGCACGTCGCGAATCTGGCGATAGCTTGCGGGCATCGCCCAGGTCGACATGACCGCAGCCGCTATGGCGACCGAAACAGCCAGGACAATGAATGGGCGCGCCACCCGTGCGGGCGGCATCCCCGCGGCAGTCATGACCACAAGTTCGCTGTCGCCGTTGAGTTTGTTAAGCGTGTAAAGGATCGACGCGAACAGGGCGATGGGCGCGATGACTGACACGAGCGAGGGGATTGTGAACGCCGTGACGCTCAGAAAAACGAGGATCGTTTGTCCCTTGCCGGTCATCAGATCGACTTCGCGCAAGGCCTGCGAAACCCACACGATGGCGGTGAGCACCGTCAGGCTCGCCGCGAAGGCGATGAAGCCACTGCGGAAGATATAGCGTTCGACGATGCCCATTCAGTCCCGGTTCCATTCCATCAGGAATCATACTGTTTATACGGCGCCTTGGGCCCGAGGCGAACCGCCACGCCTTGTTAGCTGAGTATATTCAGGCGTCAGGCGGAATTATGAACGGGAGTGATGCATCTTCGCACCGCTCGAAGGGCTCTGGCGACGGTCCAGCTCGATCCGCGCGCCGGGCGCTGAACACAATCGCGCGAAAATGGCGTACAAGGTTTTCAGAACACGCCCGGCGCCATTGCAACCGACCGGGGCCGTGACCATGATGAAGCCGTGCCGCGCGCTGCTACATGAACGGCGACGGGACTGGCGACAACCTGCCGACAGACTGCCGAGAGGAACGCAATGAATTCGAAGCTTGCCCTGGAGTTCGTCTCTTTCAAGGATGCAACTGCGTCCACTCGCGGAAAAAAGGGCTCAGCGTCGCCCACCACGCTCGTCGTGTTCGCCGGCAAAGATCTGTCTTTTGGCGCGGAGACTTCCAAACTTTTGGGCGAAAGCGTCGAGTCCATCCAGCGGGCGGCCGCGTCGGCGTCCTTCAAGGGCAAGGCTTCGTCCGTGCTCGAACTCTGGGGCCCGCAAGGTCTGAAGTTTGATCGCCTGCTTGTAGTCGGCGCTGCGGCGAAAGAGCCGCCAGCCAGCCCAGCGCCCACCGATGCGCTGACCCATGGCGGCTACGTCATGGGCAAGCTGGGACGCAAGGGCGCGGCGGTCGTTCTGTTCGACATGCCCCATGAGCTTGAGAATGCGGATGCCGCGGCGGCGGACCTGATGCTCGGCATGCGCATGCGCGCCTACAAGTTTGACCTCTACAAGACCAAAAAGGCCGAGGACGGCGAAGCGGAGGGCGCCTTAAACGTCAAGATCGCACTGGCCGATCCCGCCGCCGCCAAAAAGATAGCCAAGCACGCCGATGCCGTGGCTGAAGGCATCAACATCGCACGCGATCTCGTCAACGAGCCGCCGAATGTTCTCTACCCGGATGAGTTCGCCAAGCGCGCGAAGGCTCTCACCAAGGTCGGCGTGCAGGTCTATATTCTTGACGTGAAGCAGATGCAGAAGCTGGGGATGAACGCGCTGCTGGGCGTAGGGCAGGGGTCAGTCCGCGACAGCCGTTTCGTCGTCATGCGCTGGAACGGCGCCAAGAGCGCCAAGACAAAGCCAGTCGCCTTTATTGGCAAGGGCGTCACGTTCGACACGGGCGGAATCTCGATCAAGCCCGCCGCCGGGATGGAGGACATGAAAGGCGACATGGCGGGCGCGGCCTGCGTCGTCGGCCTGATGCATACGCTGGCCAGCCGCAAGGCGAAAGTGAACGCCATCGGCGCCATCGGCATCGTTGAGAATATGCCAGACGGCAACGCGCAGCGCCCGGGCGATATCGTGAAGACGTTGTCGGGCCAGACCGTCGAGATCATCAACACCGATGCGGAAGGTCGTCTGGTTCTGGCCGACGTGCTCTGGCGCATACAGGATCAGTACGACCCTCAGTTCATGGTCAATCTTGCGACGCTCACGGGCGCGATCCTCATCGCGCTGGGCACGGAACACGCAGGGTTGTTCTCCAACAATGATGAGCTTGCCGAACGCCTGACGGCTGCGGGCAAGGACACTGGGGAAAAGCTGTGGCGGATGCCGCTGGGCCCAGCCTACGACAAGCTTCTGGACTCACGCTTTGCTGACATGAAGCACGTCGGCGGGCGGCACGCGGGTTCCATCACGGCGGCGCAGTTCCTGCAACGCTTTGTCAACAAGAAGCCGTGGGCGCATCTGGATATCGCGGGGGTCGGCATGTCGTCGCCGTCCACCGAGATAAACCAGAGCTGGGGCTCGGGCTGGGGCGTTCGCCTGCTCGACAGGCTCGTTGCGGACCATTACGAGAAGTAATGTTTTCGTCTTGAAGGATGCTTCCATGCGTCTGGCTCGCGCTGCGCTCGCCACTGCACTTCTGACCGCTTTGTCGGGCGCGCCCGCGCAGGCGGCCATGGCGTGCACTGCGTTCATGGACGCTTTCATGAAAGCCGCTCCGGACCTGCAGGCGCAGTTCGTGCGGCCCGTCGTGATTTCGCGCGGCGGGATCGATGGCGGCGGCGAGGTGCGCGATGTCGTGACGGGCTTTGGCGTTGACGCGCGGATGGTCTGCGTCGGCGACAAGTTCGCCCGTTTCGAGGCGCAGATACCGCAGCAGACGCAGGCGGTCCTCATCGATGGCTTCAACCGGATGCAGGTGGCCGCCACCATGGCTGGCTTGCGCTGGCCCCGGGCGCGTGCGGTGCAGGCTGTGAACGCCATGGCGGGCGATGCTGCTGAATATTTGCGCGCCTCGCAAGAGCGCGGGGATGTCTTCATCTCCGGCAAGGTCGATCGCCATGTCGGGCGCGCGGGCGAGATCGGCGTCGTCTGGACGCTCGCTGATCGCTCTTTCATCATTGTCGCGGCGAACTAGCGGAATGCCCGAGGTCTGGTTCTACCACCTCGTCCAGCAAAAGCTCGACAAAGTGCTGCCGTCGCTGCTCGAAAAGGCGGCGGCGCGCGGGCTGCGCATCGTCGTGCAATTTGGCACGCCAGAGCGCCTCGACGCACTGGACGCAGCGCTCTGGACCTATCGTGATGACTCGTTCCTGCCCCATGGGTCCGCGCGCGATGGCGACGGCGAGTTGCAACCTGTTTATCTCACGACAGGGGACGAAAACCCCAACAGCGCGACCATGCGTATCTTCGCAGATGGCGCACGCGCCGATGACGCAGTGGCCAGCGGCTTTGCTGACGATTACGAGCGCCTGATCCTGATGTTTGACGGCAACGACCAGGACTCGTTAGCAGACGCGCGCACGCAGTGGAAATTCTTCAAGGAAGCCGATTACACGCTGTCCTATTGGCAGCAGAACGAAAACGGCGGCTGGGAAAAGAAGGCGGAGCACAAGCCCGCAGCCAAGGACGCATCGAAGTGACTTCACAAGGTTCCGCAACAGCGCGCCGCGACTCTGGCGCCGTTGAGGCTGGCTTTATCGATGCTGTGGGCAGGCGCGAGTTCTTCGCCATGTGCGCCGCTGGGTTTCTGTTTTCCGTCACGCATAATTATTCCGCGTTGCTTGCGATCGTCTTCGAGCGCTCTGGCCATTCGCTTCCCAGTATCGGCCTGTTGCTGTCGCTGTTTGCGCCGCCCGCCATTGCTGCCGCCTTCTTCTCCAGCGCGATCATTGCACGCATTGGCGCTTTGGCTGCGGCGCGCTGGGCGATTGCGCTGACTGTGGTGGGCCTCTGTTCGCTCGCGTTCACGCGCGAAAGCTTCGTTCTTGCGACGATCTCGCGCATCGTGCAGGCGGTAGGCGTTGGCTTGTTTCTTCCCGCAGGCATGGTCTACGTGCAAAGCCGCATCAGCCGCGCGCGCTTTGTGTATCTGGTGACGATATTCTCGGCGGGCATTCCGCTGGCGGCCGCAGTTGCGCCGCCGCTTGGCGAATGGACGCTGCGCCACTGGGGCGAAAGCGCCATGTTCGCGCAGGCCGCACTGCCGGGCGTAATCGGCGTGCTGCTGACGCTGGGGCTGCGTGCTGTGCCAGCGGGGGCCAAGGCCAGCGGGCTTGCGCTGAGCGGCGCGTTTCGTAGCGCGTTCATCCTGCCTTACATCGCAGTGACCACGGGCGGCGCGCTCTATGGATTTTCCATCAGCTATCTCGCCACAGATCTGCACGCCCGGGCCATAACGCTGGCCGCGTTCTTTATTCCCTCGTCGGTGGGCATGGTGGCCGTGCGGTTCATCGCCATGCGCTGGCTTTCAGCAATGCGCCCGCCAAAGCTGGTCATCGCGAGTCTTGCGATATACGCGCTATCGTTCGTCCTTATTGCGCTGGCGCAGGACGCTTTGGTGATGGGTCTTGCGGGCGTCGCTTTCGGCGTTGGCAACGCAATCATGTTCCCCGTTGTCTCGGCATGGCTGGGTGAAGGGCTTGCGCCGCATGAGCGTGCGGGACCGCAAGCGATAGGCACCGCGACCTTCTACATGGGCATTTACGCAACGCCGCTGGTGCAATCCTTCATGATCGGCGCGTGGGGCTTTTACGCCACGGAGATGATTTTCGCTGCGTTGGCGGCGTCCGTCGCGCTGTTGCTATTTGTGAGCGTGCGCAAGTAGCGCTTGCCGCGTTGCTGGATGCGCGGGTCAAGCCCGCGTATCGCGGCAAGATCACGCCCTTCGCAGCCACACCTTGTTGTCATGAAAAGCCGCGCCGCCGTAGGGCGCAGGCGAGTCGGCGCCGGTGAGCGTGTTGATGCCCTTGCCATCTTCAAACGCGTGGTTCGGCCAGACGCCTTCCGAGATCAGCACGCCTTGCCGCACGCCTTCAAAGACTTTCGCGTGCAGGCGCACCTGACCGCGCGCGTTGCCAAGGATCACCTTGTCGCCATCGGCGATCTTGAGCGTTGCTGCGTCGCTCGGGTGAACGAGAACGCAGGGTCTGCCCTCGCGAGCGCGCGACGAACTTGTTTCGTTGAATGTTGAATTGAGAAACGAGCGCGCAGGCGATGTGGCCAGACGGAAGGGATGCACATCGTCCGCTTCTTCGATCACCGCCCAATGATCGGGCCATTCCGGCATGTCGCGCCAGTTTGCCGATAGGGCGCCGCGGAACGTGATCTCGTTCCAGCGCGGCTTGAAGCGGAATTTCTTGTCGGGCCATGCAAAACCCTTCACGTAATGGGCTTCGTCGAAATCAACCTGCACGTCGCGCCAGTTGATGTTCGCCAGTTCTTCAAACGTGCCCCAGCCGATATCGCGCAACGTCGCGTCGATCAATTCGCGCGGCGTCTTCTCAAAGCCCGGATGCTGCGCGCCGACGCGGCGCGCGAGTTCGCAGATAACATCGTGATTGCTGCGGCATTCACCCGGCGCATCGACCAGCTTCTGGCCCAGCTCGACATAGGAATGCCCGCCGCCTGTATAGACGTCGTCGTGTTCAAGAAACATCGTGGCGGGCAGGACAATGTCAGCCATGCGGGCTGTCTCGGTCATGAACTGCTCATGCACGACCACGAACAGGTCATCGCGCGCAAAGCCTTCGCGCACCTTGGTCTGGTCGGGCGCTACCGACATCGGATTGGTGTTCTGGATCAGCATCGCCTTCACGGGCGGGCCATTCTGCAGCGCAGCCGCATCGCCTGTGAGGATGGCGCCCACTTGGGATTGGTCCAGCGCGCGGATCGATGTATCGGCCACGTCAGAGCCGTCGATCATTGGCTGGCGCCATTTGTAAATAGCGCCGTTATTATGAAACGCGCCGCCGCCTTCATACTTCCATGCGCCGGTGACTGCGGCGATGCACGATGCAGCATGCATGTTGACCGAGCCGTTACGCTGGCGCGAGAAGCCATAGCCCAACCGAAAGAACGTGCGCTTGCGCTCGCCGATGAGGTGCGCGAACGCCTCGATTTGTTCGACAGACAGGCCCGTGATCCTTGATGCCCATTCCGGGGTGCGCGTTTGCAGATGCGCTTGCAAGCCATGCGGATCGTCGGTGTAGCGCTCCAGATAGTCCCAATCGGCAAGGTTATCTCGAAACAGAACGTGCATGACCGCGCACGCGAGCGCGCCGTCCGTGCCGGGGCGCAGGCACAGCGCCATGTCGGCCTGTTTCATGGTGTCATTGTCGTAAATGTCGATGACGACGATCTTCGCGCCGCGCTCCTTGCGGGCGCGCATGGCGTGCGTCATCACGTTGACCTGCGTGGAGACGGCGTTCGTGCCCCAGATTACGACGCAATCCGATTTCGCCATCTCGCGCGGGTCTGGCCCGGCCATGCGACCCGCGCCCGCAAGGAAGCCCGGCCACGCAAGGTTGATGCAGATCGTGCCGTTATGGCGGGAGTATTTCTTGGCGTGCGCAAGGCGGTTGACGCCATCGCGCATCACCTTGCCCATAGTGCCCGCGTAGTAATTCAGCCAGACGCTTTGTGCGCCAAAATCGCGCTCGGCTTGCAGAAAGCGCCTCGCTATCTCGTCAAAAGCTTCATCCCACGTGATGCGTTCAAACGCGTCCGAGCCTTTGGCGCCAGTGCGGCGCAGCGGATAGAGCAGCCGGTCCGGGTGATAAAGACGCTCGGCGTAGCGCGCGACTTTCGCACAGACTACGCCCGCCGTGTACGTCTGGTCCTTGGCGCCATGCACCCGCCCGATGGTCTTGCCGTCGATCACTTCAACATCCAGCGCGCAGGCGGATGGGCAATCATGCGGGCAGACGGAGGGCTTGCGTTCAATTGTGGGCGGCGCGTTCATCGACGTCTCCAGAGCGGACGCCTTAGCTGTATCAGAAGCGCGTTGTCAGATCGATCAGCCATGCGGGCGAAGACTGCGTCAGGATCGTTTCGACTTTTTTGTCGAAGCCGGTAAGAATTGCGACGCCGACCAGAACAAGCAGCGCGCCCATGATTGCCTTGCCTGCCTTGCCGCCAGCCATCAGCTTGCCGCGCCATCGCATGATTGTTTCACGCGATGCAAAACCCAGAAGCAGCAAGGGCAGGGCGGCGCCAACGCCAAAAGCCAGCATCGTCAAAGACACCTGGCCCAGGTTTTCGACGCGCGCCGCCAGAAGCGATGCTGCGCCAAGTGTCGGGCCAACGCAGGGCGCCCAGACAGCGCCGAGCAACAAGCCAACGCCGAACTGGCCGGTGAGGCCCGATGTGGAGAAATTGCCGAAGCGTTGCTCGGTCCAGTTGGCGGCCGGGCCCGCAGCGGCCGCGAGGCGCACCTGCATGGCGGGAACCAGCAGAACAGCGCCGATCATGATCATCAAGACTGCCGCTGCGACGCGGAACACATCCGCGTCGAGCCCGAGCGCGAAGCCGAAAAGCGCGATGAATATGCCAATCGCCGTGAACGAAAGCGCGAGGCCTGCAGCCAGCGCTGCAGGGCCCATCTTGTGCTCGCCCGTGGCCGCGGCCAGCACCATCGGAACAAGCGGCAAAACGCATGGCGACAGCAGCGATACGACGCCTGCGAGAAAGGCTAGCCCGAGGGTGGCCATGGGTTAATCCCTGCTCAAAGCGCGCTGCGCATCAGATCTTCGATCGCCTTGGGGTCCGTGATGCCAATCGCGCGGCCGGTTTCCTTCGCGCCCTTGAAGGAAATCAGCGTTGACTGGCGGGTGACGCCCAGCGCCTTCAATTCCTTCTTCTGGTTGTCGAAGTCTACCTTGAAGACTTCCAGATTCTTGAATTCTGACTTCTTCAGAAGCTCGTTGATGATCGGCTCCTGTTTCTTGCAAACGGGGCACCACGGCGCAGCAACGTCAATGAAGATGGACTTGCCTTCAGCTTTGGCTTTTTCAAACGCCTTCATCTCGAAGGGCCAGGCCTCCTGCGCGGAGGCGGGCGCAAACATCGCTGCGGTGGAGAGCGCGACAGCGGCGGCAAAAAGGGAGCGGCGATTGAGCGACATAAAAAACCCTCCGGGTGAGCACATACGGAGGGGTAGCAGCAATTCATGCTGCGTGCAGTAACAGACACATCGAGCGGGGCTCAATATAAATTGAGCCTCACCGATGTAATGTTTTCAGATTTCGTCTTATCCAACGATCTCGTTGCCGGCGAACCACTGGGCGATCTCGACCGCCGCAGTCTCTGGCGCGTCGGAGCCGTGCACGGAGTTTTCACCCACCGAGAGAGCAAAATCCTTGCGGATCGTGCCCGCATCGGCGTTGGCGGGGTTCGTCGCGCCCATGATGTCGCGATACTTCTTGATGGCGCCCTCGCCCTCCAGTACCTGCACGACCACGGGGCCGGCGGTCATGGTCTCTACCAGTTCGCCGAAGAAGGGGCGCTCGCGATGCACGCCGTAGAACGTCTCGGCCTGCTCGCGGGTCATCTGCACGCGCTTCTGCGCGATGATGCGCAGGCCTGCCTGCTCGATTTTGGCGTTTACCGCGCCGGTCAGATTGCGGCGGGTCGCGTCGGGCTTTATAATGGAAAACGTGCGTTCGAGCGCCATGGCGTTGGACCTGCGTATGAAGGGAGGAGCGCGGCTTATAGCTGGGCCTTCGGCGCCGCACAAGGCGCACGCGGCGGAACGACGATATTGTTATCGCCTATCGCTAAATGCTAATCTGATCGTCTGCAACGATTGGGATTCCGCGTATGAACCTTCGTGATCTTCTATACGTCGTCGCCGTCGCGGATCACGCCCATTTCGGACACGCCGCGCAGGCCTGCAACGTCAGCCAGCCTACGCTTTCGGGGCAAATCGCCAAGCTGGAGCAGGAGCTGGGCATCGAAATTTTCAGCCGGGCTGGGCGCACGATCCGGCCAACCGAGGCAGGCGAGCAGATCATCGCCCACGCGCGACGGGCCATCGCCGCCGCGCAGGACATTGTGGATGCTGCCCGCGCGAACCGCGATCCGTTGAGTGGGCGTCTTCGGCTTGGCGTCATACCAACGATTGCGCCTTATCTCATGCCCTATGTGCTGCCGCTGACCGCAGAGAAACTGCCGAACGCGCCGCTTGTGCTGGTGGAAGACACGACGCGTCATCTCGTCCCGCAGGTCATCGAGGGCAAGCTCGACGCTGCTGTTCTGGCAACCAACGAGGACGCGCCGGAGCTGGTGTCGATCGACCTTTACGATGAACCGTTCTTTGTCCTGACGCCTGCCAACCATCCCTTGGTGGCGCGCAAGGAAATCAGGGTTGAGGACATCGACCCCAAGACGCTGCTGCTGCTCGCGGATGGGCACTGCCTGCGCGAGCAGACGCTGGAATTATGCAGCCATCCGCAAATAGGCGGCGGCGTGATGGCCGACATGCGCGCGACAAGCCTTGAGACGCTGATTCATCTGACCGCTGCAGGGCAGGGCGTAACGCTGCTCCCGCAACTGGCTATCGAATGTGGCCGCGCTGATATGGACCGGCTGGCGACGCGTCCCTTGGCGGGTGACCACGCGTTTCGTCGCGTCCGGCTCGTGCATAGACGCCGCAGCCCGCGCACCAAGGCGCTGGTCGAGTTAGCCCGCATCATTCGCATGTCGCTGCCAGCCAGCGTGCGCACTTTGAAGGGCTGAGGCGCGACAGGGTTGCGCGCGTGTCACGTTAGCCATCAAGTCTGGATGCGCGGATCAAATCCGCACATGTCGGCTGTCAGGATTTGCGCGCCAGCGCCTTCTTGTTGGCGCCATGGGCAAGGCCTGCGGCAAAAGCGAAAAATGAATAGGCGAGGATGCCTGCGAGCGCTGCGCCGGACCAGACGATGTGCGGGTCAGCCAATTCCAGCGCGAAAATGACGACAGGCCCGAGCGCTCGCAGCACCTGCGCCGTAAGGGGCTTTGTCATGGAGATGCCGACTTGCAGCGCATAGAGAGGCAGGGCGATCAACGGCGTCGCAAGGGTCGCAATCCAGAGCCAGCCTTGGGCATCGGCAACCCCTGTTGACCGCGCGCCGGACAACACGACCGCAAACGAGATAGCCGAGATCAGCAAATAGCGCGCCCCCGTGACCGCGTTGGCGCCGACGCCGTGTTCGTTGAGCCGCTTGGCGAGCAGGTGACTTAGAGTGATCGAAACCCCGCTCACCGTGAGTGCTGCCAATCCTGTCGCCGCGCTGGCGAGGGAATAATCGAGGCGGCCTGACTCGCCCCACAGGAGGACGCCAGCCAGGTAAGCCATCGACAAGGCGAGGCCTGCGTAACAGAGGTTTTCGAGACGTCCGCGCCGCTCTGCGCCCGCCAGTGATGCGCCCATGATGGCGAGCGCGACGACGGTGAGTGGGCCAAAGCCGCTGTGAAGCGCGTTCAGCACCGAGGGCTGCACGAATTTGAGGCCGAAGAAGTATGACGTCCAGGCCAGCGCCGTCGTCACGTTCATCGCCAGCACCAGGGCGCCGTAGCTACGCAACTTGTGCAGGCCCGCCCGATCACGCCACAGGGCGATGCCGCCGAAGGTCAACGCCATGAGCGGAAAAGTCGCCAGAACGACCGCGAACACATCGACGCTGCGGAACACTTGCGAGAGATAGACGTCGCGCAGCGCCTGCGACAGTACAAACGCGCCGATCAAGATGGGCCCCAGATAAGTCATGCGTCCTCCCCGGCTCATGGTTAAAGGCCTGCGCGGACGCATGCCACCCGAAACCGCTGCCGTGCGCCACATGAAGCTGCCGTGCGCCACATGAAGCTGCCGGGCGCCTCATCGAGCTGCCGGCGGCGCCTCTTGCGTTCGCTGCCGTCTGCGGCCACAAGGGCGGCATGCTCGCGATTGACGACCTTTCATACCGGCTTGGGCCGCGGCTTTTGTTCGATCACGCCAGCGCGATGATCCCGCCGGGCGCGCGCGTCGGGTTCGTCGGTCGCAACGGGGCGGGCAAGACGACGCTGTTCCGGTTGGTGTGCGGGGAAATTGCGCCTGAAGGGGGCTCGACCGGCCTGCCGCGCCGGGCGCGCATCGGCCGCGTGGAGCAGGAGGCGCCGGGCGGGCCGGGCAAACTCGTCGATTTCGTGCTCGCGGCTGACGTCGAGCGCTCTGAACTGATGGCGGAAGCGGAGACCGCCAGCGACGCCATGCGCATTTCCGACATCCAGATGCGGCTGGCCGATATTGACGCCCATTCGGCTCCCGCGCGGGCCGCCGCGATCCTGTCAGGACTGGGGTTCGATTACGACGCGCAGAACCGTTCGCTGGCGGAGTTTTCCGGTGGCTGGCGCATGCGTGTGGCGCTCGCCGCTGTTCTCTTTTCGCGGCCTGATCTTCTGCTGCTCGACGAGCCGACCAATTATCTCGATCTCGAAGGCACGTTGTGGCTGATTGATTATCTCGGCCGGTATCCGGCGACTATCGTGGTCATCAGCCATGATCGCGATCTGCTCGACGATGTGGCTGACCACATTCTCCATCTGGACCAGTCAAAGCTGACGCTCTGGAAGGGCAATTACACGAGTTTTGAAAAGCAGCGCCGCGAGCAGCAGGCCATTCGCCTCAAGCAAATTCGCAAGGACGAGGACAAGCGCGCGCATCTGCAAGAATTCGTCGATCGCTTTCGCGCCAAGGCGACCAAGGCGCGGCAGGCGCAATCGCGCCTCAAGATGCTGGAGAAGATGGAGCCGCTGGACGCCATCGTCGATCAGGATGTGCTGCCGTTCAATTTCCCATCGCCTGCCAAGCAATTGTCGCCGCCCATTGTGGCGATGGAAGGCGCGAGCGTTGGGTATGATCAAAATCCCGTGCTGGGTCGCTTGTCCTTGTCGATCTCCAACGACGACCGCATCGGCCTTCTGGGATCAAACGGCAACGGTAAATCGACATTCGCCAAACTGGTTGCTGGGCGCCTTGATGCGATGTCCGGCAAGGTCACGCGCGCGTCCAAGTTGGACGTGGGTTTTTTCGCGCAGCATCAGATCGACGATCTCGACGCACGCGGGACGCCTTATTCGCATATTGCATCACGGATGAAGGATGCGCCTGAGGCGCGCGTGCGGGCGCGGTGCGCGCAGATTGGCTTTCCCAACGTGAAAGCTGACACACGCATCGAGTTATTGTCCGGCGGCGAAAAAGCCCGCTTGCTGATGGGGCTTGCGACGTTCAACGGGCCGCATCTCGTCATCATGGATGAGCCGACCAACCATCTTGATATAGACAGCCGCGCTGCGTTGATCGACGCGATCAACCGGTATGAGGGCGCGATCATACTGGTGTCCCATGATCGGCATTTGCTGGAAGCGTGCGCCGACCGCCTCTGGCTGGTGGCAAATGGCAGCGTGAAGGCCTTCGACGGGGATTTGGCCGATTATCGCCGCTTTGTGCTCGACAGCGCGAACAGTGGCGATTCATCGCGCAAGGGTAGTGGCGGGGCGCAGGCCGAGCAGCGTCGCGAGGCGGCAAAAACACGCAAGGAACTTGCGCCGCTGAAGAAGAAGATCGAGCAGGCTGAAGAGCGAATGAAAAAATTCGAGCAGCTTTTGGCGCGCGTCGACGAGGCGCTGGCTCATCCGCAAGCGTTTGCAAAAGACCCTGCAAGAGCGGCGCAACTCGCGCAGCAGCGCGCCGAGCTGGAGAAGGCCATCGCCGGCGCGGAAGACGAGTGGCTGACGCTGAGCGGTGAGTATGAAAGCGCGATGGCTTAACCGCTCATGCGCGCTCACACTTAGTTGCGCTTCTGTTTGTAATCGGGAAAGTATTGCGCTGCGAAGCGCGCGCTGTAGGCGACGAGGTTGGCGTGACTGCGCGCTTGCAGCACTGAGGGCGCCTTGAAAGGCGGGCACAGCAGCGTGTTCATGAACGCAAAAAGCGTTGCGTCGGCGCCGCAGGGCGCATCTCCCATAAGGAAGGGTTTGTCGGCCAGGATCGTTGCGACGGCTTCAAGTCCGCGCCGTGACAATTCTTCCCGCTCGGACGCGGGCATGCGGCTCACGCCTTGTGCATATCGTGCGCGGGCGAGTTTGCGGTTCACGTAGAGTTCGACAAGTGGCCGCACCACGGCGGGGATGCTTTCGAAATAATGGGCGGGGCCGTTTTCATAATCGGGGCGGAAGGTCCAGCGCTCGTGCGTTAATAGCCAGACAAGGTGATCTTCGAGCATTTTCTCGACGGACCATGAGATGGCGCGGTCGCGCGCATCAAGGCCTTTATCGTAATCGAAGCCGTACTTTTTTTCGATGTGGAAGCGGATGAATGTTGAGTCCGAAATCGTCTCGCCATCATCGACGATGACGGGAAGTTTGCCCCGGGGCGCCTTGCGAATGTCCGCAGCCACAGTTTCGTAAGGCAGGCCCGCAAGACGCAGCAGCGTGTGCGCCTTCGCGACGAACGGACTGGGATCGATCATGTCGTGCTGCTTGCCGAAGGTGTGCAGAACGATCATGAAAAATCTCCTTAGGTAAGGTGGGGCGAAATCATCGCGCGGGCTGCGCCATTCGCGCCTATGACGCGCAGCTTGTCGATCTTCAACGATCTGCCTGCAGCAAGGTTCAGCGCCAGCGGATAGATGATGTGCTCCTGCTCGAGCACGCGGGCGCCAAGCGTTGCGGGCGTGTCGTTATCGAGCACACTTACGGCGGCCTGCGCGATGATGGGACCAGCGTCCATTTCCGCAACGACGTAGTGCACCGTGCAGCCGTGGATCTTCACGCCGTCAGCAATCGCGCGCTCGTGCGTATCCAGCCCCTTGTAGGAGGGCAGGAGGGAGGGATGAATGTTGATGAGGCGACCTTCCCAGTGCGACACGAACGACGGCGTCAGCAGCCGCATGAAACCTGCGAGGCAAATGAAATCGATGCGGTGGGCCAGCAGCATTTTTTGCAGCGAGTCTTCAAAGGCGGCGCGGCCAGCGTAGATCTTGTGATCGACGGCGGCGACATTGATGCCTTCGGCTTTGGCTGCAAACAGCCCCGGCGCCTCTGGCTTGTTGGAGAGTACGAGCGCGATCTCCGCCGGAAAGGACGGCTCTTTGGCGGCGGCAATGAGCGAGGCCATGTTGGACCCGCGCCCCGAAATCAAAATGGCGGTGCGCCGCTTGCTCACAGCTTCAACTTTCCGGTCGTCACCACGGCTTCGCCATCGCGCGCAATGATCTCGCCCACGCGCACAGGCTTTTCGCCTGCGTTGCGCAGGGCGGTTTCAACTTCACCCGCCTTGCTGGCCTGCGCGACGACGATCATGCCGATGCCGCAGTTGAACGTGCGCAGCATTTCGCTTTCAACCACGCCGCCTTCCTTCGCCAGCCAGCCAAAGACAGGGGGCGGGTCGATGGCGTCGAGATCAAGGCGCACGGCGACATTGTCCGGCAAGACGCGCGGAATGTTGTCGGGAAATCCGCCGCCTGTGATGTGCGCCAGCGCCAGCACGCCGTCGGTCGCTTTCAGGGCGGCGAGCAGGCCTTTCACGTAGATGCGCGTGGGCGTCAGCAGCGCCTGCGCGAGCGTCTTGTCCACCGCGAAGGGCGCAGGCGCGTCCCACGCCAGTCCCGTGCGCTCGACGATCCGTCGCACCAGTGAGAAGCCGTTGGAATGGACGCCTGATGACGGCAGGCCGAAAACCACGTCGCCGGGTTTCAGCTCGCCCCTGGGCAACAGGCGTCCGCGCTCTGCGGCGCCCACGGCGAAGCCCGCCAGATCGTAATCCTTATGCGCATAGAGGCCCGGCATCTCGGCCGTTTCGCCGCCGATGAGCGCGCAGCCCGCATCCACGCAGCCTGCCGCGATGCCCTTGACGATGGCGACGCCTGCGTCGGGGTCGAGCTTTCCGGTGGCGTAATAATCCAGAAAGAACAGCGGTTCGGCGCCCTGCACGATCAGATCGTTGACGCACATCGCGACAAGATCGATGCCGACGGTGTCGTGGATGCCGCTCTCGATGGCGATCTTCACCTTGGTGCCGACGCCGTCATTGGCGGCGACCAGAATGGGGTCGGTGAAGCCAGCAGCCTTGAGGTCGAAGAGGCCGCCAAATCCGCCGATTTCCGCATCGGCGCCCCGCCTCCGGGTGGAGCGCACGAGCGGCTTGATCTTTTCGACCATCGAATTGCCAGCGTCGATGTCCACGCCGGCGTCGGCGTAGGTCAGGCCGGGCTTTTCAGGGGTCTGCATGGCGGTCCTTTCGCCAAGGGGCGTTCCGGAAAATGGCGCGGGGCTCCAGCAGAGGCCGCAATATTGTCGCAAGCGGGGTTAGCCCGGGCGGGGGAGCGATGCAAGGCGCGATCAGGGTTGCTGGGCGCCATACCATGCCGCCAGGGCGGCTATTTCCTCCGCGCTCAGCCGTCCGGCGATGGTCTGCATGATCTGGCTCGGGCGGTCCTTGTCCTTGTAGGACTGCATCACGGCGACGAATTGATCGTCCGGCCAGCCGACAATGGCCGGGACGCCAGCCGTTTGCTGGCCGGACGTCTGATGGCAACCGGAACATTCGGACGACAGGTATTGCCCGAACTCGCGGTCGCCGGGCGTTTTGGTCTGGGCCGCTGCGGCAAGAGGCGCAAGGGTGGTTAGCGCGAGCGCCAGTGCGGCGAACCGTGGCTTTAAAGCAACGCGAGCGATCAATAGCGACACCGGCTGCGGGCTCCATAAACCTGGGAAAGAATGTTCCCGTACTCAATAATATGCCAGTTATCTGGAGGGGGCTGCATCCGGCGTCAACACCGGTTTATTGAAAGCTGGTGTCGTGACACTGAGGCGGCGCAAGACGGACGGGGCTTATGACGACACGGGCAGGCGGCCAATCTCTCGTTGAGGAAGTCGAGCACCCGGCGCGCTCTGCGGCGCTCAATGAGCTGCACGCCCGCCCGGCGCCCCGCGTCGAACCCTCTGGCCATGTCACACGCCTTGTCTACGCGCTTGATGAAGGACGCACGAGGTCGGCGCCGCGCCGAATCGATCTCATTTGCGCCCAGGCGGGGGCCACGCCACCAGCGCCCAACGCCCGTTACCACGCGATCATGATCGAGGGCCGCGAACTGCGCTGGGAGCGGCATACGGAGTTTGTGTCCTACACGTTCGTCTCGCCGGGCGATGGCCTTAGCGAAGCGATCTGGCAGCGTTTGACCGTTGATCCGGCGGTGCGGGCGGTTGCGGGGCCGCTCGCGGCGCGCATCTCCATTTCGGTGGCTCCGATGTCGCCTGAGGAAAATGCGCTTGATGGGCCGGACGCGTGTTCGTCCGTTGTGATGGGCGGCAAGGCGCGGATCGCCTCTGACTTTCACGCTGACGCGCACGGGTTCGTTCGTTTTGCGATCACGCATGCGGATATGTCGCCAGACCAATTGGGCGCTCTGTGCCAGCGACTTCTGGAGATTGAGACCTATCGCATGTTCGCCTTGATGAGCCTGCCGCTCGCACGGCAGACAGGCACGCTTGTCCAGCAGGTGGAGGTGGAGCTGGGCGACATTACGAAACGAATCGAGGAGGAACAGTCGGAAGGTTCGAGTGAGCCCTTGTTTCTCGATCTGTCGAAACTCTCCGCCCGCGTTGAGGCGGAACTGGCGTCGGCGTCGTTCCGGTTTTCCGCCGCGCTCGCCTATGGCGCGATTGTCGAAGATCGCATCCGCGCGCTGGATGAACGACAGGATGGGGACAGGCCGATGATCGGCGGCTTTCTCATGACGCGACTGATCCCCGCCATGCGCACATGCTCCAGCATGCAGAAGGCGCTGGCGGACCTGGCGCTCCGCTGCGCCCGTGCGGCCGATCTTATCCGCACGCGCATTGATCTCGAGCTTGCGCGGCAGAACAATCAGCTACTGGGCGCGCTCAACCAGCGGACACGGTTACAGACACGCATGCAGCAGACGGTGGAAGGGCTCTCGGTGGCCGCTATCAGCTATTACATGCTGGGGCTGGCGGCATACCCCATAAAGGGAGCCAAGGACTCAGGATACTGGCCGTTCGAGATCGGAATCACGCTCGCCTTCCTGATGCCTTTGGTGGTGGGCGTGGTCTACTTCTTCGTGAGCCGCATGCGGCGACTTCATTCGGACAACCCCTGAGGGGGTAGGCGTTTGCCTTTCGTGGACGGTCGGCCTTCGCCGACCGGGACGCCGTGAAAGGCCACCCAAAACCTGCGAACTGACGATAGCTTTCTTACTTTTCCACCAGCTGGCGCTTGGCGAGCAGCCTCTTTCGCGTCTATCTTGGTGATGCGGGGCGATGGCCCAGCCAATAAGGGGAGGGGACCATGAGAGCCATCATCAAGGCTTCAGTGCGCGTAGCACCGCTCGCGACCATCATGTGCGCGGGGTTGATCGCGACCACACCGGCCAGCGCGCAGGAGTTTCCCTCCAAGACCATCACCATCATTGTGCCGCTGGCTGCGGGCGCTGGCATGGACACGATTGCGCGGCTCTACGCTGACAAGCTGCAGCAATCGCTGGGGAAGCCCGTCATCATCGACAACCGGCCGGGCGCCGCGCTGATGCTGGGGGCGCAGGCGCTGGCGGCGGCAGCGCCTGACGGGCACACGCTGGGCCTTGCCACCACATCTTCGCTGGCCATCAATCCGGTACTTTACAAGCAGATCAACTATGACCCGGAAAAGAGCTTCGTCCCCGTTGCCCTCTACGTGAAGTCGCCTTTCATTCTCACGGTCAATCCCGATCTCCCGGTGAAGACCGTCAAGGAACTCATCGCCTATGCGCGCGACCGGAAGGACCTGAATTATTCCTCGCCGGGCGCGGGCGTCGCGCAGCATTTGTCCGTTGAGTACATGAAAGCGAAGTTCGGCCTGCAGATCACGCATGTGCCCTATCGCAACACGCCGCAATCTATCCTCGACATCGCATCCGGCCATGTGCAACTCGGCTTCGTGGAAGCGGGCGCTGGCCTGCCATTGATCAAGGACGGCAAGCTGCGCGCGCTGGCGGTTTCCTCCTCGACGCCGCTGCCTGTGTTGCCAGATGTGCCGCCGTTCGCGGTCGCCTCGGGCGAGAAGGATTTTGAGGCCGTGTCGTGGCACGCGCTTCTGGCGCCTGCCGGCACGCCCGACGCCATCGTGCAGAAGCTGCATGGTGAGATGAAGCGGATCATGGCCGACCCGCAAATCAAGGAAAAGGTGTCCGCGCTGGGCCTCATTCCCTTCGACACGCCAAGCCCGACGGAATTGCGAAACTATCTGCGCAGTGAGCGCGAAAAGTGGGGCAATCTCGTCAAAAGCCTCGGTCTTGAGGGTTCACAATAGTCATTTGCTGGCCTCTGGCTAACTTTATGGTAGTTCTTCGCCCAACATGAGCGTCCATCATCTCTTCGCCAGCCTGCCCAACCTGATTAGCCTTGGCAGGCTGGTGCTTGTACCCATTATCGTGTCGCTTATCATCCAGCCCGAATGGCAGCTGGCGTTCGTCCTTTTCGTTGTGGCGGGCCTTTCTGACGCGGTGGACGGCTGGCTCGCCAAGCGCTTCGATCTTCGCACTGAGCTGGGCGCCTATCTCGACCCTATCGCCGACAAGGCATTGCTGGTTTCGATTTATGTTTCGCTCGCGGTCATTGGCGTCTTGCCCGCGACCCTTGTTGTTCTGGTCGTGTCGCGGGATGTCATGATCGTCGGCGCCGTGATGATCGCATGGCTGCTCGACAAGCCGATGGAAATCCGCCCACTGCTCGTTTCCAAGCTTAACACGTTGGCGCAAATCGCTTTTGCGTCCGCGGTTCTGGCCGCCAAGGCGTTCGCATTCCCCCTCGGGATGTGGTTTACCGTCTCCCTCTATGTCGTGGCGGCGTTGACGCTGGCCTCTGCAGCCGCATATCTGACCCAGTGGGTCCGCCATATGGACCTGTGAGGCGCGCACGTATGCGCGAGGTTGGCCATTGGCTTTTGGGGCGGACATGACAGTGGAACGGCAGATCCAATTCTGGCTCGTCGCGGCGGCAATCATCGCGCTGCTTCTCTGGCTGCTATCGGGCGTGCTCATGCCCTTTGCCGCCGGCCTTGCGCTGGCTTACTTGCTGGACCCGCTCGCCTCGCGTCTTCAGCGGCTGGGCATGAGCCGCCTCGTCGCTTCGCTGCTGATCGTGGGGATGAGCGGGCTGCTGATTTTCTCCGCCGTGGTTGCGTTGTTGCCAGTGCTCATCAAGCAAGCTGCCCAGTTCATCGAGCGGATGCCGGCCTACGCTTCGCAGCTTGCTGACTTGCTGGGACGATATGGTGACGAGATCGGCGACCGCATCAAACCCGCGCTCGAGTTTTTTGGGCTTCCGCCGCTTGGCGGCGAAACCGACGCGGGCCTGCCCAAGACCGGCGATATCGTGAAACAAGGCGCAGGCTGGATCGGCACGGTGTTCTCGTCCCTCTGGCAGGGCGGGCAGGCGCTGGTGGGTCTTGTTTCGCTGCTGGTCATTACGCCCATCGTAACATTCTACCTTTTGCTGGACTGGCGCCGCCTGCTGGCGACGCTGGATAACCTCGTTCCCGTTCACCACCGCGACGTTGTGCGTGGACTGGCGGGCGAGATGGATTCGGCCATGGCGGGGTTTATCCGCGGCCAATCGTTTGTCTGTCTGTTTCTTGGCCTCTGGTACGGCCTCGGGTTCACAATGGTGGGGCTGAACTTCGGTATGCTCATCGGCATCACGGCGGGCGTGCTGAGTTTCGTCCCCTATGTGGGCTCACTGACCGGGTTGATCGTTTCAGTCGCAGTTGCGCTGGTGCAGGGGCCCGGCTGGGGATTGCTGGGCATGGTGCTGGCGGTTCAGTTCGTTGGCCAGTTCATCGAGGGCAACATCCTCACGCCGCGATTTGTAGGCGAGGCAGTTGGGCTTCATCCCGTGTGGGTGATGCTCGCGCTACTCGCCTTCGGCAGCCTGTTCGGGTTCACCGGCCTCATCCTCGCCGTGCCAATCGCGGCCATCATCGGCGTGTTGACCCGGTTTGGCGTGGGCCAGTACAGGACCAGTCCCTTGTTCACCGGCGTTGCGACGCGAGGGCCGAAAGACCCGGATAACATTCCGTGAAAAAGCCCACGAACCAACTTGCCCTCAGTCTGCCGCTTGAACCCCGCTTCGGGCGGGAAGACTTTTTGATCTCGCCCTCGAATGAAACCGCGTGGGAGATTTTCGAGCGCTGGCCCAACTGGCCGGGGCGGATGCTGCTGCTGCTGGGGCCCACGGGGGCGGGCAAGAGCCATCTTGCCGCCATCTGGGCGCAACGAGCCCGCGCGCGCGTGCTGAGCGCCGCGTCGCTGCCGCTCGCTGATTTGCCCGCGATTGCCGGAGCTGGGGCCGTGCTAGTGGAGGACGCTGACCGCGCCCCGCTGGCTGAAGCTGAGCTTTTTCACCTCATCAATCTCGTGCAGGGCGGGCAGGGTTACCTCGCAATCACGGCGCGCGCCTGGCCGGATGCATGGGGCGTGCAGATCAAGGATTTGCTGTCGCGCTTGCGGCTGGCGCCCGCTATCGAGATCGGCGAACCGGACGATGCGCTGATCCGTGCAGTGCTCGTTAAGCTTTTTCTTGATCGGCAGTTGGTCGTTGACACGACCGTGGTTGAATATCTGGCCAACCGCATCGAGCGGTCGCTGGATGCCGCGCGAAATGTGGTCGAATTGCTGGACAAGGAGGCGCTCGCCGCTGGCCGGGCCATCACGCGTCCGATGACGGCCGATGTTTTGCGCAGGAGCGGCATCGACATGTAGTGGCATCGACATGTGATTGTCACGTAATCGACATGCTTGGCAGGTCTATGTGGCGGCGAACCCACTGAGGAGAGAGAAGTTGAAGCCCGACGCAGAATCGCTGACCCATGACGATGTGAGTCCTGCGGACGCTGGCTTGAAGGCGACCCAGGATGCGAAGGCCCCGCCAGTGACCAAGGCCGCAGCGGCAGCCGCAAAAGCGGCTCAGCTTGCGCTGCCTGCGGGGCGCTACATCAATCGCGAGTTGTCGTGGCTCGAGTTCAATGGCCGTGTGCTCGAGGAAGCCTCCAACAGAAACCACCCGTTGCTCGAGCAATTGCGTTTCCTTTCCATCTCTGCGGCCAACCTTGATGAATTCTTCATGGTGCGCGTCGCTGGTCTGCTTGGTCAGGTGCGCTCTGGCATGACGACGATGTCCGATGACGCGCAGACTCCGTCTGAGCAACTCGTGCAGATCCGGCGGCGCGTTGGCGAACTGGTCGAAAAACAGCAGATGCGCTGGAGCGCGTTGCGTGAAGATCTCGCGGGCGAGCGCATCATCATCGCCGAACTTGAAGATCTTGATGCGCAGGATCGCGAGTGGCTGGATGATCATTTCATGCAGCACATCTTCCCCATTCTCACGCCGCTTGCGATTGACCCCGCTCATCCGTTTCCGTTCATTCCAAACCTTGGTTTTTCCGTCGCGCTCGATCTCGTGCACACAAGCGACGCACGGCGCCTGAATGCGCTTGTGCGCCTGCCGCAGAAGGTCGAACGCTTTGTGCGCCTGCCGGACACCGACAAGCCCGGCGTGCGGCTTGTCCTGCTGGAAGCGCTCATCGCGAGCGAGACCGCTCGCCTTTTCCCCGGCTACAAGGTTGTGGGGCAGGGCCATTTCCGCGTTATTCGCGACAGCGATCTTGAACTTGAGGAAGAGGCTGAAGACCTGGTGCGGTTCTTTGAATCTGCACTCAAGCGCCGTCGTCGTGGCCGTGTGATCCGTCTTGAAATCGACGCGCGCGCGCCGGAAGAAATTCGCAGCTTTGTCGCCGCACAGCTCGATGTGGGCGAGGATAATATCTATACGCAGCAGGGCATGCTTGCGCTCAACGACCTGTCCGAAATTGTCTCGCTCAATCGGCCTGATTTGAAGTTTGAGCCCTACAACCCGCGCTATCCAGAGCGCGTGCGCGACAACGCGGGCGATTGCTTTGCTGCGATCAAGCAGAAGGACTTTATCGTCCACCACCCGTATGAATCGTTCGACGTGGTGGTGCAATTCCTGATGCAGGCGGCGCGCGACCCGAATGTGGTCGCCATCAAGCAGACGCTCTATCGCACGTCAGCGGACAGCCCCATCGTGCGCGCACTCATCGAGGCGGCGGAGGCTGGCAAGTCAGTCACCGCGCTGGTCGAGTTGAAAGCGCGCTTTGATGAAGAGGCCAACATTCGCTGGGCGCGCGATCTTGAACGTGCTGGGGCGCAGGTGGTTTTCGGATTCATCGAACTCAAGACCCACGGCAAGTTGTCGATGGTTGTACGCCGCGAGGGCGCTGGCCTTGCTACCTATTGTCATTTGGGAACGGGCAATTACCACCCGCTGACGGCGCGCATTTACACGGACATTTCGTTTTTCACCGCCGATCCGGTGCTGGCCGCCGACGTTGGCCAGGTCTTTAATTACATCACCGGCTATGCGCAGCCGGCCAATCTGAAACGCATGGCGATTTCCCCCATCAGCCTGAAGAAGCGGCTGCTCGATCACATCGAGGAAGAGATTGCTCACGTTAAGGCGGGCCGCCCGGGAGCGATCTGGGGCAAGTGCAATGCGCTGGTCGATCCCGTCATCATTGACGCGCTGTATCGCGCCAGCCAGGCGGGGGTGAGTATCGATTTCGTGGTGCGCGGCATTTGCTGCCTTCGTCCACAAGTGCCCGGGCTGAGCGATAACATTCGCGTCAAATCGATCATCGGACGCTTCCTCGAGCATGCGCGAATCTTCGCCTTCGGCGCGGGCCACGGCCTGCCGCACCGCAAGGCGCGGGTTTACATCTCCTCGGCCGACCTGATGCCGCGCAATCTTGACCGGCGCGTTGAAGTGCTGCTTCCGCTGGAGAACCCCACGGTTCATGCGCAAATTCTGGACCAGATCATGACCGCCAATCTTATCGATAACCAGCAGAGCTACAGGCTCTTGCCCGATGGCGGCAGCGAGCGCATAGTCCCGCGCATGGGTGAAGAGCCCTTCAATGCGCACAGCTATTTCATGACCAACCCGTCACTGTCTGGCCGCGGCAAGTCGTTGAAGACCTCCAGTCCGAAAACGCTGTTCAAGAGACCGAAGCCGGCCGATTCATGAAGCAAACAAACGAGGCGCAAGGCCGTCTGCCTTCACTCGATCCAATCGCGATTGTAGACATTGGTTCTAACTCCGTGCGCCTTGTCGCCTATGAAGGCCTCACGCGGGCGCCCAATCCAATCTTTAACGACAAGCTGCTTGCCGGCCTCGGCAAGGGCGTAGCCACGACCGGCAAGCTCAACGAGGAAGGCGTGGTGCGGGCGCTCAAGGCGCTCGAGCGATTCCGTGTGTTGTGTC
The DNA here is from genome assembly GCA_031428455.1 of Hyphomicrobiales bacterium. Classification (GTDB taxonomy): domain Bacteria; phylum Pseudomonadota; class Alphaproteobacteria; order Rhizobiales; family Beijerinckiaceae; genus Terripilifer. Next base: position 7,712 of record JANPPJ010000200.1, on the reverse strand, counting down.
GCAACATGAAGGTGTCGGACATTCATGTGCTGGCGACGGCGGCGGCACGTGACGCCACCAATGGACCTGAATTTCTTAAAGCCGCCTCGCGCGCCATTGGCGCGGACATCGAGCTGCTTTCGGGCGAACGTGAATCCCAACTGGCGGCGATGGGCGTCGTGTCCGGGTTCTTCAAGCCCGATGGCGTGGTCGGCGATCTTGGCGGCGGTTCGCTCGAATTGGCGGATGTGGTCGGGCACAAGCTTGGCCGGGGGGTATCCCTGCCGCTTGGCGGCCTCGCGCTGATGGACGTCTCGAAGAACTCGCTGAAGAAGGCGGAGAAAATCGTTCGCGAAGCTTTGTCCAATGTGAAATTGCTGCGCAAGCTTGAGGGCCGAACGTTCTACGCAGTTGGCGGGACCTGGCGCGCGCTGGCGCGGCTGCACATGAGCCAGCGCAATTATCCGCTCAACGTGATGCACGGGTATGTCATTCCGTCGCAGGATGCGTCAGACTTCGCCTCGCTGGTCGAGCGTGTCAACGCGGAAGCGCTTGTCTCGATCGAGACTGTCGCTACAGGGCGCAGGCCCTTGCTGGCCTACGGCGCGGTCGTGCTGGAAGAAATCATCCGCATCGCCAGGCCCAAGGAGATCGTCGTTTCGGCGCTTGGGTTGCGCGAAGGGCTTCTGTTCGAGCGGCTATCGAAGGCTGAGCGTAAGAAAGACCCTCTCATCGAGGCGGCGCGCGATCTCAACACCTTGCGTTCGCGTTCGCCGCGCCACGGCGAGGAATTGTGCACGTGGACGGATCGCTTCATTGAGGCGAGCCAGCTTGTCGAGTCAGTCGAGGAAAAACGCCTGCGCCACGCAGCTTGCCTGCTCTCCGATATCGGCTGGCGCGCGCATCCAGATTATCGCGGCGAACAGGCGCTGAACATCATCGCCAATGCGGCGTTCGTCGCGATTGATCATGCGGGCAGGGCGTTCATCGCCCTGGCGGCAAGCTACCGGCACATGAGTTCGGACCATAACGTGGCGCCGCATTTGCGTACGCTTGCGACGGTGCGCTTGCTGGATCGCGCACGTCTTCTTGGGGCTGCGACGCGAGTTGGGTACGCCATCAGCGCTGCGATGCCCGATGTTCTGCCGCGCACGAAACTCACCTGCACGCGCGCCAAGCTGACGCTGCACATCCCGTCAGATCTTGCGCCGCTGGCCAATGATCGACTCGCTGGACGCCTCAAGGCGTTGGCGAAGATCATTGGCCGCGAGTCGGAGATCAAGATCGGCGGTTGAAGGCGGGACCGGCTAAGCGCCGGCAACCTGCTGTTCAAGATGGGCCACGAATTGCGGCGGCAGGTTCATCGCCTGCGCCAGCGCTTCGAGGAACGCCTTCTCGGACGGGTGGTCCGGATCAATCGCCAGACGCGCTGCCAGATAGAGTTCTGCGGATTGCTCCATGCCGCTGGCCATGGACGCGATCTGCCGAACGCTCGGCGGGTTGGCCAGAGCGTCGAAAATGAACGCCTTGGCGTCCGCATCAAAGCCTGCGCGGTTCGCAGCATCAAATATCTGCTTATGCTCTTCGGGCCCGATGTGGCCATCCGCGTTTGCTGCGGCGATCATGGCCTTGATGAGAGACAGCGCGAATGGCTGGCCGGTGGCGTCGGCTTTCGGTAGAAACGGTGAGTTTTCCGCAGGCGCGTCGGCGGGCGTCGCCAAGGGCGCCGCGGCGACCGGCTGGCCGGTGTTCCAGTTTTGCCACGCACGGTAGGCAAGTGCGCCCAGCGCTGCCGATGCGCCAACGCTCATCACGCTGCCTGCCATCTTGCGCACGCTCTTCTGGCCGAGAAGCACGGCCAGCAGGCCTGCGCCTGCGAGCGCGCCCGCCGTGCCGCCTGGAATGTTGCTCATCAATCCGCCGAGGCCGCCACCCTGCGCGGGCGCAGGGACGCCTGGCTGGCTCCACGACTGCGGGACATTGCCGCCTGATGGATTAACCCCCTGCGCGGGCGGCTGCGGCTCCTGCCGGTTGCCAAGCATGCCGCCCAATTGCCCCAGCATGCCGGACAGGCCGCTGCCGCCGCCGGCTTGCCCGGAAGACGCGCCGCTCAGCATGTCCTTGGCGCGCTGCGCATGTTGCGAGAGCCCGCCGGGGCCGAGGAATTGTTCAAGCAGTTTCTGCGGGTCCATGAGTCAGGCTCTCCAAGTGCGTTCCACATCAAGTGGTCATGCACTCAAGCCGCCGCAAGCCGAGGGACCCCGGCCGCAGTTCTACGAGGTTGTCAGGCAACTTCTGCCGATGCGGTCCGCGCGTCCGGGTCGGACGAGGCTTGCTCGGAGTCTCGTTCACCAACGATGGGCTCACCCGTGTCTTGCCACTCGAGCGTTACGACCCGTCCGCGCTCCACAGTGAGCGCAAGTTTGCCGCGTTTCAACTCCAGCGCCTTGAGGCCGAAAATCTCGCGGCGCCATCCGCGCAGAGCTACGACATCCGCTTTGTCGTCGGACGCGATGGCTTCCAGGTCGTCCACGGTTGCGATCAGTTTGGCGGCGACGCCGTGCTTTTCGCTGACCTGCCGCAGAAGGACTTTCAGCAGTTCGACTGTTGCGCCTGTTGAAGCGCCGGGGCGACGGTCGCGTTCAATTTTGGGGAGCGTGTCGGGGTCGCGCGCCAAACCGCGCTCGATAGCGGCGAGAATGTCTGCGCCAGCCCGAGAGCGTTCCATGCCGCGCGGGAAAGCGCGCAGATTGGCGAGCGCGTCGGCGGTGCGCGGCGCGGCGAACGCCACCTCCAGCATCACGTCATCCTTCAGGATGCGCGAACGAGGAACATCCTTGCTCTGGGCTTCACGCTCGCGCCATGCGGTGATTTCCATGAGGATGGCGAGATCGCGCGGCTTGCGGGCGCGGTGGCGAAAGCGCTCCCAGGCGTTGTCGGGATGCTGTTCGTAAGTCGAGGTGGACGTGAGGCCCTGCATCTCGTCGAGCAGCCAGTCGACGCGGTTTGAGCTTTCGAGCTTCGCCACAAGCGCGCGGTAGACGTCACGCAGATAGGTCACGTCCGCCAGCGCGTAGGTGATCTGCGCTTCGGAGAGGGGGCGGCGCGACCAGTCGGTAAAGCGCGAAGACTTGTCGACGGGTACGCGGCAGATGGACTGAACAAGTTCCCCGTAGGACACCTGATCGCCAAAGCCACAAACCATGGCCGCGACCTGCGTATCGAAAAGCGGCGCCGGAATGGTCTTGGCCAGGTTCCAGACGATTTCGATGTCTTGCCGGGCGGCGTGGAAGACCTTCACCACCGCCTCATTGCGCATCAGCTCAAAAAACGGCTCAAGATCAAGGCCATCGGCCAGCGTGTCGATGGCGATGGCCTCGTCGCTGGAGGCGATCTGGACCACGCAGACTTTGGGCCAGAAAGTCGTCTCGCGCAGAAACTCGGTGTCTACGGTGACGAAAGGGTGGCGGGCGAACCGCGCGCAGGCCTTCGCCAGATCTTCGGTGGTGGTTATGAGGCTCATCGGCGCCGATATATCCGAATCATTCCTGCAGGACGAGACCCTTTCCTGAACGGGTTGTGCCTCCCGCGCAACGTTGCCCCGCCAATGCAGGGCGCATAGTGTGCCCAACTGAGGATAACATCAGGGATTTCAGGAGGGGGCATGTCCACGCCGGTCGCTTCGACAGAGCCGGTCGCCGGGGTTGGCGCGACAAGCAAAGTCACGCTCGCAAAACCGCCGAGGATCCTGGAACGCTGCTTCAACATCGCCGATTTGCGCGAAGCCGCCCGGCGTCGGCTGCCCCGGGGCGTGTTCGAGTTTCTTGATCGGGGCGCGGAGGACGAGGCTGCGCTGCGGAGCAATCGCGAGGCCTTCGAGCGCATCAAACTGCGCAACAAGGTGCTGGTGGACGTATCGCGCCGCACGACAGCGACGACGCTGTTCGGCAAGCCAATGTCCATGCCGCTTGTCGTGGCGCCGACGGGCGTTGCGGGCGTCTGCTGGTATCAGGGCGAGGCGGAACTGGCGCGCGCAGCGGCGAAGGCGGGTGTGCCTTTCACGCTGGCCACCCCGTCGGTCACATCGATTGAAACGATTGCTGCGGTCGAGGGCGGGCGCAAATGGTTTCAGCTCTACATGTGGAAGGAACGGGAGCTTTCTTACGGGCTCGTCAAACGGGCGCAGGACGCGGGCTTTGAGGCGCTGATTCTCACCGTCGACACGCCGACGTCGCCCATCAGGGAATACAACCGCCGCAACGGTTTTTCGATGCCGTTCCAGCCCAATCCGCGCGCGCTGTTCGACATGGCGTTGCATCCGCGCTGGTTGCTGACGGTGATGGCGCGCTACCTCGCAAACAACGGCATGCCGAAGCTGGCGCATTATCCGGCTGGCGCCGTGAGCCGGGTTGCGCCGGGGGGCGCGCCGGCGGCGCCGAGCGGAACGCTGCCGAACCTGCGCGGCGATGAGCTGAACTGGGACGACGTGAAGCGCCTGCGCGACACATGGAAGGGTCCGCTGATGATCAAGGGCGTCCATTTGCCCGAAGACGCGGCGCGCGCGGTGGTGGCGGGTTTTGACGCTGTGATCGTCTCCAATCATGGCGGACGCACCATGGACAGCGCGGTGGCTCCCATTGATGTCCTGCCCGAGATCGTCGCCGAGATCGCAGGCCGCGTGCCGGTGCTCGTTGACTCTGGCGTGCGGCGTGGCGGCGATGTGGTGAAGGCGCTTGCGCTGGGCGCCAGCGCTGTCCTCTCTGGTCGCCCAACGCTCTACGGGTTGTCTGTTGCGGGTGAAGCGGGGGCTTCCCACGCGCTTGCCCTGCTGCGCCGTGAGTTCGATGCGACCATGGCTTTCACGGGCTGCAACAGCGTGTCTGACATCGGCCCGCGCGCCGTGTGGACGCGCAAGGCATGAAACTGATTGTCTTGAGTGCTTTGCTCCTCTAGCGAAGGCGGCAATGAAGGTTTGCGGGAGGAATTGAAAGCATGTCCGAGAAGGTCATCGAAAGCGGCATCATCGCCGACGCCTATATTGAAATCCTCGCCGACCGCGGCGTTGATTTTCTCTTCGCCAACGCGGGCACTGATTTTGCGCCGTTGATCGAGTCGCTGTCGAAGTTTGAAGCGCAGGGCCGCAAGATGCCGCGCCCGATCACCGTGCCGCATGAGAACGTTGCGATCCACATGGCGCTTGGCTATTACCTGCAGACCGGCAAGCCGCAGCTTGTGATGGTGCACGTCAACGTCGGCATGGCCAACGCCATGTGCGGCGTGCTCAACGCGTGGCGCGGCAATCTGCCGGTCGTGTTCTCCTCCGGCCGCACGCCTTACAGCGAAGAAGGGGGGCTGCCCGGCGCGCGCAGTGGTGAAATTCACTGGCCGCAGGAAATGCGCGATCAGGCTGGCATGCTGCGCGAGATCGTGAAGTGGGATTACGAACTCAAGAACGCGCAAGTGCTCGAGTCCGCCATCGACCGCGCCTTCAACCTCACGATGAGCGAGCCCAAGGGGCCGGTCTATCTGTCGTTGCCGCGCGAAGTGCTCGCTGCGCCGATCGAGAACTTCACGTATTCATCGCCCTCGCGCCATGTGGCCGCGAGCGTGCCGTACCCTGATCTGGCGGCCATCGACCGTGCGGCGGACATGATCGCCAAGGCGCAGAACCCGCTTATCATCACGGCAAGCTGCGGGCGCGAGCACGACGAGCCTGCGTTGCTTGGCGCGCTGGCGGACCTGTTCGCTATCCCTGTGACGCAGCGCAAGCCGCGCTTCATGGGCCTCGCCACAGATCATCCGATGCATCTGGGCTTCGAGCCCGATCCCTTTCTCGCCGAAGCCGATCTGATCCTCATCATCGACGCCGACGTGCCGTGGATTCCCAACAAGAAGGCGCCGAGCAAGGATTGCAAGGTCATCCAGATGGGCGTCGACCCGCTCTACACGTCCTATCCGATGCGCGGGTTCCCCTGCGATCTCGCTATCACCGGCGCCATTGGGCCCGGCATGGCGGCGCTCGCGGCTGCGCTGGAATCGCGGCTTGGTCCTGCGCGCGACCGCATTGAGGCGCGCCGCAAGCGTCTTGCAGAACGGCGCGCCAGCCAGCGCGAGCGTTGGGCCGCAGCGCTGGAGAAAGCGAAGACGGAAACGCCGATCCATCCGGCGTGGGTCACCCATTGCCTCAACGAGATCAAGGACGAGAACGACATCGTTCTCAAGGAAGGCCCGATTACCTACGAACACCTGACGCTGAAGAAGCCTGGCACATTGTTCTTCACCGGCGCTGCTGGCGCGCTGGGCTGGAGCCTTGGCATGGCGCTGGGCATGAAGGCGGCGCAACCGGATCGTCGCGTCATCACGTGCGTGGGCGATGGCGCCTACATGTTCGGCAATCCGACGCCCGCGTTGTATGTCGCCAAGGCGGAAGGCTGGCCCACCCTGACCATGGTGTTCAACAACGCCATGTGGGGCGCCGTGAAGCGCAACACGCGCGAGGTGTATCCATCGGGCTTTGCCGCCAAGAGCAACCGCGAACCCCTGACGTATTTCACCGAGCATCTCCAGTTCGAGAAGACGGCGGAAGTCGCGGGCGGCTATGGCGCGACCGTGAGCGATCCCGCCGAGGTGCCCAAGGCGCTGGAGCGCGCGTTCAAGGTGCTCGACGTCGAGAAGCGGTCGGCTACGCTCAACATCATCTGCCGCGGGCCGTAAGCGGCCCAATTGCACACAAAGACGTGATGACCAGCAAGCGCAGCTACCCAGTTGCGCTTGCTTCGCGTCCGGCACATCGTAGCAGGGTCGCGCGCGGCGCCTTGTTTGCTTGAAAGGCGTGCGTAACCGGAAAGGCAGGTCCGCATGGGCGCCCCTTCACAGCCTACACGCCGCGCATTCACCGTGCTGGCGGGCGGCGCTCTGTCGCTGGCGAGCGTGGCGCGACTTCGCGCGGAGGGGCCCGAAGATGTCGATCTGCAGCTGGCGCTTGCTGTGGATGCATCGGGCTCGGTGAATGCGCATCGGTTTGAATTGCAGAAACAGGGTTATGTCGCTGCGTTTCGCGATGCGCAGGTGGCGAAGGCGGTTACCTCCGGCATGCTCGGGTCCGTGGCGGTGATGATGTATCAGTGGACCGGCCCGCGCATGCAGACAGTCGTCATGCCGTGGACGAAGATTGATGACAAGGCCTCGTGCGAAAAGCTCGCCGACATGATCGCCGCCGCGCCGCGCCGGTTGTTTGGCGGCGGCACGTCCATTGCGGGCGCATTGGACTATGGCGTGCGCGTATTCAAGGACAGCGGTTTTCGGTCATTGCGGCGCGTCATCGACGTCTCTGGCGACGGCGTCAATTCAAGCGGCCGACCGGTTTCACTTGCGCGCGACGACGCTGTCGCGGCGGGCGTTATCATCAACGGGCTGCCTATTCTGGCGCTCGAATTCGATCTCGACGAGCACTACAAGACAGAGGTGATTGGCGGACCGGGCTCGTTTCTCGTGCCGGCGAAGACGTTTGAAGTTTTCGCCGACGCTGTGCGCCGCAAGCTTATTCTTGAAATTGCGGGCTGTGATTTTTCGAGCGTAGGTTAGCACCAAGCCGTCATGCGCGGGCTTGATGTAAAGACCGGAGACATCACTGACAGGTGTTCGGATAGATCCCTTACACTTTTTGCGGTGCGTCCAGCGGTCGTTTGAGGTCGATGGTTGCGATCTCCACGGCTCCGAAGCAGACACTGAAC
>JANPPJ010000199.1:0-1603 GCA_031428455.1 Hyphomicrobiales bacterium | reverse complement strand
CGCCGCCAACGCCAGCCCCAGCACATCCCTTGTCTGCGCGGGGTCGATAATCCCGTCGTCCCATAGCCGCGCGGTGGCGTGGTAGGGATTGCCTTCGTCTTCGTATTTCTGGCGGATCGGGGCTTTGAAGGTTTCGGCTTCCTCCGGCGTCCATTTTTCCGCGTCGCGGTGGACGGTGGCAAGCACGCTCGCCGCCTGTTCGCCGCCCATCACCGAAATCCGCGCATTGGGCCAGGTGAAGAGGAAGCGCGGCGAATAGGCGCGTCCGCACATGCCGTAATTGCCCGCGCCAAAGCTGCCGCCGATCAGCACGGTAATCTTCGGGACGCTCGCGGTGGCAACGGCGGTGACGAGTTTTGCACCGTGCTTGGCGATCCCCTCCGCTTCATACTTGCCGCCGACCATGAAGCCACTGATATTCTGGAGGAACAGCAGGGGTATCCGCCGTTGGCAGGCGAGTTCGATGAAATGCGCGCCTTTGACCGCGCTTTCTGAAAACAGCACGCCGTTGTTGGCGAGGATCGCGACCGGCATTCCCCAGATATGGGCGAAGCCGCAGACCAGGGTGCTCCCGTAGAGCGCCTTGAATTCATGAAACTCGCTGCCATCGACGATGCGCGCGATGACTTCGTGCACGTCGTAGGGCGCGCGGACGTCGTCGGGGATGACGCCGTAGAGTTCCTCCAAGTCATATTTGGGTGGGCGCGGTTCTTTGAGGTCGATGTCGGGTTTGTGGATCGGGCCCAAGTGGCTGATGATATCGCGCACAATCGTCAGCGCATGTTCGTCATTTTCGGCAACATGATCGACCACGCCCGATTTGCGCCCGTGCAGGTCGCCGCCGCCCAGATCTTCGGCGCTGATTTCCTCACCTGTCGCAGCCTTGACCAAAGGCGGGCCGGCAAGGAAGATAGTGCCCTGATTGCGGACGATAACGCTCTCGTCTGACATCGCCGGGACATAAGCCCCGCCCGCAGTGCAGCTGCCCATAACGCAGGCGATTTGCGGGATGCCCTTGGCGCTCATATTCGCCTGGTTGAAAAAGATGCGCCCGAAATGGTCGCGGTCGGGGAAGACCTCGTCCTGATGCGGCAGGTTCGCGCCGCCGCTGTCGACCAGATAGATGCACGGCAGGCGGTTGGCCTCGGCAATTTCCTGTGCACGCAGATGCTTTTTGACGGTCATCGGGTAATATGTGCCGCCCTTCGCCGTCGCGTCGTTGCAGACGATCATCACTTGCCGCCCAGAAACGCGCCCGATGCCGCAGATGAGGCCAGCGCCCGGGACTTCACCGTCGTAAAGATCGTTTGCGGCGAGCTGGCCGATTTCGAGGAAGGGGCTGCCGGGGTCGAGCAGGCGTTCGACGCGCTCGCGGGGGAGGAGTTTGCCCCTCGAAGTATGCCGCTTCCGCGACTTCTCGTTGCCGCCCAGCGCCGTTTCGGCGACCTTAGCCCAAAGCGCATCGCGCAGTGCAACATTATGCATGGCGCGCTGCTTGAACTGGTCGTTCTCGGGATCGAACGCCGAACTCAATAATGGCGCGCTCATAGTAAGTAGTGCGCAGTAGTTTTGGAGGCAACTTCTTCGATTGTGACGCCGGGTG
>JANPPJ010000198.1:0-30451 GCA_031428455.1 Hyphomicrobiales bacterium | reverse complement strand
CGTGGAGCCGCCCGCCGCGCTGGCGCCAAGCACCACTTCGGTGTTGAGAACGTCCGCGAACGTCTGCGCCTTCGCGTCCTTGCGCGTGAGGCAAATGTAGGCTTCGGAGTTTGCGCTGCCAATGTAGGTAAACTTCGCCGGGTCGTACTCGACCTTGTTGGTGCGCGCGCCCAGCAATGGGTCCATGATCGCACCGACGAAGACCGCTCCAACGACAGTGCCGTCCTTTGGCGCGACTGCATAAATGTGCTGCGCCAGACGGATGGAGCCGGCGCCCGGCATATTGGAAACAACAATATTCGGCGCTCCAGGCATATGGCGCTGCATGTGCCTCCCGATCATGCGAGCGTAGAGATCGAACCCGCCGCCGGCCGAACTGCCGACGATGATCGTGACTGTCCGCCCTTTGTAGAATTCCGCCGGGCTCTGGGCGAAGGCCGAAGTCGCGGCGAAAGCGGCGAGCGCGGCGGCGGCGGCTGATCGAACAAAGTTAAGCGTCTTCATGGTCTCTCCCGCTCCTCTCGCTGTGTGGCGTCTCAGCTATGGATCACCCGCCCGTAGGCGTCCATCACGCTCTCGTGCATCATTTCAGACAGCGTGGGATGCGGGAAGACCGTGTGGATCAGCTCTTCCTCGGTCGTCTCGCAGTTCATCGCGACGACATAGCCCTGGATGAGTTCGGTCACTTCCGCGCCGACCATGTGCGCGCCGAGCAGCTTGCCAGTCTTGGCGTCGAAGATCGTCTTCACGAGGCCTTCAGGCTCGCCAAGCGCAATGGCCTTGCCGTTGCCCGCGAACGGGAAGCGGCCGACCTTGATCGCGATACCCTGCTCCTTCGCCTTCGCTTCGGTGAGGCCGACGCTGGCGACCTGAGGATGGCAATAGGTGCAGCCGGGGATCATGGTCTTTTCCATCGCGTGCGGATGCAGGCCCTTGATGGCTTCAACGCACAGCACGCCCTCATGCTCGGCCTTGTGCGCCAGCATCGGCGGCCCAGCGACGTCCCCAATGGCGTAAACGCCCGCCACGTTCGTCTTGCCAAGCCCGTCGGTGACAATCGCGCCGCGATCCAGCTTCACGCCGAGCTTTTCCAGGCCAAGCCCTTCGGTGTTGCAGACAACGCCAACGGCGGAAATCATCCGCTCGGCCTCAAGCGTCTGCTTGACGCCCTTCTCGTCCTCCAGCGTGCAGACGACGGAATTGGCCTTCTTCTCAACCTTCGTCACCTTGGTGGAGGTGAGGATTTTCATGCCCTGCTTCTCAAAGCGCTTGCGCGCGTGGGCAGATATCTCCGCATCTTCCACCGGCATGATTTGCGGCAGAACTTCGACCACCGTCACCTCGACGCCCATGGTGCGATAGAAGCTGGCGAACTCGATGCCGATGGCGCCTGAGCCCATGACGATGAGCGACTTGGGGAACACGGGCGGAACCATCGCCTCGAAATAGGTCCAGATCAGCTTGCCATCGGGCTCGATGCCCGGCAGCACGCGAGGGCGCGCGCCGGTGGCCACGATGATGTGCCTGGCCTGATAAGTTCCCGGCCCATGGACGCCCTTGGGGATCGGATTCTGCGGCTGCACCGCAGGCTTTTTCATCTCGGTGACTATGACTTCGCCAACCTTGGAGATCGTCGCCTCGCCCCAGATGACGTCGATCTTGTTCTTCTTCATCAGGAAGCCGATGCCGCCGTTCAGCTGCGCCGACACGCCGCGCGAGCGCTTCACGACTGCGGCGGGATCGAACGAGATCTTGCCTTCGATCGACAGACCATAGTCCTTCGCGTGCGTGGCGTAGTGATAGATCTCAGCGGAGCGCAGCAGCGCTTTGGTGGGGATGCAACCCCAGTTCAGGCAAATGCCGCCCAGATGCTCGCGCTCGATAACAGCCGTCTTGAAGCCCAGCTGCGCGGCGCGGATGGCGGCCACATAGCCGCCGGGGCCGCCGCCGATGATGAGAACGTCGTAATTGCTCATATGCCCGACCTCATCAAACCAACATGCCAACCGGATTCTCAATCAAATCCTTGAACGCCGAAATCAACTCGGCTCCAAGCGCGCCATCCACGGCGCGGTGATCGGTGGAGAGCGTCACGCTCATCATCGTGGCGACCTTCATCTGGCCCTTCTCGACGATGACGCGCTCTTCGCCCGCGCCAACCGCGAGGATCGTGGCGTGGGGCGGGTTGATGACGGCCTGGAAGTTCTTGATGCCGAACATGCCCAAATTTGAAACAGCCGTTGAGCCGCCCTGATATTCCTGCGGCTGCAGCTTGCGTGCACGGGCGCGCGTTGCGAGGTCTTTCATCTCGGAGGAGATGGCGGCGAGGCCCTTGGTTTCAGCCTTGCGCACCACGGGGGTGATAAGCCCGCCGGGGATCGACACCGCGACGGCGACATCGGAGTGACGATGCTTGAGCATCGTGTTCTCGGTGAAGGTGACGTTGGCTTCCGGCACGCGCTGCAACGCCATGGCGAGCGCCTTGATGACGAAGTCGTTGACCGAAATCTTGTAGGCAGGCTGCTTGTCCTTGCCCTTGGGCGCGGCGTTGTTGATCGCTTCACGCGCAGCAAGCAGCGCGGTGAGATTGCAGTCCACCGTCAGATAGAAATGCGGGATAGTCTGCTTGGCTTCCACAAGGCGCCTGGCGATGACCTTGCGCATGGAATCGTGCGGCACTTCCTCGAAGGAGCCTGCATCGTAAAGCTTCTTGATCGTCTCGTCAGACATGCCAGCAGCAAGCGCAGGCGCCTTGGGCGCCGACGCAGCGGCGGGGGCCGCCTTCCTGGCGCCGCCGCCAGCGATGGCGGCCTTCACGTCGCGCTCGACCACGCGGCCATGCGGGCCCGAGCCCTCAATGGCGGACACGTCGATGCCAGCGTCTTTAGCGAGCCGCCTGGCCAGCGGCGAGGCGAACACGCGGCCGCCTGATATCGCTGCGGACTTCGCCGCGGGGGCCGATGCAGCAACGGGCGCTGCGGCAGGCGCCGGGGCGGCTTCAGCCTTTGGCGCAATCGCTGCTGCCGCTGCTGGCGCGGGCGCCGGAGCCCCTGCTCCGCTGGCCACAGCCTTCACGTCTTCGCCTTCACCGGCGATCAGCGCAATCAGCTCGTTGACCTTCACGTCCTGCGCGCCGTCCGGCACCAGGATTTTGGCGAGCACGCCTTCATCGACAGCTTCCACTTCCATGGTCGCCTTGTCGGTTTCTATCTCGGCGAGCACATCGCCGGACTTGATCGTGTCGCCTTCTTTTTTGAGCCAGCGTGCAAGGTTGCCCTTCTCCATCGTTGGCGAAAGTGCGGGCATGAGGATTTTGATGGGCATGATGGCGCCTCAGTTGATCTTGTCTGTTATTCCAGGATCGGTCGAGCGATCCCATTCAGCGTCGAACATCCGACGGATTTCTTCAAGCGCGTGCTCCTCGGTCATCTCCGCCTCTTCGGCATAGATGCGCGCCACATGGCGCGCGAGGTCGACCAGCAGCACGCCCCAGGTGTGCGGCTCATCGAACGCGCGCTGCAGGCTGACCGACAAGCCGCCGTTGACCACGAAGGCGCGAAGCACTTCGTGGCCGCCGACTTCCTGAGCGTCCGGCGGAATCGGCAGCTCGCTCAAGCCGTCATTGTCATCGTCGTCATTGGCCATTGGCCCTGTTCCTTCGGCCATTGGCCGTATTCCTTCGCTTCAGGCCTTCGCCTGTTGCACGATCAGCGATAAAGAACCGCCTTTGCCGCAGCGACAACTTCCGCGACGCTGGGCAGCGCCAGCTTCTCGAGGTTGGCGGCGTATGGCATTGGCACATCCTTGCCGGTGACGCGCTTCACGGGGGCGTCGAGATAATCGAATGCGTTCTCCATGATGCGCATGGCGATTTCGGCGCCCATGCCGCACTGCGGATAACCCTCGTCGATGGTCACGCAGCGGCCCGTCTTCATCACCGAGCGAATGATCGTGTCCGTGTCCATCGGGCGCAGCGTGCGCAGGTCGATGATCTCCGCCTCGATGCCTTCCTTTTCCAGTTCAGCCGCAGCCTTGATCGCGTAGGTCATGCCAATGGAATAGGTGACCAGCGTTACGTCCTTGCCCTGGCGATGCACGCGCGCCTTGCCGATGGGAACGAGGAAATCTTCCATCTGCGGCACTTCGAACTGCTGGCCGTAAAGGATTTCGTTTTCGAGAAATACAATCGGGTTCGGATTGCGGATAGCGGACTTCAGCAGGCCCTTGGCGTCAGCCGCTGAATAAGGCGCAACGACCGTGAGGCCGGGGATGCTGGAATACCACGCCGCAAAGTCCTGGCTGTGCTGGGCCGCGACGCGCGCCGCAGCGCCGTTGGGCCCACGGAACACGATGGGGCAACCCATCTGGCCGCCCGACATGTAAAGCGTCTTGGCTGCGGAATTCACGATCTGGTCAATCGCCTGCATGGCGAAGTTGAACGTCATGAACTCTACAATAGGCTTGAGGCCAGCAAAGGCCGCGCCGACGCCAAGGCCGGTGAAACCATGCTCGGTAATCGGCGTATCGACAACGCGCTTGGGGCCGAACTCCTGCAGCAGGCCCTGCGTAACCTTGTACGCGCCCTGATATTCGGCGACTTCCTCGCCCATCACGAACACGTCGCCGTCCCGGCGCATCTCTTCCGCCATGGCGTCGCGCAAAGCTTCGCGCACGGTCGTCATGACCATCGGCGTGCCCTCGGGCGCTTCCGGGGGGCTGGCAATTTCTACCGGGGGCGGCGGAGCGTCCGACCCGGTCTTGGCGACGGCCGCCGGCTTTTCGCCGCCCGCGTCCTTGGGCTGGGCGGGCTCTGTCGGCGCAGGCGCTGCAGCAGCGGCGGAAGCGTCTTCGCCCTCGCCCGCGATCACGGCGATGGGCGTGTTGACGGCGACATTGTCCGTGCCATCGGGGATCAGGATCTTGGCGAGCACGCCCTCATCAACCGCCTCGACCTCCATGGTGGCCTTGTCGGTTTCAATCTCGGCGATGACGTCGCCGGATTTTATGATGTCGCCCTCTTTCTTGAGCCACTTGGCGAGCTTGCCCTGCTCCATCGTGGGAGACAGTGCGGGCATCAATACGTTTGTGGGCATGGTTATCCTCAACCTGCTCAGATGATAGGAATCTTGCGCGCGAATGCGAAAGCGAGAATGGCGATCATTGCCGCAATGCAAAGAGCGCCAGCGATGCGACGGGCGAGCGGAACCTGCTCGCCCTTGATGAGTGTGGCGAGCGGAACCAGCTCGCCCTTGATGAGTGTGGCGCGCTGAAAGCCCGCCCTGCTGTCAGCGTATTCGGCTAGCTTCGTCGCGCCGGTCCTGAAGCGGTGGAACACATCGATCGCGTAAGCGACGATCACGCCAAGAGCGGCGAGACCAATCATCGCGACCTCAAATGTGAGCCCCACCTGCCTCATGGCGCGCCTCAGCGAAGCACGTCGGTCCACAGCTCCGACGGATCGGGCTCAGGATCGTGCGTGGCGAACTCGGCGGCTTCGGCGACGACGGCGCGCACGCTCGCGTCGATCTTTTTCAAATCGTCCTCGCTGGACATGTTCGCCTTGAGAATGCGAGAACGAACCTGTTCGATGGGATCGAACTCATCGCGCATTTTCTGCACCTCTTCCTTGGTGCGATATTTCGCCGGGTCGGACATCGAGTGACCGCGATAGCGATAGGTCTGCATCTCAAGGATGTACGGACCGTTCCCTTCCCGGCACAACTTCACCGCATGATCGGCAGCCCGTTTCACTGCGCGCACATCCATGCCGTCAACCTGCTCGCCGGGAATGTTGAACGAGAGGCCGCGCTTGGAGAAGTCCATCTGCGCGGACGCGCGATGCACCGAGGTGCCCATCGCGTATCGGTTGTTCTCGATGATGAAGACAACCGGCAGCTTCCAGAGCTGCGCCATGTTGAAGCTCTCGTAGACCTGCCCCTGATTGGAGGCGCCGTCACCGAAATACGTGAAGCTCACATTGTCGTTGCCGCGATACTGGTTGGCGAACGCGAGGCCTGTGCCAAGCGAAACCTGCGCGCCGACGATGCCGTGGCCACCGTAGAAATGTTTCTCCTTGGAGAACATGTGCATCGAGCCGCCCTTCCCCTTGGAAAGGCCGCCGCGACGTCCGGTCAGCTCCGCCATGACGCCCTTGGGCTCCATGCCGCAAGCGAGCATATGACCGTGGTCGCGATACGCAGTGATGACCGCGTCGCCATCAGTCGACGCCATCTGCACGCCAACGACAACAGCTTCCTGCCCGATGTAGAGATGACAAAAGCCGCCGATGAGGCCCATGCCGTACATCTGGCCCGCCTTCTCCTCGAACCGGCGGATGAGAAGCATCATCCGATACGCTTCGAGTTCCTGATCCTTCGTGAATTCTGCGATATTCGAACCGGCGGCGTTTACGGCGGACTTGGCCGCAGTTGCCCGCGCGGACGTGCGTGTCGCTGCCATAAGGCGTTCCTCGTTTGCTCTGGTCCTATTCGACAAACGTCGAATGAACCTCCCACAACATAGCGGAGGGTGACCACGAAATCGAGACGACTTGGGCAAAACAGTGAATAAGGTCTATCTATCTGATTTTAATCGTATCTGACTAGATAAATCAGTTTCTGGTTATTCGATTTTAAGAAACCAGATTTCAGTTAATCCTACCTTGGCCTGATGGTGGACAGAAAAACTACGACGTCGTTGCGGTGCACGCGGCCTAACTGGCGGCGCGCTTCCTCTTCCAAAATGTCGCGCTCGACCGATTCAGCGCGCATCATGGCGATACGCCGCTCAAGGCCAAACCGCTCCGCCTTCAGGTCGGTCAGTTCCGTTTGAAGGGATTTGGCCTGCGCGCGATATTCCACCTTGGCCTTCATGCCGCGATTGCCATTCAGCGCATGCCATATGAAATACGACGACGCGCCTGCGGAGACCGCGTAAAGCGCGAGCGGCATCAAGATAGCGCTAAGCCGACGACGAAGAACCATGCTGCACCATGTGGCGGAATTGGTTAGGAGTTACTTAACCAGCTCACCGCCGGAGGAGATTTGTCGTGAAATCCAGCCAGGAACGCCGCGCCGCCCTGCGCTCGGTTCTCGCAAACCAAATCTGCATCCATCCAGCCTCGGTGCACGATCCCATATCGGCGCGAATCGCTGCGGAGATCGGCTTTGAGGCTGGCATGCTTGCCGGGTCGGTCGCCTCGTTAAGCGTACTGGGAGCGCCCGACTTCATCCTTCTCACTCTGTCCGAGTTTGCTGAAACCGCACGGCGCATCGGGCGCGGCTGCGACCTGCCGCTTATCTGCGACGCCGACCACGGCTACGGCAACGCGCTCAACGTCATGCGCACGGTGGAGGAGCTGGAGGCAGCAGGCGTTGCGGGCCTGACAATTGAAGACACGCGCCTGCCCCGCCCGTTCGGCGTCGAGCATATTGAGCTGATCTCTCCGGCCGAAGGCATAGCCAAAATGAAAGCTGCGGTAGCGGCGCGCCTTGATCCTTCGCTTTGCATTTTTGCGCGCACGACCGCTTTGGGGCCCGGCGGCATGCGCGCGGCGCAGGAGCGCCTGCGCGCCTATCAGCAGACCGGCGTCGACGGTGTCTTCGTCACGGGCGTGAAAACACACGCCGATGTTGAGGCGCTCGGCAAGGTAGCGCGCCTGCCGCTTCTTCTGGGCGGCGCGCCGAAAGAGATTCTTGATCGCGCGTTTTTAGCCGAGCACGGCGTTCGCGTTGCGCTGCAAGGACATCAGCCCTTCGCCGCAGCGGTCGCCGCCGTTTCAAGCGCCATGCGCGCGCTTCGCGACGGCAGCCCATTGCCGCCAATCGCTTCGCCCGAAACGATGGATCGTCTGACTTCGGCGGATCAATGGAAGTCGCGGATAAAGGCTTATCTGACGCCTGACGACTGAGAGGTCTCGGACGCAATTCCAAGTCTCAGCTGAAGCAGATGAGCGGTCAGGAGCGGACAAGGGCCACGTTATCGGGATAGGCGCGCCCGTCGTGCTATTTGCGGCGCAAAACGAACTCAGCGCAGGATCTGGCTCAGGAAGAGCTTTGTCCGCTCATGCTTGGGATGCGAGAAAAACTCATCGGGCTCATTTACCTCAACAAACTCGCCCTTGTCGATGAACGCGACACGATCAGCCACTTCGCGGGCAAACCCCATTTCATGGGTCACGCAGATCATCGTCATGCCATCCTTGGCGAGGGACACCATGGTGTCGAGCACCTCTTTGACCATTTCGGGATCAAGCGCGGATGTCGGCTCGTCAAAGAGCATGATCTTTGGCGACATGCAGAGCGCCCGCGCAATGGCGACACGTTGTTGCTGGCCACCGGACAATTGCAGCGGATACTTGTCCGCCTGCTCGGGGATTCGCACGCGCTCCAGAAAATGCATCGCGGTTTCGGTCGCCGCTTTCTGCGATTTACCCAGCGTCCAGATGGGCGAGAGGGTGCAATTTTCGAGCACCGTCAGATGCGGAAAAAGATTGAAGTGCTGGAAAACCATGCCGACGTCGCGGCGGATTTCATCGATCCGCTTTGTGTCGTCCGTCAGCTCTTTGCCATCAACGACGATGGAGCCGCGCTGATGACTCTCAAGTCGATTGACGCAGCGGATCAGCGTTGACTTGCCTGATCCCGATGGCCCGCACACAACGATGCGCTCACCCCGGCTCACGGTGAGATCAATACCGCGCAAAACATGGAAGCGGCCAAACCACTTGTGGACGTCGCGCATCTCGATGGCGATTGCGTGCGCGGAGGCGCTGGACCGAAGGGCGGCGTCGGTCATATCCCTGCTCCTCTCATCGCTTGCGTCCATGTGCAAGGCGTCGCTCCATCATGAGCGAATAACGTGACATGGCGAAGCAGAACACAAAGTAGAACATCGCCGCGAAGGCGTAACCGGTCGATGAGATCGTCGGCCCGTTCCACGCAGGGTCCAGCCGCTGGGTGTCGATGGCCCTCAGGAAATCGAACACGCCGACGATGGCGACAAGCGTCGTATCCTTGAACAAGGCGATGAACGAGTTGACGATGCCAGGAATCACGATGGTCAGCGCCTGCGGCAAAACAATAAGCCGCATCATCTTCGACTGGGTGAGACCGAGCGCCTTGGCCCCCTCTACCTGGCCGCGCGACACAGCCTGAAGGCCGCCTCGCACGACCTCCGCCATGTAGACCGAAGCGAACAACGCAACGCCAATCAGCGGGCGCAAGAGACGGTCGGGCGTCCACGCATCCGGGACGAACAGCGGCAACATCGTGTTCGCCATGAAGAGAACAGTGATGAGCGGAACGCCGCGAACCACCTCGATCAGCACGATGCAAAAGAAACGAACGATGGGCGCGCTGGACTGCCGCCCAAGCGCGAGAAGCACGCCCATCGGCAAGGACACCACAATGCCCACCGTCGCCACAAGCAGGCTGACGAAAATGCCGCCCCACAGATGCGTTCCAATAATCGGCAGAGCATTCTGGGCGACGTCGCGCAGCATGTCCGAGTTGAAGACGCCGGCAATTTGGTCGAGGACCGCGCGGCTGCGAACGCCCATGCCGTGCAACAGGAAGAAGGCAAGCACTGGATAGATTGCAAAAAACAGAATTCCGGCGACGCCCTTGCGGCGAGCATCGGGCCACAGCAGCCAGACAGCCAGCACCGAGCCAATCACCAGGGTCAGATCCACGCGCCACAAGGCGTCTCGCGGATAGGCGCCGTAGGTGAAGAACGTGATTTTCGCGCGCACATAGGCCCAGCAGGCGCCAGCGCCCGGCGCGCGGCAGGCATCACCGTCCGGCGCACTCCAGACTGCGTCAATAATCAACCACTGCACGAGCCCCGGAACCATCCATGCGAGGAAAGCAATGCTGAGCAGCGTAAGGATCGAGGAAAGCGCACTGTTGAACAAATTGGCCCGCACCCAGCCGAACGGACCGGCCTCGGTCAACGGCGGCGGCAGGGGCGACGAAAACTCCGAGCGAACAAATGCCCTCTGCGGGGTGGCCATTCAGCGCTCCTTGAGCGCAATGCGCCGGTTGAACCAGTTCATGAACGCCGAGGTCAAAAGCGAAATGACCAGATAAACCGCCATGGTGATCGTGATCACCTGCACCGCAGCGCCAGTCTGGTTCAGCACAGTGCCTGCGAACACCTGCACAAGGTCCGGGTAACCAATGAAGACCGCGAGCGACGAGTTTTTGATCAGGTTGAGATACTGGTTCGTCAATGGCGGGATGATGACACGCAGCGCCTGCGGGATCACGATCAACCGCATGACGAGGCCGCTGGACATGCCAAGCGCAGACGACGCCTCCGTCTGGCCGCGCGATACCGAAAGGATGCCCGCGCGCACGATCTCTGCAATGAACGCTGCCGTGTAAAGCGAGAGCCCAAGCAGCAAAGCGACAAACTCGGGCACGATACGCGAGCCGCCAGCAAAATTGAATCCACGAAGCTGCGGGTATTCAAACGTCACCGGCGATCCGAAGGCCATGAAAACAAGTATCGGCAGAAAGAAAATGAGCCCCAGCGCCGGGAGGAGCACAGGTAATCCCTTGCCGGTGGCGAGCCGCTTGCGGTTGGAAACCCGGTGCAGGACGATGGAGCCCACTATGCCTGCAAGGATGGCGACGCCAGCCCATCCGGCGCCCGGCCCGAAGTCCGCCGAGGGCATGAACAGGCCGCGATTATTGAGCCATACGCCGCCGGGCAGTTCGATCGACTGCCGCGGCCCTGGCAACGGCGTGAGGACCGCGTTGTACCAGAACAATAATTGCAGCAGCAGCGGCGTATTGCGGACAATCTCGACGTATCCGCCAGCCAGTCGGCCGACCATCCAGTTGGACGAAAGCCGGGCGATGCCGATGAAAAAACCAAAGATGGTCGCCAGAATAACGCCGCAGAATCCAACAAGCAGCGTGTTCAGAAGCCCGACGTAGAACGCATCGCCGTAGGTGTTGTTCGCTGCAGAGAACGGGATCAGCGACGCATTGATGTCGAAACCGGCGGTACGGTGCCAGAAATCAAAATTGGTCGGAATGCCGCGCGCACGCATGTTGCGCGCAGCGTTTTCGATTGCCGACCACGCCAGCCAGACAAGCCCGGCAAGCAGCGCGATCTGCCAGATCGCGCTGCGTATCCGCTCCCCCGTCAGAAACGACTGTCGGGGGGGGGCTTGATAAGCCTGATAGGTCATCGGGCTGTCTCTACGGCGTCAGCCGCGCGCTTCAGCGGATCGGCGGGCCGTACTGCAGGCCGCCCTTGTTCCACAGGTTGTTGAGACCGCGCGGAATTTTGAGCCTCGAGCCCTCGCCCAAGTTGCGGCTGTAGCTCTCACCGTAATTTCCCACGTGCTTGATGATGCGCAGAGCCCAATCAGTTGTCAGCCCCATCGACTTGCCAAAGTCGCCTTCCGAGCCAAGCAAACGGCGAATCTCCGGGTTGGTGGACTTGGCGCGTTCGTCCGCATTGGCGCGCGTGACGCCGAGTTCTTCAGCGTTCAGCATCGCGAAATGCGTCCACTTCACGATGTTGAACCACTGACCGTCGCCCTGGCGCACCGCCGGCCCAAGCGGCTCTTTCGAGATGACCTGCGGCAGGATGACGTGCTCGTCGCCATTCATGAGACGCAGACGCTCGGAGAACAGCCCCGACATATCAGTGGTGTAGGCGTCGCAGCGCCCAGCGTCATACTGCTTCACGGCTTCCGCCGAGGTCGCGTAGACGGCGGGCTCATACTTCATGTTGTTGGCGCGAAAGAAGTCGGCCAGATTTGTTTCCGTCGTCGTGCCCTGCTGCACGCAGACGGAGGCGCCTGACAATTCGAGCGCGGAATTGATGTTGAGCTTCTTGCGGACCATGAAGGCCTGGCCGTCGTAATAATTGACGCCAGCCCACAAAAGCCCGAGATCCGCTTCGCGCGAAATGGTCCACGTTCCGTTACGCGAAAGCACATCGATTTCGCCTGATTGAAGCGCGGTGAATCGGTCCTTGGCGCTCAGGGGGACGAAACGAACCTTGTTGGGGTCGTTAAAAATCGCAGCGGCGAGGGCGCGGCAAAGATCAACGTCGAGCCCGGTCCAGTTGCCCTTGTCGTCTGGCATGCCAAAGCCGGCGAGGCCGGTGTTGGAGCCGCAGACAAGAACCCCGCGGGCTTTCACCTGCTCGAGTGTTTTTGAGGTCGGGGCCGCTGGGGCCGCCGGGGCCGGGGCCTGTGCATAAGCGGTGACGGCGCCGAACGACAGCGCTGCAACTGCTGCGACCATACTTGTGTAAAAGCTCTTCATGTCCCACTCCGGTTGGCTCGGCTGGCGCCGATGCGCTTTATTGTTTCACTCGAAATTCGCTTTTCCCTCTTCCCTTCCCGGGGGAAGCGAATCTTGCGCCAAGAATACGCGCCCTTGACGCTTTCACGAGGGGCAACCACCCTGCTATTCACAATCCGATCGGAACAGAAAACAGACAAAATGTCC
Source organism: Hyphomicrobiales bacterium (assembly GCA_031428455.1). Taxonomy (GTDB): domain Bacteria; phylum Pseudomonadota; class Alphaproteobacteria; order Rhizobiales; family Beijerinckiaceae; genus Terripilifer. Next base: position 17,975 of record JANPPJ010000198.1, on the reverse strand, counting down.
AAGCTTGATAAAGAGCGCCGCAAGCAACTTCGCCAAAAAACCCGAATTGTTTACGCGGGCCGGAGTCCGGAGGAGCAATTTGGCTTCGTAAACACGCCGATTTACCGTGGTTCTACGGTGCTATCTCCAACAGCGGCAGGCCTGAGACGATCAGATGCGCGCTTTACGTATGGCACCAAAGGCACGCCGACCACCGAAGCGCTTGAGACTGCGTGGTCGGAATTGGCGGGCGCGGCGGGCACGGTCCTTGCGCCAACGGGCTTAGCTGCAATCACGCTTGCGCTGATGACCGCGCTAGGCGCTGGCGATCACTTGCTTGTTACCGATTCAGCGTATCGACCGACGCGCGCCTTTTGCGACGGCTATCTGCGCCGCATGAATATTGAGACGACGTATTTTGATCCCGCAATTGGCTCAGGAATCGATGCGCTTATGCGCCCGAATACGAAAGCCGTCCTGGTCGAGGCGCCCGGATCACAAAGCTTTGAGATGCAGGATGTGCCTGCAATCGCGGCAGTCGCGCACACAAGAGGCGCCTGCGTCATCATGGACAACACATGGGCGACGCCGATTTTCTTTCCGCCCCACGAGCGCGGCGTCGATCTGGCGGTTGAGGCCGGCACAAAATACCTCTCCGGCCACTCGGACCTGATGCTTGGTCTCGTCTCGGCCAACGAGCAATGGTTTGAGCGCCTGCGGACGACCTTCGACCTGTTTTCCAACTGCGCCGGACCGGAAGATTGTTTCCTCGCCCTGCGCGGCCTGCGCACGCTGGATTTGCGGCTGCGAGAATCGCAGAAGCAGGGGCTTGAGATTGCGCGCTGGCTGGAAGCGCGCCCGGAAGTCCTGCAAGTGCTGCACCCCGCCCTGCCCTCGCACCCCGGCCACGACATCTGGAAGCGGGATTTTCTGGGCGCGAGCGGCCTGTTCTCGGTCATTCTGCAGCCAGCCAGTCAGGCGGCTGTCGACGCCATGCTCGACGAATTTCAATTGTTTGGCATGGGTTATTCGTGGGGCGGATACGAAAGCCTCGTCATTCCGTTCGATTGTTCACGCTACCGCACAGCCACCAAATGGAATCCGGGCGGGCCTGCGCTGCGCTTCCAGATCGGGCTGGAAGATACCGATGATCTCAAGGACGATCTGGAACGCGGCTTTGCGGCATTGAAACGAACGGCGTGACGCAGGCGTGATACATGGCTTTATGAGCCCGAGCGCGCGCCTTCCATTTCAAGCAAGCCTCTCGTCGCCTCCTCGCGCAAGTCTTCCCAGATCGCGGCGACGTACTGGCCGAACTTCTCGCCGCCCATCAGCTTGGATGAGCGGGGGCGCGGAAGATCAATCTCGATCACCTGTTTGATGCGGCCGGGACGGAAGGTCATGATCAGCACGCGGTCGGACAATTGCACCGCCTCGGCGATGTTGTGCGTGATGAGCATCGTGGTCTGGTTCAGCTCCTGCTGGATTTGCAGAACCTTGTCGCCCAGAAGGAGACGCGTCTGCTCGTCCAGCGCAGCGAAGGGTTCATCCATCAGCAGAATGCGCGGCTTGAAAGCGAGCGTGCGCGCAATGGCGATGCGCTGACGCATGCCGCCTGACAATTCGGACGGGAAGCGCTGCTCGAAGCCATCAAGCCCGACCAGCCGCAGCAAATCCTTTGCACGAGCAAGGCGCTCCTCGCGCGGCACGCCAGTCGCCTCCATGGGAAAAGCCACGTTGTCGATGGCTGTGCGCCAGGGGAACGTCGACTCCTCCTGAAACACCATGCCGATTTCCTTGTGGCATCCCCGGACAGGAACGCCATCGACCTGCACTTCGCCGTCGTAATCATCCAGCAGCCCGCCAACGATGTTCATCAACGTTGACTTGCCGCACCCGGACGGGCCGATGATGGAGATGAACTCTCCCTGCCGGATATCGAGCGACACAGGCTCAAGCGCGCGCAAGGAGCCGTTGGGCGTGACGAACGTCTTGGCCACGCTATCAAGGCGCAAGACCGGCTTCTGGGTCACCGTATTCATGCGTCACAAACTCCTGAAAGCCTCACGGGCGCCGATCCATGGGACCTGGCAGCCGCACCAGCCGTTCGATCAAAACGTTCCCGAACGCGGCGGTGATGAAGATGAAAGCAAGCACCGCCAGCATGGGCGCAATGGTGAAGGATTCGTAATAGCGGCCGGCCAGATAACCCAGCCCCGCTTTCGCCAATTTGTATTCAGCCAGCAGGCACCCGACGATGGAAATGCCAAGCGCGATGCGCAGCCCCGTGGCCAGCGGCGGCACCAGCGCGGGCAGATAAATCATCCGCACCGTCTGGGCAGTGGTCAGGTTAAACGTCTTGCCCACACGCAGGAGCACAGGCGACACCTGCCGCACGCCAGCCATGACGCTGAGCGCCATGGGAAAGAAAGCCGAGACCGTGCCGAGCGCGATCTTCGACCCCATACCAACGCCAAAAAGCACCAGTAGAATCGGCAGAAACACGATCTTGGGCGTCGGCGCGAGATAGTGGATGAAGGGCTCGAACACGTCGCCTGCGTAGCGGTTGGCGCCAAGCAGCAATCCGGCAGCGATGCCGGTGGAGCCGCCCAGCACAAACGCCACAAGCACTTCGGCGCCGGTCACGCCGACGTGCATCCAGAAGTCTGTTGTGATCATCAGCGTCAGCAGCGCCTTCACGATCAGGAAGGAGGATGGCAGCACGCCCTGAAAGAAAAGCCCCGACGATCCCGCAGCTTCCCAAAGCCCGACAAGCACAACGATGCCTGCGATCCGCAGTCTGGCAACGGTCCAGAACGGCGCTTTGCGACGCGGGCGCGCCGCGCCTATCTGCTCGACAGCAGCCATTTTTCAAGCCTTTCCGTGAGCAGGAAGAAAACGACGCTGACAAAGATTACGAACAGAATGCCCGCATACATCGCGGGATAATCGAAGCGATCACCCAGATACGCGATCATGTAGCCAAGGCCGCCAAGCGAGATCAAAAACTCGACGCCGACCACGTTGATGATAGCGAACAGAAGCCCGATGCGGATGCCGTTGAAGATCGTCGGCAAGGCGGCGGGAAACTGGATCATCCAGAACTGCTTGCTCGCGTTTAGGTTGAGCGCGCGGCCCACATTGAGCAGCACGGGCCGCACGCCATCCAGCCCTTCTTTCGCTTTCAGGATGATCGGCGGCATGCAGCCAAGTGCGCCCATGGCGATGATCGTCGCCGGGTTTCGTCCGAAGATCACCAGAAACAGCGGATAGATCAGCACCAGCGGCGCGGATGCGGCGGCGGCGACCCAGCTTGTGTAGGCAAGCCCGGCCATCTTTGAACGATGAAGAAAGTAGCCCACCGATACACCGACGACCGTGCCAATGCTGGCGGCTGTGAACGCCTCGAAAAACGTCAGCGCCAGCGCGCGTGTGATGTCGCCCGCCTGAACAAGACGGATAAAAGCGAAAAAGATTGCTGACGGCGGCGGCGCGGTGAACGCGTTGATATAGCCATATTGTGACCCTGCCTCCCAGATACCCAGAAGGAACAGGATCACAAGCGTTCGCATCAGCCACGCCGGCAAGCGCGTTTGAGAGATGGCGGCGCTGCTCATCAAAACTCCGGCGTTATCGTCGGCGTCGCTTTAGGGAACGAGGATGTCGATCATCGCCTTGAAGTCTTCAGGCTTCATCGGCTTGTCGATGAATTTGAATTCAAGCGCCTGCTTCAGGGAGATGTCCAACCCGCGCACTTCCTTCAGCTGCATGTTGGGAAGCGGATGGAACTCGTCGCGCACGCGACGCGCGATGGCCGGCGTGACTTTCGCCATCGCAGCATAAGCTTCCAGCGCAGCGTCGTTGCTGTAGGCGAACGCAACGCTGTTGGCGAGCGCACGGTGGAAACGCACCAGCACGTCACGCTTGGCCTTGATGGTCTGCGCCGTCGACACATAAACGCGCGTGGTCTGGTTCTCGACCGCGGGGTCCTGCGAGCCCTTCACGACGACGTTGACCTTGCCCTCTTCGATCTCCTGCAGACGGAAAGGGGGAACGGTCCATCCCGCGTCGAGCTGGCCAGACATCACCATGGTGAAAGAGCCCGACGGCGTACCCGACGGCACGAGCTTCGCCTTGACCTTGAAATGGTCCAGCAGCGATTGCGCAACGAGATGCGTCGAAGAACCGGGCTGGGAGAAGCCCATGGTCTTGCCATCAAGATCCTTGATAGACCTGATGTTGCTCTCGGTCTTTGCGTACCAGAACAAATCGGGCGAGCCTGTCATCGAAGCGGCCGTCACCCGGATTGGCGCGCCTTTCGAAAAGGCTCCGATCGTGCCCAGAAGTCCATTGGACGCCGCTACGTCTACGGAGCCTGAAAGCACCGCCTGCACCGTCTCCGCGCCGCCGCGCGTGTAGAACGGCTCGATCTCGATGCCTTCTTTCTTGAACATCCCCATCGCGGCGCCGATTTCGACCATGCCGGTTTCCCACAGCCCTTGCTGCGGAATGGCGACCCTTACCTTGTCCTGAGCGGATGCGGCCGTTGCGGCCAGAATGGTGACGCCTGCGAGCGCGATTAAAATTTTGCGCATAATCCCTCCCCTGGCCCGATGTTACGGGCTCCAAGCTGATCCGGGCGAACCTAAAGCAAGGTCAGGATTCCAGCAACAGGAACGGATCAACGCTGACCCGGCTTTTCCCGGTCGAGGCCCTTGGCGGCAAGCTCGTCCAGATAAACCGCGAATTTCTTTTCGGCGTTGGCGCCAAGCTCGCGCAGGAACGCCCACGAGAAGATGCCGCTGTCGTGCATATCGTCAAAGCCTATGCGCACTGCATAATTGCCGACGCCGTCCACCTTCATGATCGCCACGTTGCGCTTACCGCCGACGGTCTTGCGCTCGGCTTCCGAGTGGCCCTGCACTTCGGCGGACGGACTCATGACGCGCAGCAATTCTGCGGGCAGATCGTAGCGGGCGCCGTCGTCAAACGAGATGGTGAGCGTCTTGCGATCCTTGCCAAGGCGAACCTCGGTCGGCCATGTCTGCTCAAACGCTGTGCTCATCGCCCACCCTTTCGTATCCGGAAAACCAGGCGAGCCGCGTCCTTGCGCTGCTCGATCAAGCTGTCGCCTTCCTCGCGCACCATGTTGGGAATGTCGATGGCCGACATCGGATCGGTACACGAAACCTCGATCACGGCGCCGGCCATAAGGCTCCGCAAGGCCTTGCGGGTGCGCAACACGGGCAGAGGGCACTTGAGGCCGGTCAGATCAAGATGTTCGCTCATGCAGCCCAAGCTCCTGAACCCGAGATGGCGCCCGGCGAAGCCTGCGTCAATACGCAGGCAGGTTGAGACTGCCAGCCCGCACGCTATGTTGCGTTCATGCGATTGACCCATGCTTTGCGCGACGCCTTTGTTGTTCTGCTTGTCACTGCGCTTGGACTGGCGTCTTCAGCGTTCGCCCAGCCCGATTTGCGTGGTCACGGCGGGCCAGTGCGTGCGCTGGCCATTACACCCGACGGAACGCGCGCCATCAGTGGCAGTTTCGACACGTCCGCAATCATCTGGGGGCTTGAACGCGGCCGCGCGCTGGCGATTCTCCGCGCCCACAATGGTTCTGTGAACGCCGTGCTCGCGCTGCCGGGCGACCGCTTCGCCACCGCGGGCGAAGACGGCCACATTGCACTGTGGAAAGCTGGCGACGACAAGCCCTTGCGCCTGACCAAAGCCCATGAGGCGCCCATCGTGGGGCTGGCCGCGAGCGCCGACGGCAAACTCATAGCCTCCGCCGGGTGGGATGGCGAAGCGCGCATCGAGAACGCCGAGACCGGCGCGGAAATCCGTCGCCTCAAGGGGCACAAGGACAACGTCAACGCCGTCGCGTTTCTCAGCGACGGCGCGCTGGCGACAGCCAGCTACGACGCGACCGTGCGGATCTGGCCCGCGAATGGCGCAGACCCGCGTATCGTGGAATTTGACACGCCGCTGAACGCGCTGGTCGCCCTGTCCGGCAATCGCCTCGCGGCAGGCGGCGCGGACGGAACCGTGAGAATCATCGGCTCGGATGGCGCCCACGCGGGCCGGGTCGAGGCGACGCGCACGCCCGTCATCGCACTGGCGGTTTCGCTGGACGGACGCACGCTCGTTGCCGCCAGCCCTCGCGGGGCAGTTGCGCTGGTCGACGCCGCGACGATGAGAGTGCGGCACACGTTGTCAGGCCCCGGCTTGCCGGTGTGGTCGATGGCCTTCGCGGCAGACGGCAAAACACTCTTCACCGGCGGAAGCGACCGCCTCGTGCGGCGGTGGAATGCGGAAACCGGCGAACATATCGGCGCAGTGCTTGCCGAGCGTCCCGCCGATGATTTCGCAGCGCTTCCTCAAGCAGCCCGCGCAAATGCGCGCGGCGTCGAGGTTTTTCGCGCCTGCGCCGTCTGCCATACGCTAAGGCCAGACGACGAAAACCGCGCGGGCCCAACGCTACACGGCATCTTCGGCCGCAAGGCGGGAACTGCGCCGGGATACAATTATTCGCAAGCATTCCGTGAACTTGACATCGTCTGGACGCCGCAGACGGTCTCGCGCCTTTTTGAGATTGGTCCGCAAGCTTATACGCCCGGCACCAGGATGCCTGAGCAGACCGTCAACGCTGATGAGGACCGCGCGGCGCTGATCGAGTTCCTGAAAGCCGCGACAACGCCCTGAATGCAACTATAATAGCGCTTGATAAGCGGGCGAAGACTCCGCATATGTCGCGTAATTACGGAGGGGACCATGAAAGCCTTCATCGCATCTGTCGCTTTTGCGCTCGTCGTTGCTGCGGGCGCCGCACTCGTGCTGGATCAGCTGCAGCAGCCTGCCTCGTCGGCATTCTCGACGAGCAGCACGCGCGTGGGAGATCCCGGGCACAATCTGATTGGCAAGTAACTGGCAAGTAACTGGCAAGTAACAGCCAGTTGCTGTTCGCCAGATGATTTCGGGGCGCTCTTGCGCCCCGTTTTCATATGAGGCCAGCCGCACCTCAACTACATAAGCGTCGCGTAATCCATGAAGCCGACGGTCTCTCCCGGCTCAATACGCGTCACATCTTCGCCCAGCACGACAAGCCCTTGCGTCTGCGTGAGCGAGGTCAGCAAACCGGCGCCCTCGCGCGGAAATTTGCACGCTTCAACGACGCCGTCATTTGCCAAAGCGAGACTGACGCGCACGAATTCGCGCCGACCGGATTTCTTCTTGTAGGAAAAAGCTGAGCGCACCGGCAGCAGCGGGGCCTGCGTCCACCTGGCGCCCATGAGCGCCAACGCCAGCGGTCGCACGACATATGCCTGCGTGACGTAACTGGCCACCGGATTTCCCGGCAGACCAACGAACGGCGTCCCGTCAATCACGCCCATGGCGACGGGCCGTCCCGGCTTTATCGCCATGCGCCAGAATACCAGCGAGCCCACGGATTCAACGGCTGCTTTCACATGGTCAGCTTCGCCTGTCGAAACGCCGCCGGTCGTGACGATCAAATCAAACTGCGACGCAGCATCCTTCATAGCGCGCGCCAGACCATCGCGCTCATCGCGCAGAATGCCGAGATCATGGGCGCTGCAGCCGAGACGACGCAGCAGAGCCAGCAACATGAAACGATTTGAATCGAAGATCTGCGGCGGCGTTTGCGGCTCGCCAGGCGACACAAGCTCGTTGCCTGTTGAAAACACCGCGACGCGCGCAGGGCACGCAACCAGAAGTTTTGTTGCGCCAAGCGCAGCGGCCAGCGCGATATCTTGCGGCAAGAGTCGCTTGCCTTTGGGCAGCGCTACGGCCCCCTGCTCGATGTCTTCGCCCGCCGGGCGCACATTGGCGCCACGCTTCAAGCCCTGCGGCAGAATGACTTTATCGTTTTCGACGCTCACGTCTTCCTGCATGAAGACAGTGTCGGCGCCGCTCGGCATCAAAGCGCCGGTGAAGATTCGCGCCGCAGTTTTCGCGCCGTGCGCGCCAACTTTTGCGCCCGCCTCAATCCGCGCCCCAATCGGCAGCATCGTGTCACTCTGCGCAAGATCACTGTGCCGAACGGCGTATCCGTCGACCGCTGAATTGGTGAATGGGGGCAGCGAAATAGGCGCGAGAAAATCCTCCGCCAGGATACGCCCGTCCGCCTCTGTGAGGGCCACGGCCTCATAGCGCCCAAGCGCCGTCACGCGCGCAACAATCATCGCGATGGCGTCTTCGATCGGCATCAGCTTGCCGCCGAACGCGAAACAATCGTCGCTGAGTTGCGCCATCGCCTACTCGCCTCGTTGCGCCAGACGTAACCGCACGTCGTCAGTATCAATGGCGGCCGCCAGCATCATATCGGCGACCGCGGCCACATCGTCCAGGTGCGCGCAGCGCGGCGCGGCGGCGCCAGCATCGACATCGCTTGCGACGCCATGAATGTCGGAATCTTCCGGCCAGAGAAACGGCTTGCGGTTTTGAGTGCGATGCACCTCAATTTTGGGATGCCCTGAACGCTTGAAGCCTTCCACGATCACGAGATCGCAAGGCGAGAGCTTGTCGAGCAATTGAGACAGCGTCCATTCGGGCGCGCCACGCATTTCACGCATCAAAGCAAAGCGGTTGGCGGAGGACACAAGCACTTCTTGCGCGCCCGCCTCGCGGTGCTTCCACGAGTCCTTGCCGGGCGTGTCCACATCGAATGCGTGATGCGCATGCTTGATTGTGGAGACAGCCAGCCCCCTGCCCGCCAAATGCGGGATCAGCTTGGTGAGCAGCGTGGTCTTGCCCGCGCGGCTCAATCCTGAATGGCAAACAACTTTAATATGCAAACTCTGAACGACCCGCAAAAGCGCGTCGATGCTTTTGGCTATCCCAGAATGCAGATGGCCGGGTCAAGCCCGGCCATCGAAGCTTTGCAATGTGAGCCCGCGCTTTACTCGGCGGGCACAGCCTGGGCCGGCATGGCGCCGGCGCGCTTCTTTTCCTGCTCCAGCCACAGAGAGTGATGCTCGCGCGCCCAGTTCTCGTCGACCTCGCCCGAGCCCATGGCGTCGAAGGCGCCTTCCATGCCGACCGAGCCGATGTAGGCGTGAGCGAGCATGACGGCGATGAAGATCATCGCGCCGACAGCGTGCACGTTCAGCCAGAACTGCTGGTCGGAGACGGTGTGGTCGCCACCGAACGGAAAGAGCAGATACCAGCCCGACAGCGACATGGCGACGCCGCCGATGATCACGATCCAGAAGATACCCTTCTGGCCCGCGTTAAAGCGCAGCGCCGGAGGATGATGGCCCTTCTTGAAGATGCCGCCGCCCGCCTTCAACCATTCAAGGTCGAGCTTGCCTGGGATGTTGTCCTTCACCCAGATCACCAGCATCAACGCAGTGCCGACCATGAAGGGGAACGACAGGTAGTTGTGAGCGATCTTGCCCCAACTGGCGAGCAACGCGAACGCGCCCTCACCCAGAAGCGGCGCGACAATGGCCTTGCCGAAGGTGAGATTGAGACCTGACAGCGCAAGAATAATGAAACATCCGGCGGTCAGCCAGTGCACGAACCGGTCGAGGCCGCCAAAGCGAGTCACGGTCCGCCCTGAGAAGCCCGCGTCGATGCGGATTTTCCCCCGCATCACGTAGAACGCCGCCAGCAGCGCGAGCATGCCGAGAATCGACACGCCGCCGATCGTCCAGAGCGTAGTCTGGTGGAAGGTGCGCCAGTCCCTGCCCTGAGGCTGGATAAGCGTCGCGGCATGCTGATCAGGAATGGTGATCCTGCCGCCAACAACGCCGCCACCGCGCAGCGCATCGAGCAACTGCTGCTCCTTCACTGATTGCGCGGTCGGGTTCGGCGCCTGCTGCGCAACAACCGGATAGGTGTGTCCGATGACGACGAGCGCCACCGCAAATGCAAATGCCCTAAGGGCGAGAATGGCCGTTTTCATCGGCGTGCTCTCTTTTGTTTGTTTATGGCGTGAGCGGCAGGAGATGACCTCCCGCCGCGAGTTGCATTCGCCTCAGAGGGCGATGGTCTCCTGATAGGCTGTTTTCCAGCCCCAGGCGCCTGAGCCGTAACCACGCCGGGTCACGCGCTCCTTGTAGATTTCAGCGATGATGGCGCCGTCGCCAGCCAGAAGCGCCTTGGTCGAGCACATCTCGGCGCACAGCGGCAACTTGCCTTCCGCCAGGCGGTTGGAGCCGTACTTGGTGTACTCCGCCAACGACAGGTCAGCGTCAGGACCGCCAGCGCAATAGGTGCACTTGTCCATCTTGCCGCGCGAACCGAAGTTGCCGACGCGCGGATACTGCGGCGCGCCGAAGGGGCACGCATAGAAGCAATAACCGCAGCCGATGCAGAGGTCCTTCGAGTGAAGAACCACGGCGTCCACCGTCGTGTAAAAGCAGTTCACTGGGCACACGGCCGCGCAGGGCGCGTCCGTGCAGTGCATGCAAGCCATGGAGACCGAACGCTCCCCCGGCTTACCGTCGTTGATGGTCACGACGCGACGGCGGTTGATACCCCACGGAACGTCATGTTCGTTCTTGCAGGCAGTGACGCAGGCGTTGCACTCAATGCAGCGGTCTGCGTCGCACAGAAATTTCATGCGAGCCATTGTCTTGCCCCCCTCACGCTGCCCGGATCTGGCAAAGCGTGACCTTGCCTTCATGCATACCCGTCACCGGGTCGTAGCCATAGGTTGTCACTGTGTTGACGCTCTCGCCCAGCACGATCGGGTCCGTCCCCTTGGGATAGTTCCCGCGCTGATCGGCGCCTTGATACCAGCCGCCGAAGTGGAATGGCATGAACGCCACGCCCTTGCCGACGCGCTCAGTAACGAGCGCCTTGACGCGCGCCCTGGAACTGGCCTCAGGACCGGACACCCACACGAACTGGCCGTCCCTGATGTTGCGCTCGGACGCGTCCGCCGGATGGATCTCGACGAACATGTCCTGCTGAAGTTCGGCGAGCCACCTGTTCGAGCGGGTCTCTTCGCCGCCGCCTTCGTATTCCACGAGACGACCGGAGGTGAGGATGATCGGGAACCGCTTCGCGACCCCGGCCTCCACGGCCCTCTTCTGGAACGTGTCGCCAATGTTGGCCATACGGAACTGGCGACCATCGGGACGCGTCGGATACTTGGCGACGAGATCAGTGCGCGGCGTGTAGATCGGCTCGCGGTGCACCGGCACGGGATCGGGCAAGTTGTACGCGACAGCGCGCGCCTTGCCGTTGCCGAACGGGATACATCCGTGCTCAAGCGCAACGCGAATGATGCCGCCGGACAAATCGATCGCCCAACCCACGCCGTCCGCATTATTGCCGCCGATAGCGTTGATCTGCGCCAGCTCGGCCTCAGTGAGGTCCTTGTCCCAGCCGAGCTTCTTGAGCACGCCGAGCGTGAACTCCGGATACCCGTCGGTCAGCTCCGACCCGAGGCTGTAGGAGCCATCGGACAGCATGCTGATCTGTTGCGTCGTGCCGTCCGCGTTCTTCTGCTCGCGCACAACGCCGAAGCGCGCGCGGAACGTGCCGCCGCCTTCCTTGACGTGCAGGTTGGTGTTGTAGAGGACGTGCGTGCCCGGATGCCTGATCTCCGGCTTGCCCCAGCACGGCCAAGGCATGCCGTAGTAATCGCCGCTCACGTCGGACCCGTCCTTCGGCGCGCGCAACGTCACGATATCGAACTTGCCCTGGTTCGCCATGTGCGCCTTGACGCGCTCCGGGGACTGCCCGGAGTAGCCGGTCGAGAAGCCGCCGCGATTGATTTCGCGAAGGATGTCCTCAGCGTTCGGCTTATTGTTCGCGATCTTGAAGTTCTTGAACATCTGGTCAGCGAAGCCCAGCTTCCTGGCCAGCAGATAAAGCGCCTCGTAGTCGTCCTTGGACTCAAAGATCGGTTCAACGAACTTCTCGCCCCACTGGAGGGACCGGTTGGACGCTGTGCGCGACCCGTCAGTCTCGAAGTTGGTGCAAATCGGCAGCAGATAAGTGCCGTTCTTGCGCCCGCCCAATGAGATGAAGTTGGTGGGATGCGGATCGGCGATCACAAGAAGATCGAGAGCCTCGATGCCCTTCACGGCTTCCGGCATGCGCGGGATGGTATTGCCGCCATGGCCGAAGACAAACATCGCCTTGACGTTGTCCTTCTGGTCGACGTCGTCGGCCTTGTGCAACACGGCGTCGAACCAGCGGGTCGACGGGATGCCAGGGGTCTCCATGTTCTGCTTCTTGGTGCGCGCCGGACGGCCGCCCTTTGCGGGCACTTCGTCGAAACGCTCCTGGAAGTAGTCATAGGGAACGTCCCAGACGCGGGCCCAATGCCGCCAGCCGCCCTCAACGAGGCCGTAGTACAGCGGCAGCGTGCCAATATCGAGACCAAGGTCGGTCGCGCCCTGCACGTTCGTGTGGCCGCGGAAGATGTTCGCGCCCGTGCCGTCCGCGCCGACGTTGCCGGTCGCGAGCAGCAGGTTGCAATACGCACGCACGTTGGCTGTGCCAACGGTGTGCTGCGTGCCGCCCATGCACCAGATGAAAGTGGACGGACGCTGCTTGGCGAACGTCTCCGCCGCCTTCTTTAGCTGCTCGCCCGGGATGCCCGTAACGCGCTCCACCTCTTCTGGCGTCCACTTCGCGACTTCGGCGCGAATCTGCTCCATGCCGTCGACGCGCTGGCGGATGAATTCCTTGTCTTCCCAGCCATTCGCAAAGATGTGGTGCAGCATGCCCCAGATCACGGCGATGTCAGTGCCGCCACGGAAACGCACGTATTCAGTGGCGTGCGCCGCTGTGCGCGTGAAGCGCGGATCAAACACGATCACGTTCGCGCGCTGCGTTTCCTTGCCAACAAGGATGTGCTGCAGGGAAACGGGATGCGCTTCCGCCGCGTTCGACCCCATGAAGATGATGGTCTTGGCGTTGCGGATGTCATTGTACGAGTTCGTCTGGGCGCCGTAGCCCCAGGTGTTGGCGACGCCGGCCACAGTCGTCGAGTGGCAAATGCGGGCCTGATGGTCGACCGAGTTCGTGCCCCAGAAGGCGGCGAACTTGCGGAAGAGATACGCGCCTTCGTTCGTGAACTTGGCGGAGCCCAGCATGTAGACGGAGTCGGCGCCAGATTTGCCCCGGATCTCCATCATCTTGTCGCCGACCTCGTTGACCGCCTGATCCCACGAGATGCGCTGCCACTGGCCGTTGACCAGCTTCAGCGGGTACTTGAGACGACGGTCGCCGAACACCAGTTCGCGAGACGCCGCGCCCTTGGCGCAATGGGTGCCGCGATTAATCGGGCTGTCCCACGCGGGCTCCTGCCCGACCCAGACGCCATTCTGGACTTCGCCGATAATCGTGCATCCAACCGAACAGTGCGTGCACATGTTCTTTTTGGAGACGACAGGCTTGCTGTGGTCCAGGACGCCGATGGCCTCAGCCTTCCGCACGCTCCCAAGCGACGCGCCCAAAGCCACAACGCCGCCCGCCGCAAGGCCGGAGCGCTTCAAAAATGTACGGCGGTCAAGCGCGCCGGACGCGAGCCCGGCGGCTACTGCCTGCAAACGTGGCGAGCGATCCAGATTATGTCTGGCCGCTTCTCTTCTCTTGATAAGCATCTGAGCCCCCTCAGTACCGGTTCGTACGGTAGAAAGTCTTGACGTGCTCGCTCTCGCGATAGCGCGCCTTTGTCCGTTCAGTCTGCGTCTCTCGGGCGACAGCGGGTTCAGCGCCCGTCGCAACAGCCGCGCCGGCTACCGCCGCTACGCCGCCAAGGCCCCGGAAGAAGCTACGCCGGTCGAGCGCTTTCTTGTCCTGATCGTTTTTCATTTTGCCCCCAAAACTCTGGCGTTCACGATGGTAGCGTGAACGCTTCGCTTTCCAGTTCAAGGAACGTGCGGCCAACGCGGCCGACGCTCCGGTAAAATTCCGCCCGCTGCGAAACCTCAAGGTCCGCAAACAAGCGCATCGCCCACGGCTTGATGTGGGCTTCGAAAAACTCCTTTTGTGTCGCAATATCAGCAGCGATCTCGCCCGAGGCAAAGTTCGCCATCACGTCGCACAGAATGGCGATATGGTCTTCCGGCTCGCTGCGCGGACCGTCGCGCTCAACGCCAAGCCGCTCCAGATCAGCGCGCACGCGCGCCAGCGGCCGCTCGTGTAGAAACCCGGTCAGGTAGTACGAAGCGTAGGGAAGAAACTCACCGCGCCCGACGCCGATAAAGAGATCGAAATACTCGCGGCTTGCACGCGTCTCGTCAGTTGCAGCAGCCGCCTGCCCGAGCGCCACATGGGCCATGCCCAGTTCAGTCGCGTCGCCCTTGATGCCTGCGATCTTCTCCAGCGTGTCAGCGTCCGGCGCGCGGCCCATAAGAACAGCAATCATGCCCCACTCGGCGGCCCTCAGCCGGTCAATCTCGTCAATCTCAGACATTGGCGTGGTTCCAGTCGCGTCCCCGCCGAACAGGTCGGAACGAAGCACAGAGCGCGGGACATTGGTCAGCGCTTCAACAGCATGAACCCGGTCAGCAGGGATACGGCTCCAACCCGAGACAGACGGCTGTGAAATGCCGAGCCCCCGGGCAAGTGCGCCAACACCCCCAACCGCTTCAATTGCTTGAATGAGACCTGTGTCCTTCATGGCCCTTCCGACGATCCCGACCCGCGTTTTTTGATTCTGGAACCGCTTCAATAAAAAATACTAATCCTCGAAAACCGGCTCCGCTTCAAGCCGCGTTATAGGCTCTGCCTATGTCCTTAATGTCGCACTTGGCCCAGGCTCTAAACTGGCGCCGCGCCACCATGTCTGCGACGGAGAGGCGCCGTCTCCTGAGAGACCGTAGAACGATCTTCATCCACGTCATCAGGAATTATATTTTTGTTTTCATTTACAGTGTTTTGGGCGACCATTTTCGCGTCGGACATTCGGACCGGGGAGGCCGGCTCGGGTTCTTCCGCAAGAGCCGCGACCTCTTCCTGACTTCTCACGACCGTATCTTCACCTAGGTCGAAAGGATGATCGCCCTGCGGTTTGCTGAACGCCTCCGCAACCTGCTTAAGGGCGTCAAAACCCGCCTCGATGGGCCCATTTCCCGGCACGCCGCCCGGAATGTTCCAGTCATAGGCATATTCACGCGCCGGATTCACGTAATCGCGGATCGCAGGGTCAATCGCCCAGGCTTGCCGAAGGGCCGCGTTCCGCAGCGCCGCTGGAACCTCCCGGCGCATAAAGTCCGTGATGTTCGTTTGCGCCGTGATCTCGTCGAGTTTGGGCAAGGTCGAAAGGTCGAAGACTGGTTCAGAGGCAGGCGCCTCGCCCGGCGCGCCCTCGGCTTTGGAGGCGCCCGAGACAGGCGAGCCAGCCTCATCCGACTCGTCCGTCTCAACGACGGCCTTGTCGCGCACTTCAGCCTTGCGCTTGATCCAGCGACCGAGAAACCCCTGCTCGCGATCAGCGTCGTCGTCCCGCGCGTTCATTGCTGGCTCCCGTCGCGCCCGCCTGCTCCGCGCCCCCGCGCGCCGGGGGTCTTGCGCGGATCCGGACCGGACTTGTCGCGCTGCCGTTTCTGGAAAACGCGCTCGACGTGATGTTCGTCAACATAAGCGGCGACCCAGGCTGCCACGCTCGGCGGCATCGGCGCCTTGCCAACGATCAGACCGCTTTCGAACAATGCTTCACCCTCTGTTGGGTCGGCGGTAGCCGCCACAAGCTCGACGCCATGACCGCCGTCGCCCTCACGCAGCCCCACCCACACCTGAGGATCGCCATCGATCAGATTGTCCCGGTAATTTCCGGTCTCTGAGGGATAAAGCTCAATGAACGCCGCGCCCGCATAAAACAGCTCCTCGCGCTCGGTTGCTGAAATCTTCGTCCACGCAGCCGTCCGGGGCGCTTCCTCCAGCACAGTGGCTGGCGCCCAGACGTGATCAATCCACGGGTTGTCGATCTTCGTGCGGCGCACGATCACGCCGACCTCGCGGGATTCGCTCATTGCGCGCGCTCCGTTTGTGCGGGCTTTGCAAGCGGCAAGCCCGCGATCAGGTTCTGCGGCTTCATGCGGATCAATCGATCCCCCGTCATACCGAGGATCAGATAAACCGGCTTCTCGCGCACGCTTTTGTCGGCCTGCCGCTCGTCGGCGAACGTCATGCGGAAGAGCGCGGCCACACGGTCCATGTCAACCGCCTTGAGGCTTTCGCCACGCCACAGCGCATTGCCGATGCGGGTGCCCTCTGCATCAAGCCCGATGAACCAGCGCCAGTCGCGATCGTCCATCTTGGCGATGGGTTCGACGAACACCTTCACGTTCATCAGATGCTTCACCCAGGCCTCGATGACACGAGCCAGCCCGTCTCGGGCCTTTGCATTGCCGCCGAGGTTCATCGCCATGGAGTTTGCGTCCGAGCGCGACCAGTAGGTCCACGCGCTCTCGTCATCCATGATGTCGAGCTCGTCCTTGTCCAGCATCGCGGTAAGCGGCGCGACGTGCATCATGGCCGCCCGCCCCTTTTCGATTTCGTCGATCAGGTCTGAATCTGCCAGCGTCAGCACGCCATCATGAACGCTGGCGCGCTGCGACCTGAAGAACAATTCACCCGCCCGCAGCGCGTAAGGATCTTCGCAATCATCCAGCGCATTGCGCAAAATGAGATGCGACAGCTGATCCAGAAACAGCGGCGGAAGATCAACGCACGGCGCCAGCGCAAGGTCGCGATAGGCCTGCTCAACCGAAGGCGCGGCGCGCAACCGGTCACGAAAGCGGATAAAGAAAGACCAGTTCTCCCGCGCGTCAGGGTCTGCGAGCGCCGCGATATCGGTATCGGACACAGCGCGAAACGGCTCTGCCATCAGCGATGCATATAGCGCGCGCTCGGCGTCACAGGCCTCCGGTGGCGGACTGAGTTCGGGGCGGGCAAGCCACGCCATCATCAACTCGGGCGTTGCGACAAGTTCGCCCGCGCCATTGCGGCGGGATAGATGATGTCCCGAGGAAACCCAGAATTCTCTCACGACGAAATCCTCATTGCGGGTCGCGCCCGGGCGCCTTCGTGTTCATCAGCGAGACGAGGTCCACCCTCTCCTCGGGCTCATCCTCGCCTTCTATCTCATGGAAGGTGAAGGCGCGCGAAAATGCGTGCAGCTTGTCGGAGCCGGGCATGTTTTCGCGCGGTTTGAGCGTTCGAAAGCGCTCGCGCACTTCGCCCTCATCCATGCGCCGCTCCATGGCGATCAAAGTCCCTTCCGGGTGATCGCAAAGGCTCGCTGCGAAAGCGATTTCCTCCCGAGCGGCTTTTTCAGCCTCCGCCCTGTCGGGCGCCCCAAGACTGAGGAAACTGTCGGCCAGTGCCGAAACAGCCGCCGCACGTTCAGCCTCGGTGGCAAGGCTGACTGTCACAAGCGTAGAAAACCCGAGCGAGCCTGTGCCCAAAAACCCGGAGCGGAACGCGTGGCGCTCCTTGGTCGGCATCGCTTCTGGATCGCACCCCGCGAACAGAAACCCGCCCGATACAGCCCATTCACCCGCCTCGGCCGCGCGCTCGAAAATAAACGTGTCTGACGGATCGAGCCGGATGACGCGCGGGAGTTTCATGGCCTAACCCAGCTTCGGCGCGTCGGCGGTCTGGTCGAGCCACGCGACCTCGCCAAGCGCGGGGACCAGGGCAAGACGCTCGGCAGGGCCACCCAGAGGCAGTGTCGTCAGCAGGTCGCCGTTCTCGTCGATGATCCGCTTTTCGCCCGCTTTCTTCTTGGGCAGGCGCTCGAGATATTGCGCCCCCACGGCGCGAAAACCCTTCTCTCCCCAAAGGTCAAAGGCGCTCATCAGATGGCGCGCAAAACTTTCAGCAATTGAATTGACGTCCACAAGTTCGAAGCCCTCGGCGACGAGCGCCGTCGCGCCCGCGTGCATTCCAGCCTCCACGTGGCTGAGGTCGACCGAGCGCAGCATGCAGCCAAAAACTAGCCAGTCAGGAGTCTGGTCTTCCGCCGCGCCCTCCGGCCAGCCGAGGCGCGCGCCGCCGACCAG
>JANPPJ010000197.1:0-10011 GCA_031428455.1 Hyphomicrobiales bacterium | reverse complement strand
CGCCGTAGCCGTGATGGAAAAACGCGCCGGATGGGGCAACGATATCCCGCCGGATTTGCGCAATGGCGACTGGGATTACGCCCTCTATACGCCAACAGGCGCGGTCAACGAGAAGGCGCAGCTCAACAACTGCTTTTCCTGCCATTTGAAGGCGCGCGAGAGCGACTTCACGTTCACGTCGATCTTCAAGCCGTCGCGGTGATTGCGAGAGTTACATTCCCTGCGCTCGGACAATCACCGAAACGCCCGCCACCAGCAACATGACGTAGATTGCGCGCAGGAAGACTTCGCGCGACATTTTCAACGTGATCTTGTGGCGTTAAACGAGCCATTCACGCTGAGAACGATCATCGGCGACTGATCGCAGCCTCGCGAAGCGGAGAGGATGGTGCTTCCCGCATCCCCATGCTTATGTTGCATCACGCCAGAGACGGTTGGATTTCAGGTCCTCTCCCTCCGCCAGTCCGCTATTGCGAACTCCACCGACCGCGAAATCAGACGCCTGTTTTTCCGCTGTCGCAGAGGGATTTTGCGACGGAATCCCAACCTCAGAGACTGCCGCCGCGTCGAATTTTGGTCTCTGAACGGCTTCCGTCTCTTTCCGTCCCAACCTCGCGGAAATAGGTTGGGTTAAAGAATATTTCTTATTTTCAGACATTTAGCGTTTTGGGCCATCCCAACTTTTCGCCGCCGATTTTCTGGCAGGCATGCGGTTCAGACAACGCGAAGTGGGCGTTGTGGCGAGTGGCTCCGCGAAAGCGCGTGTGTTGCAACGGCCGCGTTGCCGCGCCCTTCAGATCGTCACATAATGACGCATTATAATTCAGATCCCGAAACAGCTCTAAACGGCTTCGCCCGCCATCATCAGAAATCCCACGCTTAACGCAGCGCGTATTACTTGCATCGGCGGCTCCCCCCACATCCTGGATCGCGCTTCACCATCCATTTAGCTGTACGGGGTTTTCGAGGCAGGACTCTCCGTGACCTCGCACCTTTTCCCTGGCGCCAATCGCCGCCCACTTACCTGCGCCATCGACAAAGTCAGTCGCGCGCTTGCATCCTTACCGCAAATCGAGTCTTAGGCCTGCTCCGACATAATTAGAGCCGTCGCCCCGTGGGCCGATGAGGCCGATGAGGCCGAACACACCGGAGCGATGGTGGACGCGCAGGACAAGACGGACCCCGGGAAAGGAGGGGTGAGCAATCACCATCTCTAAAGCTAAGTACTTCAGTAGCTTCTGTACAGACCGGTCGCGCCTTACCACCTCCAGATGCTGGCGGCGTCCGCCTCGCGCTCCCTGAGCGCGCCGTCGAGGGCGGCCTCAGCCTTCTGGCGCCACTGCTTAAGCTTGAAAATGGGGACGGCGAGTTCACGGGAGAGAAGCTCCACGCTATCGCCGCGTAGCAGGCGCAGGACGACCTCGCGCTTGCGTGCGACGCTCCATCGCTGGCCTGGGACCAAGGGGCCGACTTGGGGAGATACGGCTCCGGCCGCTGCGTTTTCCTCGATCTTTATCCTTCTGGACACCCCGTTCCGGTCTCATTTGGGACAAATGGGTGTCCAAAGAATTCGGGGCCAGCTCACTCCTTGGTGGGTGGAATTGTTCATTCGTATGAGGTCACTGATCCGTCACAATCGCAGGCCGGCCGCTAGTTTAGCTAAGTTCAATACTATCGCGTCGTCAGTGTTGGTGTTCGGGCGGTGCGAACAGGACCAGTTCCACACGATCGTCGCCTTCGACATAGGCGTCGTGGCCAGGCGGGATCTCGAAAAAGTCGCCGGGCGCGATTTTCGTGCTCGTTCCGGTGTCGAGCATGCGAACGACCAGGGTGCCGGAGATGCAGTAGCCCGTGTGATGCATCGGGCAGGACTCCGGATTGCCGAGCAGAGGCTTCTCATCCTTTTCCCAGGTCCAGCCTGGTTCGAACACCGCATGCATGCCAGTCGCTCCAGTCCCCATCTTGACGATGGCTATGCCGCCGCATTCTTTCATGTCGAGTCGCTCGTCGGGCTTTTCAAAGCGCCGGGTCTCGATCGTTGTGCTCATGATGTCTTTCCTCTCTGCCGTCCATCGGCAAGATCGCGCAGGCGCAGTGACCTGCCACTGGTTTGTCATCCAGTGGCGATTAGAGCCTCGGCGGATTTTGCGCCAGGTTGCGCGGTTGTAGCAATAGGCGATCTGCGGAGCTGGTCGGGGTTGCGTAGCGGATCGCCTATTGCGGTGAGATTTGCCGCGAAGGCGACCGGGGTTAGATATCCTAGCGACGAATGCGGCCGCTGGAGATTGTAGTCCTTGGTCCATGCAGTGATTTTGGTCCTCGCCTGATCAAGGTTGAAGAACAGTGTCTCGTTGAGAAGCTCATCGCGCATGCGGCCGTTTAAGCTTTCGATGAACCCGTTCTGCATAGGCTTGCCGGGCGCGATGAAGTGCCAATCGATCCTGTTGTCCTTGCACCAGGCGAGCATGGCGTTGCAGGTAAACTCGGTTCCGTTGTCGCTGACGATCATGCCCGGCTTGCCACGCCGTTCGATAATCGTCATCAACTCGCGCGCCACACGCTTGCCCGAGCACGCTTGCCCGAGATCGACGTGTCCGGGATTGCGCCGAGGCACTCCTTGGTGACGTCGTCGACCACGTTCAGGATACGAAAGCGCCGACCGTTGGCGAACTGGTCATGCACGAAGTCGAGCGACCAGCGGGCATTTGCCTTCGCCTCGATCAGGATTGGAGCCCGGGTTCCGATTGCCTTCCGCCGCGCCCATAGTTTGCGCACCAAAAGGCCTTCTTCCCGATAGAGCCGGTAGATACGGTTGACGCCCGAGGCCTCGCCCTCCCGCCGTAGCAGGATGAACAGCCGACGATAGCCGAACCGACGCCGCTCGTTGGCGAGGTCGCGCAACCTGGCGCGAAGCTCGGCGTCCGGAGGGCGGCAGGACCGGTAGCGGACCATCTTACGGTCCGCTCCAACGATGCTGCAGGCCCGACGTTCCGACAGGCCCATCACAGCCTGGAGGTGCACGCCTGCAATTACTGAAGCGCCAGTGTTCGGTCGACGAGCGCTCTTTCGCCGATCCCGATTTCACAATGCTGGCAATACGCGCGGCCAATTAGGCCGCGCTTGTATCACTTCAGCAAATACCCAAAACGCTCACGGGCGAGTTTGCGGACTTCTGGTGGGGGCTGGTTCACCTTTGGATACTGGTCTTTCCAGTAGAAGGGCTTGCACGCGTCGATGATGGCGCGGCTATTTGTGAAGTCACCCTTTGCCTTACGTTCCGGTTCAATGCGTGGGTCCAGCGGAGTTGACCAAGCGTTGGTGATGATGTCGATCGAGGTGGCGGGATCGGATCGCGTCAAAATCGCCCAGATCACCTCGTCGAGACTAGAAACATCAATGTCGTCATCAACGACGATGACATAGCGTCCCGCGTAGGCGCCAGAATGACACATCGCGGCGACGTGCCCCGCCTGCTTGGAATGCCCGCCATAACGTTGCTTGATCGCGACAGCCAGAAGCAGACGCGCCGTGCCAATCTCATGCGCCCACACGGCTGTAACATCCGGAACCCCGGCCTTCACGATATTTTCGCGCACGATTGCCGAGCGTGTAAGGGCGCGATAGCGCGCAATTTCATCTGGCGGCCGCTGTGGCGCACACCCAAGTAAAATTGGATTGTCACGATAATAAATCGCGTGAATGTCCATGACGGGTTCGTCCCGAACGTCCGAACCATAATAGCCAAACCATTCGCCAAATGGGCCTTCGGGCGCCACGTTGCCGGGCTGCACATATCCTTCGATGACGATCTCGGCGTTTGCAGGGACCGGAAGGCCCGTAATCGGCGCCTTCACGAGCTCAACGGGTTTGCCCCGCAGGCCGCCGATGACCTCATACTCGCAAACGCCGTAAGGGATTTCACTCGACGCCATGAGGAAAGACATCGGGTCGCACCCGACAACAATGGCGACCGGCATGGGCTCGCCGCGCTTTTCATACTTGTCGCGCATGATGCGCCCATGCTTGCCAGGCGAGATATAAAAACCGACGCGTTTGCTGTCATGGATCATCACGCGATACGTGCCACAATTGATCCAGCCTTCTTCAGGGTCGCGCGTTACGTTGAACGATCCTGTGCCGATGTAACGACCGCCATCTTCGGGATGCCACATCGGCGTCGGGAAAATCGAGACGTCGACGTCGTCGCCTTTCATCACGTTCTGGAAAATGGGGCCGTCATTCACGAAAACCGGCGGGATGCGCTTGAGATCCGCCATGTAGTTGAGGCGAAACGCTTCGCTCAAATCGAGCTTGTTGAGGTGTTTGGGAAAACCGAGCGTCATTTTCTGACGGTCGCCGCCAAAAAAATTCACCAATACCCTGCTGCCCGGAAGTGTGCCGGGAACATCTTCGAAAACGATGCACGGAGCTGTTTCCTCATGCAGCACAACCTCCGAGGCCATGCCGATCTCTTCTTGCCAATTGAGGCCCTTGACGGTCCTCACTTCGCCCATGCTGTCGGCGATCTCGAGCCATTCGCGCAGATCGTAATAACGAAGATCAGCTTTGATATCTTTAATATCAGTCATGGTTTTAGGTTCCTTATAAGCCAAGAAGGGCGGCGTCGCGATAAGCCGCAATTGCGCCATCGTGCAGAGCAACCCCGCCGAATTCGAATGCTTTTCGACCCTCGGCCTTAAGCTCTGGGAAAAGAGCCGGCAGGCCCTCGTAAAGGGCATCGAGCGAAACCAAATTCTCGGCCCCCGATACAATTGTCGCAGTGACGTCGCGCACAAGCGCAGCATCGACCTTTGCGTGTGTCACGATCACGTTCATGACAGCTGGCTGGCGTGTGTCGTCACGCACGCAGCGAAGCTTCCCAGCCCTTATAATTATCGGCCGATAAAGCGGCTGAAAAGCGAGCAACGTTCCTAAATCGGAGCCCCATTCCAGCACCCGTAAATCGACTGATGCATCAAGCGCGCTCATCACCTTGTTTGGGATGGGGCACTGCAATTGCGCGTCAACTTTCCCGCGCTTGAGCGCTTCCGCCCCTTGCGCAAAATCCAGATTGACGATCTGCACGTCTTCTTTAGTCCAGCCAAGCGCACGGAACATCGTGTCGGCATGCTGGGCCATTCCGCTCGTGGCCGGGCCGACGCAAATGCGCTTACCCTTTAGCTGCGTAACGGCGCTTAGCCCGGAGCTTGCCAGCACGATAAAGAATAATGGGCCGGCGTTCGCCGGGGACACCATACGTAATTCGATGGGGGCGCGAAACGGCGCCTCACCCCGTAGCGCTCGGCCGATCCAATTTGACGCCATGTAGCCGAACTGGATTGCGCCAGTGTCGAGGCTCTGCGCATTCTCGATACTTGCAGATAAGGCTGTAACCACTTCGATGGGCTGCGAAATGGAGCGACTATCGAGGAGCTGCTTCAGGGCTGTGCCCTGGGAAAGAAAAGTACTGCCAGGCTCGGCTGTACCGATGCGCATAAGTCCTCCCAGTCTGCGAACTACGCCGCGTTATTATAGTAAAATTAAGGAACGCGGCTTGCGCCTGTCAAGCCGCCCCGCTTCGCGGATCAATATCCCATCATCTTCGTCACACGCTGCACAAGCGGCTGCGGCGAAGAATAAATACCTTGCACGAGCTGTTGCATCTTGTCGCCATGCAACGGACGCACCTCAAGTCCCCGCTTGGTGGCGGTTGCCACAAAGTCCGGGTCGGCAAGCGTGTCCGCCAGCGCCTTTCGCAGAAGCGCGATCCGTTCAGCTGGCACACCGGGAGGTGCAGCGACAGGGCGCGCTACTTCCAGTTGTCCAAATATAAGGTTGAAGGCGAGCCGGTCCTCCTCCGACGTGATAAAGTCCGAAGCATTTGGCACGTTCGGCAGTTCGGGATGACGCTCCATACCCATCTGTACGACAAGGCGAAGCTCGCCCGAGTTGAGATACTTCTGATATTGCGATTTTACGCTCGACATCCAGAGCCCGCAGCTGCCGTCCACCTCGCCGCGCTCAGCTGCTAGAACCACATCGCGCGTTCCCTTGTAGCCATGAATGACCTTGATCTTCGTACCGATGAGCGCGTTCAATGCGACCGCGTCCTGCGTCATCGAAGTGGTCGGCCCATAAGATCCAACTAGCGTCTCGCTCGCACGCAGCGCTTCCAGCGACGCTCCTTTCGAACGGTTCCAGAAGCCGCAGGTGGTCACTTCGCGGTTGGCATTGCCGAGCCAGTTGAACTTCGTGGCGTCGAACTGAACGCCAGCTATTCCCCAAAGCGGCTCGAACGCAATCCAGCCGCCGAACACGCCGATAACAGTGCCGTCCTTGGGCGCTACATTATAGAGCCAATTTGCGGACACGCGCCCCCCGGCGCCTGGGCGGTTTTGCGGCGTGACGACTGGGGTGCCAGGAATATGGCGCCCCAGGAACTCCGCGATGACGCGTCCGTATGCGTCAAAACCGCCGCCGACGTCGGCCCCTATATCGACGCTGATGGTCTTGCCCTTGAAGAAATCCGACTGCGCCAATGCTGGCGTGACGACCGTGAATGAACTCGCGAGCGCTACAATCGCGAACAAGGTGCGACAGGTCATTCGTACTTCCCCCCATTGTGCATGCGCGCTGCGCCGCATTGTTATGAATTCGAGGCTAGGACAATTTCGCGCGTTCATCAAGAATGGCCAAGTCCGCGCCTCTTGACGCGCGCGCTACGAAACCCGAATGTCTTGCCAACAAGATGTCTGGGAGGACGACGATGCCAAACGGCGGGCTTATGGCCGGACGCGTTGCAGTGATTGCTGGCGGCGGGGGCGAAATTGGCGGCGCGATTGCTCGCCGCTATTGTGCTGAAGGCGCTAGTGCGCTGGTCTGCGATATATCGCAGGAGAAAGCCGATCTGGTCGCTAAAGAAATCAATGCTTTGGGCGGAAAGGCCGTGGGCTTGAAGGTTGACGTATCAAGCGAAGCCGACTGCGAAAATGCTGGTCGTTTTGCCTTGGAGACCTTTGGCACAGTTACTGATCTGGTCAACGCGTCAGCCACTCTCTCGCCTGACGGCAATGTAGAGACTCTTTCCGTCGCTGCTTGGCGAAGCGCGCTCGATGTGAACTTCACCGGCGTCTTCCTGATGTGCAAGTATGTACTTGGTCATATCCGGGCCGCGGGCGGTGGTTCTGTCGTAAACATCGCCTCAAGTCATGGACACTTCGGCCTGCCCGGACGCTCCGCTTATTGCTCAACCAAAGCTGCGCTGATGCACTTCACGCGCGTACTAGCCATCGATTATGGCCCGCACAACATTCGCGCCAACACGATTTCCCCTGGCCCAATTGACACGGCGCGCTCGTTGCGTCGCTTTGGCACGCGTGAGAATTCTAACAAGGTGCGCGGCCGCGGGCAGGTGCTAGGCCGCACGGGTACAGTTGAAGAAGTTGCTGCGGCGGCTGTTTTCCTTGCGTCTAACGAAGCATCATTCATCACGGGCACAGACCTGCTCGTCGATGGTGGTCAGACCGCGTTCAAGGGAACGGCGCTGGCGGACATTCACCAGAGCGCAACCTAAACAAAGACGCTCGCGCCGGCAGGGTGGCAAACATGCGATATCGTCGGCTTGGCAAAACAGATCTTGAAGTTTCGGAAATCGCGTTTGGTACCGGTGACAACGCGGGCCTCATGACAATCGCGCCTGAGGCTGATCGCTGGAAGTCTTTCGAATATGCGCTGTCAGTCGGCATTAATTATTTCGATACATCGCCGGACTATGGCAAGGGCCGGGCGGAGCAAAACCTAGGTGAAGCCCTCAGGCGCTTTGCCAGCGAAGTTTCACGCCCGCTTTACGTATCGACCAAGGTGGAGGTGATGCCGGGCGATATTGACGATATTGTCGGCAAGGTTGTTGCATCAACTGAAGCCAGCCTCCGTCGACTTGGCGTTGACTGTATCGACGTCATGATGATTCACAACCCTCCGCGTTCGATGCGTGATCCCGCTGCGGCACATTGGCTGCCACTGACGCCAGACGACATGCTTGGCCCGGCGCTAGAGGGGCTCGAACGCATGCGCGCCCAAGGCAAGATACGTTGGTTCGGCTTCACGTGCGAAAGCGCCGAGCCCGAACCAACCAAGCGGGTACTGTCGTCCCGCAGCTATCACGTGATCAATTGTTGGTACAACATGGTCAACCCGACGGCGGGAATGAACCCGGTTGGCGTTCGCTACGGCGCAGGTTATGATAATTATGACGGCATAATTACGCACGCTGGCGACTGTGGCGTTGGTGTTGCAGTAATTCGTCCGTTGTCGGGGGGCGCCCTCACTCACCAAGTCATTGAGCAGGGAGCTGGGGGGCGCCACCCCCACGCTGGCGGCATCTACACGCGTCAGCCTGAAACATTCACGCCGGAAATCCAGCGAGGGCGCGCCTTTGCATTTCTGCATCATCCGCCGCGCACGTTGCCCGTAGCCGCCTACCAGTTCGCGCTGGCGCATCCTGCAGTTTCAACTATCGTTGGCGGCTTTTCGGAGATCGCGCAACTTCAGGAAGTCGCCGCGTTAGATAGAGTTACGCCTCTGTCCTCAGACGAGTGGGCAAACATCCACGCTGCGTATGCTGCAAATTTTTATCTTGATGAGGCTGCATCATGAGCGGCCTCTCTGGTCAGGAGAACATTGGATGCTGACAGCTGAAAAGAACGACATTCTCTGCCGCACAGGCTCAGCTGCGCCTATGGGACAGTTGATGCGGCGGTATTGGCTCCCAGTGTGCCTTGGCGCGGATCTCGTGGCAGGCGGGGCGCCGAAGCGTGTGCGCCTGCTTGGCGAAGATCTCGTCGCGTTCCGCAGTCCCGATGGTTCCATCGGGCTTGTTGATGAAGCATGCCCGCATCGCGGCGTGTCGCTCGCGCTGGCGCGTAATGAAGAGTGCGGCTTGCGCTGCCTTTATCATGGATGGGTGATGAACGGCGCCGGTCAGGTTGCAGAAACACCCGCCGAGCCTGAGGGCAGCCTCATCAAGGAACGCGTAAAATTCGCGGCCTATCCTGTGCGGGAATCCGGCGTCTTCGTTTTTGCTTACATGGGACCAGCGGCCTTGCAGCCCCCGCCGCTGGATTTCGACTTTTCCGATCTCCCCGCCTCTCATGTCATTGTCATGCGTTCGCGTGAAGAATGTAATTGGGCGCAATGCATTGAGGGCGTTCTTGATTCTGCCCATTCAAATTATCTTCATTCCGACGGCATCAAGCCCAAGGGTGGCCTTGCAATCACAGAAGACACTGATTTGAAGCTTGCGCAGTTCACGCGGCCCTCTAACGACGGCGCGCCTCGGCTGGAAGTGGAGCCCCAGCCCTATGGCTTTCGCTACGCCGCGATTCGTCGGCCAATGAAGAACCCCGAATGTAACACTTACGTGCGGGTGACGCTTTATGTGGCGCCGGTCTACGCGATCTTTCCCGCTCCCAGAGGGTGGGCGTCGATGCAAATGTTCGTCCCCATCGATGATGAACGCACCATGTTCTATTACGTGCTCTGGAAGCGGGAGGCGCCGATCGACGAGGAAACGCGGGAGCGCTACCTCGAACAGCACGGCATGCGCGTTGGCGTCGATATGGATGAGCAGTTTCGTAAGATTGGTACGAGAGACAACAACTGGATGCAAGACCGCGAACTCATGACGTCAGGGCGTTCATTCTCCGGTATTTATGGCATCAACACGGAGGACTTCGCTGTTCAGGAAAGCATGGGTCCAATTGTTAATCGAACGCGGGAACATCTGGGCGCCAGCGATCTGGCCGTCATCCACTTTCGCCGCACCATTATTGAGGCAGCAGAGAAACTCGCGCGTGAAGGCGCCGCCCCTGTCGGCCTGGGTCAACCTGTAGATCACAAGGCTCTCGCTAGTGCGGAAGGCATGGTGCCTCTGGGCGCTGATTGGCGAAGTGTCTGCGGGTCGGCCTGAAACATAAATTGATGGCGCGCATCGACGGGAGCTGAAATTCGAGA
>JANPPJ010000196.1:0-13927 GCA_031428455.1 Hyphomicrobiales bacterium | reverse complement strand
TGCTTTCCTTGCCGCTCTCCATCGGCGGCGTGATCGGCGGACTGCTGATCATGAATTACGCGATCTCGATGCCTGTGGTGATCGGCATCCTCATGCTCATGGGCATTGTGACGAAGAATGCGATCATGCTGGTCGATTTCGCTGTGGAGCGCATCGCCGATGGCGTGCCGCGCACGGAGGCGCTTGTGGATGCGGGGCGCAAGCGCACGCGGCCTATCGTCATGACGACCATCGCCATGGGCGCGGGCATGATCCCGTCCGCGCTTGGCATTGGCGATGGCGGCGAGTTTCGCTCGCCGATGGCTGTTGGCGTGATCGGCGGCTTGATCGCATCAACAATTCTGTCGCTGATTTTTGTGCCTGCGATGTTCACCGTCATGGATGATCTGGGGCGACTCATCTGGAGCGGCTTTTCGCGTTTTGTCGGCCCGCGTGATGAAGAACCTGTTGCCGCGCAGCGCCATGGCGGAGCGCCCGGCGAATGAGCGCAAGTATGATCGAAGGCCGCACCGTGCGGGTTGAGCCGCTTGGCTCGCATCATTTCGATGATTTGCGCCGCGCGGTGTGTCACGACGAAGGCTTCGCGCGCACGGCGTTCATGGTCGAGCCGCCGCCGCAGGACGAGGGTGCGCAGGCGTCCTGGTTTTCAAAAAAGGTGTCGTGGGACGGGCGCGCGTACTTCGCTTGTTTTGATCCAGAAAGCTCACGCGAGCCTGGCTTTCTTGCATTCATGCGTGACAAGGCTGCACATCGCAGGGTTGAAATTGGCGACGTGCTCTTTGGCGCGGGATTACAGCGCACGCCCGCCGCGACAGAAGCGGTCTATCTTCTTTTGCGTCATGCCTTCGAGACGATGCAGTATCGCCGGGTTAAATGGAAGTGCGATACGCGCAACGCGGGATCTTATCGCGCTGCGCAGCGCTTCGATTTCACCTTTGAGGGCGTGTTCCGCCAGTGCATGATCATTCGCGGCGAAAGCCGTGACAGCGCCTGGTTCTCAACGCTCCATCACGAGTGGCCTGCTCGCAAGGGCGCTTGCGAGCGCTGGCTATCGCCTGAAAACTTTGATGATGCAGGCGTGCAGAAAACGCCACTGGCAGCGTTTCACGCCGCCTGAAGCGCCTTTGAGCGTCGCTTGACAGACATTCGCCTGCGCCTACCATGAGCGAGAATACGTTCACGGGAGGAAGCAATGCTGATCATCGACAATGAAACCGTCTCGAAGATTCTGTTGATGAAGGATTGCATCCGCGTTCAGGAGGACGCGTTCAAGAAAATCCCTGCAGGGGGCGCCATTCATCGCCCGCGCATCGACATGTATTACCCGTGCGATCGGCCCGACGGTTATTATCGCTGGGGGTCCATGGAAGGGGCCAACGACGGCTATTTCGCTATTCGCATGAAGTCCGACGTCATCACCTGGCCGGCAGAGCCTGACGGCGGCTGGACCGAAGACAAGCATTGCCGCGAGCCGGGTACGTATTGCGGGCTTATTTTCCTGTGTTCGACGCGCAACGGCGAGCCACTCGCTTTCATCAACGATGGCGTGCTGCAGCACATGCGCGTTGGCGGTGGCGCGGGCATTGGCACGAAGTATCTTTCGCGCGAGGATTCCCATGTGGTGGGCATGCTGGGCTCAGGCGGCATGGCGCGCACGTTTCTTGATGCATTCGCCTGCGTTCGCGACATCAAGAAGTGCAAGATCTATAGCCCCACACCTGCAAACCGCGAGAAATTTGCCGAAGAGATGCGCGAAAGGTTGGGCATCGAAATTGAGGTGTGTGACAACCCGCGTGACGCGATCCGCGGCGTTGATATCGTGTCCTCGGCAACCGACAGCATGAAGCCTGTCTATGACGCTGAGTGGCTTGAGAAGGGGCAGCACGTCACCAATCTCGGTCGGCGCGAAATGCCTGATGCGGTGATGGGCAAGTTCGACGTTGTCATCCGGCAGGGCACTGCTGGTTTGCAGATGAAGCAGACCGAGCGGTTTCAGGCGGAGCGCGGCCTGTCGCCTGCGGCCTATATCGGCGGCAGCGTGGACGAGATGAAACGCATTCCAGAGAAAAATCCGCAGCCCGGTTTTGGCGGCGACTCGCCCGATTTCATGGATCGCGGCAAGGGTGGCGACAAGCCAGATTTCGCCGATCTCATCACCGGCAAGGCGAAGGGGCGCACGAACCGCGACGAGATCACGTTCTATCGCAACGTCGGCAATCAAGGCCTGCAGTTCTCCTCCGTCGGCGGCTGGGTCTACGAAGAGGCGAAGCGTCTGAAAGTAGCGCGCGAAATCCCCACCGAATGGTTCCTGCAGAACATCCGCGATTAAGGGGGGGCATGATGAAACGCCTGCACCGCAGTGTTCTTCTCGTCGGCGCGATGCTCATCGCCTCCACGCTCGGGTCTCCGGTTTCCACCGCGCAGGCGCAGAGCGTTGAGAGCTTCTACAAGGGAAAGCAGATGAGCTTGCTCATCGGCTTTGGGCCGGGCGGTGGCAACGACTTGTGGGGTCGCTCCATCGCGCGGCACATGGGACGGCATATTCCCGGCGCGCCCACCATGGTCGCGCAGAACATGCCGGGCGCTGGCACAATGAAACTTGCGCTGCACTTGCAAAGCGTGGCGCCCGTTGACGGAACTGCGTTCGGCCTCATCAGCCGCGGCCTGCCGCTGGAGCCATTGCTGGGTGACCGCAGCATTCAATTTGCGCCGCAAAGAATGAGCTGGATCGGCAGTCCCGATCAGGACACCAACGTATGTGTCGTCACCACGGAGGCGAAAGCGAAGTCGCTTGGCGATCTCAAAACGACAGAAATCACGATGGGAGGATCAGGCTCCGGCGCGGATACTGCGGTTTATCCGGAATTTTTCGCGCAGTTTCTGGGCCTGAAAATTCGCACGGTTAAAGGCTATCCGGGCTCCAATGAAGTTATTCTCGCGATGGAGCGCGGAGAGGTGGATGGCATCTGCGTTGCGTATGATGCGCTGGCCCGCCAGCGTCTTTTCCTTGATGGAAAAATCAACATCCTTTTTCAGGCTGCGCTGAAAAAAGACCCAAAGATTAAGGGCGATCCGCCGCTTGTGCTGGACGCCAACCCGGACCCGCAGAAAAAGGATATTCTCGAATTCTTCCTCTCCCGCGCCGCGTTTGGGCGCCCGCTTGTGGCGCCGCCCAATGTGCCGAAGGATCGGCTGGCCGCCTTGCAGAAGGCGTTTCTGGATACGATGAGCGATCCGGTTTTCAAGGCCGAGGCGGAGAAGCTGGGGCTCACCATCGATCCTATTTCGGGGCAGGAACTGGCCGCGCTGGTGGATCAGGCCTACCGCACGCCAGAGGCGTCTGTGCGCGCGCTGTCCGAGATGCTCAAGAATCTCGGCAAGTAAATAAGCGCGGGCAGATCATCGCCCGCGCCTAACTTAGATCCGCTTCAGCGAAAGAGGCCGCGCCTTCCCGTCGCCCATGCGGCGCCAGACTCCCTTGGGGTCGCGCTCCATGCCCATCTTGTGGCCCTTGCGCGCCTGCAGCGAAATGTGTCCCTGCCGGTCAATCGTCCAGGCGATGGGGTCGAAGATCACGATGCCGTTGTCGCGGCAGGCGGGCGCAAGCTGCGCGCGATGATAGCCGCTGCCGCGCGCGGTTTCCGCCAGGGTGACCATGCACAGCGTGTCCTTGTCGTCCTCACGAAGGACAGCGTAGCGCCCGGCGACTTCGGCGATGCGGGGGCCCTGCTGGGCCGGGGCGCGCTGGGCCGGCTTTTGCGTCTGGGCCTGCTGGGCCATCTGCATTGGCGCGCCGCTCTCTCCAAGGCGCACAGGCGCGTTTTGCGCGACGGCCCCGCCTGCAAGGATGATGAACCCGCACGCTGCGATCAGGGCGGACCGGGCCGCTGCGTTCGCGATTCGCATGGGGGAAACGGACAGGTTCATGGCTTGGCTTCCTTTGCAGACCCCAGAATCAAACAGCTCGCCCGGGCGACCGCCGCCACGGAGTTTCCGCGACAGGGGTTAGAACATCGTTTCCATCGGCCCAGGCGAACAAATTATCTATCACGAGCTGGCTCATGGCGTTGCGCGTGTGCTGCGAGGCCGAACCGACGTGGGGGAGCAGGATCACATGCTCCATGGCGATCAGTTCCGGCGGCACATGCGGCTCTTGCGCAAAGACGTCCAGAGCTGCGGTGAGGATGCGTTTCTCACGCAGGGCGTCGATGAGGGCGCGTTCGTCCACCAGCGTGCCGCGCGCGATGTTCACGAGAACGCCATCGGGCCCCAGCGCGTCTATGATTTCGCGATTGACGATGTTGCGGGTCTGGGGGCCGCCGGGCGCGGCGATCATCAGGATATCGCAGCGGCGCGCCATCTCCAGCAAGCTGCTGCAATACGCGTAGCTGACCGAGGGGTCGGGCTTGCGGTTGTGATAGATGACCGTCACGCCGAACGCCTCAGCGCGGCGCGCGATGGCCTTGCCGATGCGGCCCAGGCCAAGGATGCCCATGGTGCGCTCTCGCAGGGAGGCTGTGGGCTCAAACTGGCCTTTCAGCCATTCGCCCTGCCGCAGCCAGCGTTCCGCGCGGGAGAACTGGCGGACTGCGTTGAGCAGCAGGCCAAATGCGGTGTCGGCTGTTTCTTCCGTCAGCACATCGGGCGTGTTGGTGACGATGACGCTGTTGGCGCCCGCCCATGCGGCGTCGATGTTGTCGTATCCGACGCCCAGATTGGCGACGATTTCCAGAGCAGGCAACGTGCTCATCAGCGCGCCTGTGACGGGCGCGATGATGTCCTGGGTGAGGATGGGCACACCGGTCGCAATGGCGCGAATCGTGGGGCCGATTTCGCGTAGCAAGGCGCCCTTGTCAGGCGCCGCATAGAGCCTGTGAACGCGGAAGCGCCTTTCGAGTGCTTCCTGTATAAAAGCCGGCAGCGGCGCTGGCATGAGGACGCTGATCATGGCGTGATTACCGCTTCTCGATGCCAGCTTTGGCGATGACGTCTGACCAGCGGGCAATGTCGTCGTTCAGGCGCTTGGCGAGTTCGTCCGGCGTGCTGGAGCGGGTTTCGATGCCAAGCTCCAGGGCGCGCTTGCGTGTGTCGGGGTCCGATAACACGTCGCGCATCGCAGCACCCAGCGTGTCGACGATCTCCTTCGGCGTGTCGGCCTTCACGAAGAAAGCGTTCCACGACACGACATCGAAACCCGCCACGCCGCCTTCGGCCACCGTGGGGATCTCGGGATGGGCTTCAGAGCGCTTGGGGCCCGATGCGCCAAGCGCGCGCAGCCTGCCGTCTGCGATGTTTGTCTTCACGGCGGCGAACGCGTCGATCATCAGGTCGATGTCGCCGTTCATGGTGGAGAGCATCAGGTCCGGCGTCGTCTTGAAAGGCACAATGGCTGCGTCGATTCCGGCCATGGACTTGAACAATTGCGCAGTGAGGTTCTGCGTGCTGCCGATCACGATTGTCCCGATGTTCAACTTGCCCGGGTTCGCCTTCCCGAATTTCAGCAAGTCTCCCATTGTCTTGTAGGGCTTGTTGGCGCCGGTCACGAAGATGAAGTCGAAGAAGCCCATGGAGGAGACGGGCGCGAACTGTTTCACGGGATCGAAGGCAAGCTTGTTGAACAGGCCGACGCTGACCGCCGTGCCGTTTGAGAACAGGGCAATGGTGTTGCCATCCGCATTTTCGCGCAGCACGTTCTGGGCAGCCTGAATGCCGCCGGCGGCCGGGACGTTCTCGATGACGAAGCGCTGACCGAGCTTGCCGCCCAGTTTCTCGCCGACAATGCGGGCGGTCACGTCCGCCACGCCGCCAGCGCCGAAGGGCAGGATAACCTTCACAGGCTGCGTGGGCCACTTGGCTTGCGCAAATGCGCTGGCGGGCAGCATGGCCCCGGCGCCGAGGGCGGCGGCGGTGCGGAGCAAGTCGCGTTTATTCAGTGCGGGTGAAAATGCGTGCGTCATAGGCGATGTTCTCCTCTGGGCCCGACTTCTTCTGATCAGGCTGTAGATTCAATTACTTCCGGTTTCGGGGCTTCTCCAGGCCCTGACGCCGTAAGTATCAAACGTTTGTTTCGCTGTCATGCCAGCGGCCAAGCAATAGCCGTGACAGGAGCGAGAACAGCATATAAATAGCGACGCCGGTCGCAGATACCAGAACCAGCGCGGCGAACATGCGCGGAATGTTGAGCCGATAGCCGGCCTCCACGATGCGGAAGGCGAGGCCCGCGCCCTGGCCCGCCGCGCCCGCTGCGATCTCCGCCACGATAGCGCCGATGAGCGCCAGCCCCCCGCCAATGCGGAGCCCGCCAAGAAAATAGGGTAGCGCGGAGGGCAGCCGCAGGAGCCGAAGTTCCTGCGTGGGCCGCGCGCCGTACAATTTATAAAGTTCAATAAGGTTGCGATCGGCTGAGCGCAGGCCGAGCACTGCGTTCGACAGAATGGGAAAGAAAGCGACGATGAACGCGCAGACCAGCACTGCCGTTTGCGGCTCGAGGTAGACAAGCAGCAACGGCGCAATCGCAATGATCGGCGTGACCTGAAGTATGACGGCGATGGGAAAGAGCGACGCTTCGATAAGCCGCCAGCGTGCAAAAAGGAGAGCCAGCGCGAGCCCGCCGACGGTCGCCAGAAGTAGCGCCAGAAAGGTGGTTCGCAGCGTCATCCATAGCGCGGGCGCCAGCGTGCCCCAATCGGTCACAAGCGTCTGCGCGATCAGGCTGGGGGCGGGCAAGATGTAGGGCGGTATGCCGCGCAGGCGCACCAGCGCCTCCCAGCCCAGAATGAGGGCGGCGAAGACAAGCGCAGGAATGGAGCGCATGAGAAGGCGCCCGCGCCGAGCGGAAATCGCTTGCGCACGCATGGCCGCACTTATGGCCGCGCTCATGGCGTTGTCTCTTCGGCGCTTGCATGTTCGAGCGCAGTAGAGGCGTCCCGGCAGGCTTCTGCAAAGCGCGCCGTCGCCCGCCATGAGGCATCGCGCGGATAGGGCTCAACGACATCGAGCACTTGCGTCACGAGGCCCGGATGGGCGCCGAAGACGGCGATGCGCGATGATAAATAGACGCTCTCGAAAACCGAATGCGTTACGAAAATCACCGTGGCTTTCAACTCGCGTTGCAGACGCAGCAAGTCGTCATTCAGACGAAACCGCGTGATCTCGTCCAGCGCGGCGAAGGGTTCATCAAGCAGCAGCAGGCTTGGGTTTGTTGTCAGCGCGCGGGCGATGGAGACGCGCATCTTCATGCCGCCCGACAGCTCGCGCGGATAAGCTTTTGCAGAACGGGTGAGGCCGACAAGCTCAAGCGAGGAAGCGATCTGTCGCGCGGCTTCATTTTTGGAGACGCCGCGCAGACGCAGGGGAAGCCACACGTTATCCTCAACGCTGGCCCACGGCATGAGCGTTGGTTCCTGAAACACGAAGCCGGTTTCAGGGCGCTCTGACTCGCGCCAGCGCACGGCGCCAGCCGTTGGCTCCGCAAGTCCCGCGATCAGACGCAGCGCCGTTGACTTGCCACAGCCTGACGGACCGAGAAGCGAGAGAAACTCGCCCTCGATGACTTTCAGGTTGAGATTTGCGAGCGCCTCGACGCCGGTGTCGAAGATTTTGCCGACGCCATCGAGAACAACGAGAGGCGCGTGCGCTCCCGTGTCGCCCATCACTGTTTCGGCCGCAGATCGAGGCCCACGCCCTTGTTGACGAAGCGCGTCGTATACGCCTGCTTTACATCAAGTCCCGCCTTGATGACGCTGGACTTCACCATCTTGTCGTAGAAGCTGGCGATGCGTTCGTCGGACATTGAGCCGATGCCGCGTTTCAGCGTGTCGCCTGAATCGACGATGCCATATTCCTTCATCTTCGCGATGGAGAAGGCGATCTGCGCGTCGGTCATTTCAGGGTTTTCACGCTTGATAAGCGCATTGGCGGCGGTGTTGTCGCCGTACATATAATTATACCAGCCGATGATGGAGGCGTCGACGAAACGCTGCACATAGTCGGCGCGCTTTTCCACCGTGTCGCGACGCGCTTCGATCAGCGTCGAATACGTGTCGAAGCCATGATCGGCGGCGAGGAAAATGTTGGGCCTGAATTTGCCAACCTGCTCCACCGCAAAAGGCTCGGAAGTAAGATAGCCCTGCTGGATAGACGCTTTGTCCGAAATAAACGGGGCGGGATTGAATGTGTAGGGCTTTATGTTCTGCTCACGAAAACCGTAAGCCGTGCGCAGCCACTGAAAAATGCCCGCGCGCGCCTCAGCGCTTACAAACGCGGTCGCCTTGCTTAAGTCCTCGAACTTGTCGAAGCCCTGGCCGGGGTGGGACATGAGGATAAAGGGATCTTTCTGGAAGATCGACGCCACCGCGATCACAGGGATGTTCTGCTCAAGCGCCGTGAACGACGGGATCAGATTGGCGGTCATGTAGAAGTCAACCTTGCCAGCGGCCAGCAGAATGCGGTTGTTGGCCTGCGGCCCGCCCGGCAGGATGCGGACGTCGAGTCCGGCCTTCTTGTATGTGCCGTCAACCAGCGCCTGATAATGGCCGCCATGCTCGGCCTGCGGCAGCCAGTTGGTCGCGAAGATCACCCGGTCGGGGGTCTGCGCCTGCGCGGAAAGGTGCGCCGCGCCCGTGATCGAGAAGAAGGTGGCGGCAGCCGCGATAATAACCTTTAAATGCTTCACTGCGCCTCCTTGGCCGATGCGGGCCCTCAGGGTGAACTTGACGTTGCATTTGTGGAGCGCGCAGCGAGTTTAGGCAAGCGTCTGCCGCGCCGCCTTTTCGTGGTGCTTCGAGGCGAAGGGAGACTGGAGCCCGTTATTGGCTCACAGATTATAAACCTTCCATGACCAGTTCCACGTCTCGGTGATCGGCCTGCCCTGGCTGCGCAAGCGCGTGGTGATGATCGTGAAGTCTGTCGGGTTGAGTTCGACGTCAACCATCAGGCGGAAACCCTGAATGGCGGGATTTTGCACGAGGAACTGGCGAATGAATTTGCCCCCCGTCACCTGCGTGTCCATCTGCACCATGTTGGGTTCTTTGAGATAATACGCCATCTCGCCGTCGGCGAAGTCGATCATGAAACGTCGCGTTCCGTTGCGGCGCTCTTCGCCCGACCCCAGCGCATAGGCGGGGGCCGTGAACGTGTTGATGGCGCGTCCCAGCTTGTGCAGGTTCTTGCCATCGGTGAGCGAACGGATGCGATAGGCGAAGGTGAAAGGCTTGCCGGGCTCGATCACTCTGTTGGGCACGAAAGCGACAATGGTGTTGTCGAACGTCTCGTCTTTCGTGGCGAGCTCAATCAGTTCGATGCGGCCTTCGCCCCAGTCGCCCTTCGGCTCGACCCAATAGCTGGGGCGCTGCTCATAGGCGAGTTCGATATCCTGATAGTGCTCAAACTTGCGGTCGCGCTGAATGAGGCCGAAGCCCTTCATGTTGTTGACCGGGTAATTGTGCACTTCCTGAATGAGCGGATTGCGTAGCGGCCGCCAGATGAATTCATTGGCGTCGGTCTGGATCATCAGCCCGTCGGAATCGTGCAACTCGGGCCTGAATTCGTCGTACTTGTTTGGCGCGTTCAAATGCCGGTCGTTCTCGCCCAGGAAGAACATGGACGTAAGAGGCGCCATGCCCAGCAGCGGCAGGGGCTGGCGCGGGAAGAGCGTCGCTTCCACATCCACGGGCGATTCGTCGCCCGGATGGAACACGAACTTGTAGGCGCCGGAGACGGACGGCGAATCAAGCAGCGCGTAGATCGTGATCGAGTCGACGCCCGCAGCGGGCGTGTCGATCCAGAACTCCCGGAAGAACGGAAATTCTTCCTTGTTGTCGAGAAGGCCGGTGTTAAGCGCGAGGCCTCGGGCGGACAGGCCGTATTTCTGGTTGCGGCCGAGCCAGCGGAAATAGCTGGAGCCCACGAAAGAGAGCAACTCGTCCGATCCGCGCGGATCGTTGAGCGGGAAATGTACACGGAAGCCGGCAAAGCCCATGTTGACAGGCAGGGGCTTGTCGAACCGCACCGAGCCGTAATCGAACAGCGAAGCCGTGTAGGGCACTGGCGTCGGGATGCCGTCGCGGATCGTATTAATGGTGACCGGCTTCTGGAACAGGTGGCCGAGGTGGAACAGTTGCAGGCGGAAGCGGCCGCCCGAGGCGCCCAGCAGCGACCTGTCCGACCGGAAGCGGATCTGCATCCACGCATCCCAGTCAAGCCGTGACAATTGCTCGGGAAGCGGCGCCACCGCTCCATCGTAGGGACTGGCGCCAATCTCCCTGGCGCGGCGCACGATGTCATCGTAGCTGAAAGCGGGTTGCGGGGCGACGCGCGGCGCGGGGGCCGCCTGATTCTGCGCCAGCGCTGCGCCTGGAGTGAGGCTTGGCGCGAGGCCGGGAAGAAGCGCTGCGGCGGCGACGCCACCAAGAAGCGAACGACGGCTGATGTCGGACATGGAGCAAGTGTTCCGGGCGTTCGAAGGCGGATTTCCGCCGGCTCCTAGGACGTAAACGCGTTCTGTTGCGCGGGCAAGACGGAGCCGCCATCAAGCTTGGCTTGCAGACGTCAAGAATGGCGCGAAGGTTTCTTTTTTGGGGTCAGGCCAAAATAACGCTTGATCTGCGGCTGCATATGCATATGTTTTGCCTTGCCCAAATCGCACGTGCCTGTGGTCGTGTGTCGGTGAGCGGGGATCCGGACAAGAGGCCGGTTAACCACTCGAAAAAACCGGCAGCCGGAGCGAACCGGCGAACCCCGCCAAACGGGGGACGCGACTTAAAGCAACGACGGACCGGGCTTTTTCGTCTCTGTCGGCCCCTCCAAAGGCCGGCGTATCGAAGAGGCTTGTCTCTCTTGCCGGGCGTGCGGACAGGGTTTCCCCTATCCAAACGATGGCTGCTGAAACCGGATTGGCTCCCGCCTTTCCGGATAAAGCTGCCTACGGCGCTGCACCTGATCGTCTCTTAGCTTGCCGATGTATTCGGCGGCAACGATGGCGGTCACGGTTGGTTTGTTGACCTGAACCGCGTTTCCACAGCGCGGCGCAGGAAAGCTCGCCAGCCACCCATTTGGATATCTTGAGCGCGGCCGGGATGGTCGCGCCATGGGGGATGCCGCGATGACTGATCGCATCATGGAATTTCTTCGCCGACGCCGTGAAGACGGCCTCGACACGGGGCCTTGCCTGGTCGTGGACCGCGACGTTGTGCGCGACAATTACAACGCCTTCGCCAAGGCTCTGCCTGACACGCGCGTGTTCTACGCCGTGAAGGCGAACCCGCAGCCGGAGGTTCTCGACCTTCTAGCGAAGCTTGGCTCCTGCTTCGACACGGCTTCCGTTGTCGAAATCCAGCAGGTGCTGGCGACCGGTTGCTCGCCCGACCGGTTGAGCTTTGGCAACACGATCAAGAAGGAGCGCGACATCGCGCGGGCTTACGAGCTCGGCGTGCGCCTCTTCGCGGTCGATTGCGAAATCGAGGTCGAGAAGATCGCGCGCGTTGCGCCTGGCTCGAAGGTATTCTGCCGCATCCTCTGCGACGGCGCGGGCGCTGAATGGCCCCTGTCGCGCAAGTTCGGCTGCGTGCCCGAAATGGCCACAAGCGTGCTGGAGCACGCGCACCGTCTTGGCCTCACGGCCTACGGCGTGTCGTTCCACGTCGGCTCGCAGCAGCGCAACCCGCGCATGTGGGATGCTGCGCTGCGCTCGTCGGCCACGATCTTCCGGGATCTCGCTGAGCGGGGCATCCATCTTCAGATGGTGAACCTCGGCGGCGGTTTCCCGACGAAGTACCTGCGCGACGTTCCTGCTGTGAAGCAGTACGGTCAAGCGATCTTCCGGTCGCTGCGCAAGCACTTCGGCAACCGCATCCCGGAGACGATCATCGAGCCGGGTCGCGGCATGGTCGGCAACGCGGGCATCATCGAGGCCGAGGTCATCCTCGTGTCGAAGAAGGCTGCGGACGACAACGTGAAGTGGGTCTATCTCGACATCGGCAAGTTCAACGGACTGGCCGAAACCATGGACGAGATGATTCGCTATCCGATCCGCACGCCCTTCGATGGCGACGAGACGGAAGCTTGCGTGATCGCGGGTCCGACCTGTGATTCTGTGGACGTGCTCTATGAAAAGGAGCCTTACCACCTGCCGGTTAGCCTGGAGATCGGCGCGAAAGTGCTGATCGAGGGAACGGGAGCCTACACGACGACGTATTCGTGCGTCGGCTTCAATGGCTTCCCGCCGCTCGAGACTTACGTCATCTGAGCGGCCGAGTGATCGCGCGCGATAGCGCGCGGTCCATTCACCCTTATCCCGGTCCCGGACGGCCTCCAAGAGATGAAAACTCTGCGGGGTGCGAGGGTCGCCTGACTACCTCATTGGAGGGTCGGATGACCTCGATTGCATTTGCGCGCGCTCCTGAGCGTGAAACCTTTAATCGCGACGTCACTTCGCGCGCGTCTTCGCCGTTCGCCGTTCTGCGCCCGCTGCGCGGCACGAGCGATCTCTTGGCCGTGCGTCCTGAAATTGCTGCGGACCTTTCCGCGCGCGAGCGGCTGCTTGATGAGGCTTTCGGCGTTGAGCGTTTCGCCAAGACGAGCGAAGTTCTGCGCGCGGGCCGCGTGCCTGCGCGTGGGCTGTCGCTTTCGGCGATGCACAACGGCAAGCTGGTTGGCACCGTGCGGCTTTGGCACATCGACGCTGGTGGCAAGCCCGCGCTTCTGCTCGGCCCACTTGCGGTAGCTGATAGCCATCGCAGCCTTGGCGTCGGCGGCGTGCTCATGCGCGAAGCCATCGCGCGCGCTGCTGCGCTGGGCCACCAGGCGATCATCCTTGTCGGCGATGCGCCGTATTACGAGCGCTTTGGCTTCTCGGCTGCGCTGACCGCGCAGCTTGATATGCCGGGACCGGTTGAACGCGCGCGGTTTCTGGCGCTTGAGCTCGCACCGGGCGCAATGACCGACGCGCAGGGCATGATTGTGGCGACCGGCGCAAAGGCGCCGCGTGCACGCGTCAAGCTTGCGTCCACGCGTCGGCGGGCTGCGTAATGCACGTGTGATTCGCGCCGGCATTGACCTTGCCCTTTTGGTTTGCTTCATGGCCCGCGACCTGTCGCGGGCCATTTATTTGATCCCCGCTATTTTGTGACCTGGAGATGACAACATGACCGACTGGCCCGTACATGGCCGTATCGATGGCCCGATTGTGATGATCGGCTTTGGCTCTATCGGCAAGGGAACGCTGCCGCTGATCGAGCGCCATTTCAAGTTCGACAAGGCGCGCATGGTTATTGTTGATCCCAACGATTCCGACCGTGTGCTGGCTGAAAAGCATGGCGTGCGTTTCGTGAAGGCTGCGGTCACGAAAGACAATTATCGCGAACTGCTCAAGCCGCTGCTCACCGCTGGCAACGGCCAAGGCTTTTGCGTCAATCTGTCCGTCGACACATCGTCGGTGGCGATTATGGAATTGTGCCGCGAAATCGGCGCGCTTTACATCGATACGGTCGCCGAGCCGTGGGCCGGATTTTACTTCGACAAGAACATGGGCCCGGAAGAGCGCTCCAACTACGCCTTGCGCGAACGTGTGCTTGAAGCGCGCCGCAGCAGCCCGGGCGGCGCCACCGCAGTGTCGTGCTGCGGCGCCAATCCCGGCATGGTGTCGTGGTTCGTCAAGCGCGCGTTGCTTAATCTGGCCGTCGATCTGGGTGATGCGCATCCCGAGCCCAGGAGCAAGGAAGACTGGGGCAAGCTCGCGCAGCGCCTTGGCGTGAAGGGCATCCACATCGCCGAGCGCGACACGCAACGCTCGAAAAAGCCCAGGCCCATGCAGGTTTTCGTCAACACATGGTCTGTCGAGGGCTTCGTGTCGGAAGGCATGCAGCCGGCGGAACTGGGCTGGGGCACGCATGAGAAGTGGCTGCCCGCCAACGCCGGAACACATTCGAAG
>JANPPJ010000195.1:0-3409 GCA_031428455.1 Hyphomicrobiales bacterium | reverse complement strand
TCGGCGCTTGCAGCACCGCAACATCGCCGCTTAACATCAACCCCAGGACGAGACAGACACTCCGCTAATCCCCAACGCATTCTGAGCCAAATGTTCTGACGACGGACACATCGAGAACAACGTGGTCGATCTCTGGGCAATCATGGACATCATTTGCGGCGGCATGCTCGGCACGCTCGCGTCGTTCAAGGAGCGTTTCGGAGTTGCCGACAAAACGGCCATGGCCGATCTGCACGCTCAGGTCTTCAAACCGACTGGTTCAATCCCGCCCCTGGGTTTGCGTCGCCTCAAACAGGATGTGGCACGCGATCTCCTCCCCAAGCAACGGCGCCTGTATCCCCGCCTGATGCCGCCACATCAGGAGGCTCATTACGAAGACGCCAAACTGAAACTGGCCACCGGCGGTATGGGAGCCGCGCTGAAAGCGCTGCACCACATCCGCACCGTGTCGGTGCATCCCGATCTGCACGCCGATGGCGACGACGCGGACTTTATCGGCTCGTCCGCGAGACTGCAGGCGACGTTCGACATCCTCCGCACTATTCAGAAAAAGCGCGAGCGCGCGCTTGTCTTCATTGAGCATCGCCAGATGCAATATCGGTTCATCGAATTGGTGCGCGCGGAATTTGGGCTGGGCAAGATCGATCTCATCAATGGCGACACGCCGATCCCGCAGCGGCAGGCGATTGTGAATCGTTTTCAGAAGCATCTTGAAAGCGACGGCGGCTTTGACCTTCTAGTCCTCGGCCCCAAGGCGGCGGGAACGGGGCTCACGCTTACGGCCGCCACGCATGTGATCCATTTGTCGCGGTGGTGGAACCCGGCTGTCGAGGAACAGTGTAACGACCGCACGCATCGCATCGGACAGAAGCAGGCCGTCACAGTGCATGTGCCGATGGCGATCCACGGCGGCTATCGCGAGCACTCGTTCGAGTGCCTGTTGCAAAGCCTCATGCAGCGCAAGCGCAATCTGGCGCAGGCCGCGCTCTGGCCCATGGGCGATACGGCGGAAGACGCCGGCGAGCTGCAGCGCATGCTGTCGAGCAGCGACCGCAGCACAGGAGGAGACGCCGTTCACAGCGCGATAGCCGCCATGTTCGAACGCGACGGCTTCCCGCCGCCCGTGTTTGCAGAAGATGGTTCGGTAGGATTTGAGTAATGGATCGCCACACCCATCATAACGCTGAGATTCAGTATCTCGGCCATCGAAGTCTAGCTACGTGTCCCGCACTTGATAGCTCGATGAGTTCGCCGTTTTCCGTCGCCGCCGACTGCCTGCGCACCTTAATCATTTTCGCCGGGCCCTCCCTGCTCCCGAGTGGGCCTGGAGCGATGTAAGAAGATATGTCCCTATCGCCGAACGCGATCTATTCATCCGTGTAGGAGAGTGCGAATCATGAAGGTTCCAGATGAGATTCGGAAGACAGTGGGGTTTGTAGCCTTTGAAGATCAATCAATTGCCAATCGCGGAGCGATTACGCCAGTCGGTTCCTGTTTTTTCGTCGGCGAGGACCCCGCGGACGGATCGGGTGTCTCTCCTCGCGTATTTGCTGTGACTGCGGCGCATGTGCTTCGTGGCTTAGAGCGAAACGGACTTCGCGAAGTGATCCTGCGCTTGAACACCGTCTCAGGAGCCATACACACCGTCCGCACTCAGCTAGAGAACTGGAACACCCATCCGGATGACCCTACGTTAGACATCGCTATATGCGAGATGGG
This sequence comes from Hyphomicrobiales bacterium, assembly GCA_031428455.1. GTDB lineage: Bacteria > Pseudomonadota > Alphaproteobacteria > Rhizobiales > Beijerinckiaceae > Terripilifer. The sequence goes on along the minus strand of JANPPJ010000195.1, from coordinate 1,690 downwards.
AATACCCGCATGGTTAGATCACCTGGTGATACCTAGAAGCATGTTTGTTAACGACGGTGTCTTCCAGGAACATGAGGTTGCGCTGGGCGACGAGGTGTTTGTGAGCGGGTTGTTCAGACACCACTTCGGTGAGCAAAGAAACATTCCGATCGTGCGAGTCGGTAATTTGGCTGCTTTGGAAGAAGAAGGGATTGTTACTCGTGATTTCGGTCGCATGGCAGCCTACCTGATAGAAGCCCGTTCGATTGGTGGCTTAAGTGGTTCCCCGGTGTTTCTGAATCTAGGGCATGTCAGATCGCTCAAAGGCGAGTTGAAATTCAGCGGTGCTGGTATATTTTTTTTTGCTCGGGCTGATACATGGTCACTTCGAGATGGATGGGCGCGCACGGGATATCATCGATTCTGAGCCAACGCTGCAAACCGAGAGAGTCAATTCTGGAATAGCGATTGTTACGCCCGCTCGGAACATCATCCGCCTGGTGGACAGATACATTGCCGCGAATCCACCTACTAATTCAGTCCTTACCCATTCAAGTGGTGGGCCGTCGCAATCTTAAGTATATGTTATGTGAACCGCTTGCTCGGCTCTGCTTTGTCCATTTGTTTACCGCTATACCCGGAATACCATCAGCTATTAGACTGTTGCTGTCGCACAGCAACGCGCGTCGATGACCAAGCGCTCGCGCTCCACAGCGGAAGGCCTTGATCGGACTCGCAGGAGGACGTTCATGGCGACTATCTGGCTCAGGAGCCGAAACGTGCGAGTTCCGCGTCGATGGATGACATCTCCACGACCGGCCGCAGTCCCTCGAGTGCAGCGGAATGAACCTGCAGCGAAAAGGCGGCGCAGCCATCGATCAGAAGAGTAACTGGAAGGTCGCGCACGTGCGCGTCGCGAACTGTCGACGCAACGCCGCCGTTTGTGACAATACCGCCGACGATCAATGCTTCGATTTCACATTTTCGGAGAAGCCACTCGAGCCGTGTCATGTAAAAAGCCGAATAGGCAACCTTCTCTATTGTTGCATCAACGGGTGCGAGTTCATTCACGACAGACTGTCCCCATGAGCCCGGCGCAAAATCTCCCCGCTGCAGGAAGGGTCTTAGCTGCTTCAGATGTGGAGAAATGATCGGCTCGCCGTCCCGCCCTGGAACGAGTGTGAAGAGCGTGGCGATCACCATGCCGCCCGATTGCTGGACGGTGCGCGCAAGGGGAGCAAGCCGGGCTGGCAAAGCTGCAATCTGCGGACAAGGACCTACGGCGCGCGCATACGCGCCAGCTGCGTGAATAAAGTCGTTTTGCAGATCAATCAGAAGAAGCGCCGTCGCGCGGTGTGACGCCTTTGTATTCACTGGTCGCCCTCATCGTAACGTTTGGCGCGCGCGAGAATTTCTTGTGCGCCAAGCAACGCATTGACTCCGTCAAAATCATACATCCGATCCCGGAATGCGTCGGACGTCCCATCCTGCTTCAAGGTTGCATAGAAATCGCGCGCACTGCGCGCTATTGCTCTGACGATTCCTCCGGGAAAGATCACGAGCGAAAAGCCCAAGGCTTCGAGCTGGTCCGCCGGCAGCACAGGCGTCTTGCCGCCCGGTGGAATGGCGTGCACATCTTCTAGTGCGATGGCACCTTTGGGCGCGGGCAGCTCTACCTTAGGTGGCACCTCTTGCGCGGGGCCGAGCAATT
>JANPPJ010000194.1:0-5481 GCA_031428455.1 Hyphomicrobiales bacterium | reverse complement strand
GCTTAAAGCCGGAACCCGCGACCAGGTCGCGACAGCGCTTTCTAGAGGTTGATCGGTTATGGCAGACGCGACACCAAGCGCCGCGAGAGCGGGCATTCTGTCGGGCAAGCGCGGGCTCATTCTGGGCGTCGCCAACAACCGCTCGATTGCATGGGGCATCGCCAAGGCGGCCCATGATGCGGGTGCGGAACTGGCCTTCACCTATCAGGGCGATGCACTGGAAAAGCGTGTGCGCCCGCTCGCCGAGAGCCTTGGCGCGCTCGTCGCCGGCCATTGTGACGTCACCGACCCTGCGACCATGGACGCCGTTTTCGCCGAGATTGAAAAGGCCTGGGGCAGGATCGACTTTGTCGTGCATTGCATCGCCTTCTCCGACAAGGACGAGTTGACCGGGCGCTACCTCGACACCAGCGAGGGTAACTTCACCAAGTCGCTGCTGATCTCCTGCTACTCATTCACAGCCATCGCCCAGCGGGCTGAGAAGCTGATGACCGATGGCGGCTCGATGCTTACGCTGACCTATTACGGCGCCGAAAAATGGATGCCCCATTACAACGTCATGGGCGTCGCCAAGGCCGCGCTGGAAGCGAGCGTGCGCTATCTGGCCGCCGATCTGGGCGAAAAGGCCATTCGCGTCAACGCGATCTCGGCTGGCCCCATCAAGACCCTTGCAGCCTCCGGTATTGGCGATTTCCGCTACATCCTGAAGTGGAACGAGTACAATTCGCCCCTGCGCCGCACGGTGACCATTGAAGAGGTCGGCGAGACGGCGGCGTTCCTGCTGTCGCCCATGTCGCGCGGCATTACGGGCGAAATTCTGCATGTTGACGCCGGCTACCACGTCGTGGGCATGAAGCACCCGGCAGCGCCCGATATTTCTGTCGTCAAGGACTAGGCGCGCCGCCCACCGGAGGTTCTGCGCGCCATGCTCCGCCACCGTCTTGTTTTCCTGCGCCATGGCGAGACAGACTGGAATGCCGAAGGGCGTCTTCAGGGTCGGCAGGATATTCCGCTCAACGCCAAAGGTCGGCATCAGGCGGAAAAGGCGGGCCGCACCGTCGCGCGCATTCTGGGGCCTGCAGGCCTGAGCGCGCCCAACCTGCAGTTTTTATGCTCGCCCATGATCCGCGCCCGCCAGACGATGGAAATCGCGCGGGCCGCCATGAAGCTGCCCATTCATGACTACGCGCTCGACGAACGGATCGTTGAGCTGACCTTTGGCGAATGGGAGGGGTTGACCTGGCCCGAGGTGAAGGCGCGCGCCCCCGACGCCGCGTCATGGCGCGAAGGCGACAAGTGGCGCTTCACCCCGCCCAAAGGTGAATCCTACGCAATGCTGGCTGATCGACTGCTCCCTTGGATCGAAGGCCTCGACAGCGAGGCGGTCGTCGTTTCCCACGGCGGGGTCGCCCGGGCGCTCATGGCTGTCCTCGCCGGGATGCCCGCGCAACAGGCGGCGCTGGCCGACATCTGGCAGGGCCGGGTGCTTGTTTTCCTTAACGGCAAGATGAACTGGATTTGAGCTTCAGGAAGGCGTCATTACGTACGTTCATCAGCCGTTCAGTCGCGGCGGTTCACGAGACTGTGTGGTTGAGTTGTGTTAACGACGTTCGCCGGGGCAAGGGCTCCCGGTTTCGCTAGGGGACGCTCGTCAAGACTTCACCTGGGGGGAGACCGTGCGGACAGGGCCGCGCGGAAGCGGGGAGCGCGAACGAACGCGTCTTTTCCGAAACGTAGTTCGGTGGGCAGGGCGGCATGACGGATACTCAGGATATGGCTCGCGACGAGCACCACCACGATAACGGCGCGCGTGTTTTTCCGCAGTCCGCCGTGTTGAGCGGGCCGCGCATGCCGCACTTGCTGCGCGACGAATTACTTGTCGAGATATTCGAAACAAGCGCACGGGACCACGCCACCTCGGTCTGCATGGTGTCCGGGGGCCTTCGCCTCACCTATGCGGATGTCGACGCCCGCGCGATGTCGATTGCGCGCGGCCTGCGCCGCAAGGGCGCGGCGCCGGGCAAGGTCGTCGGCCTCTGGATGGCGCGCGGCACAGAGCTTCTGATTGCGCAGATCGCCATCGCCAAAACCGGCGCCGCATGGCTTCCCTTTGACTCCGATGCGCCTGCCGAACGCGTCGCCGAATGTCTGCGCGATTGCGACGCGGTTCTGTTGCTCACCGACGATAGCCACGCCGCCAAGGCCGCTGGCGTCATGCCGTGCGAAACCGTTCTGCCGCAGCCGCTTGTTGATCCAACGGACGTCAGCAACGTTGATGCGCGCGCCCTTGGCTGCACGCCCGATCATCCCGCCTACATGATTTATACGTCCGGCTCGACGGGCAAGCCCAAGGGCATCGTCATCACCGGGCGCAACATCTGCCATTACTTGCGTTCGGCCAACGAGGTTTACGGCCTTGGCGCAAGCGACGTGGTGTTCCAGGGCGCCTCCGTCGCCTTCGATCTGTCGATGGAAGAAATCTGGGTGCCGTATCTGGTCGGCGCGCGCCTGTTCGTCGCCACGCCTGAGACCATGGGCGAAGCCGACAAACTGCCCGAAGTGATGGAGCAGGCGGGCGTCACGGTGCTCGACACAGTGCCGACGCTTCTCTCCATGCTCCCGCGCGACATCGCGACGTTGCGCGTCATCATTCTGGGCGGCGAAGCGTGCCCGCCCTCCATCGCCGCGCGCTGGTGCAAGCCGGGTCGGCGCATCTTTAATTCCTACGGCCCAACCGAAGCGACTGTCGTGGCGACGATCGCCGAAGTGCGCGTGGGCGAGCCTGTCACCATCGGCCAGCCGATCCCCAATTACACCTGCTATGTCGCCAGCGAATCGCTCGATCTGCTGGCGCCCGGGCAAGAGGGCGAGCTCCTTATCGGCGGTCCCGGCGTGGCGATGGGCTATCTCGGTCGACCCGATCTCACTGCCGAGAAGTTCATCAACAATCCGTTCGACGCCAACGGGCCCGACAAGATTCTGTATCGCTCGGGCGACGCTGTCGCGCTCGACGGCAATGGCGACATCCTCTTTCGCGGTCGCATCGACGACCAGATCAAGATCCGCGGCTTCCGCGTCGAACTTGGTGAAATTGAGTCGCGCCTTGCGGGTCTCGAAGGTATCGGGCAGGCGGCGGTCGTCATGCGCAACGACGATGGCATGGACCAGCTGGTCGCCTTCATCGTGCCGGAGGGTACAAACTCCGCCGGGCTGGAACCCAAAGTCCTGCGCGCGAAATTGCGCGACACCTTGCCGGCCTACATGGTGCCCGCGCGTTATGAGGCCATGGCGGAATTGCCGCGTCTGTCGTCCGGCAAGGTCAACCGCAACGAGCTGAAGAAGATCGCTCTCGCGCCCGCCGAAATCACTGAAGAGCAGGAAGAGCCGCGCACCGACACCGAGGCGAAACTGCTGGCGGCTGCAAAGGCTGTCCTGCCGCCTCAAAGCATCCCGTTCGATGCTGACTTCTTCATTGATCTGGGCGGCCACTCGCTGCTCGCCGCGCGCTTTTTGGGCCTCGTGCGCCAGCACCCGCTGCTCGCCTCGCTGACCTTGCAGGACGTCTACGCAGCGCGCACGCTGCGCGCCATGTCGGGCCTGCTGGATGGCCGCGCCGCAACGCTCGGACCCCAGCGCGATTTGCGTTTCGAGCCGCCGCCATTACGTCGGCGCTTCCTGTGCGGCCTTGCGCAGGCGGTCATGCTGCCGGTCATCTTCGGCATCATGACGGCCAAATGGCTTGGCGTGTTCATCAGCTACATGCTTCTCACGGGCCCTGACGCCAAATGGTGGCAGGAAGTGCTGACGCTGCTTGGCGTCTATGTGCTCATCAACGTCGGCACGATCTTCCTGACCATCGGCGTGAAATGGCTGGTGATCGGCCGCACGAAACCGGGCCGCTATCCCCTTTGGGGCGTCTATCACTATCGCATCTGGGTGGTGCAGCGTTTCGCCACCATGTCTCACATGAAATGGTTTCAGGGCTCGCCCCTGTTGCCGATGTACCTGCGCGCCATGGGCGCCAAGATCGGCAACGATGTTGTCATCGGCGATCTCGATATCGGCGCCGCTGATCTACTCACCATTGGCGATCGCGTCAGCATGGGCGGCAAGATCAAGCTGTCGAACGCCCACGTCGAGGGCAATGAACTCATCATCGGCCCTGTGGTGATTGGCGACGACGCCTATATCGGAACGTCGTGCGTCATCGAGAATGATTGCGTGATCGGCGAGGGCGGCGAGATGCGCGATCTTTCCGCCATTTCTGCGGGCACGCACATCAAGAGCTGGGAAATCTGGGACGGCTCCCCCGCCCGCCATGTCGGCATGGTCGAGCGTTCCGAACTGACAGAGCAAGCCGAGGCGACGCCTGCTCGGCGCAGCATGCTCCTGTTCTTTTACGTTGCTGCCTTCCTCATCATCCCGCCCATCGGCCTGCTGCCGATCTTCCCCGCGTTCTGGGTGTTCGATCAGGTGGACGACTGGCTCGGGATCGTGGATCGCACCAGCTACCTGATGGCTGTTCCCCTGATGGCGTGGCCAATGGCGTTCGCCCTCGTGTTGGCCACGGTCACGCTGATCGTCGTGTGCCGGTGGATCGTCCTGCCAAGCGTGAAGCCGGGCTGCTACTCAATCTATTCCGGCTTCTATGTCCGCAAATGGACCGTGCAGCTGGCCACGGAAGTAACGCTCGATACGTTGTCGTCGCTCTTCGCCACCATCTACATGCGAAACTGGTATCGCATGTTGGGCGCGGGCGTCGGCAAGGATGCGGAGGTCTCCACCAATCTTGCCGGCCGCTATGACATCATCAGCGTCGGCGAGAAGAACTTCATCGCCGACGAGGTGGTGCTCGGCGACGAGGACATTCGCCGTGGCTACATGTATCTCGACCACGTCAAAACGGGCGCGCGTGTGTTCGTCGGCAACGACGCTGTCGTGCCGATTGGAACCATTATCCCCGAGGGCGTGCTCATCGGCATCAAGTCGAAACCGCCGGCCAATGAACTGATCTCGCCCGGCGACACATGGTTTGGATCGCCCCCGATCAAACTGCCGGTGCGTCAGCGCTTCGACGGCGGCGGCGCCAACTGGACCTACGAGCCCTCGTTCTGGCGCAAGCTGCTGCGCGCCAGCTTCGAGGCAGTGCACATTTCGTTCCCCACGATGCTGTTCGTGACCGGCGCCGTGCTGTCCATCGAGTTCATCAGCGAGCCTCTGCTGGCGGGCGACTGGGGAACCGTGTTCTGGCGCTTCATGATTGCAGCGCACGCGATGACGGCGTTCATGGCGCTGACGGTCGTTGCGGTGAAATGGCTGCTCATGGGGGTCTACACGCCTGTCGTGAAGCCCATGTGGTCATGGTGGGCCATGCGCACCGAGGCGGTCGCGGTGATCTACGCGGGGCTTGCCAGTCAGGTGCTGCTCGAACATTTGCTCGGCACGCCGTTCCTCCATGTTCGGTTCAACGCCCCGGACGCG
>JANPPJ010000193.1:0-3788 GCA_031428455.1 Hyphomicrobiales bacterium | reverse complement strand
TAGTGCCGCCGACAATTTTTTCTGCGCTGTCCTTGCTTGTCGGGCGAAGGTTGTTGCCCGCCTCCTTCAGCGGAAAATGCATACCCTTCGAAAGAAGCGCGCGAGAGCGCTCGTTTGAGAGAGAGGGGACAACGAACTCATCGCTCGATGGCAACGTAAGCGGTCGCGCTTCGGGGGCAGCGCCGGTTGAGGGCGCAAGACTGAGCGAGTCGGCCGCCGTCTGGGCGCGCGCGGCCCCATTGATGAATGTAGCTGCCACGAGGCATGTCATCATGCTTGTTTTGAGAAATACCTTCATCCGACATGGCCTTTACTGGAGTGTCGCGATCCACGCGCTGTGAGACATGGCGCGTGCGCAGATCACCGAATTGCAGTGAGCCCGCGCATCCTGTTGGCAAGCGCCAGGAGCGAGAGCATGAGCATGTTTCTTGGCGGTCGGGCGTTTGTCAACTTGCCAGGCCGACTCTAGCCGGGCTTTAACTATGATCATGACGATTCCGGAGACGCTTTGTGAAATTGGCATGGCGATACGGCCACGGTTCGGACGTAAATGACGTCTTGCGTGTGAGCGCGTGAGTGCGGCAATTTTGGCAAGCGGCGCAACATGCCAAACTATTCCGGTTTCCTACCGATGGCACTGGTTTCGCAGGCTCGGCAGCCTTGCGGACAAGGGATACTCAAGGGCGAAGCGCGCACGTGTTTGGCCTCGCTGAGTGGCTTATCGTGTCGAAAAAATGCCAGAATTGGCGGCTGACGCAAAAAAATCGGTCCAACCCCGCGCGCGATCTGAAACAAACCAGTTTCATCTGGGTGGTGACGGCCGTGCGGAGGTTTTCGTCAGTGCCGCCGTCGAATCCTTTTTGGCGGCGGCGGCTGCATGACCTTTGTGCTGACCCGTCCTGAAGGCGGGACACGGAAACCAGTTTGTTAAACCTATGCCCACTATGGCGCCTCCGACGGCGACATTCGCATTGACGCAGCAGATGGCGCTGGTTGGAGAGGCTTCGCCGCAACGTCGAAAGCAAGATGGTGAGGCCTGTCAAACGGATTTTTGTCTTGTTGGCGCTGCGCATGTTATTGAACGTACGTCGTCGCCAATGTAACTTTGCCGAAGGGCGTCAGCGCGGTGGGGTTTCAGGAATGGCCCGTTTTCGGGTTCGGGGAGCAGCATTTATAATAGCGCGCGCGATGGTGGTTGCGCAGTTGATCAGCGTCGCTGGATACGCACACGGCCAGATGGCGCCGGACGACGCCCGAAACGAAGCGTTCGAGGTGGCGCAGCGCGCAATGTCCACGTCGGCAGGGTCGGCGCTTGCGCAGCTTGGCGTGCGCTTTGCGGCCGGGTCCGATGACCTCGCAGCCCTTGTGCGCAAACGGCAAGATCAACTAGAGGCCTGGAAAAGCGACGACCGGCGCCTTGCCCAGGCGTTGGCGGCGGGCGGACGCGCCAACGATGAACGGATGACCGAGCTGCGCGCACGCATGGTCGCATCGCAAGACGCTATCGCGCAAGCAGATAAAGAGCTTGGAACACGCTTTCCCGCCTACGCCGAATTGGCGCAGCCGCGTCCGCTTGCGCTGATGGAGGCGCAGTCGCTGCTTGGCGCCGAAGAAGCGATGGTGATGATTTTCAGCGCGGAACGCGAAACCTATGTGTGGGCGATCTCCCGCACTGGCTCGACGTGGAAGCGCGTCGAGCGGGCGAAGAAAGATTTCACCGACGATATCCGTCGCCTTCGTGATGGCCTCAACCCCGGCGCCGTTGCAGTGTTTCGCAGCGCCTTTGGTGAAACGATTGTCGAGAGCGGCGATACGCTCGAGCGCCCCCGATTTGAGCGTGCGCTTGCATATCGGCTCTGGACTGACCTTCTTGGCCCTGTGCAAGAGATAACCGGATCCGCCACGCGGGTCTTTGTCGTTGCGGAGGCGCCATTTGATTCACTTCCCTTCAACCTCCTTGTCACCTCCCAACCAAGTGGAGATGACCGTGATCCGGATGCGCTGCGCGCCACCGACTGGTTGATCCGCAAGCATGCGCTGGTGACGTTGCCGACTGCGGCGAGTCTGCGCGCGCTTCGCAGTGCGCAGCAGGTTGCGCGCGCGCCAGAGCCTTTCCGCGGCTATGGCGCTCCGCTGTTTTCCGGCGCCACTCAGGTCGCCTCATTACGCAGTGCCGGAACGGCCGCCAGTGTTTTTGAGGCTGGGCGCGTTAACCTCGACGCCGTGCGCGCGTTGTCGCCTCTCCCGCAGACAGAGGGCGAACTTCTTCAACTCGCAAAAGTGCTCGCGGCGCCGCCCAGCAGCATGCGCCTTGGCGCACAAGCTACGGAAGCTGCCGTCAAGGCGGATGATCTGTCGCGCTATCGCGTCATCGCCTTCGCGACACACGGCCTTCTGGCGGGCGAGATCGGTGGACTTGTGGAGCCGGCGCTGGCCTTCACGCCGCCCCTGGCCGCAACGCCTGATGACGACGCACTGCTCACAGCCTCTGAAGCCGCTCGCCTGAACCTCAACGCTGACTGGGTTATTCTGTCAGCCTGCAATACCGCATCTGGCGATGGCACGCCGGGCGCATCCGGCTTGTCAGGGTTGGCAAGGGCGTTCTTTTATGCAGGCGCAAAGACCCTGCTCGTGTCCCACTGGCCGGTGCGGGACGATGCTGCCGCCCGGTTGACGTCGCAAACCTTCGTTGCGCTGTCGCGCGATCCGACGTTGGGAAAAGCGGATGCGTTCCGCCAATCGGTGCTTGAGCTTCTTGCAGATGAAAGCGATCCCGCGCTTGCCCACCCCGCAATATGGGCCCCCTTCGTCGTTGTGGGGGAGGGGCGATGAGCAACAAGGCGAAGTCGCGCATTCGCGCTGCGGCAGTAGCAGCCAGCGCCTTACTCGTTTTGACAATTGATGCAATAGGTCAGTCGAGCGCGACCCCGCCAACCCTTGAGCAGTCGAAAGTCGTAGCAGAGCGGGTGCTCAATGAACTCGAAAAAAATTGGCGCGCAGACCGCGCCAATTTTTCCTTCGGGCAATTAAATGCGGCGACAAGGGATATCTGGTCCTCCGGCGACAAGCTGCTCATTCTGAGGCTTCAGAACCTATGGATTTCCGTCGCGCTGCGTGACCGCGATGTGCCGCGGGAAATCGGCGGGCGCTTGCTGGCGTATCTCGTGCAATTCATGGTCGATGGCGCCTTGAGCGAAGACGCAGCGTGGTCGTCGCTTGCGCTTGGACAAGCATATTTGAAAGATGCTGAAAGCCTACGCGAGGGCGCGCACTACGCACTCATTAATGCTGTGGCGATCGGCGAAGCGCTTGAGAAGGCAAGCAAGGGATCCGCCGGGTCGACTGAAATTCGCGCGCAGGCCTATGCACTTCTCGGACAGAGCAATGTTGCTGCGGAGCGACCCGGGCAAGCTTTATACTATCTTCGCCGCGCACAATCTCTGGCGCAGGCCGCGCGTTTCTCGCAGGGCAATGTCGATGGCCTGAAGCATCTCATCGCACTTGCTGAACAAGCCCAAACAGAAAAGGAGCCGACAATAGTTGACATGAAATGCGTGCCAACTGAGCTTGTCTACGAACCGCTTGCAAGGATGTGTACAGACATCGCTGATCGAGCTTGGGCAAATGGTGATCTTGCGAAAGTCGAATGGCTTATGGCCAGCATGACGTCAGACGTTCAATGCGGCTCGCTTCAACAAGGCGAGATGGAAGCATTTCGCCACTTGCATTTTGCCCGCCTGCTCCTCCACGGTCCCGGCGACGATAGTCTCTCCATAACTGTGTGCGGC
>JANPPJ010000192.1:0-2889 GCA_031428455.1 Hyphomicrobiales bacterium | reverse complement strand
GGGGATCGCCGCCACAGATGCGAGCGTTCTCCAGCAGCTCGCGGCCCTCAAACAGATGAAGGTGACCGGGCTGAAGGCGAAATGGGCAGCCCTCTTCGGCGCGCCCGCGCCCAACAACAGCCGGAGCTATCTCGAATTCAGGCTCGCTCATCGCATTCAGGAACTGACCTACGGCGGTCCGTCGCGAGAAACGCGGCGCATGCTGGACCTTCTGGCCGATGAGATCGAAGGCAAGATCGGCCGCAAGGCGATCATCGCGGATTCCCGCAACCCCGTCATCGGGACGCGGCTGGTGCGCGAATGGGACGGGACCGAACACACGGTCACCGTGATGAAGGACGGCTTCGAGTGGCAGGGACGAAAGTTCAAGTCGCTGTCGGCGGTGGCGCGATCGATCACCGGCACCCAGTGGAACGGCTATCGATTTTTCGGACTGCGCGAAGCCCGGAGGGACCGATGAGCAGACCGCCGGCTTCGATCATCGCGATGCCGCGCCGCCAGCGCTGCGCCATCTACACCCGCAAGTCGACAGAGGAGGGGCTCGAGATGGAGTTCAACTCACTCGACGCGCAGCGCGAGGCCTGTGAGGCTTATGTAGCGAGCCAAAAGGCCGAGGGTTGGTCCGCCATCCGCGAGGGTTATGACGACGGCGGCTTCTCCGGCGGCACGCTGGACAGGCCAGGCCTGAAACGACTCATCCAGGACGTCGAGGGCGGCCTGCTCGATGTCATCGTCGTCTACAAGATCGACCGGCTCAGCCGCTCACTGATGGACTTCACCAAACTCGTCGAGATATTTGACCGCAATCATGTGACGTTCGTCTCGGTGACGCAGGCCTTCAACACGACCACGTCAATGGGCCGCCTCACGTTGAACATCCTGCTGAGCTTCGCTCAATTCGAGCGTGAGGTCATCGGCGAACGCATCCGCGACAAGGTCGCCGCCTCGCGCAAACGCGGCATGTGGATGGGCGGCTATGTGCCGATGGGCTACGACGTCCGCAATCGCAAGCTGGTGATCAACGAGGCTGAGGCCGCGACGGTGCGCATGATCTTCGAGCGGTTCGTCGCCATCGGTTCGGCGACGACGCTGACCAGGGCGCTTGTCGCGGAGGGCGTGCGCAACAAGCGCGGCAAGCAGATCGACAAAGGCTTCCTCTACAAGCTCGTCAACAGCCGGGTGTACGTGGGCGAAGCGGTTCACAAAGGCACGGCGTATCCCGGCGAACACGCGCCGATCATCGATCGCGCCCTGTGGGACAAGGTCCACGACATTCTGCAGCAGAGCCCCCGGCTGCGGGCATCGAACACCCGCTCTCAAACACCGGCGCTGCTGAAGGGCATCATCTTCACAAACACCGGCGCGGCGATGACGCCGACGGCGACGAAGAAGGGTACGCGCCTTTATCGTTACTACACGTCGATGGACCTGATCCGGAATCGATCGACCGGTGAGGCCTCGGGTCCGTTGCGTTTGCCGGCAGGCATGGTCGAGGAGGCGGTCGTCGGGGAGATCCGGCGCATGATCCGTGCGCCGGAGGTGGCTGCCAGGGCAATTGCGGCGGTTCGGCAGGAGGGAGAAGGCGTTGACGAGCAGGCGATCATCTCGGCGCTCGGGGAGTTCGATCAGCTTTGGGCGGCGCTGTTCCCGGCCGAGCAGGCGCGCATCGTCCACCTGCTCGTCGGGCGCGTGACGGTCGACGCCAGCGGCATCGCGGTGGATCTGCGCAACGAGGGTCTCGGGTCTGTCATTCGAGACATCCTCGCGCCGCGCCAGGAGGAGGTCCGCGCATGACAAGCAGCTCCGACACCATCCGTGTTGTCATTCCCCTGATGATTCGCAAGCGCAACGGGCGGCCAAAGATCCTGCCGCCCGATGACGCTGGTATGGCGAGTGGCAGGGCACAGGATCCGCATGTGCTGCGCGCCATCGCACGCGCATGGAGCTGGCGACGGAAACTCGAAAGAGGGGAATATTCCACCAACGAAGATATTGCAGCGGCCGAGCGGGTCTCCGATCAATTCGTCAGCCGAATGATACGGCTGGCCTACTTGTCACCGGACGTCATCGAGGCGCTGGTCATTACGGGGAAGTCACCCGCGGTGTCGCTCAACGATCTGGCGACGGTGGCCGAGCGGCCGTGGGCGGAGCAGCTAGGATTTGTTTCCCCTCCAACACGAGATTAGGCAGCTTTCGGTGCAAAGACGGCTTTTGACCCTTAGGCGACGCGGATAAATAAGTGCTTCGTTTGAGAACTTAACTTTCTCAGGCACATCGGGGAAAGTAGCGATTCATCGATTCAGTTATTTATCCGCGTCGCCTTAGAGCTGCTCGGGGAATGACCTTGCCCTCGTAAAACGTCTCCCTTGGCCGTTTCCTTTTGCTGCCTGTTTTTGCTGGCTGGCAATCCACTTTTTTCTCGAACGCCATTGGACTGATATAGCCGTGTCCGGGCTATCGCCGACACCTTCTCCCCGCCACGCACAAGCCGCACCGCCTCCCGCTTGAACTCAAGCGTATAGCGTGCCTTCACTCCGTCCTTCATCCTGATACCCCTTCGCTGATCTGTTCCTATCAGCCAAGGGAGACGTCAGGCAGGGGCAAGCTCAGTTAGCCCGGCTGATGAATAATCCGGGTTAGCTATTGCGAACAACCTGAATATCCGATCGATTGCGCAGCTCATCGTTCCGTATCCAACTCTTTCGGAAATTTCAAAGCGCATTGCCGGAAGCTTTTACACACGCCAATTATTTGGCGCTGATCGAGCCAGGCAGCTACCTGCCGCTAGAACACAACGTGCCATTCAAGGATCATGATGGCGTGGTCGAGCGTGGAGTTTTCAACGAAGCGGGAAACATTTCCGGCCGCGCTCAGGCCGCCGTTCGACCT
>JANPPJ010000191.1:0-28432 GCA_031428455.1 Hyphomicrobiales bacterium | reverse complement strand
GGTAAGCCTTGAACTTCTTCCTCGCCGGCTTGTCACCATCGACCTCGGGCAAGCGGCTGAGGCCGTGGCGTTGCAGGCAGCGGTGAAGTGAAGACCGTATCAGATGCGGGATGGTCGGTTGTAGCGCATAGAGGCAGTCGTCCAGGGGCAGAAGCGTGTGGCGGGAGAAGTGAGCGCACTAGGGCTCGAACTTAGGACCGGCTGATTAAGCGTCTGAGGCTTCGTCGTGTGCCGGGCACTTTTGCGCTCCGGGTTACCCTATGCGTTACCCGGGTGGCGCGTCAAAATGCTTGGGGGCGAGGCCCTCCACGCCAACCAACTGAAATCTCACCATGAGTTTGGTGAGCGCGCTGGGACTCGAACCCAGGACCCTCTGATTAAAAGTCAGATGCTCTACCGGCTGAGCTACGCGCTCCCTTTCGGGGACAATCTGCACCCCCGCGCGGGTTGTCCGCCAAAGCGAACAAGCGCAGGAAATAACGCCCAAGGGCGCCAGGGTCAAGCAGGACGTCGTTCAAAGGGTGTAGTATTCCGCCGCAAGCCACACCAGCGCGAACACGACGCAGGTCACAAGCGTCGTCCAAAGCGCTTTTTCGCGAAGGCGGGGATTTACCGGCGCCGCCGGGTCCGAGCCGATTACGCCGCCACCTTCCTCATGCAGGGAGCGGACGCCAAACGGCAGGACAGCGAACAAAACGGTCCACCAGATTGTGAAAAAGACTGCGATGGACAGGGGAATGCTCATGGACCACTCAATTTTCAGATAACCGGCCCGCTTCAGGCCCAGGCGCCGGGCGACGCTGGCCTGACTGGCGGGCCAGGTTGGTCTCCATGCGACGCACCATCAGCCGGACGAGATAAAGCCCGAACTGCGGATTCTGGAAATATAGTTGCTCGAAGTGCTCGTAGGTGATGCGATAAATGCGCACATCGCTGATCGCCCGGGCCCCAGACATCCGCTTGCCGGTGCTGGAGAACAAGCCCATTTCGCCAAACAGCGAACCCGGCCCCAGAATCACGCCAAGGTCGGGCAGGCTCACCTGGCCCTCCGCAATAACGTAGGCAGAATCCGCATTCTCGCCTTTTTCGAAAATAGAAGCCCCGACCTTAAAATCGATTGGCCGCATGAACGGCTTCAGCCAGTCGAAGTCGATCTCTCCACGCGTGTGAGCGCGGCGCACGTCAGACGTCAGTTGCTGCATCTCACGCAAACGCACAATGTTGAGCGGTAACAGAATCAGGCTGCCGACCAGGTTCGAGATGTTGTGGGTGTAGATCGACGAGACGATCGCAAACACGTTTGCTGCGATAACCGCCATGCGCAGCGGGATCATGGTTTTCGAATAAAAGGCGAACAGGCTGCACGCAGCCGCCGCCCAAGCGAAAAGCTCCATCGGGTGGAAGTTCACAAACAGCTCCCCCGGCGCCACACCCGGCATTGGCGCGAAGAGCGGGCGGCGCCATGCGCCCTTCACGAACGTTGACCCGAGACATAACGGAAAGTGTGGACATCCTGCAACCGCTGGAACGACCCGCGCGGTTGATCGGCAGAGGGCGACGCATACAAAATGACGCGCGCACAGGCGCCAGAAACACGCGCTTGCCACGGCTGCGGAAGTCGGGTCCAAAAGGCTGCGAAAATGATCCGGGCGAGGCAACGATGCAGGGTACGGTAGTGGGCGAGCAGTCGGCGGTGGAGTATTTCGTCCGACCCAAAACGATTGCGATCATCGGCTTCTCATCCAAGCCCTCTTCGCCGGGCCGCAATATCCTCGCCAACATCGCGCAAAACGGTTACCCCGCCGAAGTCTATCTTGTGGGCCGCAGCGGCGGCGAAGCCGACGGGCGCCCGGTGCTCACCGACATCGACATGCTGCCAGTGGGCGTCGATCTCGCGATTTTCACCCTTCCAGGCGATGGCGTTGCGGAGGCCATGGCGGCTTGCGCGCGGCGCAATGTTCGAGCAGCCATCGTGTTTGCGGCGGGCTTTGCCGAAATGGGTGAGCGGGCCAAACAGGACGAAGTGGCGCGCATCGCAGCTGAGGGCGGCATCGCGCTGCTGGGCCCCAATTGCCTCGGCTACACCAATTTTATCGACGGCCTGCATGTGGGCTTTGTCGCTGCCGTCAAAATCCAGAAAATGACGGTGGGCCGCGATCCTGCCTTCGCCATCATCTCCCACAGCGGCGGGCTTATGTCCCACATCCGCCAAGGCCTGGAGCAGCGCGACATCTGCGTGGGCTACACGGTGAACACGGGCAACGAGGCCGGCGCAGGCATCGCGGACTTCGTCGACTTCTTCGCGCAAGATGAACGCATCAACGGCATTGTCGTCTACGTGGAGGAAGTTCGCGATTCACAAGCCTTCCTCGCCGCCGCCGCGCGGGCGCGCAGCGCGGGCAAACCGGTGTTGATGATGCACCCCGGCCGCAGCGCCAAGGCGCAGGAAGCGACCATGTCTCACACGGGAGCGCTGGCAGGCGACCACGCCGCGATGCGCGCCACTGTAAGCCGTGCAGGCATCCTATTCATCGACAATGTGGATGAGTTGATCGACACGGCGGAAATTCTCGCCCGCTTCCCCAAGGCGCCCACGCAAGGGGGCGGCGTCATCACTTTCTCGGGCGCGTTCTGCGCCATCGTCCACGATTTTTGCGAAGAGGTGGGGCTGGATCTGCCGCCCCTCTCCAAGAAGACGGAGACCGCGCTGCGCGCCGCCCTGCCCGTCTTTGCGACGCCGCGCAATCCGCTGGACCTGACGACCGCGCCCGTTTGGCAGCCCGACCTTATGCGCGTCGGCACGAAGGCGTTGCTCGACGACCCCGCAATCGGTAGCGTTACGGTCTCGATCACGATGGCCACCCCGCAACAGGGCGTAAACTATCTCACGTCGATCCTGCAGGCCCTGCCCGGCAATGAAAAACCGTTCGTGCTCTCCCTGCTGGGCGACCGTACGCCGCTTCCGCCCGAATTCGTGCAGATGGCGCGCGACAACCGCATCATCTTGTCCCGATCGGCCGACCGCTCCCTGCGCGCCATGACGCGCGTGACAGAGTATGGCCGCACGCTTGCGGGGCTAGACGCCAAGGCGCCTGCGCAGACATTCACGGGCCTGCCCGCGTTTGGCCAAGGCCCGCAGCCTGAATGGCTCGGCAAGCAGGCGCTGCGTGCGCTGGGCGTTGCGACGCCCCCTGGCGATCTGGCGCGCAGCGCGGATGACGCAGTGACCATCGCCGCGCGCATTGGTTTCCCCGTCGCCATGAAGGCGCAGGCGGCTGATCTGGCGCACAAGACCGAAGCTGGCGGCGTGATGCTCAACATCGCCAACGCAGATGCAGCGCGCGCCGCGTATGAAACGCTTTGCGCGAACGTCGCGCGGGCTCAGGCGGGCGTGACGCTTGACGGCGTGCTGGTGGAGAAGATGTCCAAGCGCGGTCTCGAGTTGCTCGTGGGCGCACGGCGCGATCCGCGCTGGGGGCCTGTGATCCTCATCGGTCTTGGCGGCACGCTAATTGAAGCCATCGGCGACGTGCGCATTTTGCCGCCTGATCTTACGCAGGAGGCCATTGTCGCAGAATTCCGAAAGCTGAAGACTGCGCGTCTCCTCGACGGTTTTCGCGGCGCGCCAGCGGTCGATGTTGAGGCTGCAGCGCAGGTCGCGTGTCGCATTGGCGCCCTGATGCTGAGCGAGCCTTCAATAGTTGAAATCGACATCAACCCGCTGATGGCGCACGCCAGGGGCGAAGGGGTGACGGCGCTCGACGCGCTGATCGTGACGCGAAAAGGATAGCTCCATGAGCGAAGAACTCGTCACATATGATCTGGATGGCGACGTCGCGCTGGTGGGGCTAAACAGGCCAGACAAGCGCAACGCAGTGAACGAGGACGTCAACCGCGCGCTGCGCACGGCCTTGGAGCGGGCGCAGGATGAAGCGCGTGTCGGCGTGCTGTTTGGCGTCGGCAAGCATTTCTGCGCGGGGCTCGATCTTGCGCAGGCTTTGACGTGGCAGGATGAGGGGCCAGAGCAGCGGCGCAAGCGGCGCGGCGCCTGGCATCCCACGCTCGACATCATGGCGCGCGGCAACATTCCATGGGTGGCGGCGCTGCAAGGCGCATGCATCGGCGGCGGGCTGGAGATTGCTTCAGCTGCGCACATTCGCGTTGCTGATGAGACGACATTCTTCGCTTTGCCAGAGGGGCAGCGCGGCATTTTTGTGGGCGGCGGCGGTTCGGTGCGCGTGCAGCGATTGCTGGGTTACGCGCGCATGGCTGACCTCATGCTGACGGGCCGCGTGCTGACTGCCGCTGAGGGCGAGCGCTACAACCTGTGCCAGTATGTCGAGCCTGCCGGGCAATCGCTGGAGCGCGCAAAAGCGCTGGCGCAGCGCATCGCGAAGAATGCGCCGCTCACTAACTGGGCAGTGGCCGCGTGCCTTCCGCGCGTCAACGACTTGTCCCACGAGGACGGGCTATTCATGGAAATGCTGATCGGCACAGCGGTGACAAGCCCGCAAAGCAAGGAACGCCTGCAAGCGTTTGTCGACAAGCGAGCGGACCGGTTGCCTGATCCCGGCAAGTCCGGCGACCAGGGTTAGGAAGCGCATCATGGCTTTGCGGGACAACGCAATCGTCGGTTTTGCCGAGACAAAGATTGTTGAGAAAAGCGACCGCGACGTGTGGGAGCTTGGCGCCGAAATTCTTGAGACGCTGCTGGACCGGACGGGTTTCGAGAAGGGCGAGATCGACGGCCTCATTCTTTCATCTTCGATGACGGGCGCTGGCAATTGCTTCTGGTCGCAGGCGACAGCAGATCAACTCGCGCTGGAAGTTGATTTTTGCCAGACCGTCGATATCGGCGGATGTTCGCCGCTTGGCGCCGTCGCGCGCGCGTGCGCGGCTATCGACGCGGGCCTTTGCACTACCGTTCTTTGCCTGTTTGCTGATACGCAATCAGCGGAGACAAACCAGCGTATTCGACATTTCCAGGCGGAATGGACGCTGCCGCTGGGCCTGATGGGACCGCCCGCCGCATTCGGCTTCATCAGCAATCGATACGAACACCAGTTCGGTCTCGATTACGCCATGCTCGGTAAACTGGCTGTGGCGCAGCGCAACCATGCATTGCTGAACGATAATGCCTGCGAGAAGTTGCGCAAGCCCATCACCATCGACGACTATCTCAAGTCACGCATGATCGCGGACCCCGTGCGGCTTCTGGACAGCGTGATGGTGTGCGACGGCGCCAGCGGGCTTATCATCACAAGCCGCAAAAACGCTGCGCGCAAGGGCCTCAACAAGATTGTAACGCCGATTGGTTACGGCGAGCGCACGACGTATCGTGCGTCTGAGGCCATCGTTGACGTGACAGAGACCGGCCACATGATCGCGGGCCAGCGCGCCTTCGCGCAGGCAGGCCTCTCGCCAAAGGACATTGCGTCGTTTCACCCTTACGATGATTTCATCATCGCCATCCTTTTGCAGATGGAGATGCTGGACTTCTGCAAACATGGGCAGGGTTGCGACTTCATACGCGAGCACAGCTTCGCCATCGATGGCGATTTGCCACTGAATACGGGGGGCGGACAGATTTCTGCGGGCCAATGCGGACTTGCAGGCGGCGGCACCAACATTATCGAAGCTGTGCGGCAATTGTTTGCCGAGGGCGGCGCGCGGCAGGTGGCGAACACACGCAATGCTCTCGTCACTGGTATCGGTGGCATCCCCTACGCACGCAACTGGAACTCGAGCGTCGTCATGATCCTGACGCCGGAGGGTTGAGCATGAGCATGATCAACGACACGCTGGACGTTGCGCGCGAGGCCCCGAAATCGCGCTCCTTCTCAAAGCCCTTCTGGGATGCAACGCGCGAAAAGAAGCTTTTGCTGCAGTACGATCCCATTGCTGGCAAGTATCAATTCTATCCCCGCGCCACGAGTATCTACACGGGTCGGCGCAATCTGGAATGGCGCGAGTCGGCGGGGCTAGGCGCAGTTCATTCATTCACCATCGCCCGGCGCGCACGGCCGCCTTTTCAAGGCAAGGAGCCGTTTTTCATTGCAGTTGTTACGCTGGATGAGGGCGTGAACGTGATGGGCAATATGGTCGATTGCGGGCTGGATGAAATGAAGATCGGTCTGCGCGTTATGCCATGCTGGGCGCCGCTGCCCGATGGAACGCACCTGCTGATGTTCACTCCGAAGATTTAGTCTCAGCTCTGCTCCAGCTCGACGAGCGTACCGCAGAAGTCCTTGGGGTGCAGAAACAACACAGGTTTTCCATGTGCGCCGATTTTAGGTTCGCCGTCTCCGAGCACGCGCGCGCCAGCAGCTTTCAGCCTGTCGCGCGCGGCGATTATGCTGTCCACCTCGTAGCAAACGTGGTGCATGCCGCCGTCTGCATTCTTCTCAAGAAACTTCGCAATGGGCGAATTGGCGCCAAGCGGCTCCAGCAGCTCCACTTTCGTATTTGGCAGTTCGATGAACACGACCGTCACGCCGTGCTCTGGCTGCGGCACAGGGGCTGAAACTTTGGCGCCAAGCATGTCGCGGTACACGGCGCTTGCCGCCGCGATATCCTTTACGGCGATGGCAATGTGATTGAGCCGTCCAATCATTTAAAGCCCCCTGCGCTCAAACCGGCATCACAAGAACATGCACCTCAGGCCGCTTGCCCCACACGCCGCGCACAGTGTTGCGCACGGACCGCTCTATGGCCGTTGCAACATCATCAGGATCGCGGCGCCGCCCGCGCGGCAGATTATCTATCGTCTCAAAAACAGCCTTGTCGACGATTTCGTCCATCGATCTGCCGTCTCTCGCCCGCGCAGGAAGGCCCGCCATCATCACATCGGGATCGCCCGCCAGTTCGCCTTTTGAGGTGAGCGCGACGCCGATGGAGATGACGCCCGCAAAAGCAAGTTTGCGGCGCGCGCGAACGGCTTCGTCGTCAGAGCGCACAAGGACGTTGCCGTCCAGCAGCATGCGGCCGTGCGGCACTTCATCAACAATCGCAGGCGTGCCGGGCCCCAACAGAACCACATCGCCGTTCATGGCGACAATAGCTTTTTCCACGCCCATGTCGCGCGCAAAATCAGCGTGCGTGTAGAGATGCAACGCTTCACCGTGCGCGGGCACCGCAATCTTGGGGCGCAACCATTCGTAGAGCCTGCGCACCTCATCGCGCCGCGGATGGCCGGACACATGCACAAGCGCATCACGATCCGTGATGAGACGCAGCCCCTGTCGCACAAGCTTGTTGATGATGCCGCCGATTTCGCGCTCATTGCCGGGAATGGGACGCGAGGAGAAGATGACCGTGTCGCCCTTGCTTAACTTGACGGTCGGGTGATCGTCATCAGCAATGCGAGCCATGGCGCCGCGCGGCTCGCCCTGGCTACCCGTCGCGAGCAAGACCATCTTGTCGCGCGGCAAATTGGCGAAGGAGTTCGCCGGCATGAATTCGGGCACGCCATCAAGATAGCCGTTCTGCCGCGCCACCTGTGACACGCGCTCCATTGCGCGGCCCACCACAACCACCGTGCGGTTAGCCCGTGCGGCGGCAAGCCCCACCGAGCGCATGCGCGCGACATTGGAGGCGAACGTCGTGACGACGACGCGGCCGGGCGCATCCTCGATGATCTTTCCAATTTCCAGCCCGACATCGGTTTCAGACGGGCTCTCGCCGGGGCGCAGGATGTTTGTGGAATCCGAGATGAGGGCGAGCACGCCCTCGTCCCCGAGTTGGCGCAAGCGCGCCTCGTCCGTCGCCCAGCCCGCGACGGGCGTGGGATCGATCTTCCAGTCGCCCGAGTGCACGACAAGGCCCGCGTCGGTGCGAATGGCGAGCGCGATGCTTTCAGGGATCGAATGCGCCATGCGCACGGGCTCGATAGCGAAGGGCCCGATGACCAACTGGTCGCCCGGCGCATAAATTCTCATGTCCACATCCGGCGCGCCCTCGTCGCCCAGACGTCGCGCGACCAGCAAATCAGCGGCAAACTGCGTCGCGTAAATTGGGCAGCGAAGGCGCGGCCACAATTGCGCGATGGCGCCCACGTGGTCTTCATGCGCGTGGGTGATGATGAGCGCCAGCAAATCCTTGCGCATGCCTTCGATGAAGGTGAGGTCCGGCATGATCAGATCGATGCCCGGCAGATCAGGCCCGGCGAATGCAAGGCCACAGTCCACGAGAATCCATTTGCGAGCACGGGGGGGACCGAAGCCGTAGAGCGCTGCGTTCATGCCAATTTCGCCGAGGCCGCCCAGCGGCACGAAAACGAGTTCGTCCTGATGTCGAGTCATGTCATGTCCTGATGTCGGAGACGGCGCGGGCGTTATCGCCCAAGGGGAATACGTCGGCCGCTTCCACGGTCACATTCCCTGACGCGGTTGAAATGATGAGGCGGCCATGTTCGTCGATTGTTTCGAATACGCCGTGCATGGAGCCTTTCTGCGTGCGCGCCTCGATCGGCTTGCCCAACCCGTACGCGCCCGAGAGCCAGTCCCTACGTATGGCAGAAAAATGCTCTCCTGCATGCCAAAGTTCGAGATTTTGAGCCAAAGCGTCGGACAATATCGGCAGAAAGTCGGCTGGGGTCTGGATAACGCCCGCTTCGGCAAGGTGCGTTGCGCGATACGGCAGCCCCTGCGGCGCGGATACGAAGTTGACGCCAAACCCTATGACGCACGCAAAAGCGCCGCCAGGAAGAGTAGCCCCTTCAATCAGGACGCCCGCGAGCTTGGCGCCGCCACATAGAACATCGTTGGGCCATTTGAGCGCGAACGGCGCATCCGGCGAAAGGCTGCGCAGTGCGGCCAGAAGCGCCACGCCAGCGACGAAGCCAAGCTGCGGCGCAAAGCGGGGTGCGCAGGGCTCAACCAGAAGAACAGAGCCGTGGAAATTGCCGCGCGGGGATGCCCAGGGACGTCCCTGCCTGCCCCTGCCCAAGGCTTGCTTACCGGCGAGAACCCAGAGGCCTGACGGCTCACCAGAGCGCGCCAGAGCCATCGCTTCATCATTCGTCGAAGTGAGCGAGTCGAACCAGATCGCTCGGAAGCCCTTCGCGCACGCCTGAGGACCAACTTGCACGCGCGTCAGAACAAGGACTTTGCAGCGGCGGCGGCTGATTGCACGATCGCGGGGCCCGGAAAGGCTGCGAAGATCACAACGAAGACGCCCATGGTCGCCATGACGGCAGTAACTTCGGGGTTCACACGGTCGAAGGTGCGCACGCTGTCATCGAAGTACATGATCTTGACGATGCGGATGTAATAGAACGCTGCGACCACGCTCGTCAGCATGCCAATGACGGCGAGGAAATAAAGGTTTGCGTTGATGGCAGCGACGAACACGTACCACTTGGCGAAGAAGCCAGCGAGTGGCGGAATGCCCGCGAGCGAAAACATCATCATCGCCACGACGAACGCCATCAGACCGTTGGTTTTTGCTAACCCTGCAAGGTCTGCAATGTCTTCCACATACTGGTCGCCGACACGCATTGAAAGGATGGCCGCGAACGTGCCAATCGACATAAGCACATAGATCGCCATGTAGATCATGACGCCCATCACGCCCTGCTCGGTGCCAGCGGCCAGCCCCACGAGCGCAAAGCCCATGTGGCCGATGGAGGAATAAGCCATCAGTCGCTTGATATTAGTTTGCCCAATGGCGGCGAAGGAGCCAAGCGCCATGGACATGATCGCCACGAAAACGATGATCTGCCGCCACTCGTGCTGCAAATTGGGGAACGCGGTGATGACGATGCGCACGGTGATCGCGACTGCGGCCACTTTCGCAGCTGTCGCGAAGAACGTCGTGACAGGCGTCGGCGCGCCCTCGTAGACGTCGGGCGTCCACATGTGGAAAGGCACAATGGACATCTTGAACGCCAGACCCGCCAATACGAAGACGAGGCCGAAGATAACGCCGAGCGACGGTGCGCCATTCAGCGCCTGCGCGATGCCCGTGAACGATACGGTACCCGCAAAACCATAGATGAGCGAGGCGCCGTAGAGCAGCATGCCGGAGGACAACGCCCCCAGCACAAAGTACTTGAGGCCAGCTTCGGAGGCGCGGACGTTGTCGCGATCAAACGCGGCGAGCACGTAAAGCGCGAGGCTCATCAGTTCAAGCCCGAGATAAAGCGCGATGAGGCTCTGCGCTGAAATCAGCATGCACATGCCGAGCGTCGCCAGCAACACAAGCACCGGGAACTCAAAGAAATCAATGCGCGCGCGCGCCATGAATTCCCGCGACAGAACCAGCGTCAGCAACGCGCCACCGATCGCGAGCGCTTTCATGAAGCGGGCGAAGTTGTCATCAACAAACGCATCATCCCAGATGACCGCGCGTTCGCCCAACTGAAAGAACAGTGAGAACAACGCAAGCCCGAGAACGACGACGGACGCCTCGGTGATGATCCAGTCGCCCTTGCCCGCGCGGAAAGCGCCGAGCATGAGAAGCGCCAACGCGCCAACCGCGAGAATGATCTCGGGCAGCGAGTGGGCGATGGAGTAGGACAGAGGCGTCATAGTCCCGGTTCCTTAATGGAGCGCGATGGCGGCGGCCTTGGTGGCCACGAGCGCCGCGTCGTAATTCTTGATGAGCAGTTCGATGGACGCCGCGCTGGCGTCCAGAATCGCGCCAGGCTTTACGCCATACCAGATGGTGAGCACGACGAGCGGTATGAGCATCGCCATCTCGCGCCGATCGAGGTCTTTCATGCCAGCAAGGGAAGGCTTGTCGAGCGTCCCGAAAACAACGCGGCGATAGAGATACAGCGCGTAGCAAGCCGAAAGGATCACGCCAGATGTGGCGAACAACGCCACCCACGGATTGGCGCGAAAGGCGCCAAGCAGCGTAAGGAATTCACCCACGAAGCCGACAGTTCCAGGCAAGCCCACGTTGGCCATGGTGAAGACCATGAACACAACCGCGTAGATCGGCATGACCTTCACAAGTCCGCCATATGCCGCAATGTCGCGTGTGTGCAGTCGATCATAAACGACGCCGACACACAGGAAGAGCGCGCCGGACACAAGCCCGTGGCTGATCATCTGGAAGACCGCGCCCTGCACGCCCTGCGTATTCATCGCGAAGAGGCCCATGGTGACGAAGCCCATGTGCGCGACGGACGAATACGCGATGAGCTTCTTCATGTCCTCCTGAACAAGCGCGACCAGCGATGTGTAGACGATGGCGATGACCGACAACGTCCAGACCATCGGCGCAAAGTATTGCGACGCCTCTGGGAACATCGGAAGCGAGAAGCGCAGGAAACCGTAGCCGCCCATCTTGAGCAGAATGCCCGCCAGAATGACGGAGCCCGCAGTGGGCGCTTCAACGTGGGCGTCAGGCAGCCACGTATGCACCGGCCACATGGGCATCTTCACCGCAAACGAGGCGAAGAAGGCAAGCCACAACCATGTCTGCATGGACGACGGGAATGGCGTTTTCAGCAGTTGCTCAATGTCCGTTGTGCCGGCAACGCCCCACATCGCCATCATGGCGAGCAGCATCAGCAACGAACCGATCAGCGTGTAGAGGAAGAACTTGAAGCTCGCATAGATGCGACGCTTGCCGCCCCACACACCGATGATGAGGAACATCGGGATAAGGCCAGCCTCGAAGAAAATGTAGAACCACACAAGATCGAGCGCGACGAAGACGCCTATCATGAACGTCTCGAGGACGAGGAAGGCGACCATGTATTCCTTCACGCGATGCGTGATGGATTCCCACGAGGCCGCAATGCAGAACGGCATGAGGAACGCCGTCAGCAGAACGAACGGCATCGAGATGCCGTCGACGCCAAGCTTGTAGGTCAGGCCATTGCCCAGCCACGCGCGCTGTTCGACCAGCTGGAAGCCGGGATTGCCAGTGTCGAAGAGCGCCCAAGCGTAAAGCGAAAGCAGGAAGGTGACGATGGTCGTGAACAACGCGGCCCAGCGAATGTTGCGCAAGCCCGCTTCGTCGTCGCGTTGAAACAGGATGAACGCCGCGCCGACGAGCGGCAGGACGAGAAGGCCGGTGAGGATGCCGAAGCCGAACATATCAGCGCACCCCGCCGAGCAGATACCAGGTGATGAAGCCGACAACGCCGATCAGCATCGCGAACGCATAGTGATAGACAAAGCCCGTCTGCAATTTCACGACGCGACCTGCAGCGTCGATGACGCGCGCTGACACGCCGTCCGGGCCAAGACGATCAATGATTTGGCCGTCGCCGCCCTTCCAGAACAGGCGGCCAAGCCAGAACGCGGGGCGAACGAAGATGAAGTTGTAGAGTTCGTCGAAGTACCACTTGTTGAGGAAAAAGCGGTACAGAATGTGATGCCGTTCGGCGAGACGCGCGGCCGAGCCCGGCGCGAAGACATACATCCATGTCGAGACGATGAAGCCCGTCAGCATCATGATCGTTGCGACGAATGGTACGAGCGCGGGAACGTGGTGGAAATCTTCAAGAATCGTATTTTGCGGCCCGTAATACAACGACTGCCCCCAGAACCCTGCGCCACCTGCGCCGATGAAGGCGTTCTTGAAGAGGAGGCCCGATAACAGAGCGCCAAGCGCCAGAACGTAAAGTGGAATGAGCATTACATTCGGCGAATCATGGGGCTCGACGTGATGGCCATGGCCATGCTGGCCATCCACCGGTTCGCTATGTGTCTCCGCATGAACCGAAGCGCCGTGCGTGTGCGCTTCGGCATGCCCGTGAGCAGCGGCGTGCGCATCTGCTGTCTTTGCATGAGCCGCGGAGCCATGACCGTCAGCATGATGTCCATGGTCGGCCTCCGCCCAGCGGGGCTGGCCGAAGAAGGTCATGTAAATGAGACGCCAGGAGTAGAATGACGTCAGGGCAGCGGCGATTGCAGTCAGGATAAACGCGTAAATGGCGCCGGGGCGCTGCGACGCGAACGCTGCTTCGATGATCGCGTCCTTCGAAAAGAAGCCTGCGGTGAGCGGAAATCCCGTCAGCGCTAAGGTGCCGATGATCATTATCCAGAATGTGATGGGAATGCGCTTGGCGAGGCCGCCCATCTTGCGCATGTCCTGCTCGTGATGCATCGCGTGGATGACAGAGCCCGCGCCCAGGAACAGCAGCGCCTTGAAGAACGCATGCGTGAAGAGATGAAACACCGCGAGGCTGTAGCCGCCGACGCCAAGAGCGACGAACATGTAGCCAAGCTGCGAGCACGTTGAATAGGCAATGACGCGCTTGATGTCGTTCTGCACCAGCCCGACAGTCGCGGCGAAGAAAGCTGTGGTGGCGCCGAAGACAATAACAACCGACAAAGCCACAGGCGCTTGTTCAAACACGGGCGACAACCGCGCCACCATGAACACGCCAGCGGTGACCATAGTCGCAGCATGAATTAGCGCGGAGACGGGCGTCGGGCCCTCCATCGCATCCGGCAGCCATGTGTGCAGCAGGAACTGCGCGGACTTGCCCATCGCTCCCATGAACAGCAGCAGGCAAGTGAGCGTCATTGCATCGACATTCATGCCGAAGATGTGCAGCGGCTTGTTGGCGAGGCCCGGGGCGGCGGCGAAAATCTGGTCCAGCGCCACCGAGCCGGTGAGCGTGAAAATCATGAAGATGCCGAGCGCAAAGCCAAAATCGCCGACGCGGTTGACCACGAAAGCCTTGATGGCAGCCGCATTCGCTGAGGGCTTTTCGTACCAGAACCCGATGAGCAGATAGGACGCGAGGCCTACGCCTTCCCAGCCGAAGAACATCTGGACAAGATTGTCTGACGTCACGAGCATCAGCATGGCGAATGTGAAGAGTGACAGATAGGCGAAGAACCGCGAGCGATGTGGATCTTCGTGCATGTAGCCGATGGAATAAAGGTGAACGAGCGCCGAGACGCTGTTCACAACAACAAGCATCACGACGGTGAGCGTGTCGATGCGCAGCGCCCAGTCAATGCGCAGGCCGCCGGAAACAATCCACTCGCCAAGAACGGGGACGCTCAACTTGGTGGCGCCGAAGCCAACCTGAAAGAAAGCCACCCAGGAAAGCGCGGCGGCTATGAACAGCAGCGACGTCGTGATGATTTCCGACATCCGCGCGCCGATCTGCCGACCAAACAGGCCGGCGACCAGAAAGCCGAGCAGAGGGAGAAAGACAATTGCGCTATACATGAGCCCCTCAGCCCTTCATCAAATTAATGTCTTCGACCGCGATGGAGCCTCGGTTCCTGTAGTAGGTCACGAGGATCGCAAGGCCGATTGCCGCCTCGGCGGCGGCCACGGTCAGAATGAACAGCGCGAAAATTTGACCCGTAAGGTCGCCCAGGAAACTGGAGAATGCGACCAGGTTGATGTTCACGGCGAGCAGGATGAGTTCAACCGACATCAGGATGACGATGATGTTCTTGCGGTTGAGAATGATGCCGCAAATCCCGATGGTGAAAAGGAGAGCCGCAACGATGAGGTAGTGGGTGAGGCCAATCATCTCGCTCTCCTCAAACGCCGGTGCGGGAAGGAACTTTGACGATCTCGACCGCCTGCTCCCTCGTGCGCGCATTCTGTTCGGACACATCCTGACGCTTGACGTCCGGCCTGTGACGCAAGGTCAGGACAATGGCGCCGATCATTGCAGTGAGCAGCACGAAGCCCGCCGTCTGAAAGAAGTAAACGTGCTTGGTGTAAAGCACGAGGCCGATAGCCATCGTGTTCGACACATCGTCCGGCGTCGGAGAGCGCGGCGCTGCGATGGCTCCGGGTGAGGGCGCAAAGCCGCCAACAACAAGGATCAGTTCCAGCGCGATGATGATGCCGATCAGCGCGCCAACCGGCAAATATTGCAGAAACCCCTGCTTCAGTTCGGCGAAATCGACGTCGAGCATCATCACGACGAAGAGGAAGAGCACCGCGACAGCTCCCACGTAAACGACGATCAGGATCATCGCGAGAAACTCGGCGCCGAGCAGAATGAAAAGTCCTGAGGCGTTCACGAACGCGAGAATGAGGAACAGGACGGAGTGCACAGGATTGCGCGCCGCGATCACCATGAACGCTGACGCGATCATGACGCCCGAGAAGAGATAGAAAAAGGCGGTTGCCACACTCATCTTCGTCCCCATCCGCCGCGCGCGACGGTTGCGTGAATTACCTGTATTGCGCGTCCGCAGCGATGTTGCGTGCGATTTCGCGCTCCCAGCGCGCGCCGTTATCGAGCAGGCGCTGCTTGTCATAAAGAAGCTCTTCGCGGTTCTCGACCGCAAATTCTGCGTTTGGTCCTTCGACGATGGCGTCGACGGGGCAGGCTTCCTGACAGAAGCCGCAGTAGATGCACTTCACCATGTCAATGTCATAGCGTGTCGTGCGGCGCGTACCGTCATTGCCGCGCGGCGCTGCCTCAATGGTGATGGCCTGCGCAGGGCAGATGGCTTCGCAAAGCTTGCAAGCGATACAACGCTCTTCCCCGTTGGGATAGCGGCGCAGTGCATGTTCCCCGCGATAGCGCGGCGACTGCGGGTTCTTCTCGTGCGGATAATTGATCGTCGCCTTCGGCTTGAAAAAGTAGCGCATGGACAAGAAGAACGCGCCGACGAATTCCTTGAGAAAGAGCGACCGGGCGGCCTGGTCGAGGCTCATCGGGTTTCTCCGTGTGAAAGCATGGCGCCTGCGGCGTAGCCGACAAGGGGGAAGAGCAGAAAGAAGACGCCGAGCATGGCAAGCTTGATGCGGCGCAGGCGGGCGGCGAACGTCGCCAGACCCGGAAGGTCTTCACCGGGCGCCACCCGGGACGCGATCGACCCCATCACAGCAACGGAGACGATGTAATGCAGGCCGCCGACAACGAGGCCGATGAGTGCGCCAGTGGTTGCTGCGTTCGCCATCAGCGCC
Organism: Hyphomicrobiales bacterium; assembly: GCA_031428455.1. Taxonomy (GTDB): domain Bacteria; phylum Pseudomonadota; class Alphaproteobacteria; order Rhizobiales; family Beijerinckiaceae; genus Terripilifer. The sequence goes on along the minus strand of JANPPJ010000191.1, from coordinate 12,577 downwards.
ACCCATACGCCATGAGGATTTGCAGCACGCCTGCAACGAGCACAACCATGAATAGCGAGATGGGCAGGAACACTTTCCAGCCAAGGCGCATCAACTGGTCATAGCGATAGCGCGGGACAAAGGCCTTCACCATTGCGAACATGAAGAAGACCATTGTCATCTTCAGAACGAACCAGACGACGCCGGGCACCCAGGTGAAGGGCGCAAACGGAATGGGCGAGAGCCAGCCGCCAAGAAAAAGGATCGTCGTCAGCGCGCACATGGTCACGATGGCCACGTATTCGCCGAGCATGAACATCATGTACGGCACCGACGAATACTCAACCATGAAGCCCGCGACGAGTTCTGACTCGGCCTCGACAAGATCGAATGGCGGGCGGTTTGTCTCGGCCAGCGCCGAGATGAAGAAGATCACGAACATCGGGAAGAGCGACAGCCAGTACCACCCGAGCGCCCCGGCGGCCGTGTCCTGCGCGCGCACGATTGCCGACAGGTTGAGCGAACCGGCGACGAGCAGAACGGTGATGATTACAAAGCCGATGGAAACTTCGTAGCTGACCATTTGCGCGGCTGAGCGCAGCGCCGACAGAAAGGGATATTTCGAGTTCGACGCCCAGCCGCCCATGATTACGCCGTAAACGCCGAGCGACGAGACGGCGAAGACGTAGAGTATGCCGACATTGAGATCAGCGAGCGCCCAGCCGTCCGCGACCGGAATGACCGCCCACGCCGCCAGCGCCAGCGTGCTCATGACAAACGGCGCCAGCAGGAACACGCCCTTGTTCGCGCCATCGGGAATGATCGGCTCTTTGAAGACGAACTTCAGCATGTCCGCGAAGGACTGGAACAGGCCCCACGGCCCGACCACGTTGGGGCCGCGACGCAATTGCACCGCCGCCCAGATCTTGCGGTCGGCGTAAAGAATGTAGGCCACGTAGATCAGCAGCGCTGTGATCAGCAGCAGGCTCTTGCCGAGCATGATGAGAACGGGGACGATCCAATCCATCGCTTTACTCCGCTGCCTGCTGCGTCCGAGCCTGTGCGAGGGCCGAGCATTCGGCCATCACCGCAGACGCGCGGGCGATGGGGTTGGTGAGATAGAAATCGCGCACCGACGATGCAAAGCCACCAGCGTTCGTCTGCCCCTGCGGCAAGCTGGCGAGGGCGCCCGCATCGGCCGGTGCGATCTGATCACGCGAAGCAAAATGTGGATGAGCCGCGTAAAGCGCGGAGCGCAATTGCTGCAGAGAGTCGAAGCCGAGCCGATGGCCGATCTGGTCTGAAAGGGCGCGCAGAACGGCCCAGTCTTCGCGCGCTTCACCTGGCGGGAAGCTGGCGCGCAGGCCCATCTGAACCCGCCCTTCGGTGTTGACAAACGTGCCCGACTTTTCCGTGTACGCGGCGCCCGGCAGGATGACGTCAGCGCGGTGCGCGCCCCGGTCACCGTGGGTGCCGATGTAAACAACGAAGGCGCCCGGCGCGATCTCGATCTCGTCCGCGCCAAAATTGAACAGCACGTCCACGCCGCCGTTCGCCATTGCTTGTGCGTTCAGTCCGCCCGGCCCCGGGGTGAAGCCAAGATCGAGACCGCCTACGCGCGAAGCCGCAGTGTGAAGGACATTGAAGCCGTTCCAGCCATCCTTGACGACGCCAAGCGACTGCGCCGCTTTCGCGGCCATGGCGAGGATCGCCGCGCCGTCATCGCGCGCAAGCGCGCCCTGCCCGATGATGAACATGGGCTTCTGCTTGTTGGCAAGCGGATGCTCCATGAACCGTGCGAGACTCTCGGCGCCAGCGCCGAGATAATTATACTCGTAGGTGAGATCGGCGCGCTCGCCGATCAACCCAACGAGAAGCCCGCCACGCAACCAGCGCTTGCGGATGCGCGCGTTGATGATCGGCGCTTCGCGGCGCGGGTTTGTGCCGATGAGCATGATCGCGTCGGCGTCTTCGATGCCTTCAATCGTGCTGTTGAAAACGTATGACGCGCGGCCATTGGCGGGATCGAGCTTCGTGCCATCCTGACGGCAATCGAGGTTGCGCGTGCCGAGCTTTTCCATGAGCAACTTCAGCGCGAACATCTCTTCCACGGACGCCAGATCGCCCGCGAGCGCGCCAATCTTCGCGGGCGCAACGCCCTTCACCTTCGCTGCGATGGCTGCAAATGCTTGCGCCCAAGTGGCGGGGCGCAACTGGCCATTTTCGCGCACGTAGGGACGATCAAGACGCTGCGTCTTGAGGCCGTCCCAGATGTAGCGGGTCTTGTCGGAAATCCATTCCTCGTTCACCGCCTCGTTCACGCGCGGCAGGATGCGCATCACCTCGCGGCCGCGCACATCAACGCGAATGGCCGAGCCGACTGCGTCCATCACATCGATGGATTCAATCTTGCCCAGTTCCCACGGACGCGCTTTGAAGGAATAGGGCTTGTGCAGCAGCGCGCCGACAGGGCACAGGTCCGCAACATTGCCCTGCAGTTCGGACGCCATTGCGGATTCGAGATAGGTCGTGATCTCCATATCTTCGCCGCGGCCGATGGCGCCCATGTCTCCGGTGCCAGCGACTTCCGCCGTGAAGCGGACGCAGCGCGTGCAGTGGATGCAGCGGTTCATCGACGTCTTGACGAGCGGGCCGATGTACTTGTCTTCAACCGCGCGCTTGTTCTCGGCAAAGCGCGAGGAATCGACGCCAAACGCCATGGCCTGATCCTGCAGATCGCACTCGCCGCCCTGATCGCAGATCGGGCAATCCAGCGGGTGGTTGATGAGCAGAAACTCCATCACGCCTTCGCGGGCTTTCTTCACCAGCGGCGACTTTGTGACGACTGTCGGCGGCTCGCCATTGGGGCCCGGGCGGCAATCACGCACGCCCCAGGCGCAGGACGCGACAGGCTTCGGCGCGCCCTTCAACTCAACCAGGCACATGCGGCAGTTGCCGGCAATCGACAGGCGCTCATGGAAGCAGAAGCGCGGGATTTCCGCACCCGCAGCTTCGCACGCCTGCAGGAGCGTATACTCCGCCGGAACGTCCACTTCCTTGCCGTCGACGATGATCTTGGTCATCGCAGGTTCCTTTGCGCCACTTATTCAGCCGCAGCGGCGAGCGGATCGCCGATGCCTTCGCTGTGCGGGTTCGCCGCGTAATCGTCGATACGTTTTTCAATCTCGTGCCGGAAATGCCGGATGAGACCCTGCACGGGCCATGCAGCGGCATCGCCCAGCGCGCAGATCGTGTGTCCTTCGATCTGCGTGGAAACTTCGAGCAGCATGTCGATTTCGCGCTTCTGCGCGCGGCCCTCGGCCATACGGTTGAGCACGCGCCACATCCAGCCCGTGCCTTCACGGCATGGCGTACACTGGCCGCAGCTTTCATGCTTGTAGAAATAAGAAATGCGGGCGATGGCGCGGACGATGTCAGTGGACTTGTCCATGACGATCACCGCCGCCGTGCCAAGGCCGGACTTGAGACCGCGCAGCGTGTCGAAATCCATTGCTGCGTCCATGATCTCGTGCGCAGGCACGATGGGCACGGACGAGCCGCCGGGGATGACGCCGAGCAAATTGTCCCAGCCGCCGCGAATGCCGCCGCAATGCTTTTCAATCAATTCGCGGAAGGGAAGCGACATCGCCTCTTCCACATTGCATGGCGTGTTGACGTGGCCGGACACGCAAAACAGCTTGGTGCCGACGTTGTTTCTGGCGCCGAAGCTTGAAAACCACCCTGCACCGCGGCGCAAAATCGTCGGCGCGACAGCGATGGACTCGACGTTGTTCACCGTCGTCGGGCAGCCGTAGAGGCCGACATTCGCCGGGAACGGCGGCTTCAGGCGCGGCATGCCCTTCTTGCCTTCAAGGCTTTCGAGCAGCGCGGTTTCTTCGCCGCAAATGTAGGCGCCAGCGCCGTGATGCACATAGAGATCAAACGGCCAGCCGTTGACGTTGTCCTTGCCAATGAGCCTGGCCTCATAGGCCTCGTCCACCGCCGCCTGAAGACGCTCGCGCTCGAAGATGTATTCGCCGCGCAGGTAAATGTAGCAGGCGTGCGCGCCCATGGCGAAAGATGCGATCATGCAGCCTTCGATCAGCAAATGCGGATCGTTGCGCATGATCTCGCGATCCTTGCACGTGCCCGGCTCTGACTCGTCAGCGTTGACGACGAGATAGGATGGCCGCGCCGGATCGGGCTTGGGCATGAACGACCACTTGAGCCCAGTCGGAAAACCGGCGCCGCCGCGGCCTCTGAGGCCCGAGGCCTTCATTTCGTTGACGACCCAGTCCTTGCCGCGATCGATGAGAAGCTTGGTGCCGTCCCACGCGCCGCGCATCTTGGCTTCGGCGAGGCCGGGCGAATGAAAGCCGTAGAGGTTGGTGAAGATGCGATCGCGATCAGCAAGCATGTTTTCGCGCCCTCACTTCTTGTCCGCTACGGCTGCGGCTACAGCGGCGGCGGCTTCCGTCGCCTTGCGATCTTCCTCGAAACGCGCGCGCCACGAACCCACGACCGAACCGTCGTAGAGCGTCGCGTCGGTCAGCGTCGTGCCCTTGCCAGGCTCGGGCTCCGAGGAAATTTTACCGGTCTGCGAACCCTTCTTCACCGGGCGTCCGGCGCCAAGGTCGTCGAGCAGCTTGTCGAAATTCTCTACCGTCAGGTCTTCGAAATAATCGTCGTTGATCTGCACCATCGGCGCATTGCAACAGGCGCCGAGGCATTCCACCTCTAGCCAGGCAAACTTGCCGTCGGCGCTGACGTGACGCTGATCGCCGATGCGCTTTTGCAGCACAGCCTTGATGTCATTGGCGCCGCGCAGCGCGCAGGGCGTCGTGCCGCACAGCTGGATGAAATGGCGCCCGACCGGCTCCAAGTTGAACATCGTGTAGAAGGTCGCGACTTCCATGACGCGGATGGTCGGCATGTCGAGCATCCGCCCGACCTTTTCGATAGCCGCGCGCGGCAGCCAGTAATCGTTCTGCGCCTGCGCTTTCCACAACAGCGGAATGACCGCCGAAGCCTGACGGCCGGGCGGATATTTATCGATCTGCGCTTGTGCCCACGCCATGTTTTCGGGCGTGAACTCGAAGCTCTCGGGCTGAACTTCAGCGAGGCGACGAACGCTCATCTTTCACCTGATCCTGAATGCTGCGCGGTCATCAGCGGTCCACCTCGCCGAACACGATGTCGATGGAGCCGAGGATTGCGCTGACGTCTGCGAGCATGTGCTTGCGGCACATGAAATCCATCGCCTGAAGATGCGCGAAGCCGGGCGCGCGGATCTTGCAGCGATAGGGTTTGTCGGTGCCGTCGGCGACGAGATAAACGCCGAACTCGCCCTTGGGCGCTTCCACTGCGGCGTAGACTTCGCCAGCGGGAACGTGGAAGCCTTCGGTGTAAAGCTTGAAGTGGTGGATGAGCGCTTCCATCGAGCGCTTCATCTGCCCGCGCGAGGGCGGCACGATCTTGTTGTCGGTGGCCGACACAGGCCCCTGCCCGCCTGGCGCCAGCAGCTTTTCGACGCACTGTTTCATGATGCGCACGGACTGGCGCATCTCTTCCATGCGGATCACCTGGCGGTCGTAATTGTCGCCGTGGCGGCCAATCGGAATGTCGAAGTCCATCTCCTCGTAGCACTCATAGGGCTGCGACTTGCGCAGATCCCACGGCGCGCCCGAGCCGCGCACCATCACGCCCGAGAAGCCCCACTTCCAGCACTCTTCCAGCGAGACCACACCGATGCCGACGTTGCGCTGCTTGAAGATGCGGTTGTCGAGGAACAGGTCGGTGAGGTCATCGCAGACCTTGAGGAACGGATCGCAGAAAGCGCCGATGTCCTCAATGAGTTTTTGCGGCAGGTCGCAAGCGACGCCGCCGGGCCGGAAATAATTGGCGTGCATGCGCGCGCCCGATGCGCGCTCATAAAACACCATCAGCTTTTCGCGCTCCTCAAAGCCCCACAACGGCGGGGTGAGCGCGCCAACGTCCATCGCCTGCGTCGTGACGTTCAGCAGATGCGAGAGCAGACGACCGATCTCAGAGTACAGTACGCGGATGAGCTGGCCGCGGCGCGGCACATCGACACGGCACAGACGCTCGATAGCGAGGCAAAAGGCGTGTTCCTGATTCATCGGCGCGACGTAATCGAGCCGGTCGAAATACGGTATGTTTTGTAGATACGTGCGGGCTTCCATCAGCTTTTCGGTGCCGCGATGGAGCAGGCCGATATGGGGATCGACGCGCTCGACGACTTCGCCATCGAGTTCGAGCACAAGGCGCAGCACGCCGTGAGCAGCCGGATGCTGCGGACCAAAGTTGATCGAGAAGTTGCGGACTGAGGATTGTTCGTTCATCTCGCTCAGCCCTCTCTCGCCTTTTCATCGCCCGGAAGCGCGAACGGGGTGTCGCCTTCCCACGGCGAGAGGAAGTCGAAGCTGCGGTATTCCTGCGTCAAGCGCACCGGCTCGTTGACGACGCGTTTAAGGGCGTCGTCGTACCGCACTTCCACAAAACCCGTCATGGGGAAGTCCTTGCGCAGCGGATGGCCCTCAAATCCGTAATCGGTGAGGATGCGACGCAGATCCGGATGACCCGAGAACGGGATACCGAACATGTCCCATACTTCGCGCTCGAACCAGTCAGCGGCCGGAAACACCGTGATGACAGAGGGAACCGACTCGTCCTCGGCCACCGGCGCCTTGAGGCGAATGCGGTGATTGAGGCGCGGGGAAAGCAGATGATAGACGACGTCGAAACGCTTTTCGCGGGCCGGATAGTCCACCGCCGTAATGTCGATGAAGCACTTGAACTGGCAGGCTTCGTTGTCGCGCAGATAAGTCAGCGCTTCAACGATCCTGGCCGCGTCGGCGATCACGTTCAACTCGCCATACTCGACGTAGGCGCGCAGCACGGCGCCCGACGCGAGAAGAGAGTCGCCCAGCGCCAGAAGCGGGTCGGTCGCCGCGATGGGTTCAGCGCCTTCAGTCATTCGTCACCGCTGTCGTTGTTATCGTCTTCTTCCCGGTCGAGCGCCCACGCGTGATGCAGATAGTCGACAAGCTCGTCGCCCTCGTAGATCTCGAATCTGTGGCGCAGATCGAGACGGCCAAGTGCGGCAGAAAGCTCCGGAAGCTGCGCGCGGCTCTCGGGCGTGTCGAAACCGCTGCACAGGATGTAGCCGACGTCATCGCGTGTGAACTCGACGCGCTCGCCAGCCAGCCGGAGGCGGAGCGCATAAGAGCTGTCTTCCGTCGCGAGGCCCGCGTCCGCGAGCACGCGGAGGAGATCCTTTCGGGGAAGCTGCGAGTCGATCTCACCGTCAACGCTGACGTCCCCATTGCTCACCTTTCGATCGTGCCAGTGCGGCGGATCTTCTTTTGCAGAAGAAGAACACCGTAAAGCAACGCTTCAGCCGAAGGGGGGCAGCCAGGAACGTAGATATCAACCGGCACGACGCGGTCGCAGCCGCGCACCACCGAATACGAGTAATGGTAATATCCGCCGCCGTTGGCGCACGAACCCATTGAAATCACATACCTCGGCTCCGGCATCTGGTCGTAGACCTTGCGCAGTGCGGGAGCCATTTTGTTGGTCAGTGTACCAGCGACGATCATCACGTCGGACTGGCGTGGCGAGGCGCGGGGCGCAAAGCCAAAGCGCTCGGCGTCATAGCGCGGCATCGACATCTGCATCATCTCGACAGCGCAGCAGGCGAGGCCGAACGTCATCCACATCAGCGAGCCGGTGCGCGCCCAAATGATCAGGTCTTCAGTCGTCGTGAGAACAAAGCCCTTGTCCGCCAGCTGGTCACTTACGCGCAGGTAGAAGGGATCGTTCGCGCCGACAGGCTTGCCTGTGGCCGGATCGATAATCCCGCGCGGCGCGGGGCTCGTCAGGGTCGAAGATGTCGCATTCATCAATCCCACTCCAGGGCGCCCTTCTTCCACTCGTAAATGAAGCCGATTGTCAGCACGCCGAGAAAGACCATCATCGACCAAAAGCCAAAAAGGCCGATCTCACCAAAGGCGACCGCCCACGGAAAGAGGAAGGCGACTTCCAGATCGAAAATGATGAAAAGCAGCGCGACGAGGTAGAAGCGAACGTCAAACTTCATGCGCGCCTGGGAAAAGGCATTGAAGCCGCACTCATAAGCGCTCAGTTTTTCCGGATCCGGCTTTTTGTAGGCCAAGATAAATGGCGCAATGAGGAGTGCGCCAGTGATCCCTGCGGACACGCCGATGAAGATGGCAAGCGGCAGGTATTCGTTGAGTAGACCCGACATATGCTTTCCGGGACTTGGCGCCAAGGGCGGCGTTGATTTTCTCGGCAGAAAGCGAACATGCGGACTTCGACGCCGCACGAGCGGTACCCCGAGACTGCCGGAGGACTATCGCACCGCACCCTCGTACGCAAGGCGAAACGCCCCTGTTTGCGACAATGCGCGCCACTCTTGACGAGCCCCGCAATGTTGAGGCAATCCGATGGCGCGGGTATCGGCTGGCCAGTCTCGCTATATGAGACTTAGCCGCGAAGCCGCGATACCCAGCGCCGCCCCGCCGCCAATCACCCAGAGCGGATTGCGACGAAGGCAATACATGAAAACGGCGGAGATTGCGGTCACCCCCCAAAGAAGCGGCGCATAATTGGCGGCCTGGGCCGTAATGAGTCCCGACGCCATCATCAGGCCGACCACCACAGGAGCCAGTGCGCCCTTTACGGCCGACAGCCAGGCGGCGTCTTTCAGCCGGTCAATTCCGCGCCCGACGGCGAAAGCAATGATACTTGGCGGACCGACAATGGCCACCGTCGACACCAGCATGCCGGGAACACCAGCCACGCGCCATCCAATCAGGCTGACGATGAGCATGTTGGGGCCCGGCGCAACCTGCGCCAACGCCACCATGTGTACGAAATCGCTGGCCGTCATCCACCCCCGCACGACGACGATCTGGCGATAAAACTCCGGGATAAGGGCGCTGGCGCCGCCGATGGAGAAGAATGCGACCCCGAGGAATGTCAGGGCGAGTTGAACGAGAATCGTCACTGGCCCGCCCCACCCTTGTTCGAAAGGGAGCGGAGCCGCAGCAGTGCGACAGCAACTGACAGGGGGACGATCAGCCCAACAACCCAAGCCAGCGGAACGCGAAAAAGCCCAACCGTAGCGAATGTCGCCACGCCAAACACGACGCTGGGCCAGCCGCGCCGCAGGCCGGCGATCAGGCGCCCTGAAGTGCCGATGATGAGGCCGGCGGCAGCAGCGGCAGCGCCCGCCACAGCGGCTTCCACGTCAGGCAGATGCGAATAAGTCTGATAACCGTATGCAAGGCCGAGAAGAATCAGTAGCGGCGCAAGGAGCAGAGCGCTCAGACCGACGACTGAGCCGAGCGGGCCCTGATACCTGTCGCCCAGAATGACGGTCACGTTGAGAAAGTTTCCACCCGGCAGGATCGAGCAGATGCCGAACAGCTCGACAAACTCTCGCGGAGTCAGCCATTTGTTGCGCTCGACCATGACGTAATTAGCGCTGGCCTGGATGCCTCCAAAGCCCATCAGGCCCATCAGGAGGAAGCCAATGAACAGCTCGCCCATGCTCACATATCGTTTTTCAGGACTGTCGGTTGACAAGATCATCGCCCGGAGGAATTTCTGTGGCGTTCTTTGTCAACCTCACGGACGCGCAGATCAAGCAAGCGTTTTGGGATTGGTCGGAATCACTGCTGCGGGTGGAGGCGCGATGTCGGGCAACAGGCCGAACTGGGCCACCTTGACGACGGCCTGAACCGTGTTGCTGCAATTGAGCTTTTCGCAGGCGCGGGAGAGATGAAGCTGGACAGTTTTTTGGCCGATTCCCAATGTGATCGCGATTTGTTTGGCCTTCAGGCCATCGGCCGCCAACTTCAGGCACTGAACCTCGCGGCCCAGATTAGGGCCTACCGCAACGTTCCACAGTCCAACGCAATGCTGCACGATGTGCGCGAGCAGAAGGAACCGACCCCTCCAATCGATGTCGTCCGTAGCAAACTCAACTATTTCCGCGGCGAGCTTGGCGGTCAAGACGCCGAAGCGACGACGTGGGCCCAACAGCGCGACCTGCACCCTCAGGACAGGCTCCTCGTCGCGGCTGGCTGCCCCAACAATCACGGGCAGGGATTTCGACCACAATTCCACGCCGGGCTGGGTAGGCGTAGCCTCATCAATTGAGACGGAGCCGCTCTCCATACGAAAGTCCGGCTCCCGGACCGGCGGCGGATTCCCCCCCCCCCCCCAGGCGAAAGCAGCCCCCTCAAACGGGAAAGCTTTCATCGATAGGAGGAATTCGTTCTCAAGCTCGGCAAGAGTGCTGGTTGCCTCCAGTCTCGCGACGACCCCATACACTTCCAAACACTGTATTCCGCTAGCCATGCGATACGCTAACCTGCTTGACCATGAGGTGCGGCCTATCGATTCCAAGGCGTGTAAAAACGGACGCGGTCGGGCATGTGTCCCGTCGAGGCAAGAGATGAAGCCGCTGAGATACCAACACTTTTGGCTACCTCGGGGTTGCATCCTTCGATTGAGTGACAGCCCGACACAAGTTACGAAATATATGGGGCTTCCAAAGCTTCGCTTTGTCTGAAAGGCATCGCGCACGGCTGGCGGAAACGAGAGCGCCAACTCAAGTTGAGCCAGCACACGAGCCCCTGAGCAGACTTGCGACCGCTCGTGGCGCCAATGGTCTTGAGCGCGCTTGCGTTTGAAGTATGCTTTGCCGATGGGATTCTTGATCAAGCTGGCAATTGCTGCGGCGTTTTCGGGCGCTTGCGCGTACGCATACTTGCGCCTGGCGCGGAACCGCAAAAACGTGAAACGCGAATCGTATCTCGTGCTTGGCAGTTTGTTTGTGTTCAGTTTTCTCCGGCTTCTGGCTACGGGCTGAGCCTCGTCGACGCTTGTCGCCCGCAGGCGAGCCGTTCAAACCGCTACTCACACAACTCGCTGAAAATGTGAGTGGCGAGAGAGACGGGACTCGAACCCGCGACCTCCGGCGTGACAGGCCGGCGCTCTAACCAACTGAGCTACTCCCCCGCAGCGGCCATGGTGACTGGCGCCCGGCCGGCGTGAAGGCTGCGATAATAGACGCATCCCAACGTGTCAAGAACGAACGCGCAATCAGCTTGTCTTAAAAGCTTTCAGAACCAAGCTTCCAGCGGCGAATTTCCTGTGGCGTCAAAATGCGCAGTTGGTCGTGCCGTGTCCGTTCGGCCGTGGAGATGACCTCCCGACTCACCCCCATCGAGCCAGCATAGTCACTGAGCCGCTGAACCAGGTCAGGCGTAGCGTAGACCGCCTCGTACCTGTTCATATCGTCCGCGCCTCGCCCGCCAGATTCGAACGCCACCATGCGATGGACGCCCACCTTGCTGACCTTCGGAATGACGCGCTTTTTCCCGCCGATCAGAGCGTACACGCAGGCGGAAAAACAGCTGCCGGGCGCAATTCCCCTCGCGCCCACGCGCCCAACAATTACGGCCACGCCCGCCTGGCGAAAATATTTGCCCAATTGCATCGACGCGCCCACGCGCCCGCCGGGTGAGTTGATGAGGATGACGCCCCTCATATTGGGGTCTCGCGCCTGACGTTGGACAAACTCCAGAAACCGATCCGGCGTGCCGGGCGTGATGTCGCCGTCAGCGACAATCATCAGCGAGCACCTCGACCCGCAATGGTCGCCTACGGGGATCGTTCGAAACGTCATTGGGGCCGCTGAGGCGACCATGTTGCCAGCCAAGACGGCCACTGTAGCAAATCCGGCACGCAGGACTGGATGCGAAGTCGTCATGGGCAATCATCCGTGGACGTTTATCGGCGCAGCGTCCGAGACCTGAGCCTAGGATAATCGACGGCTGAGGTCGATGGGATCATGCGTCACTCGACAGGCTCCAGCCAGCATCCTACAACCGCGACGAATTACGCAGAAGGCTCGTAACGCAGAAGGATTGCCATGAGCGATTTTTACCTGTCCCCGCTCCTTTTTGAGAAAGCCGTCCGCGCCGCCCTCGAGGAAGATCTTGGCCGCGCTGGCGACATCACCACGCTTGCCTGCATCCCGGCGGGCCGCAAGGCGGTCGCGGTGCTCGCCCCGCGCAAGCCGGGCGTCATCTGCGGGCTCGCCGTGGCCGAGGCCGCCTTCCGCATCGTGGACCCATCTGTCGCCTTCGAATATCTGGCGGCCGACGGCGACGCGATCACGACGCCGCGCACGGCTGTCGCGCGCATATCGGGCGACGCCCGCGCCATTCTCACCGCAGAGCGGACCGCCCTCAATTTCGTCTCGCACATGTCGGGCGTTGCCACGGCCACGTCACGGCTTGTCGCGCTGACGCGGCATACGAAGGCGAAGGTCATCTGCACGCGCAAGACCACGCCGAACCTGCGCGCGCTGGAGAAATACGCCGTGCGCTGTGGCGGCGGCATGAACCATCGCTTTGGACTCGACGACGCGGTCCTCATCAAGGACAACCACATCGCCGTGTGCGGCGGCATTCGCCAAGCACTGGAGGCCGCGAAGGCCTACGCAGGCCACATGGTGAAGATCGAGATCGAAGTCGAC
>JANPPJ010000190.1:0-1578 GCA_031428455.1 Hyphomicrobiales bacterium | reverse complement strand
GATGTGGATGTCGGAAGGTGCGATACGCAGCAGCGCCTCGCCGAAGGTAGAGGGACCGCTCATTTGGATGTCTCACTTAGACGATGCGCGCCAAACCGGGCGCGGATAGGATCGGTGACAGGAAGCGAAAGGACGCCGCCGTGCCGAAGTCGATTGAAATCAGAGTTGCTGAATTGGAGGCCAGTAACGCCGCTGTGCGTGACGTGCTGATTGCCGTAATGGTCGCGATCGACCACCAATCCCGCGGATTGGCGAAGTCTGTTATTCTGCAAGCGCAGGCCATTGCTGACGTCGGCGATCGTCCGACCGCCGAAGTGCGCGCGGTTACCCGCCTGCTCGACGAGATGCGCGTTGCACTCGATGCCCCCGCCAATGATTAGGCGCCGCCTATGGTCAGCGAGCCGCCGTGCAATCTTGCGCACCGCTGGATCGAAATTCTCGATCATGCTGCCACCTTCGTGGCGCGGCGCGCCCGCTTTGGAGCCAGTTTTTCAAGTTCATTGTAGATCTTGCCGATCGCTAGCAGCGACGCGCCCATGGGCTCGGGATTCCGGGCCGATTTCTTCCACCGGCTGAAGGTGGTCGGATGCACACCTGCTCGGTTGCACAGCGCACTGATCGAAACGCCAGCGGCGCGCGCCTTCTGCTCGATGTCGGCAATGACTGATTCTTGGTTCATCTCGTTTGCGATAATAGCGAAATCGCTAACTCGCAATAGCGAAACCACAATCTGCGCTATTTTAGCTTTTACGCTAACGCCATCCCATGAATGATTATCCTCAGGATACCGCGCTGATCCGAGCTTTGGTAAGCTATGCAGGCACTAATCCAGCTGCCGTTGCGAAGCGAGCTGGCGTGGCCGTGAGCACAATAAACCGACCGTTCAACGGCAGCGCGGCAAACCGGCTTGGCCGTTCGGTACTGGAAAAGTTGCAGCGCGCGTTTCCTGACTTTCCTGGCTGGATGGAGGTCGAAGAAACGATACCAAAGGGCGACTTAGGGATGGTCGAAGTTGCCGGTATCGACCTCAATTTTGGCCTCGGCTCCGCATTCATGGATCAGGAAATCGTCGAACATCAGGCCGAGCGGCGTCTTTTCCCGCAAGCCTGGCTGCGTATGATCACCAACTCACCGGCCGATCAGCTCTATTGGGCTCAAGGCGTCGGAAACTCGATGGAACCTGCGATCGGCGATGGCGAAGTGATCCTGATTGACCGCTCCAAGGTCGGGTCCAGTTTCGGCGACCTCTATTGGGCTGTCGCCTATGGCCAGACCGGCATGATCAAGCGCCTGCGCCCGATGCCCGATGGCAGCGTCAAGATCCTCTCGGACAACCAGTCAGTCCCGCCAGAGGTAGCATATGACGGCGAACTGCATATATTCGGCCGGGTCGTGGCGGTGGTGAAGAGGATTTAAAGGTGCGTCCAAGTGTCGTCTTGCTCACGTTGCTGTTGCTGGCCGCTTGCGACAAAACATCTGGATCGCCAGCGAGCAGTGAAAACGCCCCATCGATTGAACAATCACAGGAAGCGCGTCCAGTGCTGATGCTGGCCGGATTAGACGTCGTTCCGGAAATTG
>JANPPJ010000189.1:0-44823 GCA_031428455.1 Hyphomicrobiales bacterium | reverse complement strand
GCCCGGCAGCCGCGCGCGGCGCCATCGCAGGACATTGCAACAGATGTGATGCCGCGTTTGTCAAACTCCGGAAGCCTGTTTTCCAGATCGCGAAGATACGTCTGGCATTGTTGGCAATGAAGGCCGCGATAAAACACGATCATCGACATGAGCGACGGCCTGTCCTGCGACAAATCATAGACGCCTCCGCCTGCAAGCGGCACGCGCAAGGAGGGCGCTGGCTCGCGCGGCATAATGGTCTGGATATCGTTTGTCTTCATCATTGTGATCCCTGCCGGATGTTGGCCACACTGTCAGTCGGGTTGAGTTTACGAGGCCAGTTTCGCCTGGCGTAGGCGAACAGGACTCCGACGTAGCTGAGGGCGATTAGGGCCTTGGCCCAGACTGTCCCCAGCGCAGGGACGCCAGCCAGGCCAAGAGCGCCTGCAAAGGCCAGCAGCGCTATCAGCAGAACCGCATGCTGCAGAATATAGGATGAACATTTGAGTCCACTGTACACGGGCGTCTCGGGCCGCGTGGCGAGCACGCGCCGGGTGAGTTGGTCCATGAATGGCCTGAAGGTCGTCGTCTCGTCCCTGAAGTCGCCAAACGTGATGTAGCGCGTTGAAATCAGGGATACCTCTTGACGGTTCAGCCCCACGAGGTCGCATCGCTCGCGAACCCTGTCGACACGCGTGGGGTCAAAGCGCAGGCGAATGCTTGTGATCTGATCGTAGGGAACACGCTCCGGCCAGCGATCGGACCCCAGCGGTTTCGCCCATGGGAACAGGATGCGCCAGCCAATGCGCAGTGCGCTGGCCCAGAAGCTGGAGGGCGGAGGGCCGATCTGTTCTCGCACCAGCGCATCCGCCGTCAGCCGCCAGACCGTTTCCGGCTCGAGAACGCTCTTCCTGGTAGTGAAGGTCTCGACCACTGGAGATGCGACCGCTTCATTCACTCGCTTGCTCCAGCGCTCATCAGCGGCTCGATTGAAACCTCTCGGGAGGTTTTGCGCAAGCGGGAGGCTGAACTGTCCGCCGCCAAGCGCGTTCCTTTTGCTGGATGCGCCGTTAGCCAAAGCTTGCGCTCCAGTGGAGGGCGGAGGTGCATGCAATCGGCGGAAAAAGCATCACGTCCGCTTGCGGATCAAACACAGGCAGGCAGCGGAAATACCGGACGGCTGAGCGATCTTCATTTTGCGAAACGAGTCGCCATTGCGCTTGGCATTGCAGCGCTGTGTTACTTCCTCTGGATCACGTCAGACGTTGTGATGCTGGTCTTTGCGGCCATCCTCGTCGCCATTCTCCTGCGCACGGTCGCAGCAGCCTTGACCCGCTATGCTTATGTGGGCGAGGCGTGGTCGCTGGCTCTTGCGACGCTCATCATTTTCGGTGCTCTGGGTGGTTTCGTGTATCTTTTCGGGGCTCAGCTCGGCGGGCAGCTGACGCAGCTGGGGGAGCGCCTGCCGGACGCGATCAACGATGCTGGTCAGCGCTTTGGCATCAACAACGCCGCGCAGCGACTTCAGGACGCAATCAAGTCGCAGACCGGCTCCAGTTTCCTCTCCAGCGTGACGCGGTGGAGCTACAGCGTTGTCGGCGCTATCGCCAACATTGCTCTTGTCGTGGTCGCGGCCGTTTATTTTGCGATCAACCCCGGCGTCTATCGCCGCGGCTTCGCCATGCTGTTTCCGCCTGCTCAGCAGCCCCTTGTCTTCAACGCCCTCGACGCGAGCGACCGGGTGCTGCGGCTCTGGCTGGCCGGCCAGTTCGTCACCATGCTGCTTGTTGGCGTTGTCTCGGCGCTGGCCTATTGGTGGATTGGATTGCCTTCGCCCATAGCGCTCGGCCTCATCGCGGGCGTCACTAACTTCGTGCCGTTCCTTGGGCCAATACTATCCGCTGTGCCACCATTGGTTTTTGCTTTGGCGATGGACACGCAGACGTTGTTGTGGACGGTGGCGGCGGTGGTGGCCATTCAGCAGTTCGAGGGCAATGTGGCGACGCCGCTCATTCAGCGTCGCGCGGTCTCACTGCCGCCTGCGGTCGGTGTGTTTGCGATCCTTGTGTTTGGCATAGCGTTTGGCATGCCGGGAGTGTTCCTGGGCGTCCCGCTGGCAGTCGCGCTTAGCCGCTTGATGTAATCCAGCCTTCTGCTGAACAAACACCCGAGGCCCGCGCGTTAACCTTGCTTTCGGCCAGGGCAGTGAGCTTCTTGTCAGTTGCGTATTCTTCATCAAGATTTTGCTGAAGAAGCGCGGCGCAGTCGGCGCGTCCAAGTTGCTTGGCCCACGCTACGAGCGTTCCGTAGCGCGTGATTTCGTAGTGCTCAACAGCCTGCGCAGAGGCGATCAAGGCGGCGTCGAGAACTTCCTTGTCAGCGATATCGCCGGCCAACTCGTTCGCCTCGGCAATAATACCATCGATCGCGGGGCAATCGACGCCCTTGACGGACTGACCGTGCAGCTTGAACACCTGCTCAAGACGCTTGATCTGGCCTTCGGTTTCGCGCAGATGCATTTCGAAGCCCTGCTTCAGCTGAGCGTCGGTCGCTTTTGCAATCATCTTCGGCAAAGCCTTGGTGATCTGGTTCTCAGCGTAGTAAATGTCCTGCAGCGTGTGGACAAAGAGATCATCGAGCGTTTTGATGTCGGCAGAAAAAAGTCCCATGGTAGCCTCCGTTGCGGGCCCTTCGGCTCGTTGTAACTGCGGAGGGAACGGGAGAGGCAGCAGCAGGTTCCAACTCCTGCTTGACTGGCGAGCGCTACGTCGACGCAATCACCTGTAATTGACCACCGACACCAGCAATTGCGGCGACAGGCGCTTGCGCTCGATCTCACTTGCAAGCGAGGACAGGATCGCGCTTGACGCCACGCCTTCCGCAAAGGCGGCGCTGATTTCCAGTCTTTCCGGCGTGACGATGCCGACAAGAATGTCGTGCATCTCGCTCTTGGCGCCAGGGCCGCGCACACGCGCTTCGAGTAAGAGTTGATCGCCTTTGCGATTGACCAGATGGGTCAGGTTACGCACCGACCCGTCGCTTCCCACGGCGAGCATTTCGACGTGCTTTGCGCTTGCGCCCTCAATCTGCAGCGTGACATTCTCGCTGGGCGAATATGCGGGCTTGGACAGGTTCGCTTTCACGTTGGCCGTTGGATCCGCATCAAGCCGATGCACGAACGTCACAAAATCGCATTGTTGCTGCGACAGGGTCACAGGCATGATGTTGACAGCGAAACCATTGACTGCCCGAAAATCAGCTTCAAATGTTTTAGCCGCGACTGGCGAGGCAGACAGCGCCTGAATGCTCGCGGACTTTTCAGTTATGTTCAAAGGCCGCAGGAGCAGGCAATCGTCAGCGTCATAATAGCGCGTATAATTAGCAATGCGGGTGATGGGCGTGTCGGGCGCGTCCGCCACCCGCGGGGCAGGGGGCACGGAAGGCGTTGTCAGATACCAGAAGCCAGCGCCGCCCGCGATCAGAAGCGCTGCGACGGACGCAGCGATCGGCATGACCAGGCTTTTACCTGCGCCACTGGCTGCTTTCTTCGGTTGCGCCGGGCTCCACGCCGCGACGTCCGCCATGGAGGCAATGCGATCCACCGGGCGGGGCTGCAGCATCATTGTCAGCAGCGGGCGAAGCCGCACGTCGATCCCCGAGAGGTCAGGCACACTGCGTCTGCTGTCGCAACCAACTGCGCGGCGCAGTTTAATTCGACGAATAATAGCGGCATGTATCAAAATGGCACACCAACCGCGCGCGCAAAGGCTTTCGGCGTATCGGGCGGAGTGAGCGGCGCCGCCTTTAAACCTGCTCCCGTTACAAATGCTCCGAAGATCGCCGATCCCTTTTCACGGTTGAGATTTCCTACCGGCGGAGCCTGCATCGATGGATCATCGAAACTCACTAAAGCTATTGTCACGATAGACCCCGGCACCTATTGCGGCGGCATCGACGTTAAGGCTGGAACCATCCTGACGCTCAATCCCGGCATTTACATTATGCAGGACGGCAACTTCACCGTACAATCTGGTTCGACTGTCAACGGATCGGAGGTCATGATCGCTTTCATCGGCGAAAGCGGAAATTGGCCGGCAACGTTAATTTTGCTCGGCGGAGCGACTATGAATGTCACGTCGCCGGTAGATGGGGATTACGCGGGCATTCAGTTTTTCGGTGCGCGCGAGACTTACAATAAAATGGGTTGGCCATCGATTGGTGGATCTGGCAATGCAGCAGCGAATTTGACCTATGACGGCGTGATGTATTTTCCGACACAATCCGTGTGGATTTTCGGCGGCTCGAACGTCATCGCGAAATCGCCCACGCTTGTCATCGTCACCGAAGAGCTTTGGTTGGACGGTAACGCCAACCTCACCGTTACCCAGGAAAATTCCCGTAATGTGCGGGTTTCCGCCTCAATGCCTAACCTTTCGTTTGGTGCGGTTCTGGTGCGGTAGCCGTGCCACGACCTCGGACGACCCCGACAGGATGGGCAGCCACTTCGAAGGCCGGGGAGCATTATTGGGCCAGCTCGGCGGCGGCTTGCAGCTTCGCCTGCTGGAGTCTCCGCTCAGCGGCTTCGTGCGCGCCGACGTGCGCTTTGGCGACAAGATCGATGGTCTGGCGGTCAACGTCGGCCTGCGCGGCAACTTTTTAACCCAGTAACGCCGCACGGCGTCACAAACACTGCAACAGAAAACGGCCGGCTCAAAAAAAAAGCCGGCCGTGTATGCGACTCGCTTACGGCCCCTGTTTGTTGTTCTCGCGCAACGGCCTGGCGCCGATCATGCGCGCGGCTGCGGCTGGAGTCAGCTTGTCGTTATCGCGGTCCACCATGTAGTTTGCGGCGCGCATGGTTTCAATGTTGATGAAACCAACGAGCGGCGTCAACGCATCGAGAAGGCGCGCGTCACCAGCGCGGGCGCCCGTTACAAGAAGCAGCGCATCGTAGGGCGGAATGGCGCTGCGCGGGTCTTCAAGCACAACGAGATCGGACGCTGCGATACGTCCGTCGCTTGTGAAGCCTGAGATGACATCGGCCTCGCCGCTCATCAAGGCGCGGTACATGAGGGTTGGATCATAGGTGCGGATTGTTCTGAAGTTCACGCCATAGGCGTTGCGCACGCTTTGCCATTCGGGACGCACGGTGAATTCGAGGTCTGCGCCAAATGACAATTGGCCAGCGTGGCGCGCCAGATCGGCGATGGTTGAAATTCCAAGTTCCTGCGCGCGCTGGCGACGCATCACAAAGCCGTAGGCATTCTGAAACCCAAGCGAGCCAAGCACTTTTACGCCGCGCTCGTGTTGCATCCATTGCGTAATGGCGTCCAGCATTTGCGCGTGTGGCGGCATGTCAGGGCGTTGCATCACGTTCGTCCATAACGTGCCGGTGTAATCGACGTAGACATCGACGTCGCCCGCCGCCAGCGCCCTGAAAATGACCGCTGAGCCAAGGCCCGATTTCGTGCTGGATGACAGGCCTGCGTCACGCATCCGCTGGCCAATGAGTTCGGCCAGGATGAATTGCTCAGAGAAGTTCTTGGCGGCGATCACATACGTCGAAGTTCGATGCAGGCTTGTTGCGCCCGCTGCCGCGACGCCGATTGCAAGCGCGACGACTCCTGTCAGCACAAGGCGCAAGCGCTGCCGCTTGACGCCGTGCTCGACCAGCGCCAGCAGGCTGTCTGCAACGATTGCCAGCACAGCTGCTGCAAGGCAGCCGAACAGAACGAAAACCCAGTTCTCCGTTTGGAGGCCGGAGAAAATGTAATTGCCCAGACTTGTCTGGCCGACTGGCGTCGCCAAAGTCGCGGCGCCGATTGTCCACACTGCCGACGTGCGCACGCCCGCCATAGCGACGGGCGCCGCTAGTGGAATATCAACGAGCATAAGCCGCTGGCGTCGCGTCATGCCTACTGCGTCCGAAGCCTCAAGCACATCTGGCGCGATGCCCGTGAGGCCGAGCACAGCGTTCTGCAAGATGGGCAGGATCGCGAACACGGTGAGCGCAAGGAGCGCTGGCAGAAAACCAAGCGTGGGAAGCGAGAAGCCGAAACGCTGCTGCGTTACGCCCGACAGCGCCAGCAGGACAGGATAGAACAGCGCGATCAGCGCCAGCCCTGGGATGGTCTGCACAAGACGGGCAAGCCCGACAACGATTGTTCTGGCGGCAGGCCGCTGCGCCACCAGCAGAGCGGTTGGCAGGCTGATCATAATTGCGATGACCAGCGCCGCCGCGCTCAGCAAAACGTGCTGCCCAAGATATTCAGGCAGCAAGGCGAAAGCAGCGCGCCATTGCTCGTTCATGCGCCGCTCCTTGCTCCGGGCTCCAGCATGGCGGATATGCGATCTGCGCTGCGTCGGGGCGCTGCGACGAGGCCGCTCACCATGTCATCGCTGGAATTGAGCACATCGGCTGGCGTTCCGTCGAACCTGATGGCGCCGTCCTCCAAAACCACGATGCGGTCACTCAGGAGGAGCGCCTCCATCATGTCGTGCGTCACCATCAACGTGGTGAGCCCAAGCTGCTGATGCAGGCTGCGAACGGAATGCCCGAGGCTTTCGCGCGTGACCGCGTCGAGCGCGCCAAAGGGTTCGTCCATCAGCATGATGCGCGGCTTGGCGGCAAGCGCGCGCGCAATACCGACGCGTTGACGTTGCCCGCCCGACAATTCATGAGGCATGCGCGTCGCGAAGGCTTCGGGCAATTCAACTAGTTTCAGCAAGTTGGCGACGATGCTGCTTGTCGCGGCGGCGTTAGCCCCGTTCAGGCGCGGCGTGATCGAGACATTCTCCGCCACGCTCATGTGCGGAAACAAACCTACGCCCTGAAAGACATAGCCAATGGAGCGTCGCAGAATTTCAACTTTAATTTGGTGCGCGGGACGACCGTCGATCAACACAAAGCCGCATGTGGGCTCTACAAGACGGTTCACGCATTTGAGCAGGCTTGTCTTGCCTGATCCAGAAGGCCCCACGATGCTGACAAACTCGTTGTTCGCCACGCGCAACGAGATAGCGCGCAGGATGTCCTGCTCGCCAAAGCGCAGGCCGACGCAATCAAGTTCAATGACGTCGGACACTGCGTTGCGTCTCCGTTCATGTCGCCAGCGGAGGCTATGCGATCACCATTCCCATTCATAGCCAGCGCCGACAGAGGTGGAGCCATCCGCCCCGACTTCGGTTTTGGCCTTGAAGCGGCGCGTGATGTCCACATCGACGGATACGCCCGTTTCTTCGGGCGAGGCGCCTGCGCGCACGCCGAGGCGAACGCGGTCGGAGATGTAGCGCGAGGCGCCGACAGCAGGGCCGCCTCCGGCGCCGGTGGTGACATCGAGGCTGTCAACGCCAAGCGAGCGGCGCACCGACTCAAAGGCGCCGCTGGAGCCGCCCGAGAGCACGGCGATTGCTTGCGCCAGTTGCAGCGCCTGACCGGATGAAAGCCCGCCTGCTGCGCGCTGGAAGAGCACGCGAGAGATTACTTCGTCTTGCGGCAATTCAGGCGACGAGGAGATGGCGAATGTCGGTGATGCGGCTGGGCCTTCTACAGCGATGCGCGCCGTTACGTCGCCCGCGCGCGTTTCCGCAACGAGGTCGATGTTGGGCGTGAGTTCGCCGGCAAAGTCGAGACGACCGCGCGTGAGGTTGATGCGCTGGCCAAGCAGGTCAAAGCGCCCGCGGCGCAGATCGAACGCGCCGACCGCTTGCGGGTCTTGGCTTGTTCCGGTGAGGCGCAATTCGCCGCCCAATTCGGCCTCCACGCCGCGTCCGCGCACGAACAGGCGATTGGCGGCGATAATGGAAAGGTCGAGCTTGGCGTTGAAAGGCGTACCCGCTGCGCGCACGCGCTCCGCCTTGCGCCGTTCAGCCAGCCGGGCCTGCGATTGCGGCGGCGGGGCAAGGTGGCGCGCATTCGGCAATGGCTGCTGCACCGTGGGCAGCTGGTCGGGCAGGGTGACGTCGAGCGTGACGAGGTTGACGCGTCCGCCAATCTGCGGCGCTTGCGTAAGGGGTCCCCGCAGCGTGAGGTCTAGATCCGCAATGGCGGTGGTTGTGGTGTTTGACGCGAGTTGTGCGCGACGGCCAGTCACGCGCAGGTCTGCCGGGAAGCCAGCGGCGGGGTTCACGTCAATGCGCCCGGCTACAGAGATCGTGCCGCCATTGGGCGTGCGCGCACTGGCGCTCTCGACCACGATGGTTTCGCCGCGGGCGGCCAGCCGCGCCGCAAGATCGGTGATGCGCACGCCGCGCGTGGGGTCTTCGATGCCGCCGCCCGCAATGATGACGCCGCCTTGCGGGCGCGGGTTACTTACATCGCCACCAATGCGCACGTTCACGTCGGCGCGACCGGTCAGCCGCACGCCCGAGGTGGAGAGCACGGCGTTGGCCCCGGCAAGATCGAGCCGGCCCGTCACGGCAAGATCAAGCGCGCCGGCAGCGGCCATGGGCGCCGTGCCGCCGAACTTGATTTGGCCTACACGGGGCGCATTGACGGTTCCGTCCAGCCGCACGCGGCCATTTTCAAAACGTCCCTTGGCGTTGGCTGCAAGCGGCTGCAAACCAGCCTGCCGGACCCCTGCATTGGAAAAGCCCGTGACGGCGAGATCGAAGTCGCCGTTGAGCGCTGATGCAGGGCCGCGCGCGGTGGCGCGTCCGTTGACGACGCCCGCCAGCCCGAGGCCGGGGTATACGATTTGCGCAGCAGACAGGGGCACGGCGCGCAGAACTGCGTCGAGATCGACCGTGTCGCCGACGCGACCGTTGATCGTCGCGACCCCGGTCCCGATGCGCACGGCGGCCTTGTTGATCGTCAGGCCGTCGTCACTCCAAGAGAGCGTTGTGGGCGCGTCGAGGCGCACGCTGGCGCCGCTGCGCCGGGCTTCAAAGCGGGCAAGATCGAGTCTGCGCTGGCCCGCCGGAATCCGCCCCGCGCCGGCCAGCGCGAAACCCTGCGCGTCGGCCTTGATATCGATGGCGCTGCCCTTGCCGTCATCGCGGGCGACGAGCTCGATCAGCCGGAAGGTCTGGCTGCTCGCGCGCAGGTTTGCGGCCTCTATCTTGCCGTCGATGGAAGGCGCTCCGAGCGCATCGCGCACCCGCGCGTCAGCCAGCAAGCGCTCCAGCCTCATGTCCTCAAAGCGCAGCCGGGCGCCCTTGGCGTCGATGTCCACGTTCTGCTTGCCGTCCACAACGGCAAGGGCGATACGCGCGTCCAGCCGCCCCTCAAGGCGCGACAGAAGCAGGGGCGTGAGATCGTCAAGATCGGTCGCCGCCACAGCGAGATTGCCGCTCGCGAGGTTTTTCGAGTCGAGTTGAACGCGCCCGTCGATGGATGCCGAGCCGATTGTGAACTTGTCAGCCGCGAAACTCCACCCACCGCCAATCTGCGCGACCTCGACCTTGCCCATGGCGGGCTTGCCGCCAACATCGCCGGAAAGGGTTAGCGCCGCGCGGATGGCTTCGCCGAGCGTCGCGTCAAAGCCGACTTCCAATTGGCGGATGGCGCGGTCCATGGCGCTGGCGTCCCGCACCGTGGCGGAGCCTTTAACGCGTGGCGCTGCGGCGGGCCCTTCCACGCGCGCTGTCGCCTGGGCGCGACCCGCCTTGATGCCGGGGTGCAAGCGTTCGAGATTGGCGACAGCGGCCTTAACGTCAAACGCGAGGCCTGCGTCATCGCTTTTCCCTGAAGCAGTGAGATCGATATTGGCGCCGTCGATCCGCACGCCGTCCAGCGTCAGGCGCTCTGGCGAGCGGGCGATAAGGCCGGAGATGCGCACCATGCGCCCGAATGCGCCGTCAATAGCCCGCTGGCCGGTGACGACTTCTTCCAGCTGGCCATCAAGGCGCGCTTCCACGCGCGCAGCCGGATCGCCGGACAGGTTCGCGGCGATCTGGGCGCTACCCCGCAAGGGGGCTCCCGCCACGCCGGAAAAAGGCGCCAAGGCGGGCAAGCGCGCAACGACGCGTCCGGCCAGTTCGCGCGGACCGATGGAGCCAGTAAATACGAGGCTGGCGGTTGGCGTTTCGATGCGCGCGACGTCCACCTTCGTCAGGCCGTCCGTGTCCGTGACGCCACGCATGTCGATGGTGATGCGTCCGCCGATGGCGCGATTACGGGCCGGGTCTGCGAGGCGCAGCCCCTCGGCCGCGCCCTTTGCGGAAAAGCTGAAGCGATCCGTCGTATTGGGCAGCGGATCAGCGCCCAGTTGCAGGTCCAGCCGCGCCAGCGACCAGTCAGACGTCTTCACTTCGCGCGCGTTGACGGCGCCGGACATCTGGGGGGCCGAAAGTTTGCCCTTGGCGGTGAGATCGAGGTCGAACGCGCCGATTTCTGCTCCGCCGACCCGGGCCCGGGTTTCTTTCAATGTCGCCTCGCGCGGGATTGCGCGACCCTTCACGCGGACATCAAGCGATTGATTGGCGCTGATGGAGCCCGCAACGTCCAGCTCCGCCGCCGCTGATGCTATGCGCAATTTGTCGAGCGTAATGCGACCGTCGTCGAATCGCGCCAACTCGCCGTCCAGTCGCGTGGCGCCTTCGAGGATGGGCGCAAGGAGCGGCGGCGCGATGCCAGCGACGCGAGCTTCAAGGCCAGTGGTGATCCGGTAGAAATTATCCTGCCGCACGACCCGTGCCTCGCCTTGCGCGCCGATGGTGGGCCCCGCAGCGAAATTGAGACGCGCGGTGAAGTTGGCCAGAGTATCGTCTCCGGCGAGACGCAGCTCCACAGGCGGCAGGCCCGGCAGGTCGAGCATTCGCGCGACCAGTCCGCCTTCCGGCTCCTGATGGTTGATATCGAGGCGAAGGCGCTGGGTCTGGGGCAGGTAGTTGAGCAGGATCGCGAACTGGCCGATCGCGTCCGTGCGCGTGGCGCGCAGATCGAGCTGCAGGCCTTCCGCCGGATCGCCAAGACTTGCCGAGCCTTGCGCCGACAGACGCGCTGCTGTGCCCAGCACCGGAGCGCCGAGCGCGAGGTCGGCCAGCGAAAACTTGCTGACGACAATCTTCACCGGCGCTTCAGGCAGTAACGCTTCCTGGCCCGTGGAGGGCGGCGGCGGGGCCGAGCTGGGCGCAGGCGTGCGCAGCACATCGATGCGGCCGATCTCCAGCGTGTTGACCTCCACCCGTCCGCGCAGCAGAGCGGTGCGATTCCAGACCAGTCGCGCCTGATCCATCTGCAGCCACACGCCGTTGCGGTCACTCACCTGCAGATCGCGAATGACGGCGTTGGATGACAGTGCGCCGTCGATAGCGCCGATGCGCACGCTGGCCTCGTCCGTCGAAAGCGCGCGTGACAGCAGGCGCGCCAGCAGGCTCTGGTCGCTTTGCGCCTGTCCAGGCTCGCCTGACAACGTGACAAACAACGCCGCGGCCGCGAAGCCAGCGGCGGCGATGGAAAGGCCGGAGGTCAGGCGGGATAGGCTACGCATCAGAACGCCTGTCCAAAGCCGATATAGAAGGCGATGGGCGCCTCGCCCTTCTTGCGGTCCAGCGGCGCAGCGACGTCCAGACGGATGGGTCCGATGGCCGTGTAGTAGCGCAGGCCCAATCCCGCTGCGACGCGGATCGGCTCGTTGAAGTCCGGATAGCTTGATGCGAACCCCGATCCTGCATCGATGAACGGTACGACGCCGATCGTGTCGGTGATTTTGATGCGCGCTTCGAGAGAGCCCTCCAGCAAGCTGCGTCCGCCGATGGGCACTCCGCCGACTGTGGGGCTCAGACTTTTGTAGGCGAAGCCGCGCACGGAGCCGCCGCCGCCTGCATAAAAGCGAAGGTTCGCGGGCAATTCCAGAAGCTCTGCGCCGCTGATCGACGCGACAGCAACGCGCGCTGCAACGACGAACCTCGCCTCCTCGTCGAAGGCGTAATAGCCCGACGCCGAGCCCCGAAAGCGCGTGAACGCCACCGTCGAGCCAAACGCCTCGAGATATGGCGCGATTTCACCTGTCACGCGCACGCCGCGCGTCGGGTCCAGTTGCTTGTCGGTGGAATCGTAAGTCGCCGAAACCGGCAGGCCGACGATAGTGTAGTCGACCTCACCAAGGATATCCCGCGTCCTGCCGGTTTCGACATCAAGGCGCGCCTTTGCGGTAACGCGCTCCGCAAAGCGCCGCTGAACGCCGACGGATGCGCCTGCGCTCTCGGCGAGATAGCCCTCCGTCGCTTCGCGGGTGGCGTTGGCGTCCATCAAAAAGTCGAACCGCGTGCCGCCCAAGGCTGGCTTGATGAACGACGCCGAGACGCGCCCGCCAAACTCGCGCAGTGAACTGTCCTTCACGATGTTGCCGGGGCCCTTTTCGGTGAGATAAGCGGCATTAGCCTCCAGCCGCAGCCGCTCGGCGCCGCCGAAAAGATTGCGATGGGTGAAGAATGCGGCCACGCCGGGGCCGTCGCGCGTGGAAAACTTGGCGGAGACGCCTGCCGAGCGGGTGGGACGTTCGCCCGTTTCGATATCCAGCGGCAATCGACCCAGCGGGTCGAGGCCCGAGGCGTCTTCCGGCGTGCGGATGCGAACAGCGGACACGGCTTCGATTTGCGAGATCGAGCGGCGCATCGACGCGATGGTTTCGGGCGAATAGGGATCGCCCGGCTTTGCGTAAACGTAGGAGCTGACGACGCGCGGATCGATGGAGGCGGGCGTGCGCACCGCAATCTCACCCATTGGCGCCACGGGGCCGGGATCGACGCCGAGCGTCAGGTCCACTGCGGCATTGGGATGATCCACAACGGGCTCAACCCGGGGCGCCTTGGCGAAGGGCTTCGAGCGAGCGCGAAAATGATCGATAATGCGGGTCTGGGCGGCCACCACATCGGCCGAGCGGGCGACGTCGCCCGGTTCCAGCTTGACCACGTAAGCGGGTAGCGCCTGCGGCGAGAAAGGCGCGTTCGTGCGCATGTCGACAATGCGCAGGTTACGAAGCCGGAACGCTCTGCCGGGATCAACAACGATACGCACTGGCGCCCGCGCGCGGCCCTGGAACGCAGCTGCAGCAGCGATGGCGGCCTGCGTGCGGTCCACGCCAATGCGCAGGGGCACGCCTGCAATGTCGATGGCGACGCTGGCATTGTAAAAGCCCGCGCCCCACAGCGCATCCACGACGCGCGGCAGATCAAGCTCGGCGCGGCGCACCAGGGCGTCTCCATCAGGCGGGGCGTCGTTGCGCAGCTTCTGCAGCGTGGAAGCGTCCAGGACCGATTGCTTCACGCCCTTCACGTCGCCGGCGACGATGACGGTCAGGTCGTAGGGGAGGGTCGAAGCGGTGGGGTCAGGCGCTTTCTGTCCCCATGGCAGAAAATCGAAAAGGCCCTGCGCGTGTGCCTGAGACGGGTGCAGAATCGTTAGCGAAAAGGCGAGCGCAAGAGCGGCGTTCAACGCGCGGGTCGAAAGCACAGGCGCCGTTGCACGCGTGTAGGAACAGGGCGGGGCTCCAACGCAATCCTGAACAAGCAACAACGAACGCATGCAACTCCGAGCCGTCAGGATTTACGTGGCCTATCATGGGATAGAAATATAGCAGAAACACGGTCCGGTTAGCGAATGATGTCGATTTTACACAATTGATCAGGCGGTAGTAAACGTAGCTTTAGCTAATAACCACGGCCTTAAGCGTTCCGGGAGGAGCGGCATATAATGGAACGCCGCCTTGACCGGGGCGTTTGCGCGCTATGGATCCCTACATAGTTGTTCTCGCTAGTTTTGGTGTTGTCGTTCTTTTGACCGCATGGGTTCCCATGCTGTTCAAGGAGTTGCCGCTTTCGCTGCCGATCTTTTGTGTTGCCCTCGGCGCAATCGTCTTCGCGCTACCTTGGATTCCTGGCGATGCGCCGCATCCGCTCGCTCATCTTAAAGTGACTGAGCGCGTGACGGAACTCATCGTCATAGTTGCGCTCACCGGCGCCGGATTGAAACTTGATCGACCCCTCACCTGGGCGAGCTCGCCTTTGACGTGGAGACTTCTTGGCGTCGCAATGCCGCTGACGATTGGCGCTGTTACGCTGCTGGGTTACTGGCTGCTTGGTCTGGGCCTGGCCTCTGCGCTTCTGCTTGGCGCAGCGCTTGCGCCCACGGATCCTGTGCTCGCCAGTGACGTGCAGGTCGGCGCGCCCGGTGAAGGCAAGGAAGATGAAATTCGTTACACACTTACAGCTGAGGCGGGGCTGAACGACGGGCTTTCGTTTCCGTTCGTCAATCTCGCCATCGCTCTGGCGGCGGCGGCGTCGCAAGGCGGCGAGTGGTTCACGCACTGGGTTACAGTCGATGTGCTTTGGAAACTACTGGCAGGCGTAGGCATGGGGGTGGCGATAGGCCGGTCCCTCGCATGGCTAGCCTTTCGGTTGCCCAATCGCGCGAAGCTGTCACGCACAGGAGATGGGTTTGTCGCGCTTGGCATCACGTCGGTCTGTTACGGTTTGACGGAAATCGTTCACGGCTATGGTTTTCTTGCGGTGTTCGTCGCAGCCCTCGCGTTCCGCTCAGTGGAGCGCAGCCACGAATATCATGAGCGGCTGCATGATTTCAGCGAACAGTTTGAACGCATCCTGATGATGATTTTTCTTGTCATGTTCGGCGGGTCCTTAAGCTCAGGCGGGTTGTTGAATGCATTTTCAGTCTGGGTTTTGGCTTTCGCGCTTGTTACCATCTTCGTCGTGCGGCCACTGATTGGATGGATCAGTTTAGCAGGCGTATCCGCCCCGGCAGACGAACGAGCGGTCATCGCATTTTTCGGCATCAGGGGCGTGGGCTCAGTCTACTACGTAGCCTACGGCCTTGGCCAAGCTACGTTCGAAAAGCCCGATTTGTTGTGGAGCGCTGTGGGCGTCGTAATCCTGATTTCGATTGTGCTGCACGGCGCCACGGTCACGCCAGTCATGCGTTACATTGACGGCCGTTCTCGCTGTCAATCGCGCCTGGGCGCAATTTAGCTTGTAGAATGAGGGAAGCGGGGCCGAAGCCTATCTGGGCGCCATGTATGTATCTAACGATTTGTCAGGGCGCGTCCGGCGCCGCGTCAAAGAAGCGGCGTCGCTCGTGAAAGCGATCAACACGAATTCCATCAATCGGATCATTACCGAGTCCGTCATCAGAATTGGCAAAGCATCGGGCTTCAATGTGGTCGCGGAGGGCATTGAAACCGAGGGCGAGTTGTCCCTCCTCAAACGCATTCGGTGTCCGCACGGGCAGGGCTATCTGCTTGCGAAGCCGGAAAACAGCGATAGTTTCATGTCGCGGCTGCAGAACGGAGCATCATAACCTAGCGCGGTTTTGCACGATCTGGCCTTTGGGGCTGCGAGGCGAACACAACACTTTGGTATGGCGCCCGCGCTCGTATTCGGCCTGCTCGATGAAGGTCACCAGCTGACGGATATGTATTGGGTCTCTAGGAATTCCATCATCCCCTCGTGAGACCCTTCACGTCCTATGCCGGATTGCTTGACGCCGCCGAACGGCGCTGCGGGATCGGAAACGAGGCCGCGGTTGAGACCGATCATGCCAAAGTCGAGCCGCTCGGACAGCGCGAGGCCGCGTGAAAGATCGCGTGTGTAGAGATACGCCACCAGTCCATATTCCGTGGCATTGGCGCGCTGCACGACGTTGTCCTCGTCCTCGAAACTCTGGATCGCTGCGACGGGGCCGAATATTTCGTCACAGAGGAGATCGGCCCCATCGGGCACGTTGGTCAACACCGTTGGCTCGAAGAAATACCCCTTGTTGAAAAGCGCTTTTCCGCCGGTCAACACGTTGGCGCCCTTCGCGACAGCGTCTTCGACAAAATGACGGACTTTGTCCTGCGTCTCCTTATTGACGAGCGCCCCTACCTCGACTCCCTCGTCGAGGCCGTTGCCGATTTTCAGCGCCTTCATGCGGGCGGCGAGTTTTTCGGCGAAATCCTTCACAACGCGATTGTGTACATAGAAGCGGTTGGCGGCGGTGCACGCTTCACCCATGTTGCGCATCTTCGCGATCATGGCGCCTTCGACAGCGGCGTCGACGTCGGCGTCAGCGCAGACGATGAAGGGCGCATTGCCGCCCAGCTCCATCGCGGCGTTGACCACGTTGTCAGCGGCTCCGTGCAGGAGTTTGCGGCCCACCTCAGTTGAGCCCGTGAATGAAACAATGCGTACGCGCGGATCATGCAGCAACTTGTCAACAACCGCTCCGGATTTGCGTGAAGGGATCACGTTGACAATGCCGGCCGGCACACCAGCCGCCTCAAGAATTGGCATGAGGGCCAGCATTGTCAGCGGCGTCTCGGATGCGGGCTTGACAATGACGGGACATCCCGCAGCAAGCGCGGGGCCGATCTTGCGCGTGCCCATTGCGGCGGGAAAATTCCACGGCGTCACCAACACGCCAACGCCGACCGGTTTGTGCTGCACGAGGATGCGCGCGCCGCTGGCCGGGGACCGCATCATCTCGCCGCGATTGCGCACGGCCTCTTCAGCATACCAGCGGAAGAATTCAGCCGCGTAAGCGATTTCGCCGCGCGCGTCAGTCAGCGCCTTGCCGTTCTCGATCACGATCAGCCGCGCAAGGCGCTCCTGATCAGCCATGATGAGTTCCCACGCCTTTCGCAGGATCTCGGCGCGTTCGCGCGGGGCCCGCGCTGCCCATGAGGGAAAGGCTTGCTGTGCAGCGTCCAACGCGCGCATGGCGTCGCCCTCGTCGGCGTCCGCGACGCTCGCGATCACCTCTTCAGTGGCCGGGTTTATGACGTCGAAACGCTTGCCCGACGCGGCTTTGACAAACGCGCCGTTGATATAGAGGTCGGTGTGCGCATCGTTTACTATATTGCTTGTCATTGCGTACTCTCCGCTCTCGATATCGTCCAGATGTTCGCTGCGACAATGCCGAGCTCATGTCTGACTCTCAGGCGCCTTTTGTCATCTGGCTCAAAACAATGCGCCAGATGATGTCTTGTTCTCGAAGCGGCGCAGCAGTGGCTCGCCGACTGCTGTCACTCGGGCAGTATGCGAGCTTCACGTACAACAACCGCCCACTTGTCCAGTTCCTGAAGCAGCACTTGTTGCATCTGGTCAGCTCCACCGGGCGTAAGAACGAAGCCGGCGGTCTGCAATTGTTCAATCGCATCGGGCTGACGCAGTGCATCCAGCGACGCCTCGCTCAGCTTTCGTACGACCGGCGGCGGCGTGCCCGCGCGCACCATGAGACCGTACCATGCCGTAACCTCGAATTCGGGCACGCCAGATTCCCTCAACGTCGGTATGTTCGGCAGGCTGGGCAGCCGCTCTTGTTCTGCAACTCCCAGAACGCGGATTTCCTTGCGATTGACGAAGGGAAGCGCTGAGTTGATCGTCACCAGCATTGATTGCACTTCGCCAGCAGAAAGATCAGATAACGCTGCGACAGAGCCTTTGTAGGGAACATGAGTCAGATCGACCTTCATCTGAATCTTAAGAAGCTCCATCCCGAGGTGATGAGGCGTTCCGATTCCCACTGACGCGTAAGTGATCCGACCGGGGCGAGCCTTTGCGGCCGCAACAAGGTCTGCGACGTTCATGATTGGCGACTTCGCCGGCACGGCGAGCACAAAGGGCGTGGAAGCCAAACGCGCCACAGAGACGAGGTCCTTGCGAACGTCGAACGGCACTGACTTCTGAATGTGTGGATTGATGGCGAGCGTGTTTGTTCCCAACAGGACGGTATGTCCATCCGGTGTTGATTGCGCGACGATATCAGCACCGATGTTGCCACCCGCGCCTGGCCGGTTTTCAACGATGACGGGTTGTTTGAACGAGGCTGAAAGTTTCGCCGCGATCACGCGTGCGAGAATGTCGTTGCCGCCGCCTGGCGGGAAGGGAACGATGAACCGAATTGTCCTCGTGGGGAACTCGCTCTGCGCCTTGGCGATGGTCGCCCCCGACGCGAGTATCACGGTCGCCATGGCAAGCTTACCGAATGCAATCATTCTACTCTCCTGTGCAAGCGGCGGCCGTGGCCCATATCGCGGGTCTGGACCTACCGGTAGAGTACCTTTCCGCCACCGCATTGCGTTTTGAGGTGGAAGTCGAGTTTGCGCGTGAGATAATTCCACGTGTGTTCAATGTGCACGTTGGTCATCATCTGTGAGCGTCGGAGTTCGCGCACCTCCCGCGATGGCGCTGAGTAAAATATTCCGGACGCGCGGCCCGCCAGATGGGCCTTGCATGCATGTTCGAGAAAGACGCCAACGCAGGTTGCTTCAGCGATCGACTTGCCGCAAAAAAGCGTCCCGTGGTTTGCGATCAGGAGGGCGAGGCTGCTGCCCAGCGATCGGGTAAGCGCCTCGCCTTCATCTTTCGTCTTGATCAGCGCAACAGCAGCTTCATGACGGGGCACGTCGATGAAGTAATCGGGATCAAGGTTGAACGGGATCAATGGCTCCGTGGATGCCGACAGCACGCTCGCGTTGAACGGATGCGTATGAGCGACAACCTGTATCTCGGGCCGCAGCCTGAACACCTCCGAATGGATGGGCCACTCACTGTGAAGGCCGCCATGGCCCTCCAGTTGATGACCATCCATATCGCACAGCACGAAGTCGTCAGGGCCGACAACCTCTCCAAGACCGATGCGATTGCGCTTGAGCCAGAACCCCCGGCCATGGGGATCGCGAAGGGAGAGGTGTCCGAGCGAAAAGTCGCCATGGCCCTCCATCTCAAGGATGCGGCAGGCGAGGCTGAGTTCCAGCAATAGGTCGTCTGGCCGGATGTGCACGCGTCGTCTCCCATCTGACTGAGGCTCCACCGGAGCGCGGCCCTCGGGCGCACCAAAGAGGCTACTGTATCCAGTTGGCTTGACTCGGTGGAGACTAGATGACCTAATTACGCATCGCAAGCGAGCCGGAGGAGTCGAGCGTTGGACGCGTACCAGCAGCTTTCACAGCAGACGCTCGGTCAGCCCCTGTCGGAGCAGGAAACCGCATTTGCGGCCGCCATTGAGCAGGCCTTTGCAGCGTCAACTCATGATCCGGACAAGGTCGCCGACCATTTGAATAGTGTAGGCGCTGCGCGCCCCAGCGGGGCCGCCGGGCCGTGGACCGCCGCCGTTCTGGCGGCAGAGCTTCGCACCATCAACAAGTCGCTGGATGATACGTACGCCTCCGGGCGGAACGTGCCGCAGGCGGGTACGAGATAAGGGGAGAAATCTGATGGCTTCCAAAGACCAGGCGGCAGAAGAGCTTCTTGACGTGGGCCTGCCAGGATATTGGTACGTCGCGGCCAAGTCCGGCGAAGTTCCCACTGGTAAACCTGTCGCGGTGCGCATGCTCGGCCGCGATCTGGTGATCTGGCGCGGAGCGGACGGAACGCTGCGGTGCCTTGATGATATTTGCCCCCACCGCGCTGCGCCATTGTCTCGCGGAGAGGTGTTGGGCAGCGATATCTCATGCCGCTACCACGGCGTCACCATGGACGGGACCGGCAAGGTCCTCAGCGTTCCCGGGATGGCCGAGTGCTCGCTGCAGGGAAAGGTCGCGGTCCGCTCCTATGAGGTGCAGGAACAGGCCGACGCCGTGTTCGTCTACATCCCCAGCGCTGCGCGGCCCAATGCGCCTGAATTGACGCTGCCAAAAGAACTTACAAACTCTGAGTACACGAGCTTCCTGTGCGCGGCGCCGTGGAAGACCAATTACCGCTTCATCCTCGACAACCTTGTCGATCCGATGCACGGCATTTTCCTGCACTCGAATTCGTTCACGCTTGGCGGCGGAATCAAGCAAGACACCGTCAAGATCGAAGAGACGCCGGTCGGCTTCATCGTGAAGCGGGTTGGTCAGCAGTCAGTCAACTTTGACTGGTCGGAAGTCATCACCGAAGGGCCCACCATGCATGGGCGCGTGATCATTCCGTATCCGCCCGCAGCAGGGCCGGGCGGGGCGATGTTTGTGATCACTTTCCTGACGCCCGTCGACGATACGCGCTCGCGAATTTACTTCTGGCGCGCGCGGCACGTGCCAAACGAGTTCGACCGGGAGGCATGGCGCTTCATGTTCCGTGCGCGCCTTGAAACGCGCCACTGGTTCGTGCTGGAGCAGGATCGCGACATGCTCGAGCACATGCATGCATCGGGGCGCGCCAAGGAAACGCTTTATCAGCACGACGCCGGCGTCGTTCGCCTGCGGAGAATTTTGACGCAAAAGGCGCGCGCTGAAGTCGCCGCCATGTCGTCAACCGGCGAAGCCGCCGAGTAGAGAGGCGAGTACATTGCTGCAGGGACTGACCATCGTCATCACCGGCGCCGCGCGCGGCGTTGGGGCAGAAATAGCAGCCGATTGCGCAGCAAAGGGTGCGCGCCTCGTTCTTGGGGACATTCGCGAGGAGCAGGGTCAGGCTGTCGCGCAGGCGCTTTCCAGCAAGGGCGCATCAGTGCGCTTTGCACGGGTCGATCTCGCTGACCCTTCATCGGTTGACGCCTTCGCTGCGGACATCCGAAAGCACGAAGGCGTGCTGCATGGACTCGTCAACAACGGCGCCATTGCAACGGAAGTTGGCGGCAAGCCATTCGAAGAGATCGACATCGATCTTTGGGACCGCGTTATGCGCGTCAACATTAGGGGCACGTGGCTGATGACACGCGCGATGAGTCCCTTGTTCGCTCCGACCGGTGGACAAATTGTCAACCTCGCCTCCGATACGGCGCTTTGGGGCCCAACCAATCTGCTCGCTTACGTGGCGAGCAAGGGCGCTGTCATATCGATGACGCGTTCGCTGGCGCGCGAGCTCGGGCCGCGACGCATTGGCGTCATCGCTGTGGCGCCCGGCATCATGCGCAACGAGGCGACAGATTACGTGCCTGCGTTCCGCCATCAGCAATATGAGCAGGGCAGGGCTGTGCCCGGCCCACAATATCCTCAGGACATCGTGGACACGGTTTCATTCATGTTGACGCCATCGGCAAT
Source organism: Hyphomicrobiales bacterium (assembly GCA_031428455.1). Taxonomy (GTDB): domain Bacteria; phylum Pseudomonadota; class Alphaproteobacteria; order Rhizobiales; family Beijerinckiaceae; genus Terripilifer. The sequence continues at coordinate 23,941 of JANPPJ010000189.1, read as the reverse complement.
CGCGATGACAGGACAGGTTGTGCCGGTCAACGCGGGATTCGTCTTCACATGAGCGTCAACGAAAAAAAGGCTGTCAGGCGCTCGGGTGCAGGGCTCGCGACACTCGCTGGAATGGAAGTCGTTTCCGCTCTTCGCGAGCGCCAGACTGTGGCTGGACACATCTTCGACTCCCTGCGCGATGCAATTCGCACGGGCGTCCTCAAAGACGGTGACGACCTCAATCAAGTCGGGCTTGCGGAGCATTTCGGCGTCTCGCGCGTGCCTATCCGGGAAGCCCTGCGCGCCCTGGAGGCCGAAGGCTGGATCAAGGCGCCAACAAACCAGCGCGCCTTCGTGCAAAGCCTCAGCATCGAAGAGGTTTCTGAAGTCTTCGAAATGCGCGAATTGATTGAGGTCGATCTTATCGGCAAGTCAATCGGGCTGTTGAACGACACATCCTTCGCAACGCTTGAGGACTTCTGCGACAAGATGGAAAGGGCCAAGGATCACGAAACGTGGGTTCGGAACAACTGGGAGTTTCATACGCAGCTTCTGAAGTATTCCGGCCGCGTCGTCGCCATTGGCGTTGTCAGCCATCTGGCCTCACAGGTTGAGCGATATCTTCGTCCCCTCAAGGCCGGGCCGGACAGGCGTTTACAAGCGAACGCCGAACACCGGATGATCATTGATGCGCTGCGGCGCGGCGACAAGCCGACAGCGCGCTCGCTCATGCGCAAGCACATCAGAACAACACGTAAGCTCGTGATCGATAATCTGAGACGCGTGCAGTCTAAATAGCAGGACAGGTTGGAGGACATCATGACGCTTGCATATTCCAGAAATGAAGTGAAGGAGCGGGTCGCTGCGACATGGAAGGGCGCCTGCAACGTCACGCTTCCTTCGTTCACCAATTCGTTCGACGCTCTCAACGCGCAGGCCATCGAACATGACGTGAAGCTGTGCGTCAAGATGGGCTATTGGGGAACGCTCGTCGCGTCGGAGTCCGGGACGACCTTCCGCGAGTATCTGCAGTTCATGGAAATCGCAGCGGGCGCGGCGCCCAAGGGTCACGCGCTGATCGTACATCTGAGCTTCGACACCGCGGCAGAGATGGTCGAAGCTTCAAGGTTCGCGCAGACGCTGGGGTTTGAAGGTGCGCTGCTGTCTTATCCGCCGTCTTTCCGTCCGAAGTCGCCAGCCGAGATCGTCTCGTTCACGCACGACATGATGGAAAAGTCCGACCTCGCCACCATCCTGTTTGGTGTGTTGACGTGGGGCTTCAAGGGAATGCATGCCAGCGGCTTCCCGCCTGCGGCTCTCGCGGAGATGGCGAAGTTTCCCACTGCAGCAAGCGTCAAGTACGAAGCCAATCCGCCAGGCATGATTTCCGGCCTTGCCGATCTGCGCCGCCGCTGCGGCAACGACGTCATCGTGCAATGCCCGCTTGAGCATTACGCGCCGGGCCTTGTCGAGTGGTACGGCATGCCGTTCATTGGAACGAGCGCCTACGACAGCTTTGGCGACCGCGTGCCGCGCTGGTTCAAGCTCTTGCATGAAGGCAAGTGGGACGAGGCGATGGAATTGTACTGGAGCTATCAGGCCGCGCGTGAAGCGAAAGGCGCGTTCCACGCCACGTTCAACGGCGCCAACCTTATCCACCGCGTCGGCTGGAAGTATCTGTCATGGCTGCATGGCTACAGCGGCGGTCTGTTGCGCATGCCGCAGATGCGTCTCAACCCGAACCAGATGCGCGCCCTGCGCGCCGGTCTTGCAGCATCAGGCTTCGACCTGCCTGCAAGCGACGAAGGGTTCTACGATGGCCGTTTCCCGCTTGAGACGGACAACTCGCTCGCTCACCAGAGCGCAGCGCAGTAAGGGGAGGGCGGCATGGTTCTTCTTCTCTCCCACGAGGATGTGAAGCGAAGCGTTGACATGACAGCGGCCATCGAGGCCATGGAAGCATGCTTTGCTGAAGAAGCGCGCGGCGGCGTTCTGCTGCCGCAGCGCATCAACGTGAAGGCGGGCCGTGGCTGGCTGCGCGTTGGGCCTGTGGTGATGGAAGAGTCCGGCGTGATGGGGTTCAAAGCCATGAACCTCGCGCCCGGCCATGGCCTGCGATATCAGGTTCATCTTTATCGCATCGAAACTGGCGAGGTCCTGAGCATCATGGATGCGCAGTACCTCACCACGCTGCGTACAGGTGCGACAAGCGCCGTCGCGACGCGACGTCTTGCAAGGCCCGGCGCCACGCAGCTTGCCGTGCTGGGCTCGGGGCCGGAATCGCGCGCGCAACTCGACGCGATGCACGCTGCAGGCTTCGTGCGTTCCGCGCGCGTTTTCAGCCCTACGAAGGCGAACCGTGAACGATTGGCGGAAGAAGCCCGCCGAGAGCTGGGGATCGACATTGTCGCTGTTGACAGCGCTTTTGAGGCGGTTGACGGCGCGGGCATGGTGGTGGCCGGCGTCAAGTCGAGCACGCCTGTGCTCATGGGCGAATGGCTGAAGCCGGGCATGCACGTGAACTCGGTCGGCACGGCGCGCCGTGACCAACGCGAGATTGATGCGCGGACGTTCCAAGTTAGCCGCCGCATTGTCGTCGATACCGAGACAGGCGTGTTCGAAGAGGCGGGCGACGCGTTCGCCGCGAAGGACGTCATCGACCGCTCGCGCACATGCCAGCTGTGTGAACTCGTTTCTGGCGCCAGGGAAGGCCGGCAATCGGACGACGAGATCACGTTGTTCAAGTCTGTCGGAACCGGCATTCAGGACATCGCGCTCGCAAAGACAATTTACGAAAACGCCAGGCAAATGGGGCTCGGTCGCGACATCGGTGAGTTCCCCTATTTGAAGTCTTCGTGAGGCAAGGCAAAATGTCCCAGTGCAGCAACCGGGTGGCCATATGACAGCTTATGCACTCAACAAGTTGCTGCGCGAGGTCAATCGCAATCCCGACCGCAGAAGCGCATTCGTTGCAGACGCGGAAAGCTTCAGCAAGGATAGCGATCTCACCCCCGAGGAGCGCGACGCGCTTTTGCGCCGCGACATCGGGCGTCTTTATGAACTGGGGGTGCATGGCCTCATTCTGCGGCCGTTCACGATCATCTTTGGCATGAGCGAGGTCGACTACCTAAACGCGATCAGGAGTGAGGCATGAGCATTGTATTCGCAAGCGCAGCCAGCCACGCCCCCGGCGCCACAGCCTGGCCGGACGCCGCAGGACCAGAAAAGCTCGCTGCAGTCACGGCAGGATTTCAGAAGATCAAGGACGGCCTCCACGCCAGCAATCCTGATGTGCTTCTGGCGCTCACATCGGAGCATTGGGCGAACTTCTTTCTCGATCACGTCAGCGCGTTCTGTGTTGGCCGCGCGCCGAGTTTTTCGGGGCCCGTCGAGCCGTGGTTGAAAGTGCCCAAGCAAACGTTTCCGGGCGATCCGGCCTTTGCGCTGGCGCTGCTCGAGCACTGCTATGCAAACGGCTTTGAGCCAAGCCACGCGCAGGAACTGCAGTTCGACCACGGCACGATGGTGCCACTGTCCTTCCTGGCGCCCCCACCTCAATGCCGGATTGTTCCCATCGTGTTCAACACGCTGGCGCCGCCTCGCGCGACGCCGCGTCGGTGCCTTGAGCTTGGACGAACTTTGCGGACCTTTCTCGAAGGCCGGCCTGAGCGCATCGCGATCATCGCTACAGGCGGCATGTCCCACGACCCCGGTGAACGGCGTCATGGGTTCATCGACACCGAGTTCGACGCCGAATTTCTGCGCCGCGTGACGCAGGGCGCCATGCAGGAACTGGGCGCGTATTCCGATGCGGACTTGCTTGCGGCAGGCGCTGGCACGCTGGAGTTGCTCGCGTGGATTTGCCTTGCCGGCCTCATGGAGGGAAGCAAGGCTGACGTTCTCGTTTATGAGGCCGTGAAGCCCTGGGCGACCGGGATCGGCATGGTCGCCTATGATCTCTGATGCGGGCGCTACCGCGCCTCAGATTATCGCGCCCGACGCCGACGGGCCTGCGCTGCTGGACATTCGCAATCTGAAAAAGAGCTTTGTATCGGGCGGCGCCGTCATCGAAGCTATCTCCGACATGTCGCTGACCGTTGGTCCTGGCGAATTCGTCACGCTGCTTGGCCCTTCCGGCTGCGGCAAGAGCACGCTGCTGCACATGGTGGGCGGTTTCGACAGCGCCAGCGGCGGCGAGATCATGTCGCGCGGCAATGTGGTGAAGGCGCCTGGTCCTGATCGCGGAATGATGTTCCAGGACCTTGCCTTGTTTCCCTGGCTCACGGTTCTGGAAAACATCGTCTGGCCACTGGACATCAAGAAAGTGGACAGCGCCGAAAGCCGCAAGCGCGGCCTGGAACTTATTGAGCTTGTGCATCTGCATGGCGCCGAGAATCTCTACCCCGCACAATTGAGCGGCGGCATGAAGCAGCGCGTGGCGCTGGCGCGCCTGCTGGCGCTAGATCCCGCGATCATGCTGATGGACGAACCCTTCGGGGCGCTCGATGCACAGACGCGCGAATTGCTGCAGGAGGAATTGCAACTAATCTGGCGCATGCACCAGAAAACCGTGCTGTTCGTCACGCACGATATCGACGAGGCAATCTTTCTCGGCACGCGGCTGATCGTGTTCACGGCGCGGCCTGGACGCATCAAGCTGGACATCAAAATTCCCGTCGAGAACCGAACTGCGGAGTTCCGCACAACGCCCGAGTTCAACAAGCTGCGCGTTGAAATATGGGCAAGCCTGCGGGAGGAGGTCAATCGTGTCCGCTCCGTCCCCGGCCTTTGAGCGCACCAAGGAGGCGTTGATATCTGCTGCGGCGCCGCTGCTTTTGCTGGCGCTTTGGGAATGGGCGGGGCGCAACGGATCTGCTCCGAGCTATCTATCTTTTCCGAGCGCCATCAGCGCCGCCTTCATGGAGCTGGCGCGCAAGGGCGAGTATTTCTCGTCGACTTGGATCAGCCTTTTGCGCGCCTATTTTGGCTTCGCCATAGGCGCCACCCTTGGCGTCTGTCTTGGGCTGCTCGCTGCAACGCAGCGTCATGTGCGCGAGTTCTTCGATCCTATTGTCTCCTTTCTCTACCCGGTTCCGAAGATCGCGTTCCTTCCTGTTCTCCTGCTGACGTTCGGGATCGGCGACGGTTCGAAAGTGGCGTTGATCGCGCTCTCCGTGTTTTTTCCGTTGTTCATGTCGGCTCGTCAGTCGCTGGCGGCCGTTGATCGCAATATCGTTTGGGCTGCGCGCAACATGGGCGCCAGCCAGACCACAATTTTTCGTCGTGTCCTTTTGCCGGCGATCCGGCCGCAATTATTTGCAGGCGCGCGCATTGGCCTTGCGCTCGCGTTCATTGTGCTGTTCGCAGCGGAGATCATCGGCTCGCGTGATGGCCTCGGACACCTGATCAGCGAAGCTGAAAACAATGTGCAGTTCGACGCCATGCTGGCTGGCATCGCGGGCTTCATGGTGCTGGGCTTCGTCAATGATCGCGCGTTGCTGGCGCTGCGGTCGTGGATGCTGCGCGGGCAATTGCTCGACACGGAAGAGGGGAGCAGTTGATGACCCTCACCGACGTTGTGCGGAGAAACTATTCGATTCCGCTTCTGATCCTTCTCTGGGAAGCGGCCGCGGCCGCAGGGCTTATTACCTCGCGTCTGTTGCCAGCGCCCAGCGTGATCTTTTCGGCGTTCTGGGCTGACGTGCGCAATTTAGTTTTGCTTGAACATGCATGGACGACCGTTTGGCGGTCCCTCGCGGGGTTTCTTATCGGCTCTGCGGCAGGGATTGTCGTGGGAACCGCCATGGCGCGCATGAAGGTCTTCCGGCTCATCATGGAGCCTGTCGTCTTTCTCGGCTACCCGGTTCCGAAGATCGCACTCTTTCCCATCTTTACTTTCGTGTTTGGCTTCGGGGCCATGTCCAAGGTGACGTTCATCGCGCTGGAGTGCTTCTATCCGATCGTCGTGACAACTTATTTCGGAGTGAAGGGTATCAACACGCGCCTCATCTGGACGGCTGTGAACTACGGCGCCTCCTACGGGACGATCCTGCGCCGCGTCGCCATTCCCTCCGCTTTGCCGGCAATCATGAGTGGCTTGAGGATTGCGTTGCCCATCGCCATCATCGTTGCGGTGCTGACTGAAATGATCGGTGACTCGAAGGGCCTTGGACATTACATTTCTCTGTCCGCGACACGTTTTCGGTTTCCCGAGATTTATTCGGGCATATTGATGGTGGGTTTGTGCGGCTGGGCGCTCGATGCGCTGCTTGCCGCAATTCGCCGAAGAGCCCTCGCATGGCAGGGCACTGAAGCGCGCTTCTGAATTTGGAGGGCTCATGTCTAGAATTTGGGATGCTTATCTGCCCGAACGTGACCGCAAGATCATGGAGGCAGCCGGTTATCGTAATCGAATGGGGTTTGGCGAACGGCCTGCGCTCATCGTCATCGACGTCAACATCAACTTCACGGGCGACCGGCGCGAGCCGATCGAAGAGGCGATCAAGCGTTGGCCCAACGCCTGCGGTGAAGCAGCGTGGGACGCGCTGCCAAAGATCCGCTCGCTCGTGGATAGCGCCCACCAGAATGGACTTCCTGTGTTCTTCATCACGGATGATTTCCGCGACGATGGATGGAACATGGGAAGCTGGCGCTGGAAAATCGGGCGCACGGGTGATGAGGCGAACACAGCGCGTGCGATGAACATGCGCGGCTCCGACATTCACCCGGACCTTGGCATGACGCCCAGCGACATTCTGCTTCGCAAGCTAAAGCCCAGCGCCTTCAACGGGACGCCGCTGCGCGCGCTGCTGAACCTTCTCAAGGCTGACACGATCATCGCTTGCGGCACGAGCACGAGCGGGTGCGTGCGCGCAACGGTGATCGATGCATTCAGCGACAATTACAGAGTCGTTGTCGCCGGCGACGGATGCTTCGACCGTGTTGAGGTCTCGAACGCGATCAATCTGTTCGACATGGATTCCAAATACGCAGATGTTTTGTCAGCTCAGGAAATCGTCCAGCATCTCAACACGGCAGGCCCGTTAAAATTCGACCTGCCGCAAGGTTCTTTGGCCAAAGGAGCGTCACTATGAGAAAGTTAGCATTTGGCATTTTCGCATCGGCTGTAATCGTGTCGGGCGCCGCTTTCGCGCAGCCGTTGAATATCAAGGTGGGCCACGGGTCAGCCGCTGAAGAGCAATTGTGGCTCATGTCAGCAAAGCCGGATGTGGCGCCATCAATGGGCAAGGCCTACACCCTGGCGTTCACACGCTTTCCGGCCACCGACAAGCGCTTTCAGGCGTTCGAGGCGGGCGAGATCGAAATTGCGACCGGCAGCGCGAACTCCGTTCTCCTTGCTGCGTCGGAGGGCATCGACATGCGCGCCATCGCGTCGGTTTCGCAGGAGAGCACGAAGGGCTTCTTCACTCAGTACAAGGCGAAGGCTGATGGGCCGATCAAGTCCGTTCAGGATTTAAAAGGCAAGACCATCGGGGTCAACGGCCTGAGCTCGTCGATTCACTTGTGGGCGATGCTTGCGCTGCGCAAGGGCGGTCTTGATCCTGAGCGGGACGTGCGCTTCGTACTCGTGCCCTTTCCTGCGCAGGGCGAATCCTTGCGGGCTGGCCGCATAGACGTCGGCGCCTTCCCGCAGCCCTTTTCGAAGATGGAAGATGACCGTGGCGGCTTGAGGACGGTTTTCACTTCCAAGGACGGCGTTCCGTTTGATGAGGAGTTGATCCTGCTTGTCGCCAAGCCGGCCTTCCTCGCAAAGAACGCGGTAGCAGTGCGCGCCTTTCTTGCCGACCTTGTCGCATCTACAAAATACTACATAGAGAATCCGAAGGAAGCCCGGCAGGCGCTCATCAATGCGAACTTCGTTCGCCTGCCACCGGCGACATATTTCGAGATGGTTGATTACTATCGCGCGCCTGACGCGCGGGTAAGCACAGAGGCGCTCGAAAAAATGCAGGACTTGCAGATCACCGCGGGCTGGCAGCGCAATCGGGCCGATCTCGGCAAGCTGGTCGATCTCACGTATCTTCCGGCTCGATAGTCGACCGGCGCAACCGGAACACGATCATGGCAATCATCGCAGAGCGTGCCGCAAGCGTGGGGCGGGAGCTCACAAGCGGTCTTTACTATGAGATACTTGGTTCGCCAGCATCCGGGCGTCCGCCGCTTTTGTTCATTCACGGCGGCGGTTGCTCGGGAGACCATTTCCGCGCAACGCCTGATGGGCGCAAGGGATGGGCGGACCTTCTGGCCGACCAGGGCTGGCGCACATGGGTGACCGACTGGCCCGGTACGGGCCGGTCCGGCTACCGCGATTTGCTGACGCTGGATTACGCCGATGTTGTCGATGGCTATCGCAGGCTGCTGCGCGACGTCATCGGCGAGCCGGTCATCGTCATCCCCCATTCCATGGGCGGGCCGATTACATGGAAGCTGATCGAGCTCGAGCCGGAGCTGGTGGCCGCCGTCGTTGGCGTGGCCCCCGGATACCCGGGCAATCTTGCGAGCCGCGCATCGCGCGTCATTGAGGACGATGGAAGCATCGTGCGCTTCACGTTCGGCGACACGGGCGTCGAGTTTGTGCTCGATAGAACGCGCCCATATGTCTACGAGGACGCCTACGTTTATCAGCAGGCGATTGGCGCAAGCCGCCAGTTTCCCGTGGAGCATGTCGACAGGCTGCGCGCCGGGTTCACCGGCATCTCGCCGCGCATGATCCTGCAGCGAACCGGCATCATCCCCGGTATGCCGGTGATCGATGATCCGCGCGGTTTCGTCGGCAAACGAATATGGATTGTCGCAGGCGATCAGGATCCTGCACATACGCTGGAGTTTGAGCAGCGCACCACCGCGCTCCTGCAGTCGTGGGGCGCGCGCGCAGAGGTGGTCTGGCTGGCGGATCGCGGCATTTCGGGGAACGGCCACATGCTGGCGCTGGAGCGCAACAGCGACAACATCCTCGCGGTCATCTCGTCCCTGCTTGAAGAGGTCGCCTAGTCGGACTTTGTTGGTCGGGCGGCCTGCGGCCTGGCTGGCTCTTTCAGCGCGTTTTCCGAGCTGCGGATAAGCCGGGCGACCTGAGAGCGCAGCGCGACGAACCTGTCGAGCGCCTTGGTTGCGATCTGGTCGCGCGCAGGCGGCAGATCAACGACCACTTCCTCAAGGACGCGGCTGGGCGATCTCGAGAGGACGATGACACGGTCGGCAAGATAAACGGCCTCGTCGATATCGTGCGTCACAACGAGCGTGGTGATGGAGTATCGCGCGCGAACTTCGATCACAAGGTCTTCAAGCTCGGCGCGCGTCTGTGCGTCCACGGAGGCGAAGGGCTCGTCCATAAGCAGCAATTTGGGTCGATAGGCGAGCGCCCGCGCAATCGCGACACGCTGCTGCATGCCGCCAGAAAGCTGCCATGGATAGCGATCCGCCGCGTGATCCAGTCCTACCGCCGCAAGACTTTGCGACACTCGTTCAGCGCGCTCGTCTGCCGAAACAGGCTGATAAAGCAGCGGCAATTCCACATTCTTCCTCACCCGCATCCAGGGATAGAGCGATCTGCTGTAATCCTGAAACACCATGGCCAGTCCCGCAGGGACATTGCTCACTGGTTCACCGAAGAAGCGGATGGACCCTCCACTTGCGGGCATGAGACCGGCGAGCGCTTTCAATAGCGTGGACTTGCCGCAGCCGGAAGGGCCGACGATGGCGACGAGCTCGCCCTCGTTTACCTGCAGCGTGATGTCATCGATGGCGACCACCTGGCCGCCGTAGACGTGGCGAAGATTTTTCACATCGAGCATGGTTCAGTCCCGGGCTGTGCGCTGGCGGGCGCCGGCATGCCAGCGAAGCACTCTTCGCTCGATCTGCGAGAAAATCAGGTTGAGCGTGAAGCCGAGCAGGGACAGCAGGACAATTGCGGCCCACATGTCTGTCAGCAAGAAGCTTTGCTGCGAGAACGAAAGCACGTAGCCGATCCCGCTCGTCGCCGCGATCATTTCACTGATCACCATCAGGATGAGGGCGATGGCCAGCGACACGCGCAGTCCCGCCATGATCTTTGGCATCGCTGCGGGAATGATGATGCGAAACATTTGTGCGCTGCGTGGAATCCTGAAGGACTTTGCCGTGGAGAGATGGCCAGGCTCAACCGTGCGAACGCCCTCGATCGTGTTCAGCAGGACTGGCCATACAGAACTGAATGCGATGAGTGAAATACGCATCGTCGACTCTGTTCCAAGCAGAATGAGGAAAATGGGAATGAGAGCCGGGCCGGGAATGGCGCGCAGGAATTGAAGGCACGGGTCGAGCAGGTCGGACAAAACGCGCGAGCGCGCCAGTGCGACGCCTACTGTTATCCCAAGGAGAGCGGCGATGATCCAGCCCGACATCATGCGACCCAGACTCGGGATCACGTCGTTGAATACGCCCTCGGTCATCCACAAGCGCGAGGCAGGGCCCGAGAGCCACAACTCTTTTGCGCGGAGGAGAATATCCACGGGCGTGGGGAAAAAGATTGACGAAGCCCATAGCGTTGCCGCTTGCCACGCAATGAGAACGCCAATTGTGGTCAAGACCCCGGGCGCCGCGTGCGAAAGGCTGGCCCTAATCTTTCCGGGCGCCAATTTCCGACTGGCGGCGCTGAGTGCGCCAGATGTCACACCCGCGAGGCTCATGATCGGTCGGTGCTCCCCATGTCCCGCCATTTGAATGCGCGCTGGTCAATGGCGGCGAAGCAGAGATTGATGAGAACGCCAAGAAGTCCCGACACTGTAGCGGCGGCATAGACCTTGTCCATGTTTCCCCCGCTCGCCGAAACATTCAATATGTACGACCCAATGCCGCTTGTTGCTGCAGCCAGAAGTTCGGCGCCCACTACGACGACAAGCCCGAGCGAGGCGGAAATACGCACTCCTGTGAAGATGAGCGGCGCCGCGCTCGGCAGAACGGCGCGTCTCATCACCGCAAGTCGCGACAGTCCAAAGGCGCGCGCAGTCTGCACGGCAACCGGATCGACGTCATGCACGCCGTAGATGGTGTTGTAGAGAATCGGCCAGGCCGTCGCATAGGCAACGAGGGCGATCTTCATCGACAGGCTTTGCCCCAGCAGCAAAATGGCGAGCGGGATAAGCGCTGCCGCAGGGATTGGCCGCATGAACTCCACGAGAGGCGACGTGGCCCTGTAGAGCGTCTCCGATGATCCCAGCGCGATGCCAAGCGGAATGGCGAAGATGATCGCGGCGCCAAGACCGAGAGCCCATGCAGCGAGTGTGGCGCCCACATGCATCAGGAAAGCGGAGTCCATCAGCAGCGCGCCCATGCTCGCCACAATGGATGTAGCGTGCGGCAAGTATTCAACTGGAACGAGCCCAAGGTTTGTGACCAGTTCGGCCAGCAGGAACAGTATGAGCGCGCCCGTCAGGCCGCGCCCAAATGTGCGTATCCAGTTTGGCAGGGAAGCTGCTTGCGGCGGTGTACCGTCCGCAAGCGCGTTCTTTCCTGTCACTTCGTTTCACCTACGAGGATGGGCATTCTCGCGTCCGGGGGAAGCAGTCCGAAGCGCTTCATCATTTCTATCCCTGCAGAGAGCGCGGACAAGTCCGTCTTGGCCGGGTAGAACGGCAACGAGAGTTTTTCCGCAAGGTCTGGTTTGATGGCCGTGTAGGTCGGCAAGGCGGCGCGCACGCGGGCAGGGTCCTTGCTCGCGAGTTCCCGGCCCTTGTCGACAGCCCGGCGAAGCGCCGCCACCGTGTTCGGGTTCTTCTTTGCGAAATCCGCTGTCGTCGCAAAGCCCGTGATCGGAAATCCATCACCGACGCCTGCAAACAGATCCATCACGGAACGCACGCCGCCCTGCGCTTTCACCACTGAGAGCAGCGGTTCTGGCACGCAGGCTGCGTCCACCCCATCACGGACCAGCGTGGGGCCCATGTCGGGCACCGGAACGGAGAGGTAGCGCACTGACTTGTAGTCCAGCCCCTGCGTGCGCAACGCCTCGTTCAACAGAATATCGCAATTACCGTTCAATGCGACCACGGCTACTTTCTTGCCGAGAAGATCGCCGATCGATTTGATGTCGGAATTCTCGCGCACGAGAAACGACGTGTAGCCAGGCGCGCCGCGGTCCAGTTCGCCGATTGTGACGAGATCGATCTTGCGATTTGTGGCCAGCAGATAAGCGATCCAGTTGACGCCGCTGATATGGAATTCGCCGCCAAGAAGGCCCGGAACGACCGTCGCGGTGGTGGTGTTTCTGATGGTGACTTTGAGACCTTCCTTTTCGAAGAACCCTTCCTGCTGGGCGATGATGGCTGGCGCATAATCCGCAGTGGGTAAAATGCCCATATTGATCGCAGTGATCTCAGGTTGCTGTGCAAAAACTGCCTGCGACGTGACCGTTGTGGCGCACATGGCGGCAAAGATTGTGCGTCGCGCGAGGCGTGCTCCAGGAGCTGTTTCCGGCATCCATGTTTTCGGTGTGGACGCCATCCTCATCAATTCAAACAACCTGTCGAACACACTCACGCATTGCATCGGCGCTGATTGTCTTTTCATCGATAATCTCCCGGGGCGCGCCGCAGGGACGGCGGCAATCCAAAGCGTACGGTTCACCTCGGCGGCTGTCAACAATCTGTATACAGTAAGCAGATTCGTTCAGCGGTTTCGTTCGGTCCTTCCACCGGCAAACGCGTCGACGATCAGTCTGCAACGCACGTCGCAAGAGAGCGAAAAAATATGGTTTGAAATACCTTACGGCGTGCAGCGCGCTATTTGCAGTGGCCGGTCCTGCTTGAACCGCCATCATCAAACTGGTCGAGCGTTACGAACGCAGTGCGGCGCTTGAAGACGGGCCCACTTTCCCGTTTGGGAGTTTGCCTGGCTCTGGGGGCAGGCGCACGCGACGCCGATCAAGCGAAGCGCTCCAGTCGCGCCGCGCGCTGTTGCTATCATGCGTATGCTGCGCCAACGAAGCGACGCAAAGTGATCTTCATCACGCCTGAAGTAGACATCCGCTTAATCTCGATGATGCCTGTTTATCATCTGCCAGCACATTTGCGAAAGCAGCCCCGATCAAAACGATGACTGGCCCTACGTCGGCAAGCTCGCTTAAGCGATCGGGCAGCGTGCTGATAGTCGACATAATTCGCCTTTCGTCCGAGCGGGTTGCTGACTGCACAGCGACAGCTGGCGTGTCGGGCGACAGGCCTGCGGCGATCGCATGATCGCGGAAGGCAGCAAGTGTGCGCCTCGGCATATAAACTACGGTCGTCGTATCGCTTCTGCCGATTGCGTGCCAGTCAAGGTCCTGAGGCAAGCTCCCGTCAGCCCCATGGCCGGTAACGAATTGCACGCGACCCGCGACGCCGCGCTGTGTCAGCGATACGCCAAGAGACGCGGCTGCCCCCTGTGCGCTCGTGATGCCGGGGACGATCTCGACGGAAATTCCAGCTGAGCGGCAGCTTTCAATCTCTTCGCTCGCGCGGCCAAACAGCAGTGGATCGCCGCCTTTCAACCGCACAACTCGCTTTCCTTGATGCGCCAGCGACACCATTAGCGCATTGATGTCATTCTGTTTGCAGGACGCCGCATGGCCGGTCTTGCCGACGAGTATGCGCTGCGCCTCCCTTCGCGCGAGTTCCAGCACCTGAGCCGAGACAAGATCGTCATAGAGAATGACATCTGCACCCTGCAATGCGCGCACGGCCTTCAATGTCAGTAACTCCGGATCTCCAGGTCCTGCGCCGACGAGAATGACGCTTCCACCGCGCTCTAGCGGTTGCGGAGCGGTTGCGTCCGCCGCCTTGAGAAATTTTGCGCAGTCGTCATCGCTTGGCGCACGCGTGGGTTCCCGAAGCGCCATGTCGGCAAAGCTTTCCCAAAACGACCTGCGCGCCCCATAGGACAATTTCTGTGCGCTTACCCAGGGACGCCATGCCCGCGCCGCCTGTGCCCAGGTTTTGAGGCCATGTGGTAAGAGCGTTTCAATCAGCGTGCGAATGGCCTGCGCGAAAACCGGCGCGCCACCGTCAGTCGAGATCGCGACGACAAGCGGCGAACGGTTGACCAGCGCCCCGAATTGCGCGTCGCACAAGGTCGGCTTGTCGATGATGTTGACGACGGCGCCAGCGCTTCGCGCGGCGCGCTGAAACGCCAGCGCTCGGTCATCCTCTGCGAAATCACCCACCGCAACCGCAGCTCCGTTCAGATCTTCGGCGCGCCATTCGCGCCCAACAACGCACATCCTGCCACCGGCGAGGGTGTTCAGGATACTGTCATAGGCCCTCGCATGCGCCCCCGCCAGAACAAGGACATTAGCCCCGGCTGCGGCGAGTAACTCCGCCTTCCACAATGCGCCGTTGCTGTGACCTGCGACTACTGCCTTCCGGCCGTGCATCCTATGGAACATTGGCAGTGTAGCGAGCGCTTCCACGCGGCGGGCGGGCGCTTCAACGGGAACACGTCGTGTGCGCGTCAAGGCTGTTCCTCTGCCTGTCGCCGCGCAGAGCGTCGTTGTTCGAGTATATTGGCGCCTTGCGCGTATCCGCGCTGGTAGCCGAGCGAGACAGTATCGAAGGCAGCACGCCAGTGCTCGATCGGCTGATGCGCGAGCTGGGCGCCAGAAATTTCCACTTCATCGACGCCGCAGGCGACGAGTTGGGCGAGTTGATCGGCAATGAGCGGCCCAACGGCGCGGATCACGCCGCGATAGCCGTAGCTGCGCAACTGCCGCGCGATGCTAAAACCACGACCGTCGGTAAAGCCGGGAAACGCAATGGCGACAAGCATCAAGTCAGCGAGGCAAGCCTGTAGGTCAGCGACGCGAATAGTATTGGGGATTTCGATCCCGATTGTCTGGCCGCCGGGCGTCGCCACCGTTTTCCAAGCTTCCCAAGGCACGAGAACGTGGCTGGCGACTGCAGCCGCTGGCGAGGTCGCTCGCATGTAATCATCGGTTTTGAGACCGTGACGATCAAGCAGCGGCATTACCGGCCTCGCTCGATCCGTCGCCAAATGCAACCTTGAATGGTGTCAGCCCGATGCGCCTTACAGCATCTATGAAGGTTTCTCCGGCTTGTCTTTCCCGCAGATACACGTCGACTAGTCTCTCGATGGCCGCTGGCACATCGTTCGCGCTGATTCCTGGGCCAATGATTTCGCCGATGGCGGCGTTCTCGCTTGCGTCGCCGCCCAGCGTAATCTGGTAACTTTCGACGCCGCGCTTTTCTAGGCCGAGAATTCCGATGTGGCCCACATGATGATGGCCACAAGCGTTGATGCAACCCGAGATTTTAATGTTCAAAGGCCCAATCTCGCACTGGCGCGAAGCATCGCTAAAGCGTTGTGCGATCGCCTGGGCGACAGGGATTGATCGCGCCGTTGCCAGCGTGCAGTAATCCAGGCCGGGGCAGGCGATAATGTCGCTGATCAGGCCAACATTGGCTTCGGCGAGTTGATGATCTGCGAGCGCGCGCCAGACCGCCGGTAGTTCGTCTTTCTTCACATGCGGCAGCACCAGATTTTGCTGATGGGTTACCCGGATTTCGTCAAACGAGTAGCGCTCCGCAATGTCTGCGACCGCGCGCATCTGCTGCGATGTGGCGTCGCCAGGCGTCGCACCAATCGACTTCAGCGAAATAGTGACGGCTGCATAACCGCTCTGTCGATGTGGGAAAATGCTAGTTTTGATCCAGGCGGCGAAACCAGAATTGCGTTTTAACTCGTCCGCGAGTGCCTGGCTGTGATCGGGCAACGTCTCGAACACAGGCGGAGCAAAATAGCTCTGGATGCGTGCTATCTCCTGCGGGTCAGCGTTCACGGAAGGTCCGTCCAGCCTCGCAAATTCGGCTTCAACCATGCTGCGGAAAGCTTCGATGCCCATCTCATGAACGAGAATTTTGACACGCGCCTTGTATTTATTGTCCCGGCGGCCTTCGAGATTGTATACGCGCATGATAGCTTCGAGATAGGCAAGCAAGTCGCGCCGCGGCAAGAAATCGCACACGGTCTTGCCGATCATTGGTGTGCGCCCGAGCCCACCGCCAACGATTATCCTGTAGCCGATTTCTCCATCATCTGGATTTCGGCGGATCTGAATGCCGATATCATGAGCCTTGATGACTGCACGGTCGTGCTCGGCGCCAGTAACTGCGATCTTGAACTTGCGTGGCAGCCAATCGAACTCCGGGTGCAGGCTTGACCATTGTCGGATCAGTTCGGCTGTCGAACGCGAGTCCTCGATTTCGTCGGCGTCGACTCCAGCGAAATGATCAGCCGTCACATTGCGAATGCAGTTACCTGACGTCTGGATGCAGTGCATTTGAACGTCGGCGAGTAAGGAAAGTATTTCCGGGACGTCGCGCAGCTTCGGCCAATTGAATTGCAGGTTCTGCCGCGTCGTAAAATGGCCGTAGCCGCGGTCGTAGGCCTCGCCGATATGGGCAAGCTGGCGCAGTTGGCGCGAAGACAATGTCCCATAAGGAATCGCGATGCGGAGCATGTAGGCGTGCAGCTGGAGGTAGAGCCCGTTCTTCAGCCGGAGGGGACGAAACTCTTCTTCCGAAAGCGATCCATCGAGTCGGCGAGACACCTGATGGCGGAACTGGGCAACTCGCTCACGAACAAGGCGCTCGTCGAATTCGTCATAGCGATACATCCGACAGTCCTCAACTACGCGCGAAGTCAGCCTGCTTGCCCAAATCAGGACGGCTTGACGGACCCATTGTCCTGAAGCGTTCACGGAAGTGAGTGGGGACAGGGATGCCGTCAGCGGTGATTACAACGTCCACAAGGTAGGCCTCTACAACCTCATTGCGTGCAGCCGCGATCTGCCCGGCCATCTCCAGCGCTTGCGCCGCCGCGGCGTCATAGGCGATTTGCGCGGACGCGGCATTGGGGGTCCAGCCGTTCTTCTTGCGGAAGACAACCTCGCCGCTCAACAGGTCGTTGGCGACCAGCATGGCCGGCAAAACATAGCTTTTGGACGGTGTGGGCATGCTGCACTCCTCGTCAGCCAATTCCAATGTAACGACCCTGAAACAGCCGCCGGCAAAAGTCAAATTTTAGGTGTAAATCAACAAAAATTACACAAAAGAAATGTATATTTAGGTGGCGAATTAGTGGTGTTGGTGAAAAAGGCGCCTGCGTGCGCCTCTCGAACCGATTGAACGACAACCCTGTGGTCAAGTCTTTGATGGCGGTGTGAGGTTGATTAGGAAGGCACGCAAGTAGCCGGGCTTGCAGATGGATGCCGCCGATGGCGCGAAGCAAGACCCGCCAACGACCGGCGGGTCCTGGACGGCATATAGCTCCTTCGATGGAGAAGTGAGGTCGTCAAGCAACCCCATGATATGCCGCCTTCACCGATTCACGTAGTCACCAGCTTCCGTGAATAGCTCTCCCAAAAATGGCCTCGTCCTCAGTTCTCGTTTTTTAGCACTAACCGGATCTGCTTCTCTATCTCGAGGATTGCGAAGAACGCGACGCCAATGCCGACGATCAGCAAGCCCTCCATTAGTGGCACAGAGCTGGTGCCCAGGATCGCCTGCAGGGGCGGCAGATAGGTGACTGCAAACTGTGCGGCGGTAATGGCGATGACCACTGTCCAGACGACTTTGGTCCCGCGCGCGGCGGCCCAAGTCAACGATGAACTATGGATGTTGCGGATGAAGAAGAGATGGAAAATTTTCAGCACCACCAGCAAATTCATCGCCATGGTCTGCGCCAAGGCAAGCGGATAACCCTTATCAATCGCATAGGTGAAGATGCCGAACACCGCCGCCAGGAACAAGAGGGCCACCAACACCACATGCCAAACGAGTTCTCCCGACAGAATCGGGGCGTTGCGGGGGCGCGGGGGGCGGGCCATCGTGCCCGCCTCGGTCGGTTCGAAGGCCAGCGCGATGCCCAGTGTGATCGCGGCGATCAGGTTGATCCAGAGGATCTGCACCGCCGTCACTGGCAGGGCTAGCCCCGCAAGCAGGGCAAGGACCACGACCATGGACTCGCCCGCATTGGTGGGCAGAGTCCAGCTGATCACCTTTTTCAGGTTGTCATAGACAGTGCGCCCTTCGCGCACCGCGGCGGCGATACTGGCGAAGTTGTCGTCGGCCAGCACCAGATCGGCAGCCTCTTTGGCGGCCTCCGATCCTTTCATACCCATGGCGATGCCCGCATCGGCGCGCTTAAGCGCAGGGGCATCGTTCACCCCGTCGCCGGTCATAGCGACCGACAGACCATTAGCCTGCAACGCGGTGACGAGGCGCAGCTTGTGCTCCGGGCTGGTGCGGGCGAATACGTCGACGCCGGCCACTTCCATCGCCAGTTGCGCGTCGTCCAGCTTGTCGAGGTCCGCGCCGGTGAGCACGCGGCGGGGGTTTTCCAGCCCTATCTGCGCCGCTACGGCGGCGGCGGTGCCGGCGTGATCACCAGTGATCATCTTCACGCGGATACCTGCCGCACGGCACTCGGCAACCGCGACAATAGCCTCGGAACGCGGCGGGTCGATCAGACCGACGAGACCAAGAAAGTTGAGCCCGCCTTCCAGCGTGGCAAGGTCAATCCGCTCGGCCGCCGTGGCCTGCTCCGCCAAGGCCAACACGCGCAGGCCGCGGCGCGCCAGCGCATCAGCGCGCTGGCGCCAGTTGTTCAGGTCGACGTCACCACACATGTGCAGCACCCTTTCGGGCGCGCCCTTCACATGGATCAGGCGGCCCTCAGCGCTTTCGGTCAGCACAGCCATGAAACGGTGGCGGGAATCGAAGGGGACGGCGTCCAACCTCCGGGTTTCCATGCCCGGATTGCTCACGACCTTGCCCGCGAAGGCTAGAAGCGCGCCCTCCATTGGGTCACCCTCGACGGCCCAGTGCCCGTCACGGAAGTGCAGCGCCGCGTCGTTGCAGAGCGCCGCCGCATGCGCGAAGCGCGCCAGGTCGCCAGCAGGCGTGACGCGACCATCAGGCGCATAACCTTCTCCGGTGATCTCGAAGGCGCCTTGCGGTGTCTCGACCGCTGTCACGACCATCTCGTTTCGGGTCAGCGTGCCGGTCTTGTCAGTGCAGATCACGGAGACCGAGCCGATCACCTCAATCGCGGGCAAGCGGCGGACGATGGCGTTGCGCCGCGCCATGGCCTGCACACCGATGGCCAGCGTAATAGACATAACGGCGGGCAGGCCTTCCGGGATTGCGGCCACCGCGAAGCCGACGACGGCCATGAACATCTCAGCAAAGTCATGATGGCCGACAAAATATCCGTAGGCGAGCAGCAGACCCGAAGCGAGCAGGATCAGGAAGGACAGCCAGCGCGCGAAATGGTCCATCTGTGCGACGAGCGGTGTCGTGAGTTGTTCCACGCTCGCGAGCAGCCCGCCGATGCGGCCGATTTCGGTGGCGGCGCCGGTCGCCACCACAAGCCCACGCGCCGTGCCTTGCGTCACCAGTGTGCCTGACCACAACATCGAACGCCGGTCGCCCAGGGGCGCATCAATGGAAACCGGAGCACTAGACTTCTCCACGGGCACGGATTCGCCCGTCAGGATAGCCTCTTGCGCCGCCAAGCCGCGGGCCTCGATGATGCGAAGGTCGGCTGGCGCCTTGTCGCCCGCCTCTAGCAGCACGATGTCGCCGGGCGCCAGATCAGCGCCGTCCACCGTCACCCGTGCGCCATCGCGCAGCACGGCGGCGCGGGGCGCAAGCATCCCCCGAATTGCCGCCATGGCCGCCTCGGCCTTGCCTTCCTGGAGATAGCCAATCACCGCGTTGGCCAAGACAACGGCAAGAATGGCGCCGGTGTCGACCCAATGCTGCAAGGCGCCGGTCACGAAGGCAGCGCCCAGAAGCACATAGATCAGCACGTTATGAAACTGCGCCAGAAACCGGCGCATCGGGCTGCGGGAATGCGTCTCCGGGAGCTGGTTCGGACCGTGCAGCGCCAGCCGCCGCGCCGCCTCGACTCCCGACAGCCCGTCCGGACCGGTTTCTGCCGCCGCGAGGCAGTCGTCGATGGAGCGGCTATGCGGGTCGGTCAGGTGCATCGGAATGTCCAGTTGAAAAATTCGCATGCGGTACAGTGGTTAGTCCGCCCCAACTCCGTAAATCAGTGCTAGCAGCAGCAATCCCAAGGCGAGCCAGTATACGACGCACGGCGTGTAGGCTGCATGCTGTAATCATCGTATCATCAGGCTGGCCGCGATCCATGCAGCAAAAAAATCGGGCGCGCCGCTGAGCCATTAGAGAAAGAGCTCCATCCGATGCGCTTGTACGTTATGCCGTCGAACAGATGATTCTGGGCGGTGTTACCAGCACGATGATTTCAAACCCGCCCGTGCCCGTTCTTTTGTCCTATTGAAAAGATAGGAAAAGGGGGCTCGACCGAGTAGGCGGAGCCATATCTGGCAGGCAGGCACAACCGTTTCAATTTGTCTGTCCGCGGCTTGAACGCGATAAAACGGGAGCGCGAGCAGGCGCCGCGTGCGGCGTATCGGGATCGACGCACAGCATGAGGCCGGCGCCTTCATGCGCGAAGAATCACTCCATCTGTCTCAATCATAAGGGAAGCGCTCGGATACCAAATGGTTTGCCGGCACGCCGCCCTTATGCAGCGTCAGCTCGATCGACTTGATCAGTGCCTGGTAGGCAGCAAAGAATGAATGAAAGCGCCGAGCTGGCCGGGGACGGCGCCGCGACGCGCGAGATCGCCAGAACAGTTGGCTGCACGATCGGCAGGGCGCAGGCTGATGTCATCGTCAACTACACGATGACTTCGGAGGATGCGGCTTATGAATTCGTGCCGCGTATACCTGCGGACTATGCCGAGCAGGCGAAGATGAAGCGGCTGGGCTACGTAAGTGCGCAGGAGATGCTGGCCGAACGCTTTCACATGGACACGGACCTGCTGGCTGCGCTCAACCCTGGCGTGGCACTGGACCAACAAGGCGCTAACGTAAAAGTGCTCGCGGCGCAGCGCCCCAAGCCGCAGCGGGCTGTGCGTTTAGACGCCAATAAGAGCAGAGGGCTTCTCATCGTTTATGGCTCAGACGATACAGTTTTGGCGAGCTTCCCAGCCACCATTGGTAGTGAGCGGACGCCCACCCCTTCTGGCGAGCTCACGGTAACGCGCGTTGCACATAATCCCCCATATCAATACGATCCCGAGAAGAACTTCCAGCAGGGAAAAAACAAAGGCCGATTAACACTTCCCGCAGGCCCGAACATCCAGTGGGCTCGACGTGGATTGCCTTGTCGAAGCCGACGTTTGGCGTTCACGGTGCCCCAGAGCCGTCCAAGATTGGTAAGACTGAGTCGCACGGTTGCGTGCGACTCACCAATTGGGATACGGCCTGGTTGGTGCAGATGGTAAAACCCGGTCTCGATGTGCGGTTCATTGACTAACGTGCGAGGGCTGATTGGAATCGCGCTCATGACTTTCGCGCTCGCAAGGGGCGTGGCGCACGCGCAGGAGCCGGAATGGCCGCCGCGTCCGCCGCCGCGCCCGGCGCAGCTCGCTCCCCTGCCTGAAGCGTTGGCCGCTCATCCTGAACCGCCGCGGCGTCCGGCCGATCTAGACAAGCGTGATCTGGCGGCGCCTGAGATGTCTGGCCCGCCAGCGCCAGCAACCTATCCTGAATTAGAGCCACCACCTGATGACAGCGCCCGCGTTGCGTTGTTGTCTTCAGGCAAGGTTCGCGCCGAGCGTTCGGCCAAGCCTGATGCAAATTCCTGCGCTATAGCCGATGGCGTCACTATGCGGGCGGTGCGGCTAGCCGACGGCAAGGAAGTGTTGCTTGCCAGCGGGGTGACCTTGCGTTGTGCTTTTGCAGCGAGCATCGCCGATTGGGTGCGCGAGAGCGTTGCGCCTCGTGTCGCGGCTGACGGCGCTACCCTGCAGGGACTCTCGGGAATCGGTGGATTGGAGTGCCGCACGCGCAATAGACGCCCGGATGCCAAAATCAGCGAACACGCACGCGGAGCGGCTTTGGATGTGCGTGCGTTGGCGACAAGCGCGGGCCTGATAAATCTTACCAAGCCTGACGCGGGAACGAAGGCGCTGCGGGAGGACATAAAACAATCCATCTGCGCACGATTCACCACCGTTCTGGGGCCAGGTTCAGATCCTTTCCATACCGACCATATCCATATGGATATGGCTGAGCGGCGAGGTGGTTACCGCATGTGCCAATGGAACGTTGAGTAAGGGAGAGGGGCGACTAAAGCCTGAGTGATCGGAAGGACGTGAGTCTTCCCGCGGCGGGTCGTTTCTTTTTGATGTGCGTCGGGAGTCAGCTACCTGCCCAGCAAATTCATGAAGCTATGAATAAACCTCAAAGGAAAGGCCGGCACCCGCATCGCGACTACCGGCCCGTTTCGTCAGACTTTTGAGATTACTTCGGCATCAGCACAGTGTCGACCACGTGAATAACGCCATTAGATTGCTTAACATCGGCTTGTGTGATCGTGGCGACGCCCCCCATTTCGTCGGTGAGTGTGATCTTGCCGCCAGTCATCTTGGCGGTGAGCGTATTGCCGCTCACAGTCTTGATGAGATGAGTTCCCTTGTGATCCGAAATCATCTTGCCGAGCGCGTCCGACATCACAGCGTCCGCAACAACGTGGTAAGTCAAAATCTTGACGAGCTTGGCTTTGTTTTCTGGCTTTAGCAGCGTGCCGACTGTGTCTTTTGGAAGCTTTTCGAAGGCAGCGTTAGTGGGTGCAAAAACCGTGAAGGGGCCTTTGCCTGCGAGCGTGTCGACGATACCTGCGGCCTTGACGGCGGCGACCAGAGTTGTGTGGTCTTTTGAATTTCCCGCGTTCTCAACAATATTCTTGCTAGGCAGCATTTCTGCGCCGCCAACCATCGGATTTTTCGCGGGCGCGGTCGCTTGGGAAAATCCGGGAGCGATCGAAGCAATTGACGCTGTAGAGGCGATAAGAGCAACCGCAAGAGCGCGAATATATGAGCGTTTCATTTTATTCTCCAACGGGCGGTAGATGCCGCCGGACAGGAAACCGCTCGAGCTAATCGAAGTTCCGCTATCAACCGATGACGAAAGCGTGTGAATCGCCAAAGAAGCTGAGAACGCAAGAATGTTATCGCTACTCGCGCCGCTTCCCCCCCCAAACCCGTCGGCTGGCGGAGCCTTGACGTATTCGATGATGACGCGAATGGTACTCTACGATGGATCGACTATCTTTCACGGTTCGGCCGGCTTGGGGAAACGATTCAGAGAGTTGAGGAGGCTACCTGGAAGGTCGGATCGTCGACTGCGTGCACATGCGAGTCCGGGCCCGCTTGGGTATGCCGCCACTGCTATGACGAGCTGTTACGAAAGGCCGCGTCCTGGGTTAGGTAATATCTGAAAGTACTGGATAATATAATTTGGCTGGGGGACCTGGATTCGAACCCCATTGCACTCTAGTGCTTCAGATCAAAGACTTACTCGCATTTCGGACCCCGTAGTGGGAGCATCAGGGGAGCGCGTCAAGCAGTAACGCTTTGGAAGCTCAAGAAAGGTCCAGTCAGACGCGGCTAAGAGCGCTGCTGATCAGTTGGAGACGCCCGGGAAGGTGGTCGAATGTGTATGACGTTGCGAAGAGCGCGAAGTCCTCACGACGAGCGCTACCGCCATGCCGCTCCCAAATGCCGTGCCTTATCCACCCGGCAACAACTTCCTCCAACTGAGCTCCGGAACGCTAACCACTTCCCGCCGGGAGGTATCATAAACGAGGTCGTTCCTTAGCATTGCTGCCGACAAATCTAAAAACGGCACCTGTAACACCTCTCGACACGTTCGGAAAAAATCTCGGGCGGGCATTGAACCCCCGGCGGCCTCAACAGCAGCCAGGACGTCGCCTTCATGGACGTTAGGTTCACGCTTGATGAGCCGACTGAGTGAGAAGCCGCGATCATCGGTGATGGCGTAGCCCCACCCTAACTGCTTGACGAATTTGACCGC
>JANPPJ010000188.1:0-5542 GCA_031428455.1 Hyphomicrobiales bacterium | reverse complement strand
GTAGACGCGATTGTTGAGCAGCTTGTAGAGGAACCCCTTGTCTATTAGCCGACCTTTGCGCGTTTGCACGCCCTCGGCGGCCAGCGCTCTTGCCACCGCCGTGGCCGAGCCCACCTCGATGAAGCGCTCGAAGATCATCCGGACGACTACAGCTTCCGGTTCGTTCATTACGAGCTTGCGATGCTTCACCTCGTAGCCGAGCGGGACGTAGCCGCCCATCCACATGCCGCGCTTGCGAGACGCGGCGAACTTGTCGCGAATGCGCTCACCGATCACCTCACGTTCGAACTGTGCGAAGGACAACAGAATGTTGAGCGTAAGGCGACCCATCGAAGTGGTGGTGTTGAACGCCTGCGTCACACTGACGAAGGTCACGTTGTTCCGGTCGAAGACGTCGATCAGCTTGGCGAAATCCATCAGCGCGCGGCTGAGCCGATCAATCTTGTAGACGACCACCACATCGACGCGGCATTCCTCGATGTCAGCGAGCAGGCGTTTCAGACCTGACCTCTCGAGCGTAGCTCCCGAGATACCGCCATCATCATAATGCTCAGCAAGCTCAACCCAGCCTTCCGAGCGCTGGCTGGCGATATAGGCGCTGCAGGCATCGCGCTGCGCATCCAGCGAGTTGAACTCCATCTCGAGCCCCTCCTCGCTCGATTTTCGGGTGTAGATGGCGCAGCGCAGTTTCCGGGTGACAGGTTTTGTGATGTTCCCCCTGGTCATGCGCGGCCCCTCGTGCTCTTGAGGCCAAAGAACCGCCAGCCATTCCACCGTGTGCCCGTGATGGCGCGCGCGATAGCCGACAGCGACTGATAAGGTCGCCCCTGCCATTCGTAGCCGTCATTCAGCACCGTCACCGCTTGCTCGACGCCCTGGTATTCCCGGATCAGCCGCGTGCCAGCAATCGGCTTATCATCGGCGCGAATCCGCCGCATCACGGGGTTGCCGCCATCGAGCTGTTGGCCCATGGCCTCCAGACGCTTGATGGTTTCGGGCTTCAGCCCGCCATAGGCCAGTTCCTGGATCCGGTAAGCGAGCCGACTTTCAAGGAAGCGCCGGTTGTAGCGCGGCGGCGGCGTGTCGAATAATTGCTGCCACTGTTTTTTGAGGTCGGGCGTTGGCGTGGTCTTCAGTGCCGCCAACCGCGCCAGGATGGTGTCCGTCATGGTCATGCGTTTCTCCGGTGAGTCGGAGTTGCATGACCGCTCTGGTCGGGCGGGAAGTGAAGGCAACTTTCTCCACGGTCGGCAGATAAAGCGCTCGACTTTTGCGCATGAAGCCGGATGAGACCGGCGGCGAGCAGAGCGCACAGTTCGGCGATGCGCTCCTCAGTGGTCATCAATTCAGATCGCAGGGGATTGGCCATGGATGGGTTCCGGACTTGTCCCATCCTGTTACTCAGCAAGACGCTATTTACTCTCGCCGGGGATCCAAACTTTCTCACGTATACGCATACGCAAGCGCGCGGCGCGGGCTCGCCGATAGATCAGTGATTGCGGCTCGCCGGCCGCTCGATCACGACATCGAAGGACAGGAAGCGATCGAACAGGTCAGACTTTCTGTAATAGCGGTGCTTCAGATATTGAGAGGCTGGAATGGGCTCGCTGCGATAATCCGCCAGCCCGAACCAACGCAGCGGTCGCAGAATGACGGCCTCCATGGCAAATTCCGACATGTCGTATGGCAGAAGCAGAAGCTCTTCGCTGGGGAGAGTGCAGCTCCTGGCGAGGCGATCGGCTTTTTCCCAATTCGAAGAGGCGATGGAAAAACACCAGAACACCAGTCCAACATGTTGTTGCGGCCATCCGTCGAAGGCGCGGCGATAGAACGCGCCAATGTCCATCTTGGAAAACGCCGTGGCGAAAAGATGCGCCTGAAGAGCGCCGTGGTTCTCAGGCTTGATCAGGTCGAGCCCCTTGCGCGTCGTCCTCAGCCCTTTTCCGCCTCGACGCAGGAGGCCGGCGAATGTCGCGAGCTCGCGCGTGAAATAAAGCGGGAAGAAGTCTGGCTCATTGATCACCTTGTTGAAGTGGAACATGTTGTCCTTGCTGAAGCCAGGCAACGATATGGTGTCCAGGAATTGCGCAACGACGGCGCGCGTGAGGTTCCCTGTGGCGGTCACCTTGAGACCGTCGGGTGTGGCGCCGGCCTGCAGTAGCGCGAGCGCATTCTTGAGAATGCTAGAGCCGGACAGCTCATCAGCCGATAGGCCTTTTTGGATATGCATTGGGCCGTCAGGGGAGAGGTTGCCGCGCAGCAGCGCAAAAAAACTATCCTTGTGCAGCAGCGTCCAGGCCGGGACGACGCCGCCCAACCATTGGCGCACGCTTGGTCTGTCGAGGAGTACCGCCGCATCCACGCTCAATCTTCCCCGTGCTGATTCCGAAGGCCAATTCCGCGCGCAAGGCCAGTGGCGCGATCAGGCCAAGCGTCCATATGTATCCTATCCGCAGCCAGATCAAACGGAGCGCATCACGGGCGGGCGTGAGGCGGGTGATGGCGCCGCAACGGCGCCCTGGTTCTTCAGACGCGCCCAGAGGGGACGCAGTTTCTTGGCGATCGTGCTGTCATCGGGCGCCGCGCCATGATTGTCCTGGTACCATTGCGCCATGCGCCGGATGAGGTCGCTCTGCGTGGCTGGAAGGCCTTCTTCATGCACGCGGGCGCATACCTCGATCCAGAATCGATCCCAGTCGAATCGAGCCGGCGCCCCACGTCGAAGTTTCTCGTCGTCGCTGGCCTGTTGCACGCCAGTCTGATTGCACGCCATTTGGATGTCTTCGAACCGTTCGAGTTCCAGCCGCGTGATCACAAGATGCTCCGTGCGCACGATAAATTCGTCGTCATCTTCCGGAGCGCTGACATCGAGGAAGCAATTTCCTTGCGCCTTGAACGCCGAGGTAGGGCATCCGCCGTGATCGATGACCGCAACGGCGTCGCGAAGGAACAGATCGAGGGCGCCAAAAATCGTCTTGAAGCCCTCGGGAACAGGAAATCGCGTCCCATCGTCGACCGTTTCATAAATTCCGTGAGCGACCCGCAGACCGGCGACTTCCACGGACAGTGTCAGTTCGCCGGCCAGAACAAAACAGCGCAGGTCGCGTTCGGACATGGTCCAGCGGGCCATCACCTCGTCGAGATGGTAGAAGGGCTTTCGCCAGGTCATGTCTCGCCTCCCTGGTGTGTGGGGTGCGACATGCGCATGCGTCGATAGAGGCTGACCACCCGCGGCAGGTCGCGCTGCATGTCGGGCGGCAACCGGGCGGCCTCGACGAACAATTCATCGATGCGCAAACCGAGAATCGCCGCGGCGCGTTCGATGAGCTCATCACGCGGGGGCCGTTCGCGCTCCCGCTCGATGCGCGACCAATAGGCCGGCGAAATCCCAAGCCGGTCCGCCATGTCGTTGAGGCCGATGTTCAGATCCTGCCGGCGCTGCCGGATGATGGCGCCAAAGCTCATGTGCGCGCTCCCGTCTTGTTCGTGCTGATCAAGCCGTACCGTTGCAGCCGAACGCTCATGAATCCTGGCGAGACGCCGAAATCCTGCGCGAGGACCGCAACGAGGCCGGCGAGGCTGTCGGGATCGCTGTCGCCGCTGACGACGGGCCAGCCGAGACGGCCCAGATGGGGCGCGCGCGCCAGCGGCAGGCCGTCCTCTCGGGCGCGGCGCAGGAGCTCGCGGTGGACCACAAATGGCGGCGCGAGAAACCCTCCCATGAATTCATTGGCGCGCCGCTCGCGCGGATCACGCACATTGACGAGCGCCGCCAGGGAGGGGGCCAGCGCGCGCAAGCGCCTGTGGGAGGCTCCGGTGAGCCTCTGTGGCGGCTGCTGGCGGGCTTTCGCGGTCGGGCGCGGCCTCGGCTCGCCTCCGTAGCCTCTTCGCCGTTGTGGGTCGCCTGTGGCGCGCTGTGGGCCTCAATGCCGAGCGCGGCGAGGCCCGCTTCCGTGATGGCGAGGGTGACGCTGGCGCGCTCCGGCCTGCTCCGATCCGCGGCAAGCAGCCTCACCAGGGCAGAAGAGCACGGGTCCTCCCGGGGCGCTCTGAACCGCGGTGCGGCGGCAGCCCTCCTTTTCAGTGTTTATCCGAATCCGATTTTTGCGTTTTACTTTACTTTGGTTTTGCTCGGAGCTTTGATGTCAAAGGGAAAACTGGAACAGGCCCTCGGAAAGGTGTTTGGACCAGCGGTCGAAGCCCCGGAGTTGCGATCAACCGCATCCCTGGCGCCATACGCCCGCAACAGCCGCACGCATTCGGATGAGCAGGTCGATCAGATCGTTCTGTCCATGGAGACCTACGGCTGGACGAACCCGGTGCTGGTCGACGAGGCTGGCGGGATTATTGCCGGGCATGGCCGCGTTCTCGCCGCGCAGAAGCTCGGCTGGGCCGAGGCGCCGTGCCTCGTGGCGCGGGGCTGGTCGGATGAGCAGAAGGCAACGACATTCTCCGCCGGTCGCGCCATGTTAGTGACGATGAATCCGACGCGCGGATAAAGCTCGCCCGGATGCCACTCGACCTTGGCGACGACCCTGCCCGGCTTCGACCAGCTTGCGGCCCGGTAGTGGAAGTTGGCGTAATATCGGCGAACATGGTTCGGTGGCCGCCCGACCGGACGCTTGAGCAGGTAACCGATCCTGTCCTGCAAGACGCGGTTCGCCGGAAGCCGGATCGCGTATTTGATCCCTTCCGCTTCAAGATATTCGTCGACATCCGGATTGGCGAAGCCGGCGTCAGCGCGGAAATAGATGCGCGCGACCTTGCCGCGATAGCGCGCCACGACGGGATCAAGCACACCCTTCCAGCCATCGGCGCTGTGGACGTTGGCCGGGACGAAGCGGAACGTGTCAACGACTTTGAGACAGCCGGTATCGGAATTTAAGCTCGAATGTCACCCTTCAATTCCAGCTTTTGGACTCGCGGATTGATCCAGACGGCGGTTGGCTTGTTTGGCGGATTGGGCGACTTTTTGACGAAGCGTTCGGGGTTGGCGACGTAGGCGAGATCGAGGATTTTTTGACGGGCGTCGTGGACCGCGTCAGCCTGACCGTAGTGAACCTGGTCTGGCGTCATCAATCCGATGCCAGCGTGATGGTGATCGCGATTGTACCAGTCGATAAAACTTCGACAGAAGAGTTTCGCGTCCAGAACAAACAGATGCTCCGCCCGGTAATGGCCGGTCAATGCCTTCTGGATGACCGCCGCGCTGGAACGGCAAGCCATTCATCCACTGACGGCGGCAGAAGAAAACCCGTCCCGCGATCAATCGTGCGAAAATTGCTCATCAAAGGGCCGCTCGTCAGAGGGAAGAATCAACAATATGATTCTACGCTTGCCGATGGCGTGCGTTAAGTCCGACAGACTGCTAGGGACAATAGTCCTCGCCATGGCTGCCCAGGCCGCGCGGCGTGGCGACCAGCCTTTGAGCGCTGCTGCGCGGATCGAGCCGGAAGGGATAGAATGAAGGTCCGCCAGCGCACGGCATCGGGGACGATCATGGACCAGGCCGATCAAGCGACCCTGACGTTTCGCTGTCCGC
>JANPPJ010000187.1:0-2476 GCA_031428455.1 Hyphomicrobiales bacterium | reverse complement strand
CGATACATTTACCTGCATCGACACCGCGGGGTGGTTTTGGGCCAAGAATCAACTCATCGCGACTGCCGATCTTAATGATACGGCGGAGATGACTAGGAAAATTCGAGGCGTCGGGGCGAATGTTGGGGTCACTACGCCTTGGCCGGCTGCTGCACACTACCCGGATCGGATTGCTCACACCCAACGAATAATTGCTCTAATTGGTTATCAGCTTTGAACATTAATTTTCGCGCCTTCACATTTTTAATTACGGTAGTCCTTAGCGTTTCTACGCATGCATTGAGTGCGGAAATGCAGACCATTTCCTGCTCACCCAGCGGAAGCGACGCAAAGCTCACCCACTCAAATTGCCCTTCCACCCCAGTGGTTCTTAAAGGAAGGAGCGATGTGTGTGAATTAGGCTTCGAATTTCTCCCTCACCCAGACCAACCGCTTGCAGGTATCGTGCTTGCAGCGCCGATCGAGCTCAGCCTGCAAGCCAAAAACGTCGTATATCGCGTTTCATTTCATGATGGATCGGCAAAAAATATTGGCGAACTGCCAGTCTCTTCTGAACAAACGACCGGTGGAGTATTCCTGAATGTTTTTCAAGAAGGTGGATCGGCATTTCTGGAGAAATACGTCATCACCCCAAACTCAGTCAATCACAACCCAATTACACTTGAATTGGTCATAGATGGCCGACTTTGCGTGCAGAATAAAGGGGATGTTTGGAACCTTGAAGTAGCCGTCAAGAGAGCGTGCGGCAAGATAACGACTGCAAGTTTCACCAATCCGTTGTGTTTAGTCCATAAAACAGGAAAGGCGCGACTTTCCCATCGGTCTGTCTGCAAAGAGTTAGAGGATCGGTGGCGCGTTCGTTAAACACTCCCTAATTGTGTCTGGTGATCTACCAAGCCCGCCCTTTTTACCCGACCGCGTCGCCAACCAAACCGACGACGCCTGGATTGATCTTGCCATGGAGGGCGGGCAGCCCGGCCAAGGCGGTTATCCCGTCAGCTACAGCCTCGGCTGGCATGGCGGCATCCACCTCGAAGCGCCGATCGGCGGCGCGGATCGATTGAGCGTGCGTGCCATTGCTGACGGCACCGTGGTTTACGTGCGGCAGCCGACGCAGCGCGCCCATCCGGTCCCGGACGACCACCCGCTCAACTATCGCGGCGCATGGACATCCGACGGCTGCGTGGTGATCCGCCACGAAACCGAGATCGGCGCCGACGCGAATAACGTGGCGACGAGCGTAACCTTCTACTCGGTCATCATGCACCTGCACAGCATTCTTCCCGCCGTGCGCCGCAACCAGCCGATCTACCGCAAGGACGAGATCGGCCAGGCCGGCTACATCTACGGCGAGCCCCACAAAATTCACTTCGAGATCGTCTGCGACGACGCCAATCTTGCACGCCTTGTCGGGCGCGCCAGCGGCGAGCTGAACACCGGCGCGGACGGCCGCACGGATGCAATTTATGGCGAGATGTATTTCCGCTTGCCTGCTGGCACCCGCATTTATGGCGCCGCCCCGCTCAACAACAATCCCGTCGCCCACCGGCAGCCCCCCGCCCCAACGCCCGGCGCGGCGCTGCCAGCCCCTGTGCCTTTGACCGAAACGCACACCACCGCCACGCCATTGTTTGTGGGCCTGCGCTACGCCGGCGGCGAGGGGTTGGCGGTCAACCGGGGCGATGCATACCTCGCCACCTACCAGCTCGACGGCACGCCGCTGGGCGCGGCACTCGAAGAGAACGACGCCGAATACAACCTGTACCGAACCGCCACCGCCATCAGCAACGCCTACCCGGCCGCCGCCCGCCCCGCTCCCAGCGCGGTGTACGAACTGCTGCGCTTTGGCCGGGTGATCGGCCCGGATGCGCTGGTCCCGGCCGACGTCCCGCACTGGCGCGAGATACGCTATCCGGGCGGCAGGGGCTGGGTCAACCTCAACGCGACGGACGTCACCCAATTCAGCGACGCCGACTTCCCGCAGTGGAAGGGCTGGACGTTGATCGACGACAGCGCCGACCTGGACAGTCGCTGCAATTCGCCTACCATCAAGGGCTGGCTGGATCAGGATGGCGACGGCAAGGTCGATCCGAACGAGGCGGTGAGCCTGCTAGCCAACGACGATATCCAGGCCAAAATGCGGCGCACGATCTGCAAGATTCCGACGGAGTGGGAGCGGGCGACGGTGGATTTCCGCTGGGGCTGGTTGAAAGAGGCAAGCGAAGAAAACCTGGCGCCGATATCGGAGGAGGATTTCTTGAGGCTGCGCGAGCATATCGAGGCGCTGGCGTTCTGGGAGGAGGCCAATGTCGGGATATCGAGCAATCATTGGCATTTCCAGCCGAGGGAGTTTGTGAGGGTGTTCAGGAAGTGTGGGTGGCTGGACGAAGAAGCGCTTCGTAGGGTGTACCCCAACGCTACCAATGTGAATGTGGCACGGTATAGGTTGGACTTAAATAGATGCTGTCGGAAGTAC
>JANPPJ010000186.1:0-4135 GCA_031428455.1 Hyphomicrobiales bacterium | reverse complement strand
GAGCATGAGGCGATTGTCGACCGCGAGCTGTTCGAGGCTGTGCAGACGCGCATGCAGATGCACTCTGTAGAACGGAAGATCAGGCGCACTTCGTCGCCAGCTATTCTGACCGGGCGCATCTTCGATGACGCTGGTCATCCGATGTCGCCAAGTCACACGAACAAGCAGGGCGTTCGCTATCGCTATTACGTGTCACAGGCTCTGATGCACGGCGACAAGCATCGGGCTGGGTCGGTGACACGCGTCTCTGGGCCTGACATCGAGGATGCGGTCTGCAGCGCCCTGCGACAGCATCAGCCGACCCTACGCAACCTTGATGATCGCGCGCTGGTCGAACAAAGCGTCGCACGCATGGTTGTGACGACGGGTCACGTTACGATTGAGCGCGCCTGTGATCAGATGGACGACGACGCCGACCTCGTCGCAAATCAACTATGCAAACCCCACCCGATCAATGTGCCATTCATCGTCCGCAGCACTGCGCGCAAGGGGTATCTACATCAGCCGCAGAGCAAGCCGCCGATGGCGCCGGAGACGAGAGAGGCGCTGCTGAAAGCCATCGCCCGATCGCGCGGATGGCTTGACGAAGTCATGACCGGCGAAGCAACTTCGTTCGAGGAGATCGCAACGCGTGAGAGACTCGTCGAGAGGCACCTGCGCTTTCTGATGCCGCTCGCCTTCGTCGCGCCCGCCATCATTGACGCGATTGCCGACGGCATGGCGCCCGCTGATCTCACGGTCACGCGCCTCGCCAAAGCTTTGCCTGATAAGTGGGCCGATCAGGTCGGCGCGATCCTCGGTGGCTTAGACTTCGTGTCGCCACGCGGGTCGCGTTAAATAACAATCGGTCACGCGGTCCGCGCGACTTTTGCACATGCAATTTCAGTCCCGGCTTGCGCCGAACTATTTCGCCGCGCAAACCGTGCTTCGCAACCGGTCTCCTTAGCAAACGAACCAGTCTCCGGAATTCAGATTCGCCAAACACGGAGATTCGAAATTTGCGGCTGGAGACTGGGCGACCCCGAACGGGAGAAACCGGCCAATTGCCGCCGCTGTCGCAGTCTCCAATCTCCGGCGGCCCGCGAAAAGCCCGCGAACACGGGGGTTTTCCCAATCCAACGGGAAAAATCTCTACTGAGAGAACTGCATGGCTGCCCAAGAAGGATTCGAACCTCCAGATGAATAGTCGTTTTTGGCCCTTTGAAATGTCGGCAGAAACTAGAGTCAAAATAGCGAATTGCGCGACTGGAGACTTTTGCGGGTCTTTTTGGTGATTCTGGAGATGAGGAGACCGCAGAACTCTACGTCGATCATCTTCGAAGTTCGAATCTCATATGCGGAGACTAGCAAAATCAACGGACTAGGTGGCTGGGGCGGGAGGATTCGAACCTCCGTATGGCGGAATCAAAATCCGCTGCCTTACCGCTTGGCGACGCCCCAATGCGCGGCGGACCATAGTCGGGAGGGCGCATCGCTGCAACTGGCGCGCTTGCGCAAGGCTGGGGAAATTCGCTTGTCGTGGCGGTATCGCCTCGGTATAAGGCAGGCCTTCGCGCATCGCGGTCGGCCTCGCCGCCGCATGTATCGACGGATCGGAGTGTAGCGCAGCCTGGTAGCGCACCTGCTTCGGGAGCAGGGGGTCGGAGGTTCGAATCCTCTCACTCCGACCATTTGCCGCACAATGGCGGTGAAGGCCGGTTCTTAAACCGCCAGTGCGTTCCAGATGAGACGAAGCGCGAGGATCGTCAGCCCTATTTGCAGAATGATGCGGAAGCGCTTTTCACTGGTGCGCGCTAGCGCCACTTCGCCAAGCCAATTGCCAAGGCTGCCGGTCGCGACCATCGCGATGATCAGCGGCACATAGTCCCATACCGAGAAGCCGATTAGCGTGAAGGCGATGAGCTTGAGGATATGGACGAGCGTCATCAGCGCGCCGAGCGTCGCTGCGTGATTGCGCCGGTCGGGCGCGGCGCTGGCCACGAAGGGCGCGACGATCGTACCGGTGGCGCTCACGAAGACGCCGAGGAACGTGGCGGCGAAGCCCACCACCGCGAATCGGCCCCGCTCGGCGCCAAGCCGGCCAAGGTTCGGCAGCCATGTGACGACCAGAATGAAGCCGCCGAGGATGCCCATCAACACCGCCTGCGGCAAGGCCACGAAAGTCCGCACCCCCAGGCTCGCGCCCAAAATCGCCCCGACGAGAAACGGCAGGATCGTGCCGCGCATGATCCAGCGCCACATCAGCATGGCGCGGGTGACGCCTGAGCCCAGTTGAACGAACGTATGTGCGGGCACCACGCTTGCGGGCGGCATCACGGTGGCCATGATGGCCAGAAGAATAAGTCCGCCGGCGGTGCCGGTGTAGAGACCTATGAAGGCGGTGAAGAACGAGGCGACGGTCAGCCCGACAAACATCAGCAGACTCATGTCCGCAGGCAAAATCGCTTCCATTTCAACCCCGCTGGCGCGTGTGTGCGCTCATGCATTTCGGCGCAACCGACGCGCGCCAACCCCGGCAAAATCTTTAACGGACGTCGCCCGCCAGTGCGAGCATGGGCTCGGGGTTGGCTGTGTATCCAGCGCATTTCTGCCATGCGCCAGATCGCCTGCTTGACGGGCGACGGGCGAAATGGGTTATCGGGATCATGATCCACGCGCGTAGCGAGACTTTGCCAGGATGGCGGGCCGGACTTCTTGTTCTTGGCCTTTACGCCATGCTGTTACAGATCTTCTTTGCAGGGCTGGCGGGGCCCGCCCATTCGCTGGCTGGGCCGGATGGCGCAGTCCTGTGCGTGGCGGGCGAACCATCCGCGACCGGGCAAGCCCCGGAAAAGCCCCACACCGGGCTTGATTGCGTTTGCGCGGCTCTATGCCATGCGGGCGGGGCGCTGCCCGGCGTGAGGACGACGGTTGCTGTCGCACGAATATTCTCAGACGTTGCGAAAACTCGTCACGTCGCGCGCGCCGGCTCGCGCGCCGAATTATGCAACCATCCGCCAGCGCGTGCGCCCCCTTGCACGATCTCGTCCTGTAACCTTGACGATATCGGCGGCGCATCTTCGCGCTATTAAAAAGCGAGCACGACATGCACAAGTTTATCCTTTCCGCCGCTATCGCGGCCAGTCTGCCTATTCTGTCAATGATGCCCTCCCTTAACACTGCGCCATTCTCAGGTTGGCCGGGCGCGGCTGGACGTGGGGTAGTCTCCGCCGCCACGGCGCAAATTGCTCAGGAGCAGAGCTACAAGCTCGCCGCCCTCACGATTACCGCGCCCTGGACGCGCGTGACGCCCAAGGGCGCAAAAGTCGCGGGCGGCTACGTGCGAATCACCAACACGGGGACGGAGCCGGATCGCCTTGTCGGAGGAAGTTTCGATCTGTCGGCGCGCGTCGAGGTGCATGAAATGTCGGTTGAGGGCGGCGTCATGCGCATGCGCGAACTCGCCAAAGGCCTCGAGATTGCGCCCGGCGCCAGTGTGGAGCTGAAGCCGGGCGGTTTTCACCTCATGTTCATGGACATGAGCGGCGCCCTGGAGGCGGGAAAGCCGGTCAAGGGCTGGCTTACCTTTGAGAAGGCCGGCTCCATCGACGTGGAGTTTCGAGTTGCGCCGCTGGGCGCGACTACGCCCGGCGGCGCCGCTACGCCCGCAGGCGCTCATGGCAGCGGTTATGGCGGCAGTCATGGCGGCAGTCATGGCGGTGGTCACGGCCACCATTGAGGCTGTCGCGGCTGAGGATCAGGTCAGACGCGACGTCACCCATGCGGCGCGGGCGAACAGGTCCGCGTCAGCGTGTTCATACCCCATCAACTGCACGCCGAGGGGCAGGCCGTCCACGCTTAGCAGCGGCAGGTTGAGCGCGGGCGCGCCCAGCATCGAGCCCGGCACAACAAAGGCCGGATCGCCCGTCGATTCCAGCCCCACCGGCGCCGGGCCGGTCGCTGACAATGTAATGCAGGCTGGCGCAATGGCGGCGAGTTTGGCGAAAGCCGCGCGGATGCGAAGGCGTTCGGCGAGCATGAGGCGGTAATCGTCCACGCTTATGGCTTCCGTTTCATGGAACCGCTCGCGCATTTGCTCGCTCAGCTTGCTGGCGTCGCGCTCCATGTATGTGTT
Organism: Hyphomicrobiales bacterium; assembly: GCA_031428455.1. Lineage (GTDB taxonomy): Bacteria > Pseudomonadota > Alphaproteobacteria > Rhizobiales > Beijerinckiaceae > Terripilifer. Next base: position 21 of record JANPPJ010000186.1, on the reverse strand, counting down.
CAGCGGCCAGCGCGATTCCCA
>JANPPJ010000185.1:0-5718 GCA_031428455.1 Hyphomicrobiales bacterium | reverse complement strand
TGCTGATGGAGCCTCTGCGCGGCACGCCGTTCCTGCCCTGGTTCATGCGCCTGTTCGGCGTCAAGATGGGCAAGGGCGTTTATATGGACGCGTTTGACATCACCGAATTCGATTGCGTGCGCGTGGGCGACTATTGCGTGCTGAACTCGCTGTGCGCCCTGCAGACCCATCTTTACGAAGATCGCGTCATGAAAGTCGGCCGGGTTTATCTGGGCGACGGCGTCACGGTCGGCGCAGCCGCGACAGTGCTCTACGACACCAACATCGGCGATTTTGCGCAGCTTGGGCCGCTGACAGTGGTGATGAAGGGCGAATCGATCCCGGGGAACTCAGCCTGGATCGGCGCTCCAGCCGAGCCGTTCGTTCATGTGTCCCATGATGACCACGCACGCGAGCCTGTGAAGGCTGCGGCGTGATTTGTTGAACCCGGTGAGGGGTCGCACCACTCCTGCGACATCGCGGCCTCGTCGAAAGTTCGACCCTTATTTGACCCGCGCCGGGGTTCGCCCCTAAGAAGCAGCTCATTTTACTCCCGGCGCGAGGGTGCGCCGGGACTCACGCCGCCGGGTTGCCTGATGTCTCACAACACGTTTGGACACCTGTTCCGCTTCACCACTTTCGGTGAAAGCCACGGGCCGCTCATTGGCGCCATCGTGGACGGCTGTCCGCCGCTGCTGCCACTCGTCGAGGCCGATCTCCAGATCTATCTCGACAAGCGCAGGCCCGGTCAGTCGCGCTTCACCACCCAGCGGCAGGAACCCGACCAGGTTCGCATCGTGTCCGGCGTGATGGTCGACGAAGCGACCGGCGCGCAGGTGACCACGGGCGCATCCATCGGTCTCATCATCGACAATGTCGATCAGCGCTCCAAGGACTACGGCGACATCCGCCATCAATACCGGCCGGGCCACGCCGATGTGACCTATGACGCCAAATATGGCATCCGCGACTATCGTGGCGGCGGACGCTCCTCCGCGCGCGAAACGGCGATGCGCGTGGCCACGGGCGGCGTCGCCCGCAAGATCGTGCCGGGCGTTATGGTCCGCGGCGCGCTGGTCCAGATGGGCCCGCACAAGATCGACCGCGCCAATTGGGATTGGGCTCAGGTCGACGAAAACCCCTTCTTCTGCCCTGACGCGCAGGCGGCTGCGGCGTGGGAGGGCTATCTTGATGCCGTGCGCAAGTCCGGCTCGTCGTGTGGCGCGGTGATCGAAATCGTTGCGGAAGGCGTGCCGCCCGGCTGGGGCGCCCCGATTTACGGCAAGCTCGATGCGGAAATCGCGTCGGCCTTCATGTCGATCAACGCCGTAAAGGGCGTAGAAATTGGTGACGGCATGGCGTCTACGGCGCTCTCGGGCGAGGAGAACGCCGACGAAATGCGCGTCGGCAATGATGGGGCGCCGCTTTACCTGTCAAATCACGCGGGCGGCATCCTCGGCGGCCTTTCCACCGGCCAGCCCATCGTGGCGCGCTTTGCGGTGAAACCAACTTCCTCGATCCTCACACCCCGCCGCTCGGTGGACCGCTTCGGCGCGGAGGTGGACATTCGCACCAAAGGACGTCACGACCCATGCGTTGGCATCCGCGCAGTGCCCGTGGGCGAGGCGATGATGGCCATTGTGCTCGCGGACGCCTATTTGCGTCATCGAGGGCAGGTTGGAGATGCGGGAGCGCGCTGGCCCTTCCCGCGGTAACGCAGAGCGAGGGCGCCATGGGTATCGACAAATACATGTACGCGCTTGGCCGGGGCTTCCGGGGCGTGAAGCAGGCGCTGGGCGATGCGCGCGACGAGGACCCCGCGCAGACCGCGCGTGACGTAACCCCATCGCCGCAAGCCCAACCTGCGCCCGCCGCCACGCCAGCGCCGCCCGAAGGCCCCGTGCTGGCGCGTGATCCGTTGATCATCGGCGAACGCACGCTCGTCATGGGCATCGTCAACGTAACGCCTGACTCCTTCTCGGACGGCGGACTCTGGTTTGATCCGGCTGCAGCCATCGCACACGGCGAACAGCTTGCTGCGGAAGGCGCTGACATTCTCGATATTGGCGGCGAGTCCACACGCCCCAACGCAACGCCCGTTTCAACGGCGGACGAAATCGCGCGCGTCATTCCGGTGCTGCGCGCGCTCATGCGCTCGACAAGCGTGCACATTTCCATCGACACGATGAAGGCGCCCGTGGCGCGCGCTGCTTTAGAAGCGGGTGCGACCATCGTGAACGATGTGTGGGGCTTTCAGTTTGATGCGGACATCGCGCGCGTGGCGGCAGATGCGAAAGCGCATTGCATCCTCATGCACAACCGCCGTGAAGATGACGCCAGCATCGATATCTACGCGGACGTTGTCGCGTTTCTCTCGCGCTCGGTGGACATCGCGTTGAAGGCGGGCGTTGCGCAAGAGCGCATCGTCATTGATCCGGGCATCGGCTTTGGCAAGACGCACGAGCAAAGCTTCGAGATGATCCACCGCCTGCCGGACCTGCGCGCGCATTTCGGATTGCCGGTGCTGCTGGGCGCCTCGCGCAAGCGGTGCATCGGCGTGGCGTCCGGCGTTCCCCTCGCGGGGGATCGTGTGTTCGGCTCTGTCGCTGCGCATGTGTGGGGCGCCATGCATGGCGCTGACATTGTGCGCGTTCATGATGTGAGCGCGCATGTGCAGGCGCTCGGCGTGCTGCACGCCATTGAACAATCGGGTAAGGACCACGTATGAAATTGAAGGCCCGCATTCTCATCGAGCAGCTGGAAGTCCACGCCTATCACGGCTGGCACGCCCACGAGAAAGAGTTCGGTCAGCCGTTCACGGTTGATCTTGAGCTTGAGGCCGATATCTCACGCGAGGCGGCAAGCGACGATTTGCACGATGCGCTGGATTACGCGGCCATCGTGCGCGTCACGCGCAAGCTGTTCGTGGAAAGCCGCTACAAGCTTGTTGAAGCCGCCGCCGCAGCGCTGGCGCACGGATTGCTCAATCAGTTTCCCCGCGTGTTTGCGGTCGACGTGCGCATTCGCAAACTCAAGCCGCCGATCCCCGAACGACTTGACGCTGTGGGCGTGAAGCTGCGCATGGAGCGCGCCGATATTGCCGATTGAGCCGAGTGACAAGCCTGTATCTCGCGCCGCCATAGGTTTGGGCGGCAACATGGGCGATGTCGCGGGCGCGTTCATGACCGCGCTCACAACGCTTGATGCGCGCGCCGATTGCTGTGTGAGGGCGCGCTCGTCCGTCTGGCGCACGCCGCCATGGGGCAAGACTGACCAGCCCGATTTCCTCAATATGTGCGCGCTGCTCGATACGACGCTGGCGCCCCACGCGCTGCTTGATGTGTGCCTTGCACTGGAAACGGGCGCAGGCCGCGTGCGCTTTGAGCGCTGGGGCCCAAGGGTTCTCGACATTGACCTGCTGGCCTATGGCGATCTTGCCGTCAGCGATGAGAGGCTCGTCATCCCGCACCCGCGCATGTTCGAACGCGCGTTCGTGCTGGCCCCCCTGGCCGAAATCGCGCCTGCTCTGCGTATCGGTGGGCGCACGGTATGGGACCTCGCGCACGCAACGGACCGCGACAGAATGTGCGTCGATGATGGAGCGACGATGCGGCTGAGTGCCCGCTGATATCTTCCACGACATGGCAGGCAGCTAGTTCGTTGTCCCCAGCAGAGTTTTCAGTTTTGTTACCGTTGCGGCGGGAGTCTTCAGTGTCGTTTCGATCAGGTTCTGAATATCCCGCCCATCGCTGGGGAGTATTTCGAGTCCGCGTTTTTCTGCATCGGCCTGAAATTTTGCGTCCTTCATCGTAGCGCTGAAGCTATCGCGCAGTAACGCCAGCGTCGTAGCTGCAACATTCGGCGTTGTTGCGAAGCTCCACCCGATGCCCGCGTCAGCATTCATGATCTGCAGGATGCGAGTTCCGTCATCATCCTGCGCTAATTCCGTGATCAACGGCACGTCAGGCAACTCCGGGTGCCGCTTCAGCCCGGTCTGGAATGGCATGGAGATGAAATCCGATTTGAGCCACGCGGGCTTTTGTGTCTTCAGGAAGGTCCATGAGGCTACGCGACCGTCCGCCTCGCCGCGCTCCACAGCAAGGTCAACTTCTGGCCCGCCTCCGTACCCGCTGGTGATCTTGAATTTCGTGCCTGCGACAGCGTTCAGGATTGTTGGCGTTGTGAAACTTTCAGTTCCCTGGCCCCACGCGCCGATGACAATCTCGCGTGATCGCAGGTCGGCTGGCGTGCGCACGTTTACCCTCGCTGCGATGTAGAGAACGCCCGAATACGCGCAAATGCTTCCGATCCAACCAAACCTGCTGGCGTCATACTTCGCCGTCTCTGGCCTCAGTAGTTGATTGGTTGCGACATCGCGCGGCATTATCGCGAGAGAGGTTCCGTCCTGCGGCTCGCGAGAGAACAAATTTTGCACCGCGATCATGCCGCCCGCTCCGGGCATGTTCTGAACAATCATGGATGCGGCGCCAGGCAGATGGCCTCTCATGTGTTCAGCCAGGAGTCTGGCGTAAAGGTCGTAAGATCCGGCCGGCGCATAAGGAACGATGATCTTGACAGACTTGCCCTGCAGGGCCGCGACGTCGGCAGCCGCCGGGGTCGCGAGCGCCGCTATCCCGCCAGCAAAGATCAGGGAAAAAACCAACTTGCGCATGGCATTGCTCCCTACTTGGTGGATGTGACTGCTAGAGTTTCAGCAGACGCGCTGCATTCCCGCCCATCACCTTGTCGTATTGCTTGGGCGTCATTCCAATCTGATCCATCATCCGCAGCCCCTTCAACTTGAGAGGAACCATCGGCGGCGAATCCGTGCCGAACAAGAAATGATCTTCTCCCACAGTCTTTAGGCAGCACTCGGCTGCAGGCGCTGCGTAGCAGGCCGAGTCGAAGTAGAGCATCTTCAGGTAATGACTTGGCGAGTGCTTGATCAGCAAAGGTTCATAGGGACCGAGAAAGACCGAGAAGTCCATGAGATCATAGGCGTAGTCCATGCGCCCGATAACTTCGCAGATGCCACCGCCAAGATGGCTTCCAACGATCTTGATGTTGGGGATATCTTCGAAGATTCCGCGAACGATCAGGCGAGCCAGCGACAGGCAATTGTCAGCCGGTCTTCCGATGCTGGAGGCGAGACGGTAGTCCGCCATCGCGGGCGTCGTCGCGTCACCGGGATGAATGAAGACAGGAATATCGAGGTCCGCTGCGAGGCGGAAAAAGGGCCGCGCGTCGTCTGCGTCGGGATAGTGTCCGTGATGGCTTGAATTGATGATGACAGCGCGCGCATCGTCCTGCTTCACCGCGCGCTCCAGTTCCCGAAGCATTTCGTCACCGGCGTTCGGGACACACGTCGCCATGCACACGAACTTGTCTGGATAGTCATCGCGGCATTTCGCCAGATGCCGGTTGGAGCTTGCAATTGCGGCCAGAACGTCCTTCGGATCGCTCATATGGCGGATGTAATGGACAGCGTTGCTGATGACCGTTCGGTCTAGTTCAGCCAGCTCGTGCGCCGCCAGCGCATCGTGCACGGACATCGGCACGACGCTCGGCCAGTAGGGCGGCCCGATGTATCGCGGATCGTTGATGTGAACGTGCCAGTCAATGCGCATGATCTGTTCCTCTCCGGAGCAGTCTGCAGCAATCTCTTCCATACCTCCAATTCAATGATTATAAGTAATGTATACTCGGATCAGTTCATAATCCGAAAATCCTTTGGATTGA
>JANPPJ010000184.1:0-8427 GCA_031428455.1 Hyphomicrobiales bacterium | reverse complement strand
TCGTTGTTGAAGCCGTAGCGGCGTTGCCTGAAGAAGATCGGCCCCTTCGAGTCGAGCTTGATCGCGATAGCGGTGAACAGGAAGATCGGCGACAGCGCGACAAGCGCCAAGGCGCCAACGACACGATCAAAAACCATTTTCACAATTACGCCCCAGTCGGCAAGCGGCTTGTCGAACACGTCAATGACTGGAACGCCGCCAACGTAGGAATAGGCGCGGGGCCGGAAGCGCAACTGGTTTGTGTGGGACGCAAGGCGAATGTCGACCGGCAGCACCCACAACTTACGCAGCATTTGCAGGATGCGTTGCTCCGCCGAGATCGGCAGCGTGAAGATGATGAGATCAAGTCGCACGCTGCGCGCAAACTCAACCAGATCGTCGACGTTGCCCAATTTGGGGAAGCCTGCCAGCACGTCCGGCGACCGCTCGTCCTCGCGGTCGTCAAAAACGCCGTAAATCCGCAAATCCGAGTCGGGCTGACGCATGACCTCGCGCAGAAACTGTTCGCCAGACGCGCCGCCGCCGACGATGACAGCGCGGCGCTCGATCAATCCGGCGCGCGTCAAACGCCGCATCAGCACAACCGCCGCCGCGCGCGTGATGGCGAAAACAACGAGACCGCTGAAGAACAGCGACACCAGCCAGACGCGCGAGAACAGGCCGTCAAACTTGAACAGGAAGTCTAGGGCCATGACGATCAGAAATACTGAGGCCCACGCGCCGACTAACCTGAAGCCTTGCTTTTTTGGGTTGCGCAATGCCGTGATCGAATAGCTGCGCACGCCCTGTAACAGGCTGGCGGCGAGCAACACAATCAGCGCGGTCGCGCTGGCGTAACGAAGGGCTTCCTCTGTGGGGTGAACGTAGATGTAATAGATGGCCATGCTGACGACGAAGAGAAGCGCCATCTCAACGATGCGAACGAGGCCAGCGATCACCACACTGGAATATGGCCCGCGATTCGAGCGCGCGCGAATGATGTCCGCAAGTTCGGCCAATTGCACTTTGTCGCCAGCGGTGTTGGCGGGCGAAGCGGCCGTCTTGGTCTCACTGATAAGGCGGAGATCTTCCGCGCTGAAGGCGCTCATGGTTTTCGTCCTCTCACGTCGATTTCGTCGTAGCGCGTTTTGCCTCAATGGCTTTGGCGCATGCGGCGAGAATGGATGTGGTCATTGCTGATATTGTGAAATGCGTATGTACGAAGTCAGCGAGGGCCTGCGTTCGCTGGTCGGCCTCGTCCGGCGTCATCGCTTTCAGTCTTTTCATCGCGTTCGCAAGCGCTTGCGGATAGCCGGGCGCGATCAAATCGTTTGCAAACGGACCCATGATTTCCGGGATGCCGCCCACGCGCGTAGCGACTATTGGCAGTTGCGTTGCAGCGGCTTCAATCACCACATAGGGAAGTGATTCTGCGCGAGAGGGCACAACGATCGCCCGCCCTTTTGCAAAGGCCTGCCGGGCGGGCATGGCGCCCAGAAAACGAACCTGCTCGCCAAGCCCCAACGCAGCTGCGCGCTCGCGCAGTTGCGCATCTTCAGCGCCTGCGCCAACAAGGTTCAGCGTCCATGCAGGTTCGGCGCAAAGCGCCAGCGCGTCGAGCAATGTGTCGATGCCCTTCAGCGCGCGCAGTTCGCCGATATAAAGAAAGTCCGCAGCGTTGTCTGCCAGCGGGACGCGCGCGAACTCGTCTTCGCTGATTCCATTCAGCGTAACATGTTTGCTTTCCTGCGGCGCCTGAACCGACTGTTCGAAGCGCTCGCAGATATAGGCGCTTTCAAACAGGAACAGGTCTGTGACGCGCGCCAGCAGGCGTTCCATGCCCATGTAGACGGCGCCTTGCAGGCCGGACGAAAAATGAAAACTGCCGCCATGGGGCGTATAGGCGCGGACCATCTTGCCGCGGCCCGCCAAGCCGGGCGCTCTAGCGTAGAGACCGCCTTTTGAGCCGTGGCCATGAACAACATCGGGCGCAAGCCGCGAAAGAAGTCGCCCGATCTTGAAAATGTTTGCGACGTCTCCGAGGCCCGGGTTCCGGGGCATCGGTATGCGATGGGCGCCAAGGGCAAGAGACGGGGCAAGCTCGCGGAACAATTCTTCCGCGCGGGCGCCGCCGGTTGAGGAATCAGCAATGACTCCAACCCGGCATCCGCGGGCGGCCTGCTCACGTGACAAGTCGATGACATGCCGGAAAAGCCCCCCCACAGGGGCGCGCAGGACGTGAACGATTGAAACTGGCGTCGGCGATGAATGTGCGCTCATGCACCACTCATCGCAGACAAAAGTTAGAAGAATCGTTCTCTGACTGTGATCGTATCGCCCGGAAGGATGGGTTGAGTGATCGGAACAGCCCCCGTTATGGGTTCACCGTTAACAATGCGTGTCAAATCCACCCAGTCGCGCTGCGCGCGCGGGCCAAAGCCGCCTGACACGGCCAATGCGTTCTGAACCGTCATCCCGTTGATGTAGGGATATTGGCCGGCGGTGGTGACTTCGCCAAGAATGAAGAAGGGGCGGTAAGCCTCAACTTCAACCGACACGCGCGGCTCGCGCAGATAGCCGCCGCGCAGCCGCTGCTCCAGCCGACGCTCAAGATCAGCCGTGGTCAGCCCATAGGCGTCGATCAGGCCGATCAGCGGCATGGAAATTCGCCCGGCGCCATCAACGGAGTAGGCGTTGGTCAGCGAGTCCTGTCCGAAGACGATAATGCGCAGGCGGTCGCCTGACGCCAGTCGGTACGGCGCAGTGGCGTTCAAGTCGAAGAGCTCGGCACGATAGCGCGGTTGGGCGCAGCCGGTGATGAGCGTTGAGGTGGTCAGACAGAGAGCAATCAATAAACGCGAGACCATTCCGATCCGCCAATCCTGAGACGTAAGTTAACTGTTCGAGGCTGACGTTAGTTTGTCATGGTTAATGAATTCTCACCTCGCGGAAGTTGCGGGTTTAACCCCCTGTCAACCCTGACAATGCATTAATGACATCGCAGTGTGAGGCCGATTCCGATGAGCAACGAGTATTCCCGTGTCCCGCAGACCACCCGCGAGATCGACCTTTCCGATGTCTGGAAAGCCGTCGTCGCAGGCAAGAGGACGATCATCGCCGTCACCTTGCTCTTTTTGCTCCTGGCTCTTGCCTATGTGCTGACGGCGACGCCACGTTATTCGGGCGAAGCCAAGGTGCTGGTCGAGAATCAGGAAGGCTATCTCACGCGTCAGGAGAAAGCGGACGCTGCGCCTGACGAGGCTGCCGTCGCTTCGCAGGTTCAGGTCATTCTGTCGCGTGATCTCGCCCGCCAGGCGATTCGCAGGCTTAATCTTTCCGGCAATCCCGAGTTTGATCCGATCGCGGGGGGCGGCGGGCTTTTTCGCCAGATGGTTGGTCTCGTGACCGGTTCGCGCTCGTCGACCCGTGAAGACCGCATCTTTGAAGAGTATTACAAGCGGCTCAACGTATTCGCGCTGCCAAAGTCGCGCGTTGTGTCCGTCGAATTTCAGTCTCGCGATCCCGCACTTGCGGCGCGCGGCGCAAATGTGATCGCGGAACTCTATATAGAGATGCAGGCGAATGCGAAGCGCGAACAGGCGCGTGGTTCTGCCGAGGCGCTGGGCGCGCAGGTCGCGGCCCTTCGCATCAGGGCGGCGGAGACAGACGGACGTGTTGAGGAGTTTCGCTCCAAGTCCGGTCTCATGATGGGCGCGAACAATACGACGCTCCCGTCGCAGCAGCTTGCTGAAATCAACGCGCAGCTTGCAAGCGCCCGCAGCGCACAGGCCGACTCACAGGCAAAAGCCAGACTGCTTCGCGAATCGCTGCGTGCCGGGCGTTTGAACGAAGTGCCGGACATCGCCAACAATGAGCTGGTGCGCCGCGTTTCCGAACAGCGCGTCACGCTACGCGGCCAACTTGCACTCGAATCGCGCACGCTTGGGCCCGAGCATCCCCGCACCAAAGAACTGAACGCGCAGATCGCCGCTATCGAAACCGAGATGCGGACGCTGGCCGAGAAGACGTCGCGCACGCTTGAAAATGACTCACGGATTGCGGGCTCCCGCGTTGATTTTCTCACTGCAGCCGTCGAGCGCCAGATGCGCGCTGTCGGAACTTCGGGCGACGACGAAGTTCGCCTGCGTGAACTGGAGCGTGAGGCGCGCCTCACCAAGGAGCAGCTTGAGCAGAATACGGCGCGTTGGCAGGAAGCGCTGGCCCGCGAAGCCTCCAAGGCTACGCCTGGCGACGCCCGTGTGATTTCGCGCGCTGTTGAGCCCGAGAAGCCGATCTCACCCAAGAAGATCATCATTTTCTTCGCAGCGTTTGGCGGCCTTGCCTTGTCGGTGTTCGGTGTTGTGGCGAAGACAATGATTGGTTCCGGGCCTGTGCAGCCTGCTGGCGTCGTTGGCGTCCCGGTGGTGGCTGCGGCGAAGCCTCTGGAAGAGCCGCTTGTGTTGCGTCCGCTCGTCACTGCCGATCTTACTCCTGCAAGTGGCTCGAAGGCGGAAGCGGTGGCCGAAGAAAAGGTCGCCAGCAGCGTCGGCGAAGACATTCCAGCGCTCGTCGCAAGGATCGTGAGCGCGTCGCGTCGTTCCGAGGGCATGATCACTTTGGTGGCCAGCGCCGATCAGCATGCGGCGTCGCTCGCTGCGGCTGAGATCGGGCGGGAATTGACGGGCAGGGGGCGTGCGGTCCTGATCGACCTCATTCAACCCGCCGTTGCGTCGCGCGCGCGTGAGGGGTTCTCCGATGTGCTTGAAGGCGTCTCGACCTTCGGTCGCGTGCTTCATGGCGAGCCGCATTCGCGGCTGCATATTCTGGACCGAGGCCGCAGCGAAATTGAGCTTGGCGAAAACCTCGACAATGCTCTCGTTGCGCTCGCTCGCACTTACGACTTCGTGGTGTTGGCGCTTGCTGGTGAAAACGACATCGATCTGGCGCTGGGGCTTGCCTCGTTCGCGGACCGTTGCATCGTCGCGCGTTGTGCAGGCTCGTCCATGCAGCAGACCGAAGTGCTTGTCTCAGCGCTTGAGGAATCGGGCGCGCTGGCCATTGATGTGGTCGATACGCCGGTCTCCAAGGTCGCGCACCGCAGCGGTTCGACAGCCGCTGCGTAATCAGCCGTCGCCGCGAAGCCTTGTGCGGATTTTTTTCGCGAGAGGCCACAGCCACGGGCTTTGCTTGATGTTGCGCTTCAAAGATTGCTTGGCTGACTTGGCGACGGCGAAGGCCTTCCCCTTCGCCGTTATGCCGATGAAGCTATCGATCAGCGGCTCGTGGCGGTCGCACCATTTATCCTTGTACGCGGCCTCGCCAACGCCAAGATCAAAGTTTCTGGTCCCCTGATCGCTGAGGGACTGCAACAATCTGATTGTGATGAGTTCGCCGGGACTTGTCCGGGACACTTCAGGGTCAGTGTCGAAGCTGTTGACCATTGCATGGAAGGCGCCGGCGTGCGTGACGCCGCCGTACATGGCCACGATTCGGTCGCCCGCTTTTAATGCATGAAGTTGCACGCCCGGTTCAGGCGCCAGAGCAGCCTCTTCCATGAAGGCGGCGACAAGATCGATGTCGAAGCCCGCCGACACCCCCATGGCGTCGATGCGCACTTTCTTCTGGCGTCTGAAAGCTTCCAGGACCGCAACGATTTCCTCTTGCGAGCGCGCCTGAAAAAAGCCGACAGGGCCCACATCTTCCAGCTTGCGCAGTCGCGAGCGCATTCGCTTCTTGCCATCGCCGGACATTGAAGAGACGATCTCCTCGCCGGTTTCAGGCAGGGCCGTGCCGTGGAGCAGGCTTGGCGAGGGCTGGTTCGGCAATTGGGCGAGGGGATGAGCGGCGCCTCGCCATTGTGTGGGCTGATTCTGCAAAGAGAAGGCGTCGACCGAGCCAAGCCGCGCCCCTTCCGTGAGCATGCGGCGCAGCGCGGCTCTATCAAGCAAAATGTCGTTGCGCACCAGCGGCATATTGATGTTGGAGTCACGCCCGCCTGCGTAGCTGGCGACTTGAATTTTAGACTTGCGATCAACCGTGAGCACGAAAAGGGCAGCGGGCGCGCCTGCGCCATCACGCGCCAGAATGAGCAGCGGTTCCAGCCCGTACGCGGCGCCGACGGTCCGAAGCCATGGCGTGATCCACCTGCAGGTCTGATAGCCGGAGATATTGGACGTCTGCTCCAGTCCGCGCCATTCCTCCGCGATATCGTTCCATGAGGCATGGGCCTCTATGGACATGATCGACTGCATCACCTGCTCCGAGTTGACGGATTGTTGGTAGTTTGTCGGGTACGTCTTCTCAGGATATGGCATGAAGTATGAATGTCTGCTTTCTTAGGGCGATTGGGCGGGTATGAAGGATCGCATCATTGACGCGGGGTTAAGTTTCTTCCGCGCCACGGGATTAGACCGCGCTGCGTCGTTCCTGACGCGCGGACGAGGCGTGATCCTGATGTTTCACAATGTCCGTCCCGAGGCGTCTCGCGCCTACGCGCCCAATCATCCGCTTGAAATTACGCCTGAGTTCCTTGAAACGACGATCGATCTCCTGCAGCGTTTACAGTACGACATTATCCCGGTTGCGGACATCGCTGAAAGACTGGCGCGCAATGACGGCGCGCGCTTTGCTGCTTTGACGTTCGATGATGGCTATCGCGATAATCTGGAATTTGCGGCGCCGATCCTGCGGCGGCATGGAGTTCCTTACGCTATTTATGTGACTGTCGGGTTTGTTAACCGCACTTCGCGGTTGTGGTGGCTGGAACTTGAGACGGCAATCGGCGCTCTCGATCAGATCGACATTCGAATTGCTGGAGAGCGGTTTTCCGCACCCGCTCGAACAGCCGATGAGAAGTGCGGTGCGTATGTCCAGGCTTACGCGTTCCTGCGTAACCATGACGAACCTGCCATGCTGGACCGCATCAGCGATCTTCTTATCCAGTCAGGCGCGCATCAGGACTTCGGTCAATTGTGCATGACGTGGGACGAGATCCGCGCTGCGGCGCAAGATCCTCTTTGCACGATTGGCGCGCATACGCTCACGCACGCACGGCTTGCAAAGCATGACGAGGACTCCGTTCGTCATGAATTGCTTGAAAGCCGGCAGATTATCGAACGTGAGATTGAGCGACCCGTTGTCCATCTCGCGTATCCGTTCGGAGACTCGCTTTCAGCAGGCCCCCGCGAATTCGCCATCGCTCGCGAATGCGGCTATCAAACTGCGCTGACAACCCGGCCGGGCGTCGTCTTTGCAGATCACCGGGATCATATGATGGCTCTGCCGCGGCTGGCGGTGCATGGCGGCTGGCAAAACGCCCGCTCACTCGAGAGCCTTCTAACCGGCGCCCCGTTTGCGCTTTGGAACCTTGGTCGCCGCATCAACGTCAGCTGATCAGCGTCCCGAATCGTCCCGGCCGCCTTCCATCCACTTGATGAGCGGGAAAATCGGGATGATCCATGCAATCCCCATCACTGCGTAGCTGAGGGCTTGCATCCACCTGGACGCCTCCTGCAAAGGCCGCGCTTGCGCCAGCGCCATCGCGATGAGCGCGTAGACGATGACGAACGCCAGCATGGCGAAGGCGCCGATCAGTTTTCGTTGGCGGCGGGGTAGGGACACGGGTCGCCTCGAGTTGGGGAAGGGGTGCGACCGCTGCGCGCGTTTACGCGGCGGCGACTGAGGCATATGTCTCCATACATCGAAACGTCAATCAGTCGTGATCATGACAATCGCCGCACATGTCTCCCCGAACTACATGTCTGCTTCATCGGCCAACGCCATGGCCCCCGTGAGGCTGTGGCTTTTCTGCGTCGCGGCGCTCGTTTTTCTCATGGTCATCGTGGGGGGCGCGACCCGGCTCACCGAGTCTGGCCTCTCGATTACAGAGTGGCGAATCGTGACCGGCGTGCTGCCGCCGCTGACTGAGTCAGCATGGCTCGTAGAGTTTGAAAAGTACAAGCAAATTCCGCAGTATGGGCAGCTTTTCCCGACGATGACGCTGCCGGAATTCAAGTTTATCTTCTACTGGGAGTGGGGCCACCGGATTTTGGGGCGGATCATCGGGTTCGCGTTCGCCCTGCCGCTTGCCTGGTTCTGGTGGACGGGGCGAATCAAGGGCAACCTGCGATGGAAGCTGCTTGGTTTGCTGGCGCTGGGCGGTCTGCAGGGGGCTGTGGGCTGGTGGATGGTGGCGTCCGGCCTGACCCAGCGCACTGAAGTTGCGCCCGAGCGGTTGGCGGTTCATCTCACACTCGCGTCCATCACATTCGTCGCGCTTGTGACGGTCGCCATGAGCCTGCAAACGCGGGCGCCGGAGATGGCCGCGTCCGCGCTGCGCAGGGCGGCGGGGTTCGTCGTTGGTTTCCTGCTGGTCCAGATCGCGCTTGGGGCGTTTGTGGCCGGGTCTCGCGCCGGGCTCACCTACAACACCTGGCCGCTGATGGACGG
>JANPPJ010000183.1:0-1876 GCA_031428455.1 Hyphomicrobiales bacterium | reverse complement strand
GGCGGTGTTTTTATTCGTTCAACCGTATCTGTTTTCTCGTCCATGAACAGCGGACTTTCTTGCCTCATGTGGACCAGGATCGTGGCAACGCGCCGCCGGGAAGGGATGTTACAGCGTCGATCAGCGCCGCGCGCAACCGGTAGCCTTCATGCGCAAGAAAGCGCGCGACGAGCAAGCCGTCGAACAACGTCACCGCCGCCTCGCATTCTTTGACGCTGCGCAGAACTTCGCGCAGCGGCTCAAGGTGCTGCGCTGCATCGGCTGCAGCGTAAATCAACGTGCCAATGGCGCACGCGCCGCCGCCTGTGGCGCTGGCGCTGAGCAATTTTTCGGCGTCGCCTTCCACGCGCGTGGCGTCGGCCCAAAGGAGCTTGCCATCGCGACGCAAGCGCCATGAATCGCGCCAAGCAAGCGTCTTGACGCGCTCACCCATGGCGGCGCGGCCCAGAATGACGGCGTCCACGGCGATGAGGCGCGCGCCAGGGTCAACATCGATATCGTAGCGCCGGTGGATGCGAACGCGGTCAAACAGGATCGCTTCCTGTGGCGCAAAAAGCAGTGTCGAGCCAGCTTGCGCACACAGGCGCACGTCGCAGCGCGTTGGCGCGCCAAGCGCGCGATAAACTTTTTCCGCCGCTGCGGATGTGACAACGAGATTGGCGCCGGGTTGTGCTGTGAACGCGCAATCATAGACGTCGCCGCCAGCCATGCCGCCCGCGACATTCACCACCACGGCGTCAAGACGCTGGGTGGATTCATGGGGAAAGCGCATCCGCAGCGCGCCTTCTTCACGCACGCGCAGCCGACGCGTGACGCCATCCTGCACATGGGCCGAAAGCGCCAGCACCCCGCGCGAACGGACAGAGGCGAGCGGATCAAAATCCGGCTCGTCCGCGTCAGATCGCAATGCGGCTGCGTACATCATCGCCCTTCAGGTCTTCCTTCGAGCCCGCCATCACGACCTCGCCGCGCTCCATGACGATGAAACTGTCGGCCAGCTCGCGGGCAAAGTCGAAATATTGCTCGACCAGCAGGATGGCCATCTCTCCCCTCTGGCGCAAGTAGTCTATCGCCCGGCCGATATCCTTGATGACGGAGGGCTGGATGCCTTCGGTGGCTCGTCGAGCACAAGGAGCTTGGGGCGCGTCACCAACGCGCGGCCGATGGCGAGCTGTTGCTGCTGACCGCCCGAAAGGTCGCCCCCGCGACGGTGCATCATTTCCCCAAGCACCGGGAAAAGCTCAAAGATCTCATCCGGCACGAAACGCTCGCGCCGCGCCACGGGCGCAAAGCCGGTTTCGAGGTTTTCACGTACCGTCAGCAGCGGAAAGATTTCGCGACCCTGCGGCACATAACCCACGCCTCGCCGCGCCCGCTCGTAGGACGGCAGTTTTGAAATATCCTGATCGCCCACAAGAATACGGCCCGCGCTGATCGGCTGATGCCCCACGATGGCGCGCAGCAGGGATGTCTTGCCCACGCCATTGCGCCCCAGCACGCAGGAAACCTGGCCAACAACCGCCTCCACACTCACCGAGCGCAGCACTTTTGCGGCGCCGTAAGCGAGATCGATGTTTTCGACCTTGAGCATTTTATTTGACAATCTCGTTTAGTGGTGTTATACGATATAACCTCACTGACTTAAGGAGTGCTGTTATGCCTAACGAATGGATTAATCGAAAGCTAGCGGGCTTGGTAGACAGTCCCTGCGTCGCTTTGCCAAAAGAACGGCTGAGGCGTTCGTATCGACAAAGCAAGGTAACTAAGCGCGTTTTGCGCGACGTGTCGACTCGCCTCCCCCGTGGGCTGAGCCCAAACACAGTTAGAATTTTGGAGTCGGCCCAAGCGGTAACGATCATCAATCCAAAGTTTGTTG
>JANPPJ010000182.1:0-2486 GCA_031428455.1 Hyphomicrobiales bacterium | reverse complement strand
ATCTATGGCTTCCACTGCCTCGGAGAACAACTTTGAGATGATGCCAACGTTGTGAATCGCGAGTGCAAGTACGCCTGCAACGGGCCCAAGGCCGACGGCAACAACGAACAGCAGCGCGAAAACAATCTCGTTGATGGCTCGCGACGCGTCCATCAGGCGTCGCACAGGCTGAACCACCCACATCGGACAGACGTTTGAGGAACTGAAGATCGCAAACGGTATCCCTATGATCACCGCGAGTGCTGTTCCCCATAGGGCGATCTGAACCGTCTCAACCATCTGCTCGGCGTATATGCGGCCGTCACGGAAATCAGGCTGCATGAACCCGCTGGCAAACTCCGTCATGTTGCGCCAGTCCGTGAAGATGAGACGGACTTTGGACATTTCCGTGGGCCCCCAACTGAGGGCGAGGAAGAGAATGAGCAGGCCGCCGATGACCCAGATCCGGGCGCGCTCACCAAAAGGGGCTTTTGGCACCGTTATCTCAGCCGTTGAGATGCTGTGACCTGCAAAATTCATGAAATGGCGACTTTCAAAAACTGAAGGCGCAGCAATTGCTGCGCCTTGTGCTTCGTGCAGAAGTTACTTGGTTGGCATCGCAATGCGGCGACCAAGATCATCAAATTGCGCCTGCAGCTTGGCAAGCTCTGCTTGCTTCTTGTCGGCGGGCATCGAAGCGTCGCCCTGAGTGCGCATGATGAGGCGGCTCACCTCCATCTGGCGGACAGGAAGCAGCTGGTCGTCGCTGGACTTCCTGAATGGCGACCAGCCAAGCCCGGCGAGGACCTTTTTTTCCGCCTCGTCCCTCGTCCCATAGCTAAAGATAAAATCGGAAAGCTTAGCCTTGATTGCAGGATCGAGATCCCTGCGCCACACCAGTGGGTCCGAGGCGATCAGCGGAGAGGTCCAGATTACGCGGATTTCGTCTGCCTTTGCAGGCGCCGTGATCTTGATGCGGGCTAGATTTTCGTTGTTGTTGGCAGCAGCATGGACCAGCTTGTTCGCGACAGCGAGCGCGTTCGCTTCGTGGTTGGCGCCGCGGATTGTCTTGAAGCACTGCCTTGGCTCAATGTTGCGAGCGCCGAAGACAAAGGTCATCGGAACCAGAAATCCGGAGGTGGAGTTTGGATCGCCGATGCCGAAGTCAAGCGTCTTGTCGCACTTCAATACGTCTTCCAACGTCTTGAATGGGCTGTCGCGGTGGACGACGATATGAGACCAGTAGCCAGCAGCGCCATCCTTGTCGACGCTCTGGGCGAAAATTTCGCCGTTTGCGCGGTCCACGGCCTCCATTGCGGCCCGATTGCCGTACCACGCGATCTGGACCTTGTTGAAGCGCATGCCTTCAATCACGCCTGCATAGTCAGAAGCGAAGAAGGATCGCACCTGAAGGCCGGTCTTTTTCTCCATGTCGCTGAGGAACGGAACCCACACAGCGCGAAGATTGCTGGAGGATTCCGTTGAGATGATCCCGAAGTTAATCTCTTGTGCATGTGCCGGGGCGTTTGCTACGGCCGCAATAAAAATGCCAGCGAGTGCATGACGTATCATCAGATAACTCCATGAGTAGTAACCGGCGCATTAACCGGCGTCTCGGATCGACAGTCGTCAGGCGACTGCAGCGTGACGGGTTTCGAAAACTGGCGTTTCGATAAATGAGGACGGGCTCGGCGCCGCCGTCAGCCCTGGGAGAAAGAGAGACTCGCTTTCATCGCCATAAAGTTCAGCGAGAAAACTGGGTGTGAGTGCGCAGGAGGGGCCGTCATAGACCAGTTCCCCACCGCGCAGCGCGATGGTGCGTGGGCAATACGCCAGCGCATACTCAACCTGATGCAGGGACACCACGATTGTAATCTTGTCGCGCACATTAATTTCTTTGAGAATGTCCATGACGCGGCGCGCGGAGGCCGGGTCCAGAGAGGCGATTGGCTCGTCTGCAATAAGCAACTCGGACCGTTGCACCAAAGTGCGAGCGATGGCTGCGCGTTGTTGCTGCCCGCCAGATAGTTGATTGCCGCGCTTGAGCGCATGAGCATCCATGCCGACGCGTTGCAGCGCCTTCATGGCGAGACGCTTTTCGTCCTGCGTGAAAATCCCCAAAGATCCGCGCCAACGGGGCGTTGCGCCAAGCAGCCCGAGGCAAACGTTGCGAAGGGTCGACAAGCGCGGCACGAGATTGAACTGTTGAAAGACGATGCCCACCTTTGAACGCAGATGCGAGGCCGCGGACGATATGCGTCCACCTTTCTGCATCGTTGCGCCGCAAAGCGCGATCGAGCCCGAAGCTGCGTCGTTTCCAGCGTCGATACGCTCAAGTCCTCCCAGTGCGCGGATAAGCGTAGATTTGCCAGAACCGGATGCCCCGATAAGCGCGACCATTTCTCCACGACGAATGTCGATGTTGATGTTCTTGAGAACCGGGCGTCCCGGAGTGAACGACTTCCATACGTTCGTTGTGGATATGGCGATGTCAGACACTGTGATCT
>JANPPJ010000181.1:0-6119 GCA_031428455.1 Hyphomicrobiales bacterium | reverse complement strand
GACAGCTCTTACTATGGCAATCAGGATACTGGCACCGATGAACCCGGCGATAAGTTAGCCAACCCAGCCGCCAAAATTGATTCCAAGTAAGCCAAAAATTGCACTTGCGATGGCAGCGCCAACGACACCTAAGATGATGTTCATCAAGATGCCCATGTTGCTTTTCATGAACATCTCGGCCAACCACCCGGCGACCCCACCGATTATGATCGCCGCAATCCAACCAATCCCAACATTTTCCATGGTATCTCTGGATGCTGATCAAACGACCAGAGCGCCGCTCGGTGCGGCGCTCTAAAGCTAATTAGTTGTAAGAGCTGTATTTGAACTGTGGCAAGGATTTAAGTTGATCCTTTGTCCCGCTCATGATCGCGTGGTCAGGATACCATTTCTCATTGATATTCCTCGCAGTCGTAGCAGAGCCAACAGGTGCGGCTGGACGTGAACTGCTGGTGGTTGCGCGTAAAGGCTCATTGACAAATTTTACCTTGTCCAGACCCACGAGAACGTCATACTCGCCCATTCCCAGAAAGCCGCCGACACCGATGACGACTCCGGCGACCTTTCCAGTGCGATCCATCAGAACCTCGTTAATATCGCCAAGCTTTTCGTTCTGCTCGTTGTAAACGTTCACGCCGATTAATTTTGACGCTCGCCACATTCCCTGTGCAGATACCGCAGGGTTTGCCCGGGTTGCGGGTTGAGCATTGTCCCGTTCAGTGACGCTTTGCGCATATGCGCCACCCGCTAGAATGGTGAAGGCCAGTAGAGCGCTTGAGACCAGGTTCATACGCATGGAAGGCTCCTGTTTGCAGAAACTTACTACGCCTCGACAATTCCCAATCCCCGGCTACGGTTCCGCCCTCGCATGCTTTTTTCTAGTTCCGACTTTCTTTAAGGGCGCCAAGCAGGGTGCCACTCGCCTGACAGACGGAAAGGAATCCGCTCTTTCACAACCCCTGGGCAGTTCACCTGCAACTTTGCAGAGTCTCTCACGTTTGTGTCTTGATCGACAGGTGAGGAGACCGAAATGCGAGTTCAGGATATTATGACGAAAGACCCTACATGCTGCCGGCCTGATAACTCAATCGCCGAAGCTGCCAAGTTAATGTCGAAGATGGACTGCGGTGCGCTTCCAGTAGTCGACGAGGCGGGAGTGCTAGTGGGGGTCGTGACCGACCGCGATATCTGTTGTCGCGGCGTTGCCGAAGGGAAATCGGGAAATATTTGGGTTGCGGAACTAATGTCATCCGATGTGCTAACAGTAGCACTTGCAGATGACATCTCGGCCTGTTGCGACCGAATGGAGGAACGTCAAGTGCGGCGTGCCATCGTAATTGACGATGCCGGAAAATGTTGTGGTATAGTAGCGCAGGCTGACATTGCTCGTAAGGGCACCAGCGGTGATACCTTCGAATTGGTCCGTGACGTGTCCGAGCCACGTTAGGGTCGGGCTCGCAAGAACAATGGCACTGCGCTTCCGGTAAATCGGCATCGCAGAGGCCTATTTCCGCTATAGGTGCGAAGGCTTCGATTCCGAGCTTTAGTGGCGCATTTTTATTCCCGGGAGCGAGTAACCGCTTTAGCAATTTAGGCTAGGCGGTTTGGACAAAGAGGATTCCCAAATCACCTGATCACTGATTCAAGGCTGCTCTTTGCGGAGAGCACTCGTGGTTCGTGGTTTGATGTTGTCGATCTCGTCGGGACGCCCTTCGTGTGGTCGTCAGACAAAGATCTTCACGTCAGGTCCACGCTCTTCAAAGATACCTTCCGGCAGCAGAAGATGGTCGGAGCGACGGCGCAAGCGAGCTATCGGATCACCCCCCTCTAGCGCTCTTCGTCGAAGCAGACGAACAATGGTATTTCAACCGCAAGAGTGAGGCTGAGGCGAAGGACCTTACAACAGGAGAAGACTTTAATTACGGGTCAAATTCAGCGGGGATTTCGCTGCGGACTGCGCGCATTTCGGCCGGCGTTAATGCCACTTACTAGAAAAGCAGGGCCCGGGCAGGTGCTTTTTCGCGCGATTTTTCGAGCGCGTGGGAAGTAATGAAGTGCGGCCTCAACGGTTGCCCGATTTCGACCTTCCGAGTTACGCGCAAAGGCGACAGATCCGTTCGGCTTACTCACCCCTATCGTGGGTAAGCTTGGCCTTAAGTTATCTGTCACCCGGCACGATTCGAACGTGCGGCCTTTGCCTGACGAGGGCCACGCCAGCGCCACTCCCATATCGGGAAAGCAGCGCCGCCAGATTGCCGGAGCGCGCGTGATGGGGTAGAAGTGTCAGTCGGCGTTCGCGCCGTCGCGGCACCCGTAGAGCTACCCGACCTCTAACGTGCCTCGGCCGTAACTGGGTCGACGATACGTTCTATTCTCTGGATATTATCGGCGGGAAAGCTACTCAACCGCGCATGCTCCCGGATGATATGTTCGTTGGGAGCGATGTAGACGCAGTAGAATTTGTTTTCGGCCACATAACTTTCAATCCACTGCACCTCCGGACCAAGGTCGCGAATGACATCGCAGGACTTCTGCGCCGCGTCCTTGAACTCGGTGTCGGATAGCCGGCCTGCACCCTCAACATTCCTCTCGATCATGAATTTGGGGCATCTCGGTTCACCTCTTGTTGTCTACGATCTCCTTGTTTCTCGTGATCGCGGCGAGCGGCGCATCGCAAGACCACCGCCTCGCCGTCGACATTTCAGTTCGCCAGGTTCCCAGATTTATCCTTTGGGTTCACGAATGTCAGAGCCCAAGGACCGCGGGTGCTGATCTGAATGACAGTTTCCTCTTTCGTGAAAACAAAATGCTCCATACCTGGCGGCATGGCGATCAGGGCGCCAGCTTTGTAAGGCTTCAATTTGCTTTCATCGAACTCCTTGCCAGCCCCGAGACTGAACTCGCCCGAGATAACGGTAACAACTTCATCAACAGGATGGGTGTGCGGAGGGACTTTGTAATTTGCAGGGAACTTTATGCGCATAACGAAGATCCCTTCTTTTGAGGGATCGCCGTAGAGCACGGAAGATTGTGCCCCCGTTAAAGCTGGCGGCGCAGCCTTCCACTGGACTTCGTCTGCGTTCACCATAGTGTGGTGAGGCTGTTGAGCAATCGCGGTAGAAAGGCTCAATGCCAATGCTGTTGCTGCAAGTATAGACGCCTTCATGACGACCTCCCTTTAATCGGCCCCGGTTCGTAGCGTCTGCCTCTGGTTATCAATGTCAATAGCTTTTTGGCTAAAGCGGGGGCACTTGCAAAAAACTACAAGCACGTCGTGGTGGGGAAATCACACGCGGGAGCAGGTTGTGCCCGCGGGGCTAACGATCGCGCGTATGAGCGCAATGGTGGATGTGATGTGCGTGAACACCATGGTGTCACCAGGCCGGCTCTCGAGGAGAGCCATGCTGCAACAGGAAACGAGAATGCCGAGAGGGCGCAGAGCAATAACGGCAAATGTTTTCGTCTGTTTGATCGATTGGACGCAAGTGCAGCATGTCCAAGAAACAGAGACGCTTGGGTTCCCCTGAAGACGGTCGCTGACGCGGAAGATAGCAATCGCCAAAATACGCGCATTCACGAAACTTGTGTTCGTTAGCGAGAGTGGCAAGCATCTATCCGGACTGAAGCTTGTATTGCCTGCGACATGAGCTTGTAAGATTGAGCAATGCCGGTGCCAAAGGCGCTCAGGATCAGTGCTGATGATCGGGCGGCGCGAACAGCACCAATTCAACGCGCTGGTCACCGTGGACGTATCCGTCGTGCCCGGGCGGGATTTCAAAAAAGTCTCCTGCGCCAATCCGAGTTTCTACACCAGTGTCAATCATCCGCACTACAAGCTGGCCCTTTATGCAGTAGCCGGTGTGCCGCATAGGACAGGAAGAAGGTGAGCCCAGGAGTGGCTTCTCGTCCTTCTCCCAAGTCCAGCCGGGCTCGAACGTAGCAAGCATGCCCGCAGTCCCATCGGCCATCTTAATAATGGCGATGGTCCCGCTTTCTTTCATATCGAGTAGCTGATCGGGCTTTTCGAAGCGCTTGATCTCGATTGCGGAAGCCATGGTGTTTCTCCTGTCGTGGATCAGAAGTTTGCCCATCATCAGTATAACTAGAAAGTAACGAGAATGGAAATTTCGCCTCAGATGGCTCGGACGCGAGTTGAGGCACGACTTCGTCGACAGCGTTCCTCGTCGTCCTACGACTGATTCATCCGGCAATCAGTGGTGGACTGACCTGCTCTCCCGGAGTTGCAGCACTTATGAGTTTGGTTCCTCGGCGGGAAAGGGACGATGCTACCCCTCAGAGCCGATCCGGGAAGAACATGATTCCTATGAATCGGTTGTGATTCGTAGACTAAAGCGTCGCATGCTCGGATTACATCAGGAACCCTTGATGATGCACAAGACCGAAGCTCGGCAAGTTTGGTGGCGGAGCTGGCTGCCCTGGGTTGGTGCGCTCCTTGGCCTCGCGGCACTGTTCTGGGTTTTGCGAGGCTTTGATTTTCAGCGGTTTCGCCTCGTCTTGGCTCAGTCCGACTTCGGCTTCCTCATCCTCCTGCCCGGGGTGATTGCCTTGGAGCAGTTCATCAGAGCGTGGAAATGGCGGCAGCTTCTTTGGCCCCTGCGCGCGATCAGCACCTTCTACCTCTTTGGTGCGATCATGGCCGGCTATCTCCTCGCCACCCTGATCCCCTTCGGGTTCGGCACCGTTGCGCGCTCGTGGCTAGTGGCGCACCGCGAGGACCTCAAACTCGCCAGTGTGCTGGCGACGGTGGCGCTCGACCGCATTACGGATGGCTTGGTGTTCGTGTGTCTTGTGATCGTCGCGGTGCTCGCCACTGTGTTCCCGGACCCCACCGGCGATATTCGTGCAGTCCTCGCCTGGGGTGCGGGGGCAAGCCTCGCCATCTTCGCTCTACTCTTTGCAGGTTTCTACCTGTTTCGCCGGCAAGCAGGGAATCCTGCTCCCTTAATCCGACGTATCGAGAGACGCCTTCCCACGGGTTTTGCGGGTGCGGCCGGACGTCTAATGGTGTCCTTTTCGGAAGGGATCAACTGGCCTCAGGAGCCATCCCGCGCCATTGGCATTGTGCTCGCAAGCGTTGGTATCAAGCTGTTGGCTGCGCTACAGCTAGTGTCGGCAGGGCTTGCCTTCGGGGTGACGTTGCGTCCCACGGAGTATTTGTTCGTCATGGTGTTCCTCGGGTTCCTCGCGATCCTTGGCCATTTTCTCCGACTCGCAGGGGGGTTCATCATTGCCGCCGTGTTCGCGCTTGGGCTGTTCGGTGTGCCAGAAGAGGAAGCCCTTGCGATGGCTCTGGTGATTCAAGCTCTGAACGTCCTCAGTATTACGGGAGTCGGGGCTGCCGCGCTCTGGGCTCAAGGCATCGTGCTCTCCGAGGCGCGTGCAGCAGCGACCGACACTGGCAACATCGCACCTGATCTCACTAGGCGGAACTCGTAATGGCGTGTCTTCTTGATATGCCGTTCCAGCCGAAGGCGTCCGCCGCGGCGGCACGCTTATCACCGCCCGCGTGGATGATTCCTGCGCTAGCGCGGCGCAGGCGGTCCTCGATCGCCACAAGGCGGTAAATCTTTCGGCGCGCGGTGACGCTTATCGGTCGAGCGGTTGGTCGTCATTTGATCCGAACGCCCCCGCATACACAGCTGATGAAGTCGCCCGCGAACGAGCGCGCTACTCGTCCATGTGACGCAAAAACTCAGGGCGTCCTTTGGCCGTGGCCACCCAGCGCTCGTTCTGAGTGGATAGAAGGCTGCCGTCAGGCTCCGCTCATTCGAACCGGAGCTGCAGTAAGGACGTAACCCAGAGTTACGCAGGGGCTGATGACAATCGAAATGGCGCCTTTTTACTGCGCAAAGGGATTTTGCCAGCCCCCGCGAGGGGCGCGCGGCGGGTAGTGCTTCTCGAGGTAGTCGAGGATCAACGCCCGATCGGCTGCGGTCAATTCGTTCATCTTGTGCTTTTCGACCATCAGCTGGATCGTCTCGTCCCATCGCTGACGCGTCATTCCCTGCGCCGAGACGAGCTTGAACGCATGACAGGCGGTGCAGCCATAGAAAGTTTCTTCACGGCCGACGCCCCCAGGCAGAGCTTCGATGTCCTCC
>JANPPJ010000180.1:0-3058 GCA_031428455.1 Hyphomicrobiales bacterium | reverse complement strand
GCTTTCGGGCGGCGGCAAGTCGTCGGGCCTGATGAGCTTCCTCAAGATCGGCGATCGCGCAGCAGGCGCC
Organism: Hyphomicrobiales bacterium; assembly: GCA_031428455.1. Classification (GTDB taxonomy): domain Bacteria; phylum Pseudomonadota; class Alphaproteobacteria; order Rhizobiales; family Beijerinckiaceae; genus Terripilifer. The sequence continues at coordinate 2,988 of JANPPJ010000180.1, read as the reverse complement.
ATCAAGTCGGGCGGCACGACGCGCCGCGCGGCCAAGATGGTCGTCGTTGACGCGGACCATCCCGATATCGAGAGCTACATCGACTGGAAGGTGAAGGAGGAGGAAAAGGTCGCCGCGCTCGTCGCGGGCTCCAAGATCGTCAAGCGTCACATGAAGGCCGTGCTGAAGGCCTGCGTGAATTGCGAAGGCTCGGGCGACGACTGCTTCAACCCGGAAAAGAACCCGGCGCTGAAGAAGGCCATCAAGCTGGCGCGCCGCGATTTCGTGACCGACAATTACATCAAGCGCGTCATCCAGTTCGCGCGTCAGGGCTACACGGACATCAAGTTCGACACCTATGACACCGACTGGGACTCTGAGGCCTATCTCACCGTCTCCGGCCAGAACTCGAACAACTCGGTGCGCGTGACCGACGAGTTCCTGCGCGCTGTGGAGCGTGATCAGGACTGGAACCTGATGCGCCGCACAGATGGCAAGGTTCACAAGACGATCAAGGCCCGCGATCTGTGGGAGAAGATCGGCTACGCCGCGTGGGCTTCGGCTGATCCCGGCATCCAGTATCACACCACGATCAACGACTGGCACACCTGCCCGGCTTCAGGTCCGATCATCGCGTCGAACCCCTGCTCCGAGTACATGTTCCTTGACGATACGGCGTGCAATCTCGCGTCGCTGAACCTGTTGACGTTCCGCGATCCGGCCACCGGCGCGTATGCCCTCTCGCGCTATGAACACGCCGTCCGCTTGTGGACGCTGGTGCTCGAAATTGCGGTGATGATGGCGCAGTTCCCGTCCAAGGAAATCGCGCGCCTGTCGTATGATTACCGCACGCTGGGTCTGGGTTACGCCAACGTCGGCGGCTTGCTGATGTCATCCGGCCTTGGCTATGACTCCGAAGAGGGCCGCGCCATCGTCGCGGGCCTCACCGCCATCATGACGGGCGTTTGCTACGAGACGTCCGCCGAGATCGCGCAGGAGCTGGGCCCCTTCCCCAACTACAAGCCGAACGCCGCGCACATGCTGCGCGTCATCCGCAACCATCGCCGCGCGGCCTATGGCCAGACGGAGGGTTTTGAGCAGCTTGCCGTGCTGCCCGTTGCGCTCGATCACGCCACGCTCACAAAGCTTGGCGAGAATGGCGCTGAACTGGCCTCCCGCTCGCGGGCTGCCTGGGATCGCGCGCTGGAAGCTGGCGAGAAGCACGGCTACCGCAACGCCCAGACGACTGTCGTCGCGCCCACGGGCACGATTGGCCTCGTCATGGATTGCGACACCACCGGCATCGAGCCTGACTTCGCGCTTGTGAAGTTCAAGAAGCTGGCTGGCGGCGGCTATTTCAAGATCATCAACCGCGCCGTGCCCGAAGCGCTGCGCGTGCTGGGCTACCGCACCTCCGAGATCGCCGAGATCGAGGCGCATGCGGTTGGTCACGCAAGCCTGGCGCAGTCGCCCGGCGTCAACAACAACTCGCTGCGCGCGCGCGGCTTCACTGACGAGAAGATCGAGACGCTGGAGAAGTCGCTCGCTGGCGCCTTCGACATCAAGTTTGTCTTCAACAAGTGGAATCTGGGCCAAGACTTCCTCGTCAAGACCCTGAAAGTGCCTGCGGAGAAGCTCGAAGATCCCTCCTTCGAATTGCTCCCCTTCCTCGGCTACTCGCGCGCCGAGATCGAGGCGGCCAACACCCATGTTTGCGGCGCCATGACGCTTGAAGGCGCGCCGCATCTGAAGATGGAGCACTACCACGTGTTCGATTGCGCCAACGCGTGCGGTCGCACGGGCAAGCGCTATCTGTCGGTGGAGAGCCACATCCGCATGCTGGCGGCGGCGCAGCCGTTCATCACGGGCGCCATCTCCAAGACCATCAACATGCCCAACGACGCCACGGTCGAAGACTGCAAGGACGCATACGTGCTGTCCTGGCGCCTCGGCCTGAAGGCGAACGCGCTCTACCGCGATGGCTCGAAGCTTTCGCAGCCGCTGAACTCGCAGCTCATCTCTGATGAGGAAGAGGATGCGGAAGAAGCCGTCGAGGCGTTCGTCGGCCTGCCCAACGCTGCGCGCACAGCGCAGGTGGCGGAGAAGATCGTCGAGCGGATCGTGGAGCGCGTCGAGCGCATGCGCGAGCGTGAGCGTCTTCCCGATCGCCGCAAGGGCTACACACAGAAAGCCGTTGTCGGCGGCCACAAAGTGTACCTGCGCACCGGCGAATACGTGGATGGCCGCATCGGCGAAATCTTCATCGACATGCACAAGGAAGGCGCCGCCTTCCGCTCGCTGATGAACAACTTCGCCATCGCCATCTCGGTGGGCCTGCAATACGGCGTGCCGCTGGAAGAATACGTGGACGCCTTCACGTTCACGCGCTTCGAGCCAGCGGGCTTTGTGCAGGGCAATGACGCGATCAAGAACGCGACGTCGATCCTCGACTACGTGTTCCGCGAACTCGCGATCTCCTACCTCGGCCGCAACGACCTCGCCCATGTCGATCCGTCCGAAATCGGCGGCACGGTCATCGGCAAGGGCGAAGAACAGGGCCGCGTACCCGACGCCTCAACGCCCTTCGTCTCAACGCCCTTCGTCTCGTCGGGCTTCGTGCGCGGCAAGCACGACAAGCTGATGCTCGTGCAGGCAACGGGCACCCACGGCGCGCCGATCCCGGACGTGACGTCCTATGTGCAAACCGGCTCGGTGCAGACAACGGCGCTCCATGATGATGGAGCGGCTAGCGTTGAAGCGCTGAACTGGCAGACCGCAGGCGCCCTCGCAACGCCAGCTCGCGACCCGATGGCCAACAAGCGCGCCGAAGCCCGCATGAAGGGCTACGTCGGCGAGTCCTGCCCCGAGTGCCAGAATTTTACGCTGGTGCGGAATGGGACGTGCCTGAAGTGCGATACGTGTGGGGGAACCACGGGGTGCAGTTGAGGCAGGCTGAACGCTTCAGGCGCGAAGGCCGGTGCCCACGATCCTTCGCGAAGGGGGCTTTCG
>JANPPJ010000179.1:0-4412 GCA_031428455.1 Hyphomicrobiales bacterium | reverse complement strand
GACGACGACGCTCAACGCCAACGAGAACTTCCTGCCGCATGGCTGCGCATCCCAGTAAACGACGTCGTTAACGACGACAATAACGAAGACAGTTTACGGATGACGGCAGAAAAAAGAAGGCGGTCTCAATCGGGCGATTACCGTAGACCTTCAGCGTGGCCCACATATTCGACGTGTGCGCGAGCGGCGTGTTCGAGCGGCCCTTATCGAGCAGGGGCGCGCTCATCTTGAACAGCGTTGGCTGCGGACGGTCAGTTGCGGTCTCGCCTGGCCCGCGCACGCCCTTCGGGATCACGGTCGAGCGGATCATCTCGTTCATTGTTGTCTCCCCACTTGAACAGTGGAAGAGTCTGCCGCGCGCCGTCAACGCTGTCAAAGCGCTGGGTTACGTGAGGGGTATCTCGGGCGTCGCTGGAGTGGGCGGAATAACCTGTGGCGCCTCCGGGACAGGTATGCCTACAGGAGCGCGTTCGCCCGGATATTCCACGGGTTGGGGGGGCGATATGCCTGGCTGCCCAGCTGGCGCGCGCTCTGGCATGGGCTGTGGAGGCCGGACAGGGGTTTCGGACGGCGCCCCCGGCGGTGAAGGTGGCGTTGTGGGTATGTCGGTCATTTTCTTCCCCTGCTGCATCAGTCTGTCAATGCGCAGGCGCCACCAAGGTTCATCGGGCGCGACGAGCGCCCCCTAACGCACTAGGGACATCGGTGAGGGCGCCCTGGTCTCGTCAGGCAACGGTATGAACTCCTTGTCGTCATGCTCGGGCAGTTTGAAGCGGCCGGCTGTCCAGTCTGCCTTGGCCTGCTCGATACGCTCTTTCCGGGATGACACAAAATTCCACCACATATGCCGGGGGCCCAATGGCTCGCCTCCCAAAAGCATAACGGTGCTCGGCGTTATAGCCACAAGGGTCGGCTCTCCCAAGTTACCGAAGACGAGCATGTCTCCCTTGCGGTATTCGCGGCCCTCAAAGGTAATGGTCCCGGCGACCACGTAAGCGCCGCGCTCGGAGTAACCTGTTGGCATCGGGCAGGATGCGCCCGTCTCCAGGGCGGCGTGCACGTAGAACAAGGGTGAAAACGTCTTGAAGGGCTCTGCGCGCCCAAACGCGGCGCCAGCGACAAGCGAAGCTGTAAGTCCCCTGTCCCTGATAACTGGCACGCCCGCAGCGCCAACGTGGACAAAGCCCGGATCTGTCTCTTCATCCCGTTCAGGCAAGGCAATCCAGGCCTGTATGCCCTCAATCCGCGCCCCCGGCATGCGCAGCGGCCCCTCGAAACGCTCTGAATGGCTGATGCCGGATCCGGCAATCATCCAGTTGACCTCACCGGGCCTGATGCCTTGCTCTACGCCCGTGCTGTCTCGATGCATGATCTCTCCATCGAACAGGTACGTCAGGGTCGCAAGGCCAATATGGGGGTGGGAGCGCACATCCGCGCTTCGGGGCGCTCCTTCGCTGAATTGCGCTGGCCCCATGTGATCGAAGAAAACAAAAGGCCCAACGGAGCGTTGCTGCGCAGCGGGCAGCAACCGCGCGACCTCAAAGCCGCCGAGATCCTTGCGGACTGGATTTATCAACCTGTCGAGCATCGTTTCTCTCCGATCAGCGCAAGGCTGCGTCAACATCGCAAGTCTTCACGCCAACGTCGAGAGAACACTCATTTCGCAACCGCACAGGAGCGCTTGCATCCGCGCAATTAACGCAGGCGCACCGTGTTATCCTGCGCAACGACTGGCGCATACGAACCCACGAATTGCGCCGGCGCAGATGGCTCCGCGTAGGAGACGCCTGCAGCTACCTCAACCTTCGCGAGTTCATTTCTCGTGCGCTGGGCAAGAAGCGATCCCGCGCGCTGAACTGCAACAAATTCGCTTGGCCGATGGCGCGCGCTCGCTCCGCCCCGGTAAACCATCAGCCCGTCAGCAGTCGCAACAACGTCGCCACGCCGAAGTGTCGGATCGTTGAGAAACCTGCCAAGCGGCCCAGGCATGACCTCAGGCGCCCTGTAAGGCTCAGGCTTATGCATGCTTTCCCGACGCGGCCGATAGGCTGCCGCATCATGTGACGAAGACCTGGAAAGGGCCGCACTACGTTCAGATGGCCGCCGGCCCAGGCTGCGCCGAGACTCCTGCGGGATTGTCAGGGTCGGCGCGAATGACGGCTCGCTGCGCCCGAACAAGGCCTCGAAAAACCCTTGTGCATGCGCGCCCTGGGAGCCGCCCATGAGCAAACACAGGCCGACGGTCGCATTGAAAAAATTGACGCGTGCGCAACGGGTGAAACGCGACGCAAGGGGTTCGAGCATTGACGCCTCCATCTACTGGGGCAAACAACGCTCGAACGCTCAATCGGTTGCCTCAGGGGCGCCCCAGCGACAATAAGTTGCCATTATTTGTGAGAGCGTTACGTGACTGGTCTTTACAACACCGTAAGCGTGACGCTGGATAGCCCCGCAAGCCCAAGAGAATGGGCGGAGGCGCGCGACAGATCGATGATGCGTCCGCTGATAAAGGGTCCACGATCATTGATCCTGACAACAACCGAACGTCCGTTTTGTCGACTTGTCACCCGTACGCGCGTGCCAAACGGCAGGCGTCGATGCGCGGCAGTCATCACATTCTGATTAAATCTTTCACCGCTGGCGGTACGCCGTCCGTGAAAGCCCGGACCATACCAGGACGCTTTGCCTGTTTGAGAATGTGCGACAGTAAAGAGCCGATTTTGCTTAGTCTTTGATGACGCTTCCGCCTGACTGGCAGGTGAAACAAAAGCCATGGATGCAAGCGCAATTGAAAATAACTTCAATGAGTTTCTTCCTCAGTAATTGAAGGGCGCGTACTCCCACCAAATACTGACGGCGAGAATATGGCGATCTGCGAAAGAACATCAGATTGTGTGCGCTTGACAGAAGCTGCCAGCAACCGGTCTCCAATCGGTGTGCGCGACGGAACGACGCAGCTTCACCAAGCGACAGCCCAGGTAGAACAAGACGCGAACATAATATATAAAAGGCCGCCGGATGAGCGGCGGCCTTAGTTCGTCAAACCTGCAATGAGACTAGAGCTGGTAAATATATGCGCTCGAGATGCTGTGCTTGCGAGCCAAATCAGCCACCGGGACGCCCTTCTTGCGCTCAGCAATCAACATCTTGCGGAATGCGGCGAGATCCTTCCCGCTTCGGCGAACGCGCTTCGCCTTGGTAGCCTTGCCGTTGCTGCTGGGCGCTGTTTTTGCATCTGCAAGAATGGCTTGCGCTGCAGTAATGATCGCCTCGAGCTTGCGGATTTGCTGATTAGTGAGATTCATACCTGACTCCTTCTGGACGCTATTTATAATAGACTGAAGACGATTTCAACTGCTCTTTACAAATTATCGTTCCGAAACCTTGCATATCCGCACCCCACAAACCGCTTGCGCATTGGCAACCCTCAGTTAAAAGCCCTTCGGCGCACACTGGAAATGTCAGAGCGCTTCTGCCGCTGCCGCACGCGAGAGAGAGGTCATGAGGAAATCTTACCAGGTAGTTATCGTTGGGGGGGGGCCTGTTGGCGCGGCGCTTGCGGTGGAACTGGGAATGCGAGGCGTTTCATGCGCGCTTGTTGAACGACGCCGGACGCTCCCGAACATCCCGAAGGGCCAGAACCTTACCCAGCGCACCCTTGAGCATTTCTATTTTTGGGGCCTGGCCGAAGAATTGCGCGCAGCGCGCGCCATGCCGGCTGGTTATCCAATCGGCGAAGTAACGGCCTACGGAACGCTCATGGGCGACCACTGGTTCGCCACTGCAGGTCGCGAGGTTGTCCGACCCTATTACTTCCAGGACAATGAACGCTTGCCGCAATATGCGACAGAGGCAGTTCTTCGCAAAAAGATTGTGGGCCTTGCGACCGTTGACGACTATTTTGGTTGGACCGCAACCACACTTACGCAAAACGATGACAGCGCCGAAGTGGCTATTGAAGGGGGCGACGGCCAGCAATTAACGCTTGAAGCGGATTACATCGTGGGTTGTGACGGCGGTCACTCGATGATTCGTGAGAAAGCCGGAATTGAACGTCGCGGCACGGACTTTGATCAAGTCATGTTGCTTGCGGTTTTCCGTTCGCGCGAGCTCCACGACGCGCTGGAGCGCTTCCCGCAGCGCTCCACGTATCGGGTCATGCGCCCGGAACTGAAGGGGTATTGGCAGTTCTTTGGTCGCATTGACGTGGGCGAAGGATGGTTCTTCCACGCCCCTGTCCCGTCGTCAGCGATGAAGGACAAGGATTTCGATTTCCTCTCCGTCATTCGCGATTCAGCCGGCTTTGATTTTGCCTGCGAGATAGATCATGTCGGCTTCTGGGATCTGCGCGTCTCAGTTGCGGAGCGTTATCAAAATGGCCGGATTTTCATTGCGGGCGACGCAGCGCACAC
>JANPPJ010000178.1:0-1899 GCA_031428455.1 Hyphomicrobiales bacterium | reverse complement strand
GGGAAAGATGAAGACAGGAACGCAGATCCTTGCGGTCACAGCTTTGCTCGCGAGTGGCGCAGCGGCTAACGCGCAATCAGTGGAGCAATTTTATACCGGCAAGACGATAAACGTGATCGTGCCGTTTTCTGCTGGAGGAATCTACGACACCACGGGTCGGCTGCTTGCGCGCAACATGGGTCAGTACATTCCCGGCAAGCCAACTCTTGTCGTGCAAAACCAGCCATCGGGCGGGGGGATAGGCCTCGCCAATCGCTTTGGTGCAGGAGAAAGCGACGGCACGTTGATTGGCACGTTACAGCGCGGATTGCCACAGCTTGCGCTCACCGGCGATCCTAATATTCGCTTTGATCCTTTGAAGCTGACGTGGATTGGTTCGCTCTCGGCATATGCAAATGATTCCTACATCCTGTCAGTCAACGCCAGTCATTCGTTGCAGAAGATTCAGGATCTGCAAGGGGCGTCGGCGCCGGTTCTACGCATTGGCGCGAATCGCGCGGGTTCAACAAATTTATCCATCGCGCTTGTGGTGCAGCATGCTTTGGGGCTGAAGCACGAGATCGTGCGTGGCTACCCCGGCGCGGCGGACATCAATCTCGCGCAGCAGCGCAACGAGGTTGATGGGCAATACGCCGACGTCAGTTTCTTCCAGACGAACATGCGCGACATCTGGGAGAGGGGCGGACTGCGCCCACTGGTGCAAACGGGGCGACGGGCGAGACTGTCGTCGCTTGCTGACGTCCCGCTGGCGCGCGAATTGACGCAAGACCCAGCCATGCGCGCGCTGCTGGAGTTCGCCGAAATGCCTTTTGAAATGGCCCTTCCCGTTGCTGCGCCTGCGAGCCTGCCCAAGGACAGAGCCGCCGCGCTCAGGAACGCCTTCAACCAGATGGGCAAGGATGCAGGTTTTCTCGCGGACGCAAAGAAAATGAATTTCCTCGTCGATCCCATTCCCGGCGAGGAAGTGCTGGCGATCATTCAGCGGGCCGCGCAGACGCCGCGTCCGGTCATCGACCTCTACAAAAAACTTATCGAACAATAGCGGGACGAACGCCATGTATGAAGGGCAGTCAACTAGGTGTTTAGTCCCGGCATTTGATGGATTGGATTTAGGGTAAACCTTTGCGGTTCGATTGTCCATTGTTTGCAGATGAATTGGTAGGGCGTCAGACCCTTGAGTGTCTTCAGCCTTCGCCCGAAATTGTAGGCGCTGATGAAGTTGGCGAGGTGATCTCGGAGTTGATTGTGGTCGTCGTAATGGAAGCGTTTGACCGTAGCTTCCTTGATTGTCCGGTTCATCCGTTCGACCTGGCCATTCGTCCAGGGATGTTTGATTTTGGTGAGCCTGTGCTCGATCTCATGCTCGCCGCAAACGCGGTCGAAGATGTGCTCGAAGGCGTAAAGATGGCGTTCGTGATTGGTGAACTGGATGCCGTTGTCGGTCAGCACGGTATCGATGGTGTAAGGCACGGCTGCAATCAGGTTGCGCAGGAACGCAGCAGCGGCCATTTTGCCAGCCTTCGGGTGCAGTTCCACATAGACAAACTTGGAGTTGCGGTCGATTGCAACGAAGAGATACAGCTTCCCTTCTGCTGTTTGAACCTCGGCAATATCGACGTGAAAGTAGCCCAACGGGTAGGCTTTAAACTTCTTCTTCACCGGCTTATCGCCATCGATGTTGGGCAGCCGACTTATATCGTGACGCTGCAAACAGCGATGCAGTGATGAACGTGTCAGGTGTGGGATCGTCGGCTGGAACGTGTAGAGACAATCATCCAGCGGCAGAAGCGTATGCCTGCGAAATGCCACGATGACAGCTTCATCCTCGACCGACAACACGGTGGATTTCGCATCCCGTGGCCCGGTCGGCATATCCACAACCGAGGTTCGCTTGCGCCA
>JANPPJ010000177.1:0-20854 GCA_031428455.1 Hyphomicrobiales bacterium | reverse complement strand
CCGTGCATCACCGGGCATTTGCCTGCTGTGTCGCTCATGTCGCTCCCTCCTTGGCTTGTTCGTCAACTACTGCGTCGCCGTTCTAGCAGGCGGCTTATCATTGTTGAAATCGATTGTTCCGATTTAATAAATCGGAACCGCCGATTGTTGGAGCGATTTTACGCAAACGGGCAGGTTCCAGCCGGCTCATTGGAGCCCAACGCCGTTACGAGCTTGCCCTCAGGAAGGGCAGGGCTGCATCCAATGCCGGTTTGCAGGCAGGCGCCGCCTCGCCAAGCAGGCTTTCGGGCGAAGCGAAGCCTGTCCACACTTTCACTGCGGACGTCGCCGCCCACCATGGGTCGGACGTCGCGCGGGACAGGAGTGCGGGCGCTGCATCCCGCGCACAGTCGACAAGCGGGGCGACAATGGCCTGCGGCGCGCGGGCGGCGGCGAGCTTCTCGGACAGTTCAGCCTGGATCGGACCCGTCAGGAAGAACGACACGAGCATTGCTATGAAATCGGACACTTTGCAGCTTTCAGTTGATGGGCGGAAAAGGGGATGAGCCGGACTGGCGCCTGGCTCCCGAACTTATGCTGGTCAGGCAGTCGTCAGGCGTGACCCGGTTAGTCGCGCGTTGGTCCTGCGCATGCCTTCGGCCATGCGATCTTTCACGGCAAGGCGCAATTTCTTGAGGCGAAGAAGCCGGAGTGAATCAGGGAAGCGTCGCCTGATTTCCAGACGAATTTCCTCGTCGAGTTTATGGTGGACCACGCTCAGTCGATAAATGTATGCATTCATATGCCAACCTCCTCGATGGTTTCATCGATCGTGTCAGCCCAAATGCGCGTTTCGTATCAGGAGAAACGACCTGCATCGAGCTAACCCGATGCGGTCCGACATGACGTTGTCTCACAAGGGAAACGCCAGAGGGGCCCGGTCCGCACACCTATAATTAAGCAACGCGCATCTTTTCGCAAGATTGCGAAATTACGGGTGTACAATCGCGCGATGCGCGCGGGACATGTGCGGCAGCGCACTTGCCGAAGGCTCGGGGCGGTAGCACTCTCCCCGCAGGTTGAAGAAGGATTTCAAGATGATTTGCGCCGCCCGTTCATTTCCTTTCGTGTTCAGCTTTTCAGTGCTGGCGACAAGCGCGCTGACGTCAGTCGCCTTTGCGCAGACGCTGCAAAGCTACACGCTGGAAAACGTGAAGACCGTGTCTACCGACAAGGCGATGGAACTGTTCATCCCGCGCATTGAAATCACCGGGACGAATGTCAGTCGCGCCGAAGTCCAGCGCTTGATGACGCCGGATCTGGCGAAGTCCGCGCGCTCGGACATCCTGATGAACATGCAAGCGCAGCGCATCGTCATTCCGGAAATGGTGGTCACGCGCTCTGATGAGGAAAAGGGACGCTTTGTCCTGCGCGACTATCTTGTCACCAACCTCAACCGTGCACGCTTTGATCGCGTATCGCTGGGCTCCATTGAGGGAACCATCACCACCAAGCAGAAGGCTGCAGGCACATTCAAGTCAGGTCAGATCGTGCTGGAAGGCGGGGACTTCTCGAAGGTGGCGGCGGCTGCAAAGGTCGGCGATGCTTCTGATGGCGTCGCAAAGCTAGGTCTGTTTTCATGGTCGGGCTTCGAGATGACCGTGGCGGAGCCCAAGGTGCAGGCTAGTGCGCCGGGGGGGAATTTTTACCGGTTTGGCCTCAAATCCGCGATGGCGAAAACCGATTACAACGGCGACCTTCCGACCAAGGCCGTCGCGAATTTCGACGGCATGTATTTCGTCGCGCCGCCGTCCAGTGAAGCGGGCCAGGCCCTCGCAAATTTTGGCTACAACCGCATCGAATTCGGCGTGAAATTCGATGGCGCCTACAACCCGTCGGCGAAGACGTTTACGATGACGGACTATTCGTTCACGAGTCTCAACGTCGGTTCATTGGCGTTGTCTGGCGCGTTTGCGGATATTGACGCGGCCACCTTCAACGCCGACATGGCCAATCGGCTAACAGCACTGATGAAGGGCAAGATCGCAGCCTTCAACCTTCGTTACGTGGACGCCGGCCTGTTCGACAAGGCGCTCGTGTATGTGGCGAAGTCGCAGGGTAAAGACCCGGCTGCCGTGCGCAAGGAGTGGGCAATGATGATCGTCGGCATGTTGCCGATGTTGATGGGCGGCGACCCTGTGGCGCTGAAGCTTTCGGAAGCGTTGAGCGCCTTTGTGACGCAGCCCAAATCATTGGCGATCTCGCTCAAGGGCAAAAATGGCCCCATCAACATGGCTGACTTCAGCAGGCTGATGGACCCGGCGTTCCTCCTTTCGCAAGTCGAGATCACCGCTGTCGCCAACAGGTAGACTTGCGGGGCTGCGCCGCGCGCACGATATGAGTCGAACATGAGTGACGCTCCGGTTCCCGTCGACAATTCCTTCAGCGGGCCGCTTCTGGGCGGCTCGCATGAGCCTACTTTTGCGGGAGCGCAGTCGTTCATGCGGCGGCGCTTCAGCAAGGATATCGGCCAGGCCGATGTTGTTGTGTGGGGCGTGCCTTTCGATTGCGCGACATCCAACAGGCCGGGCGCGCGCTTTGCGCCCGCCGCCATTCGACGTGCTTCGACTTTATTCGACGGCGATCCACAGTATTCTTCGCGCCGCGATCCGTTCGCGAACATGGCCGTCATTGATGCGGGCGATTGCTACTTCGAATACGATCGGCTTCAGGACGCGCCCCGACTCATTGAACATCAGGCGCGGCAGATCGTTTCCCATGATCGGCAGCTCGTAACGCTTGGCGGGGATCATTTTGTAACGCTACCGCTGTTGCGCGCTCACGCTGCCGTGCACGGCAAGCTGGCGCTCGTTCAGTTCGACGCCCATCAGGACACATGGGATGACGACGGCACCAAGATGTCCCACGGCACGTTCGTCACGCGCGCGGTCGCCGAGGGATTGATCGACGTCGGCCGTTCGATTCAGGTCGGCATCCGCACCTGCGCGCCGCATGACTATGGCATCGAGATCGTGGACATGGAGGCCTGCGCTGCGCTTGGGCCGACCGGTGTCGCTGCGCGGATCAAGACGCGGGTCGGGCCGGGGGCAGCGTATTTGACGTTTGACATCGACGCGCTGGACCCTGCATTCGCGCCGGGAACGGGCACGCCGGTGGCGGGGGGCCTCACATCGCGCGAGGCGCTTGCGACGCTGGAGCGGTTGGGCGAGATCCAGTTTTGCGGGATGGATGTGGTCGAGGTTTGTCCGCCATTTGACCACGCGGACGTGACCGCCATCGCGGCTGCCACCGTCGTCCAGCGCTACCTGCAAATGCTGGCGGCGCGGCGCCCCGGCGCATGATTCTGTCTCGTTGCGTCTTTCCCCGGTCGTGATGAGGGGCTAGAGCAGGGCGCGGCGGGTTTCCCTGGAGTTCGAGACATGACGGCGAAGGTTTTCATCGATGGCGAAGCAGGCACCACGGGACTTTTGATCCGCGAGTTGCTGGCGCCGCGCGGCGACATCGAGATCGTCAGCATAGACCCCGCCAAGCGCAAGGACGCAGGCGCCAAACGCGACCTGATGGCGGGCGTCGACCTCGTGATCCTCTGCCTGCCCGACGACGCCGCGAAAGAAACCGTGGCGCTGGCCGATGAGCTTGGGAGCCGGGGGCCAAAAATCCTCGACGCGTCCACCTCGCATCGCGCGGCGCTGGGCTGGGTGTATGGCTTTGCGGAACTCGCGGAAGGGCAGGCGGACGCCATTGCCTCTGCGCGGCGCGTGGCTAACCCCGGCTGCTACGCGACAGGCGCCATCGCGTTGCTGCGCCCGCTGGTTGACGCAGGGCTCGTGCCTGCCGACTTCGCCATCACCATCAACGCGATTTCCGGGTACAGCGGCGGCGGCAAGTCGATGATCGCGGACTATGAAGCGCGGCGCGCGCCTGAGTTCGAGCTGTACGCGCTGTCGCTTGAGCACAAGCACATCCCGGAAATTCAGGCCTATTCAAAACTCGCGCGCCGGGCGCTCTTCGTGCCGTCCGTGGCGGATTTCCGGCAGGGCATGATCGTGTCTGTTCCGCTGCATCTCGATGCGTTGCCGGGCAAGCCAAAGGGCGCTGATCTGGAGCGCGCGCTCGCCGCTCATTACAAGGCCGACGGTTTCGTGCGTGTTGTAGCGAGCGACGCGGTGTCAAAAGAAGGCGGCAAGCTGGAACCAGAGTCGCTCAACGACACGAACAACATGGAATTGCGCGTCCACGCCAATGAGGCGCGTCATCACGCGCTGCTCACCGCAAAGCTTGACAATCTCGGCAAGGGCGCATCGCGCGCTGCCGTGCAGAACATGGATTTGATGCTGGGGCTCTGAAGCAATGCGTCATGGTTTTTGCAGCCATGACGCTGATGTTTGCTAGGCGCTGTAGGCAACAACATTGCTCTTCTGCTCACCCAGTCCCTGAATTCCCATGCTGATCACATCGCCGCTCCCGAGATAATTCGGCGGCTTGCGGCCCATGGCGACGCCGGGGGGCGTGCCGGTGGTGATGATGTCGCCGGGGTCCAGCGTCAGGAATTGCGAGACGTACGAGACCAGCTTGCGCACGCCGAACACCATGGTGCGCGTGTTGCCCGTCTGTTGGCGCTCACCGTTCACGTCGAGCCACATGTCGAGGTTCTGCACGTCACCGAGTTCATCGGGCGTGACGAGCCATGGGCCAACGGGGCCGAAGGTTGGGGCGCTCTTGCCCTTCACCCATTGGCCGAGGCGCTCGATTTGCCATTCCCGCTCGGATACGTCGTTGCAGATGAAATAGCCCGCAACATGATCGAGCGCGTTTTTCTCGCTTACGTAAGACGCCCGCGTACCAATGACGAACGCGAGTTCGAGCTCCCAATCAAGCTTGGTGGAGGCTTTCGGGATGATGATGTCATCGTTGGCGCCGACGCAGCAATTGGGCGCTTTGGTGAAAAGGATCGGTTCGGAGGGCACCTGCATGCCAGCTTCCGCGGCATGGTCCGCATAGTTGAGGCCGATGGCGACGAAGTTGCCGGGCTTGGCGACGCAGGGCCCGAGGCGCTGTGCGCCCTGCACAAGCGGAAGCGTGTTTGGATCAGCGGCGCGAATGCGCGCGAGCGTTGTTGGCGAGAGGCTTTCTCCCGCCAGATCCTGAACGAGCGCGGACAGATCGCGGATGGCGCCATTGGCGTCGATAAGGCCCGGGCGTTCACGTCCCGGTTCGCCATAGCGGACGAGCTTCATTGTATGTCTCCCTTGAGTCGCCGCGCACTTTAGAGGCGCGGCCTCCACATGCAAACCGCGCTCTGTCTCAAGACTTCACAAGCACGTATTCGCCCGGCGCGTCACAGAGTGGCGTGAGCTCGCGGTCGCCCGGCTCCCGCGCCTTTACTTTTTCGGGCGCCTGCGTCCCGATCCATTTGATCCAGTCGAGCCACCATGTGCCGGGATGTTCGCTTGCGCCCGCAACCCAATCGTCGAACGTTACGTCCAAGTTGTCGTTAAGCCAGTACTGATACTTTGGCTTGCGCGCGGGATTGATGACGCCTGCAATATGACCCGAGCCCGAGAGTACATAGCGCACTTGCCCGCCGAACAATTTTGCCCCGGTGAAGACGGAGCGTGCTGGGGCAATGTGGTCCTCGCGCGCGGCAAGATCATAGATAGGGATTTTCACGTTCTGCAGGTCGAGCCGATAATTTGCCATCATCATCTGGCCAAGCGCCAGCGTGTTTTCGAGATAGCAATTGCGCAAATAGAACGAGTGGTTGGCCGCTGGCATGCGGGTGGAATCAGCGTTCCACGTGAGGAGATCGAAGGGCATTGGCTCCTTGCCCTTGAGATAGTTATTAACAAAATAACTCCAGATCATGTCGTTGGGGCGCAGCATGTTGAAGGCCGACGCCATCTTCGCGCCTTCAAGATATCCCGTCTGGCGCATCTTTTCTTCGAGCGAGGCAATGCGTGCGCTGTCGACGAACAGTTTCAGATCGCCCGCATCGGAAAAATCGACCTGCGTCGTGAACAGTGTCGCGCTGTCGATGCGGTCGTCGCCGCTGGCCGCCATGAGCGCTAGTGCGATGGACAGCAGCGTGCCGCCGACGCAATAGCCAATGGCGGTCGCCTTGCGCTCGCCAGTCGCTGCGTAAATGGCGTCAAGCGCCTCGAATACGCCTTCGCGGATGTAGTCCTCAAAACTCTTGTGGGCGTGTCGCTCGTCGGGGTTCACCCAGGAAACAACGAAGACCGTAAGCCCGTTTTCAACGCAGTAACGAACGAAGCTTTTTTCAACCGTGAGATCCAGCACGTAGAACTTGTTGATCCACGGCGGCACGATGAGCAGCGGACGTTTGTACACGTCGGGGGTCGATGGCGCGTACTGGATCAACTCCATCAGGTCGTTGCGGTAGACGACTTTGCCCGGCGAGGGAGCCAGATCGCGGCCCAGCTGGAATTTCGAGTTGTCGGACTGGCGGATTTTGAGCGCGCCTTTGCCGGCCTCGATGTCTTCGGCAAGCATCTTCATGCCGCGCACAAGGTTCTCGGCATTCTCGGCCAGGGTTGTGCGCAGGAGTTCAGGATTCGTGCCGACGAAGTTGGATGGCGACAATGCGCCTGCCACCTGTCGAAGATAGAAACTCGCCTTTTCGCGCGTGCTGGGCGCTACGTCCTCAGCCTTGTCGACCATCTCGTTCGCCCAGCGCGTCGCGATGACATAGGCTTGGCGAAGAAAGTCGAACATAGGGTTGTTGCGCCACTCCGGGTCCGAGAAGCGCTTGTCGCCGGGGTCAGGCTCGGCGACGGGCGGAACATCTTCGCCCGTGAATCGCCGCAGCGTGGCGCCCCAGAGGGAAATGAAATCGGACGAGAGTCTGGTTTGCGCCTCGATAGCGCGGGCAGGGTCTGCGAGCCAGTATTCGGCGACATGGCCGAATGTCTTCACCGCGTCCTCGACGTGCTCGGCCATGTCCGGGTTGGTCTTGCCCTCCTCGATAGGCCGCATGTAAGCGGCGAAGGCCTTGCCGCCTTCTTCCATGACGCGGGCCATGTTGACGGCCAGCGCATTGAAATCGACGGCCGGGACAGACGGCGCGGGCGCCTCTGCTTTTGGGTTGTTGGGAGGCGGCTCTGTTGCAGCAGGCGATGGGTTTGCAAGAGGCGAACTTGCAAGAGGCGCGCTTGCAAGAGGCGAACTTGCAAGAGGCGAATTTGTGAGCGGCGGGGCGAAAGGCGCCGTCGTCGCCAGTACCGCAGCATCGAGAAGCGCTGCAGGGTCCGCCGCCGCAAGAAGTTCGGGCGGCGCCAGCGTCGGCAATTGCGATGAGGCGGCGGCTAGTGGGGCCGTGCTTTCGAGAAGTTGCGCTTTGCGCGGCCGCCCGCGTTTTCGGGGTGGCGCGGCGGGATCCGGTAGGGGGTGTTTGCGTGGGCGCCCGCGCTTTGCGGCAGGCTTTATGGCGACAGCCTCGATCCCCACTTTACGCGGCCTTCCGCGCTTGCGCTTCTCGGGTTGCGCACCTGCTTCCGCCGCCGTCGCCATGTCGACGCCGGACGATAGCGCGACCGTAGCCGCCTTGCGCTCCCCGACCTCAGACATTCTCGCTCGACTCCTTGCGCTCATTCGCGGTCGTCATTGCACCATAATAGGGAATTAGGCATCCATTAAGCCAGATGCCAATTATGATGACTTGGGCGCGGGACGCCATTATGACGGCGCATACGGGCAGATCGGTGCAATGAAAATGGCTTTGAGTAATGGTTTCAAAGACGTCCCACTGCGTTGGACAAAGCGCGATGCGCCTGGACGCGGAATCGCCATAGCGATTTTCGGGGCTATGGCGGTCTTTGTATGTGTTTTAGCTGCGCCGTCCGGCGCAATCGCCCAAACTGGCAGAGAGAACGCCGCTCCGAGCGTCGGAGCAAAACCTGCCTCGGCCACCCCGGCCGTGAGGACAAAGCAACGCAAGAGCGCGGTCAAGAGTGGCGCGAAGTCTCGCCCTGCCGCCACCAAGCCGGCGCCGAAAGGGTTCATAGAAACCATCATGGCAGGGCCGCGGCTGACCACGACTCCGCCGGCAGCGGCTGACTGGGTGCGCGCATCCCGCTCGACCCAAAATACGCAGCCGCGTGGCTCACGGGGGCCCGAACGGGCTGTGCTGACCGGCGACCAGATCAGGGCGAATGAAGCGCAGATGGATGCCTTGCGCACGCGGCATGACCGTGTCGTGGGCCGCAAAGCGACACCAGGCAAGCCCGGCTCGGCTGCTGGCAAGCCCGAATCCCCGGAAGCAGAGAAATACCAACCGGGGTGCGCATTGACCTGTGCGACGCCCATCAGCGTTTCTCGGGCGCAGAGAAGATGATAAGCACTCGCGCCTGAACCATGGCGGGCCCGACTCGCCCGAGAATGCGGAAAAGACGATGACGGACTTTTATCGTGTGCAGCGGCTCCCCCCTTATGTCTTCGAGCAGGTCAACCGCCTGAAGGCGCAGGCCCGGGCCAATGGCGCCGATATCATCGATCTGGGCATGGGCAATCCGGACCTTCCGGCCCCGCGCCATGTTGTTGAAAAGCTCGTCGAAACAGCGGGCAAGCCGCGCACGGATCGCTATTCGGCGTCGAAGGGCATCCCCGGGTTGCGGCGGGCTCAGGCGGCCTATTACGAGCGCCGTTTTGGCGTAAAGCTGAACCCCGACACGCAGGTCATCGCGACCCTTGGCTCAAAAGAGGGCTTCGCCAATATGGCGCAGGCCATCACTGCGCCCGGCGATGTCGTCGTTGTGCCGAACCCGTCATATCCGATTCACGCTTTCGGCTTCCTGATGGCGGGCGGCGTCATCCGGTCATGCCCAGCCGATCCGACGCCTGAATTTTTCGTCGCGCTGGAAAAGGCGGTCGTCCACTCGATCCCGAAGCCGATTGCAGTGGTGGTCTGCTATCCGTCGAACCCGACGGCGATGGTGGCCAGCCTTGATTTCTACAAGGATCTCGTAGCCTTCGCGAAGAAGCACGAGATTTTCATCCTGTCTGACCTTGCGTATTCCGAAGTTTACTTCGACGGCAATCCGCCGCCGTCCGTGCTGCAGGTGCCTGGCGCCAATGACGTGACGGTGGAGTTCACCTCCATGTCGAAGACCTATTCGATGGCGGGCTGGCGCATCGGCTTTGCGGTCGGCAACGAGCGGTTGCTTGCAGCGCTCGCGCGCGTAAAGTCGTATCTCGATTACGGCGCGTATACGCCTGTGCAGGTCGCAGCTGCTGCGGCCCTCAATGGCCCGGACGATTGCATCGCCGAGATGCGTTCGATCTACAAGAAGCGCCGTGATGTGATGGTCGAGAGCTTCGCTCAGGCGGGCTGGAACATCCCTGCGCCGCAGGCCTCGATGTTTGCATGGGTGCCGATCCCGGAGAAATTCCGCCATCTGGGTTCGCTGGAGTTCTCCAAGCTGCTGATCGAGAAGGCGGACGTCGCCGTTGCGCCCGGCATCGGGTTTGGCGAGCATGGAGACGCCTACCTGCGTCTTGCGCTGGTTGAAAACGAGCAACGCATCCGTCAGGCTGCGCGTGGCATCCGTCGGTTCTTCGATACGGCCGACGAAACGCTGCACAATGTCGTGCAGATCAAGACGGCGGTCTGAGCGTCTCTTTCTGTCCTTCGCCTGCTCACACGTGGAAGCAGGGGGCGGTTTCCTTGATCGCTCTGGCGAAATGGGGCATGAACCGGGCCGTTGCGCGAGGCGCGACGGTTTACGGGTGCGAATCGAATGACAACGTCCTTGCGCGTCGGAATTGCCGGTCTCGGAACGGTCGGCGCTTCCGTTATACGGCTTCTTGAGCGTCAGGCTGAGGCGCTTGCGGCGCGTACCGGTCGGCATATCACCGTGACCGCTGTAAGTGCGCGCGACAAGTCGCGTGATCGTGGCGTCGAGTTTTCGGGCGCGAAGTGGTTCGATGACCCCGTTGCACTCGCCCGTTCGACGGACATTGACCTTTTTGTTGAGTTGATCGGCGGCGATGAAGGCCCGGCGCGCGAGGCGGTCGAGGCGGCCCTTTCTTCGGGCAAACCGGTCGTAACAGCCAACAAGGCGCTGCTGGCCAAGCATGGCATGGCGCTCGCCAAGCTGGCGGAAGAAAAGCGCGTCGCGCTGGCCTTTGAGGCGTCCGTCGCCGGCGGCATTCCCATCGTCAAGACTTTGCGCGAAGGGCTGGCGGGCAACGAGATCAGCCGCGTCTACGGCATTCTCAACGGCACCTGCAATTACATCCTCTCCCGCATGGAGCAGGAGGGCATGTCGTTTGATGACTGCCTGAAGGAGGCGCAGAATCTGGGCTATGCGGAAGCTGATCCCACGTTCGACATCGGCGGCTTCGACACCGCGCACAAACTGGCGATCCTGACGTCGCTCGCGTTTGGCACGGCGGTGGACGCCGAGGCCATCCATGTCGAGGGGATCACATCCATCAGGCTTGAAGACCTGCGGTCTGCCGATGAGCTGGGCTATCGCATCAAGTTGCTTGGCGTCGCGCAGCGTACCGCTGACGGCATTGAACAGCGTGTGCATCCGACCATGGTGCCGAAATCGTCCGCCATTGCGCAGGTCATGGGCGTCACTAATGCAGTAACCATTGACGCCGACGCAGTGAAGGAACTGACGCTCGTGGGGCCCGGCGCTGGCGGCGATGCAACGGCATCAGCGGTTGTGGCGGATATCTCGGACGTTGCGCGCGGCATTCGGTCTGCGCCTTTCGGCCTGCCATCCGCATCGCTGGCCGCCCCGGCGCGTCGCGCGATGCAGCGGCATGAGGGCGGCTATTACATCCGCCTGTCGGTTTATGACCGTCCCGGCGCGGCCGCGAACATCGCTATGCGCATGGCGGAGCGGCAGATTTCGCTCGAAAGCATCATGCAGAAGGGGCTGCGTGGCAAGGCGTCAGCAGGCTCGCCCGTTCCTGTTGTCCTCATCACGTATGCGACGACTGAGGGCACTATTCGCGAAGCGATCGAGGCGGCGGTCAGCGATGGTTACATCGCGGAAAATCCCCAAGTGATCCGCATCGAGAGAGAGTGACGCCGCGAAGCGTCGCAGAAACGACGATACTGCTGAGCACGAGCGTCATTCCCTCTTCATCGAAATCGTAAATGCGCGCTGTGGATAATATGCCACGCATTTACGTTAACGCACGATATGTGTGTTAGCGCACAAACTGTGAAAGAATTGCACGCTACACCCTGTCCGCAGACAGGGAGCGTGCGTCATGAGCGCAACATTCACGCAGGGTTTCAGCAAGTCAGTCCGCATCGGCGCGCTGGCGGCAGCGACGTTCGTTGCAGCGCAGGCTTGCCCGACGCCTGCGTCTGCCGGGTTGCTGGACTTCCTGTTCGGGGGCCAGCAATACCAACCGCAGCAACGACAGATGATTTATGCGCCCCAGGCTCGCCCGGCTAACACTGCCAACGCCTCCAGCGCGGCAACCGCCCCTCGCCGGGTGGTTCGCGACACGCCGCGTGGACCGATCCCTTATGTGGCGCCGACCGTCGCCTCCGGGCCGCTGGGGCGCTTTCTGCACGATCCGTCATTGCGTCGCGGAGATGTGGTCGCCACGCCCAATGGACTCATGGTGTTTCAGGGCAAGCCCGGCTCCACCACCCACAGGTCCGCAGACTTTGTGGCCGTCGACAGCGCAAGCGCCGTCACCGGCGCCCGTCGCGCGGATCTTATGAACCTCGACCGTACCGTCCGGTTCTCATCGCCAAACATCGAATTCGTCGCGGAAGCGGCTCAGCCGAAGGCGCTCGTCATCGCCAAGCGTGCGGACAACGATGCCCGAAGCACCGTTGCCGCGCAGGACTGATAACTCGATCTACTTGCCTCCCAGCAGCACACGCGCGCGCTCGATGACCTTTGGCGGCGCGTTGAGCATGGATTCCGCGACCGCCTGAGCCTGCTGGCCGGTTGATGGGCTGATGTCCATCTTCTGCTTTTCAGCTTCGGCCAAAAACTCGGGGTCTTTCATCATCGTGTTGAATGCCGTGCGGAAGGCCGCAAGGCGGTTCGCCGGCACGCCCGGCGTTGTGACGACAGCGCGCGAAATGCCCATGTCCGACGAGATGAATTTCAAAACCTCGCGGTCTTCCTCGTTCTTGGCGAGTTCGTGCAGGAGCGGCACGTCCTTCAAGTCGGGGGCGCGCTCCAGAGCGACCTGGACGAGGATGAATATCTTCTTCTCGTCCAACCAATGGGCATGGTTCGCCTTCCACGACGCCCACGAATTGGAGCCGCGCCCGCCGACTTCGCCACGCTCCATCGCAAGGTTCACGTCGTTGCCTCCGGGGTAGCCGGTCACGACCTTGAATTTGGCGCCGAGAATCTGGTTCATCGCCTGCGGATAGATCGCGGAGGTGGATGCTGCGCCCGGCGCGCCGACGACGAGTTCCTTCGTAAAAACGTCCTCGATCTTCGTAATGCCGGTCGTATGCCACGAGTTAACGACGTTGGGCGTGCTGGTCGTGTTTCCGATCCAGCCGAACTCGCGCACATCGAACTGGATTTCCCTGGAGCCGATAGCCTGCAGGGTTGGCATGTTCTGGAATATCGTGTGCAGGACGGAGCCATCGCGCGACGCCGCCTTGGCGAGGAAGTTCGCCGCCGCGATGCCCAGCCCGCCGGGCATGTTGCGTACAACGACGTTGGGGTTGCCGGGAAGCAGGCGCGGGAAATGACGCGCCATCAGCCGCGAGCGAAGATCATAGTCGCCGCCGGGAGACGTCGGCACAATGTAGTCGATCGATTTGCCGCGCCAGAACTCCTCCGGCGACTGAGCCTGCGCCGCGAACGGCGCAATGGTGAGCGTTGCGGCAAGCGCAACCTTGCGTAGTGACGAGCTCATGTATTCCTCCCTTGTTGTTCTGGCCAGAAGCTCGAGGCGGAGACTGGTGTGCAGCGAGCGCGAATGCAAGTCGTGACGGCGCTGGACCAATGCGGGCGCAGGCGCCTAAAGTCGCGAACGCGAATCCGGGCGCCTGAATGACACGGTTCACCTTCTACGAGTTCTTTGCCGGGGGTGGAATGGTCCGCGCTGGCCTTGGCGGGGGCTGGTCTTGCCGTTTCGCGAACGATTTCGATCCTGTCAAGGGCGCTGCCTACGCGGCCAACTGGGGCGTCGATACGCTGCGCATCGGTGACATTAACGAGCTGTCCGTCAGCGATTTGCCGGGCTGCGCTGATCTCGCCTGGGCATCTTTCCCGTGTCAGGACTTGTCGCTGGCCGGGGCAAAGGCGGGCCTGTCTGGCGCCAGATCAGGGGCGTTCTGGGCGTTTCGCAATCTGATTGCAAAACTCGCGGATGAGGGCAGGGCTCCTGCCATCCTCGCGCTGGAGAATGTCGTCGGCGCACTCACCTCGCAGGGCGGGCGAGATTTTGCCGCCTTGTGCGAGGCGCTTCATGCGCTGGGTTACCGGGTGGGCGCGATGGTCATCGACGCCGCGCTTTTCACGCCGCAATCTCGGCCGCGTTTGTTTGTCGTGGCGATGCGGCGCGACCTGCGTGTTCCGCCTGCGCTTCTTGGGCGCTCGCCCGATCCAGCGCTTGCGTCCCCCGCGCTTTTGCGCGCATGCGCCTTACTGGCTCAGGATGTTGCGCAGGATTGGCTGTGGTGGGCGTCACCTGCGCCTGCGCTGCGAAATGCCGAACTGCTCGACGTGATCGAGCGCGAGCCCACCGATGTGGCATGGCATACGCCCGAGCAGACGCAGCGCCTGCTCGACCTGATGTCTCCCGCCAACCTCGCAAAAGTGCATGCGGCACAGGCGAGAGGCGCCATGCAAGTCGGCGCTATCTATCGGCGCACGCGCGCTGACGGGCGCGGCGGCCGGGCGCAAAGGGCTGAGGTCCGCTTCGATGGTCTTGCCGGATGCCTGCGCACGCCGGGCGGGGGTTCGAGCCGCCAGTTTCTTCTATTCGTGGATGGAGCCAACATTCGCTCGCGCCTGCTGTGTGGACGCGAAGCCGCAAGGCTGATGGGGCTGGCCGACGATTATAGCCTGCCGGAGCGCTACACCGACGCTTACCATCTGCTTGGCGATGGCGTGGCGCCGCCAGTGGTGCGCCATCTTGCGCAGCATATCTTTGAACCATTGCTGCAAGCGGCTTTGGTGCAACGCGGCGCTGCGGCGTGACGCGGGCCGAAGATCCCGCGAAACGCTCCGCCATCATGCGCGCGGTGAAATCGCGGGACACTGCGCCCGAACGCAAGGTGCGTGCGCTGGTGCGTCCGCTCGCGCCCGGCTACCGCCTGCATCGCAGCGATATTCCCGGAAAGCCGGACATTGCTTGGCTTGGGAGGAGACGCGCGCTATTTGTGCACGGCTGTTTCTGGCACGGCCATGACTGCGCGCGCGGCGCACGAGCGCCAAAAGCCAACGCTGACTATTGGCAGGCGAAGATAGCCCGCAACCGCGCCCGCGACGAAGCGAACATGAAAACGCTCGCGCAGCGGGGCTGGCGAGCGTTGATCGTTTGGGAGTGTGAGTTGAGGGACGAGGCGGCGCTTCGCGAAAAACTCGCCGCCTTCGTCTGCGCCGATCAGGGAATGCGGATATCGAACGAATAGCCAACGATGGCGCCGACAGTCCACTGGTTCGGCGAGCCGGTGACACGCGTGATCGGGCTGTCGGCAGCATCGCCCACAAGCCGGTCGAAGCGGGCATATCCCGTCAATTCCCATTGCGGGTTGAACTTGTAGCTCGCAGAGCCCGCCACGCCGAGAGAGTTCAGGCCAGCGCCAGCCTTGTAAACGGGCAAGCCGCTGAGGAAGGCTTCCGGCGCGGTCACCGTGAAATAGGCGTTCTGATAATTGCCGCTGGTGATACGCATGCGCGGGCCCATGGCGAACGTCCAGGCCCCGGTGCGCAACAGGCCATCAGCGCCAAAGTCTGCGACGACGCCCTTGTGGCCATGGAAGCCGTAACGCACGTCGACGCGTCCGCGGATGAAGTCTGTCGGCCAGTATTCGACAAACGCGCCGGCCTCCACCGTCCACGGCAACTTGTTCAGGCCAAGGAGCTCGATGTCGTCCGATGAAGAGCGCGAGCCGATGTAACGGAACGAGGGGCCCATGCGCAGGCCGCCAGAGCGGATGAGAGCGAGCGAAATCGGATCGTCGGGCGTGCCAAACGTATCAAGTGTGCCGGCGCGGCGAACCTTGAAGCTCGGAAAACCAAAGACGGAAAATTCATCGGAGCCCGGATACTTCGGCGAGGCGACGACATTGCCCCGCGCCGTGACAGTCCACTCGCCTGACAGGAACGACATGGGGTTTTCCCATTGCGCTGATGCTGCGGCGGGAATTGCCATCGCGGCGGCGCCAGCAAGCATGCTGAAAAATCTACGCAAGGTCATTCACTTATCTCCAGACGGGCCTGCAAGTTCGCAAAAGAAGGTAACGCCTCGGTTACCGGGTGTCGAACTTGGCCGGAATTAATTTGTCTTCCAAGGTGCATGTGCTCTGAACCCGTTGCGCAATTGCCGCACTGGGGCGACTCCTTTACGGTTCCGCGATGCTTATCGAAACGAAGCCAGCATCATTTTTGGGCGTCGAGAACTCTATTCTGGGACGCCCATGGCGGGACCGGCTGGACCTGAAGGCCCGCGCCATGGCCGAGGCGATCGTGCAGCAGCATGGCCTCCCCGACGCGCTCTCGCGCGTGCTCGCTGGCCGGGGTGTGGGGTGCGACGACTGCCTCGCGTTTCTGGAGCCGACGATCCGCACGCTGATGCCAGACCCCTCTGCGCTCGCTGACATGGACAGCGCCGCCGCCCGGCTGGCCCACGCTGCCGAGCGGGGGGAGACGGTCGCCATTTTTGGTGATTATGATGTTGATGGAGCATGTTCAGCAGCTTTGCTCGCGGAGTTTCTCAACGCGTGCGGCGCCCCCAACATGATCCATATACCGGATCGCATCTTCGAAGGTTACGGTCCCAACAGCGACGCCATCCGCGCCTTGCGGCAGCGGGGCGCCTCGTTGCTGGTGACGGTTGATTGCGGCGTCACCAGCCACGGCCCGCTGGCGGACGCTGCGGCGGTGGGGCTTGACGTGGTGGTGCTGGACCACCATCAGGCGCCGGTAGACCTGCCGAGGGCGCACGCCATCGTCAACCCGAACCGGCAGGATGATCTGTCCGGCCTCGGGCATTTGTGCGCCGCCGGCGTTACGTTCATGGCGCTTGTCGCGACAAACCGCATGTTGAGGGAGCGCGGGTTCTGGACCGCATCGCGACCTGCGCCAGACCTTATGGCGATGGTCGATCTCGTGGCGCTGGCGACTGTGGCCGACGTTGTGCCGCTCAAAGGGCTCAACCGGGCGTTCGTGCTACGCGGGCTTGACGTCATGCATAAGCGCGGCAGGCCCGGCCTGCGGGCGTTGTTCGACGCCGCCCGCTCGAGCGGGCCTCCACGGGCGCAGGCCCTGGGCTTTTTGATCGGCCCGCGCATCAACGCGGGCGGGCGCATTGGCGATGCAGGGCTGGGGGCGCGGCTGCTGCTGGAGCACGATGACGTTGAGGCGGACCGCATCGCCGCCGAACTCGACCGCCTGAACCGGGAGCGCCAGGAGATCGAAGCGGTTGCCGTGGCGGAGGCCTACGCGGAGGCGCTCGCCGCCCTTGGCGAGGCGGACGACGCCAGCGTGATCGTGACCGCAGCCGAAGGCTGGCACCCTGGCGTGGTCGGGCTGGTCGCAGCGCGCCTGAAGGAGCGCTTTGGCCGACCCGCAGTGGCGATCTCGCTCGGCGAGACGACGGGGACGGGATCAGCGCGATCCGTGCCCGGCGCAGACCTTGGCGCCGCCGTGCGAGCGGCCGTGGAGGCTGGCCTGCTCATCAAGGGCGGCGGCCACGCCATGGCGGCGGGACTCACCATCGAACGGACGCGGCTCGGCGACCTGCGCGTCTTTCTGGAAGCCCGACTCGCCGCCGCCGTCACGCAATCGCGCCGCGACAACGCGTTGCTGATCGACGCCGCCTTGACGGCGGGCGGCGCGCGGCCCGAACTGGTCAACGAGATTGAGCGGGCAGGGCCGTTTGGCTCGGGCAGCCCTGAGCCAGTATTTGCATTTCCCGACCACATCGTCGCCGACGCGGCTATCGTCGGGGGCTCACACGTAAGGGTGACCCTCGAATCGCGCGACAGATCGCGTCTAACCGCCATCGCCTTCCGCTGCGCCGACCAGCCTCTTGGCAAAGCGCTTCTGGGCGCACGGGGGGAGGCGCTGCATGTGGCCGGAAACCTTTCGCTCGACCGGTGGGGCGGCGCGGAAAAGGCAAGCCTGCGAATCATGGACGCCGCGCGGCGCAAGTGATTTTTTGAATGAGCGGCGTGACAGCCGCGCGGCGCACCCGACCGGGTCAGGGCTCGTTGCGTACGGGAATCGCCTTCCAGCGCTGGCAGTCATCGTGCGTAAAGCTTTCGCCGGACGCGCGACCGTCACGTTTCAAGACGACCCGCAGCGCGAGACCTTATTTGCGACAGTCCGTCGCCTGTCCCACACACGGTTGACGTCAATCCCCGCTTGCAAACCAGCGCCCCTCCGCCTATACGGGCGCTGCTCGCGGTGCACGCCGCTCGAGCCCGCGCCCATCGTCTAGCGGTCTAGGACGTCGCCCTTTCACGGCGAAAACAGGGGTTCGATTCCCCTTGGGCGCACCAGTGATTTCAACACATTTGGTTTTCTGTGACGCGGCGGTTTCTGGCGTGCGAGTGTCTCCCGAGGTGAAGCTTGGCATCCGCTAGCGCGGTCGGGCGCGCAAGTCTTCGTTTTGCAAGACCATGTTGTTCCCGACACCGTTACGTAAAATTCATGCGCTGCGTGTTTGCTCTGGATCAAGCAGCCGAATAATCATTGAATACAAATAGCATCCCAGGGAGGTTGAAGATGACGCCGATCATCGATCAAATCATCACCGAGGAAAGCGCCTGGACCTCAAGGAGTGTAAGCGGCAAGGAAGGCTTGACGCGGCGCCTCACGCGCGAAGAGATCGAAGCGTTTGCGGAGACAATCGGCAAGGCAAAGCATCGAGATGTGACGCAGCTTACCGCAGCCGATTTCCGCCATCCGCAGCTTGCCCCCCTGATGGCGGATATTCGCCGTCTGGTCATGGTCGGCCGCGGTGTTGTGGTGTTAAACGGCGTGGACGTGAACTCTTGGTCGCAGGATCAGTGTGAGCGCGCCTTTTGGGGAATTGGCCAGAACCTGGGTTACGCCGCTGTACAGAGTTCTCGGGCGGATCGCATCGGATATGTGCGTGACGAGCCCGATGATCCCAAGCGCCGCGGCTATCGAAGTTCAGGGGAATTGGTGCTGCACACAGATTCGCGAGAGATCATTGCGCTGATGGCGCTGAGGCCTGCAGCGAGGGGCGGCGAAACCATTGTTGCAAGCTCGTCGGCTATTCATAATATTATTCGAGCTGAGCGCCCTGAACTGCTCCCAGCCCTTTATCGCGGCCATCCCTATCATTCGACCGAGGTGGGCGTCACCGAATGCGCCATCCCGGTCTTCTCGTCTGTGGATGGCCATCTCAGCTGCATGTTTTTTGAAGAACATATTCGACGGGCAGCCAAAACGACGGGTCAACCGCTTCCTGCCGACCTTGATGAGGCGCTCAGTTTCTTCGCCAGCGTCGCGCGCCGTCCCGATGTGTGTATCGAATTTCTTCTGAATCCCGGTGAAATGCTCTTCTGCAACAATTTTGTCGTCTTGCACGCCCGGAACAAGTTTGAAGACTCCGCGCAAACGCAGCGGCTCCTCGCCCGGTTATGGATCAACGTGCCGGAAGGAAGGCCCACAACGCCGGAGTTGCATGTCCGAAGCCGCTGGTTTGACGAGCACCATGATCCTGTTCTGATGGCGACAGCGCCCGCTTGAGCTGGGAGCCTACTGCTGTGACAGGACTGTCTTGAGTCTCGTCCGAAGTGGTTCGCTCGTCGAAGTTAGTTCCGTGACAAGCTTTGTGAGATCATCCGAGGACATTGCTCGCACCTCGCCACCCGACTTCGTCACGTCGTCGATGAAGCGTTGATCGACCATCGTCCGATCGAAAGCACGCCGCAACGCAGCTAGTCTTTCGGGCGGAACGCCCGGTGTTGTGGCGACCGGGCGACCAAAGTTGACGGAGTTGGAGAGAAAGCGGAATGCAGCCTTCTGTTCGGGCGTTTGCGCCAGATCAAGCAACAGAGGCACATCTGGAAGGTCAGGCTCCTTTTGCAGGCCAACCTGTATGAGCGGCGTTATCAGACGTTCTTTTGTAAACCTCGGCGCCTCGATCACATATTGCGCCCAACTGGCGCTGCCGGAGCCGTCGATTTCGCCCCGCTCCATCGCGAGATTCAGTTGCGGCGTGCCGCCGTATCCAAAGATGACGTTGAACCTCGTCCCCAGAAACGCGTTGTAAAATGCGGGATATTGTTGCGATACCGAACCGGCGCCCGTTGATCCAATCTGGCTGGGGATCTCTTGCGCAAGCGTCAGTGTTGTAACCTTGCTTTTGTGCCAGGTTACAAGAACCTGGTTCGAGCTGCTGATGCTGCCGATCCAATTGAGGTCGCGCAGATTGACTTGCAAACTCTTGTTCAAGCCAAGCGCCTGATCGACTGGAAGTCCCAAGCCAACAATCGAAAGTATGGTGCCGTCTCGCGGAGCAGTACGCCCGATATGATTGGCCGCAATGATTCCGCCGCCGCCGGGCATGTGGACATTTATCATCGCCGGACGGCCGGGAAGGTGGTTTGGCATATGCTGACTAAGCAGTCGCGAGTACAGATCGTACGTTCCGCCCGGGCCGGAACGAATGATGATGCGAATTTGGTTCGCTCCGTAGAAATCAGCGATCGGATCGGCGGCGCCTTCAGTAACGCCTGCGGCAAGAAAAGCCGTTAACGCCAACGTCCATCGTGCCTGACGCATCGCCCGTTTCCTCCCACAACATCGTTTTCAGGCCGCTTGCAGGCTTTTGACGCGCCTATTTATGAGCAGCCATTGATTGTGTAGTGTGATTATGGCGGCAGGTCGCCTTAGCGTCAATCGAATGCTTGGTCAGGTCGAAACGCGCAGGACAGGGTTCAGGATCCGGGCCTGTGTTGTCTGATTGATCTGCATGGCATAGATTCCACCGGACTTGATCTAATCGCGGCGCATGAAACCAATTCATGGCGCGTAACAAAAATGAACATTACGTGGGAGCGACATGGCTGAAATTATAGATTTCAGGATTGGTGACGTGGCGACCAAGGCGCTGGTAGCTTTGCCTGCAGGCCCGACTAAGGGCGGCGTCGTCGTTTCCTTCAACCACAATGGTTTTGACGCATCGACGCAATCGATCGTTGACAATCTCGCGAGGGAAGGTTTCGCGGCCATAGCGCCTTTCCACTATCATGTCATGCCGGAGGGGGTCGATCTCGAGCACCGGCGTGACTATCTGCGTGACGAGCAATTCGCTGCTGATTTTCAGGCTTCGTTCGACTGGCTCGTCGCCGAGCAGAAGATCGACGCTAACAAAATTGCGCTGATCGGGCATTGTCAGGGTGGGCGAGCTGCATGGGTCGGCGTAACTGCGAAGCCGGATTTGTGGGCGGGCGTTTGCTTATGGTACGGCGGCGGCGCGTTTCGTCAAAGCGGCGCGCTTCCTTCACCGTATGATAGCCTCGACAAGATCAAGGCGCCAATCATGGGATTTTTCGGCAATGACGACAAGAATCCGTCGCGCGCGGATGTAGACAAATTTGAGGAGCGGCTGAAGGCGAGCGGCAAGTCGTTTGTCTTCCATCGTTACGACGGCGCCGGTCATGCCTTCATGAACTTCAATCACC
>JANPPJ010000176.1:0-66188 GCA_031428455.1 Hyphomicrobiales bacterium | reverse complement strand
CGAAGACGTGCGCATGATGTCGATGTCGCTCGAGTCGTCGGCGCCGACAATCATCTGCGTGCTCTGTCCGGCAGGCGCAAAGCCCGGCGCCCGGCGGCTGCGTGTCTTCTCGTATTTTGCTTCATCAATTCGCAAGCGAAGGCCCGCCATGGCGCCGCGAATGGACGATACGGTTTTCTGCGGCGCGAATTGCTTGAGGCTCTGTTCGCGCGGCAGTTCGATATTGACCGAAAGCCTGTCCGCCAGCAGCCCCGCCTGCGCGGTGAGCGCAGGATCACATTCCGGGATCGTCTTGAGATGGATGTACCCGCGAAAACCATGGGTCTCGCGAAGCAACCTCGCCACGCGGATCAATTGCTCCATGGTGTGGTCGGGCGACTTCACGATGCCAGACGACAGGAACAGGCCCTCGATGTAGTTGCGCTTGTAAAACGCCATCGTGAGATCAGCGACCTCTTCGGGCGTAAAGCGGGCGCGCGGCGTGTCGCTCGACACGCGGTTCACGCAGTACAGGCAGTCATAAACGCAGTGATTGGTCAGAAGTATCTTGAGCAACGAAATGCAGCGCCCATCGGGCGCATAGGAATGGCAAATGCCCATGCCTTCAGTCGAGCCAATCCCGCCGGAACGAGAATCGCGCTTGGTGGAGCCCGAAGACGCGCAGGACGCATCATACTTGGCCGCGTCGGCGAGGATAGCAAGACGAGACTGGAGATCGGCCTGCGCCATGAAAACACTCCGCAAAACAAATTGTTCACGTAATGTTCTAGCAGAAAAACAATGTTTTTCAAGTGACAGGGCGACGCAGTTTGGATCGCGTCATATGGGCGTCACGGAGACAAAGGCCCCGCGACGCCGCATCGAAGACTATTTCAAATGCTGGTTCACAAGCTTGGTCATTTCGAACATCGTGCCCTGCTTCTTGCCGAAGATCTTTTCGAGCTTGTCATCAGCATTGATGGAGCGGCGGTCTTTCTCGTCCTGAAGGTTGTTGGCCTTGATGTAGTCCCACACCTTCTTCGTCACTTGCGTGCGCGGCAACGGATCAGCGCCCACGATGGGCGCGAGGTCCTTGGAGGGGGTGACAGGCTTCTGGAGCGCAGAGACTTTGCCCTCAGTTGTCGGTTTCGTAGCCATCAATCTCTCCTTAGCCGCCGCTTTGAATTCTGGCCCGCAACGCGTTGGGTTACGGCTCGTTCCCGCTCCGCCGGGGCAGAATCGGCGCGGTTCATCTCGCTGCTATAGCCGGTGAACGCCGCAGTGGCCACCTTTGCTGGGTAACGATTGCGGTTTCATCCACAGGCCGAGGCTTGGCCCGGACTGCCACGCTTCAAACGCAACATATTTGCGACACAAGGGAATCACCCCGCCGCTAGCACAAAGCTCTCGAGGACAAGCTTTCTGCCAGCCTTGTCGAAGTCGACGGTCAGCTTGTTGCCATCCACGCTTGCGACAGTGCCATTGCCAAACTTGATGTGAAAGACTCGGGCCCCGCGCGCGTGCAAGGATGTCGCCGAAGACTTGGCGACGAGTTCGCCCTCGATCGTTTGGGGCCCCGCCCTGCGCTCGCTGCTGTAAGATGATCCGCGCTCGCGAAATCCGCCAGAGCCGCCGCCATCGGCGCCGCGCTTTTGTGCGCGTTGCCAACCTGGCGTGTTGTAGGACGAACCGAACGTATCCATCGTGCTGAACCGCGACGCGGTGTAACCGCCGTAGCTGGCGCTTTGCTGCTCAACGACATCGACATGCGCGGCGGGCAATTCGTCCAGAAAACGCGACGGGATCGTCGTCTGCCACAACCCGCGAATGCGCCTGTTGGTCGCGAAGAAAATCTTCGCGCGCCGCCGCGCCCGCGTCACGCCCACATAGGCGAGACGCCGCTCCTCTTCGAGACCCGAACGACCCTGCTCATCAAGCGCGCGCTGATGCGGAAACAGGCCTTCTTCCCAGCCAGGCAAAAAGACTGTGTCAAACTCAAGCCCCTTTGCAGCGTGCAGCGTCATCACGCTCACGCGCTGCTCGCCATCGTTCTTGTCCGCATCCATCACGAGCGAGATATGTTCGAGAAACGCGCCCAGATCGGGATATTCCTCCATCGAGCGAACAAGTTCCTTGAGGTTCTCAAGACGGCCAGCAGCATCCGCTGAGCGATCCTTCTGCCACATCTCGGTGTAGCCGGATTCCTCCAGGATCAACTCCGCCAATTCGTTGTGCGAAGTCGTTTGCATCATCGCGGACCAGCGGGAGAAATCGCTCATCAACGCCCGCACGGCTTGCCGCTGTTTTGGCTTCAGCTCTTCGGTTTCAACAAGGCGACGGGCCGATTCCATCAGTGGAATTTTTGCCCGGCGCGCGTGGTCATGCATGAGTTGCAGCGCAGCGTCGCCTAAGCCGCGCTTGGGCGTATTGAAAATGCGCTCGAAGGCAAGATCATCAGCGGGCTGCGCAACGCATCGAAGATAGGCAAGCGCATCGCGAATTTCCGCACGCTCATAAAAGCGCGGGCCGCCAATCACGCGATAAGGCAGACCCAGCGTGATGAAGCGCTCTTCAAACTCTCGCATCTGAAAAGACGCGCGCACGAGAATGGCGACGGAATCAAGACCATCGCCGCGTCGCTGCAACTGCTCGATGTCTTCGCCTACAACGCGAGCCTCTTCCTCCGAGTCCCAAACGCCCTGCACACAAGGCTTTTCACCATCTTCGCCATCGGTGAACAGCGTCTTGCCGAGGCGCCCTTCGTTATGCGCGATGAGATGTGAGGCTGCGGCCAGAATGTGGCTTGTGGAGCGATAATTACGCTCAAGGCGCACAACCTTGGCGCCGGGAAAATCCTTCTCGAAGCGCAGGATGTTATCCACATCGGCGCCGCGCCAACCATAAATAGCCTGATCATCGTCGCCAACGCAGCAGATGTTGCGCTGCGGACGGTCAGCCGTTCCCTGCGCAAGCAAACGCAGCCAGAGATACTGGACAGTGTTGGTGTCCTGATACTCGTCGACGAGAATGTAGCGAAAGCGGCGTTGATATTCGGCAAGCACATCCGCGTTGTCGCGCAGCAGCCGCAAGCCTTCCAGCAACAGGTCGCCAAAGTCGGCTGCGTTCAGCGCCTTCAACCGCTCCTGATAGAACTCATAGATGCGGCGACCCTTGCCATTGGCGAAAGCTTCCGCCTCGCCAGCAGGCACACGGGACGGCTCAAGACCTCTGTTCTTCCAGCCGTCCATGAGAATCGAGAACTGGCGCGCGGGCCAGCGCTTCTCATCAATGTTCTCGGCCTGCAGCACCTGCTTGATGAGACGGATCTGATCGTCCGTATCAAGGATCGTGAACGACGATTTCAGTCCGACAAGCTCCGCATGACGACGCAGGATTTTGGTGCCGATAGAGTGGAACGTGCCAAGCCACGGCATGCCCTCCCCCACAGCGCCAGCGAGCGCGCCGATGCGCTCCTTCATTTCGCGCGACGCCTTGTTGGTGAATGTGACCGCGAGGATTTCATGCGCGCGCGCCCGGCCCGTGCCTATGATGTGCGCGATGCGCGTCGTCAGCACGCGCGTCTTGCCGGTGCCTGCGCCAGCCAGCACCAGCACTGGGCCGTCTACAGCCTCCACCGCCTCGCGCTGCTCCCGGTTCAGCGCGTCCAGATAGCGCGGCGGCCCCGCCATCGCCGCCTGCGCACGCGCAGCCAACCCGCCGGGACGGGGCATCGGCGGACGGCTCAGGTCAGACTCATCAAAATCGAAGGGGCTGGACACGGTTTTCCTGAAAGTCGCGGGTAGAACGAAAAGCGAATCAATGCGTCCAATGTGGGGCCGCGAGGGGCGATTGTCGAACCTGGCGACATTGTAACCGCGCGCCCTGCGCCCCATCATCGGGTGATGAAGACATCAAAATCACCCAGCGCATCCGAGATCATAGCTTTCTGGCGGGAAGCTGGACCGGACAAATGGTACAGGAAAGACGACGCGTTCGACGCGGCCATACGCATCCGCTTTCTAGCCGCTCACGAGCAAGCCGCCAGCGGCGCGCTATGGAACTGGGAGGAAACGGCGGAAGGCGCGCTGGCGCTGCTCATCCTTCTCGATCAATTCCCGCGCAATCTGTTTCGCGGCTCAGCTCACGCTTTTGCCACTGACGCCGCCGCGCACAACGTCGCAGACCGCGCCATCGCGCGTGGCTTTGACCAACAGACAGAGGGGCCTCTCAAGCAATTCTTCTATCTGCCAATGATGCACGCTGAATCGCTAGCCGACCAGGAGCGTTGTCTTGCTGCTTTCGAGCAACTGGGCGCTGGATTTGAAGACAACGTGAAATACGCCCACGTCCATCTGGACATTATCAAGCGGTTCGGGCGTTTCCCACACCGCAACCCGGTGCTGGGGCGCATCTCGAGTGCGCAGGAGCAAGTCTTTCTCCATAGCGGCGGATTTGCCGGCTAACCGCCTGCTCCTGCGATGGATGTTAAGCCGCGGTGAGAATTGGAAGCGACGGTCCACCGTCGAGAATATCTTGTGTGGCGCTTCCATACATCATCTTGTGAACCAGCGAATGGCGGACCGCGCCCATTACGAGAAGGTCCGAGCGCGCTGATTGCGCAAAGTCCGCAACAGCGCCCATGACGCTCGCGCCGCCGCGTTGCAAGGGGCGAAACTCCGTCTTCGCCCCATGGCGTGCCAGCAGATGCGCCAACTCGGCGCCCGACTGTCCACGGCGAAAATCCTTGTCATCGGTGATGCTGACGACCGTCACCAATTCTGCTTTGCTGATGAGCGGCATGGCTCCATGAATTGCGCGGACTGAGGCGGGCGAGGCGTCCCAGGCGATCGTGATCCGCGCACACCGCGACTGAGTTCCGCTTGGGTAAAGGATAAGCGGGCGCCCCGAAGAAAAGATGCCGCCGGCGGCGACGAATTGCGAACCAGCCGAAGCGCCCGCCGCAAACGCCATCATGCCGATATCGCTCACCCGCATCTGGTCAGCAAAAACTTCGCCTATGCCGTAAGCGAAGCTGCTTCTTCCCCGCACGTCGCCGCGAACGCCGGCTCCGTTCAGGAGGTCTCGGACCCGTTGTGCGATCAAATTCTCTTCTCCGTCTTCAGGTTCGCCACCGCCTTCCAGGACGTTTGTCTTGAACACCACTGCAGCGATATGAGCCTCATGCGTATGCGCCAACGCGAGCGGCATCGCCATCCGGGGCTCCAGAGTCGCCATTTCAGCGGCTTCAACATGAACCGCAATAGTGGTGATGGGCATCGATTACTCCAAAATCTCTGTAATTTGAGAGGAACTTGCGCCGGGCTGAAACTTGCGTGCGAACCTGCGCGTTCCTGTCGTAATGTGCCCTATTCCTTTTGGCGCAGGAATAGAGGTCTTCGCAGGGTATTAACTGGGAGGGCAAGTAAGTACGTATCCCACTGCAAATGTATTGCGAATTCCTGTCAATCGCATCTATCGTCTTGCGAACGAAGCTGGTGTGTAAATGATCGACTTAATGATTGCGCTCGCCATCCGTGCGAATCCACCGGGAGTATAGATGTCAACACCATCCGATCCCCTGCCCGGCCTTGGCGCGTGGGCCGACGAAACCGAGACGCCTCCACCGCCGCCCGCGCCGCGCTCGCGCGACCTTGCCGCCGCGCTTGGCGAAATCGCGAGCCTCTTCGGCGAGCGCTACACAGAGAACGCCAGCACGCGCGAACAGCACGCGCACACGCTGACATGGACACGGAATGAACCGCCCGATGCGGTCGTTTTCCCGCAAACCACGGAGGAAGTTGCGCAGATCGTGAAGATTTGCGCGGCGCATCGCGTGCCCGTCATACCGTTCGGAACAGGCAGCTCGCTTGAGGGGCACGTCAACGCGCCCATGGGCGGCGTTTGCGTCGATACCTCGCTGATGAAGCGCATCGTCGCCATCAACGCCGAAGATCTCGATTGCGTCGTGGAAGCGGGCGTGACCCGCAAGGAATTGAACGACGCGCTGCGCCACAAGGGCCTTTTCTTCCCTATAGATCCCGGCGCAGACGCATCGCTGGGCGGCATGGCGTCCACACGCGCATCCGGCACCAACGCGGTCCGCTACGGCACGATGAAGGAAAACGTGTTGGCGCTCACGGTCGTGACCGCATCCGGCGAGATCATGCGTACTGGGTCGCGCGCGCGCAAATCATCAGCGGGCTACGATCTGACGCGCCTGTTCGTGGGCGCCGAAGGCACGCTTGGCATCATCACAGAGATCACGCTGCGCCTGCAGGGCCTGCCTGAATCCATTGTGGGCGGCATCTGCCCTTTCCCCAGCGTCAAGGCAGCCTGCGACGCGACAATCCTCACGATTCAGTCTGGCCTCCCCGTCGCGCGCATCGAGTTGCTGGACGCGCTGGCAGTGCGCTCGGTCAACCTTCATTCAAAGCTCGGCTTGCCCGAGACGCCGATGTTGCTTGTGGAGTTTCACGGCACGCACGCGAGCGCGCGTGAACAGGCAGAACGCTTCGGCGAGATAGCCACAGAATTGGGCGGCGGGCCTTTCGCATACGCATCAAAGCCGGAGGAGCGCACGAAACTCTGGCAAGCGCGTCACGACGCCTATTGGGCCGGTTTCACCCTTCGCCCGGGCGCGAAAGGACTGGCGACCGATATCTGCGTGCCGATTTCACGCCTCGCCGAATGCGTGACGCAAACGCAGGCCGACATGGCCGCATCCAATCTCATCGGGCCGATCATCGGCCACGTGGGCGATGGCAATTTCCATGTGAACTTGCTGTTCGACATTGAGGATGACGAGGAAGTCGCTCGCGTGGAGGGCTTTCTTGAGCGCCTCGTCGAGCGCAGCCTCGCCATGGACGGCACCTGCACCGGCGAG
Source organism: Hyphomicrobiales bacterium (assembly GCA_031428455.1). Lineage (GTDB taxonomy): Bacteria > Pseudomonadota > Alphaproteobacteria > Rhizobiales > Beijerinckiaceae > Terripilifer. The sequence continues at coordinate 59,326 of JANPPJ010000176.1, read as the reverse complement.
CATGGCGTCGGCCAGGCGAAGCTGAAATACATGGCTCTTGAGCACGACGCGCCAGCGCTTGCCGCAATGCGCGCGCTAAAGGCAGCGCTTGATCCGGCGGGCATCATGAATCCTGGAAAGCTTGTGGGCTGAAGCCTGACGGCGCAGTGCAAACGTGCTACCACGCCGCCATGCTTGAAGGTCTCCCCCCAAACAACGCCGCCCACATGATGACGCTGCCCTGCCCGGAAGAGCAGGCCCGCGCCCTGGCCGATCTCATCGTCGAGATGTTCGACCCAGCCGAAGTGGCGGCCTCCGCTTTCGAGCGCGAGCCAAACACAAAGGACTGGACAAGCGGCGAGTGGCTCGTGGAAGCCTATTTCGGCTCTGAGCCGGATGAAGATTATGTGCGCTCGCTCATCGTCGCCGTTGCAGGCGAGGAGGTCGCGAAAACCGCCGTCTTCTCATTGATTGACAGCAAGGACTGGATCGCCGCCTCGCTGGAAGGCCTTGCGCCGGTGCGCGCAGGGCGCTTCCTCGTGCACGGCTCGCATGATCGCGCTGCCGTGCGCTCCAATGACATCGGCATCGAAATCGAGGCCGCGCTTGCTTTTGGAACCGGACACCACGGCACGACGCGCGGTTGCCTGACCATGCTGGACTGGTTGCTGAAGCGGCGCCGTCCTATGTCGATCCTTGATGTGGGAACGGGCACCGGCGTGCTGGCCATCGGCGCGGCCAAAGCGCTGCGCCAGAAGGTCGCCGCGGGCGATATCGACATCATCGCCGTAGACGCGGCGCGCGCCAACGCGGTGCTGAATGGCGTCGCGCCCTGGGTGTTTCCTGTCACGGCGCCGGGGCTCGAACATCCTGCTTTGCGCAATGGCGGGCCCTACGATCTCATCTTCGCAAACATTCTGGCAAAGCCCCTGCGCGGCCTCGCGCCGTCCATCGCCCGCGCAGCAACCATTGACGCGGACGTGGTGCTCTCCGGCCTTTTGGCTCGCGATGTGCCCGGTGTGCTCTCCGCCTACAAGGCGCAAGGCTTCCAGCTGGCCCGCCGCATCGATATTGAGGGCTGGGCCACGCTTCTGGTGCGCAACGGCGGCGCCTCTTCGCGGCCCCAGCGCGGGGATTGAACATGTTTGAAAGCGTTTTTCAGTCATTCACGGAAAGCGCTGATCCAAGCCACGGCAGGGCGCGCGCTGCAGCCCTGCGCAAGGAACTGGAAAAGCGAGGCCTCACCGGCTTCATCATTCCGCGCACCGACGAACATCAAAACGAATACGTGCCCGCCAACGCCGAACGCCTTGCGTGGTTAACGGGCTTTACGGGTTCGGCGGGCTCGGCCGTTGTACTGACGGACCGCGCCGCAATTTTCGTTGACGGTCGCTACACATTGCAGGTTTGCGATCAGGTCGACGCAAAGGTTTTCACGCTCATCGACAGTGGCGCCCTCTCGACCGCCGAGTGGCTGGAAAAGAACCTGCGCGCCGACAGCGTGCTTGGCTACGATCCATGGCTGACAACACCTGCGAGCGTAGCGCGCTTTGAGAAGGCCGCGCACAAGGTCGGCGCCTCGATACAGGCTGTGAGCGACAACCCAGTCGATGCATTGTGGACCGACCGCCCGGCTTCCGCGCTTGCGCCCGTGCGGCTTTATCCGAAGAAGTTTGCAGGCGTCGACGCCAAAAAGAAGCTCGCTGACATTGCAGGCAAACTCGCTGGCGCGGATGCGCTCGTCGTTTCCAATGCGCACAACGTCGCGTGGGCGTTCAACATTCGCGGCGCCGATGTGCCGCACACGCCCTTGCCACTCGCCTACGCAATCATCCACGCCAAAGGACGCCCGGTGCTCTATGTCGACAAGCGCAAGCTTGCGGACGATGTGCGCAAGGCGCTGAACCTCGTCGCTGACGTGGAAGAACCATCGAAGCTGATTGACGATCTTGCCGCGCTCGGCGGCAAGCGTGCGCGCGTGTTGTTTGATGCAAGTTCAGCGTCTACCAAACTTGTCGATGCTCTTCGCACCGCAGGTGGGGACGCAGTACTTGACGTGGACCCGATCAACTTGATGAAGGCGCGCAAGAACGCCGCCGAAATCCGCGGCGCGCGCGCAGCGCACCTGCGCGATGGGGCGGCGGTGACAAGCTTTCTGGCGTGGTTTGCCGAAGCATCGCCCACAGGTCGCGTGACCGAAATCGACGCCGTGATGGCGCTGGAGACGTTTCGGCGCCAGACCAAAAAGCTTATGGACGTTTCATTCCCGACGATCTCAGGCGCGGGCCCGAACGGCGCCATCGTGCATTACCGCGTAACCGAGCGCACCAATCGCAAGATTGGCAAAGGCCTCTTCCTGCTCGACTCTGGCGCGCAGTACGAAGATGGCACGACAGACATCACGCGCACGATCGCAGTGGGCAAGCCAAACGCGCAGATGCGTGATCGCTTCACGCGGGTGCTGAAAGGCCACATCGCCATCGCGCGCGCCGTGTTCCCGAAGGGCGCAAGCGGCGCGCAGCTGGATGCATTTGCTCGCAGCGCGCTGTGGGAAGCAGGCCTTGATTACGACCATGGCACCGGCCACGGCGTCGGCGCTTTTCTTTCCGTCCATGAGGGCCCGCAGAACATCTCAAAGCGTCCATCCTGCGCCTTGGAGCAAGGTATGATACTTTCCAATGAGCCCGGTTTTTATAAAACGGGCGCGTTTGGCATACGCATCGAAAATCTTGTGCTGGTCGAGAAACGCGATATCAAGGGCGCCGAACGCGAAATGTACGGCTTCGAAACGCTGACGCTCGCGCCCATTGACCGCAACTGCGTCGAGCCCAAGCTCCTGTCGCGCGATGATATCCGTTGGCTCGACGCCTATCATGCGCGCGTACGACGCGAGGTTTCTCCGCTCGTTTCGCCGACAACGCGGCGCTGGCTTGCGCAAGCCACAAAGCCGCTTGGCCGCGCATAAGGCGAAGCTACCGGAACTATGCCTGCACCATCCCGTTGTTGACCCGCTGGGAAAACTACAGGGAGACTTGCGATGTCGCGCGCGCGCACAAAACTGCTTTGCACTACTCTTCTCGTTACAGGACTTGTCGCAGGATTTGCCCCGTTCGCCCCCACGCTCGTGGTTGCGCCAGCGCAGGCTCAACAGCGTGTTGAAGTGCGTGAAGAATTTCGCGTCGCGCTTGAGCCGCACGGCCGATTTGAGCGCCATTCGCGTTTTGGCGAAGTGTGGCGCCCGACACGGGTTGCAAAAGACTGGCGCCCGTACACGGTAGGCCGCTGGGTCTATACCGAAGACCTCGGCTGGTACTGGAATTCGGATCAAACCGAAGCTGACTGGGGATGGATTGCCTTCCATTACGGTCGCTGGGTTGATGACCGCGAAATGGGTTGGGTGTGGGTTGCCGGCAATGAATGGGGTCCGGCGTGGGTGAATTGGCGACGTGGCGAAGGCCCGGCCATCGCCGCACGGGGCGCCCGGCCTAGCAATCGCAGCGGGGACGCCGAGGCGCGTTACATCGGTTGGGCGCCGCTTGCTCCCGATGACGTCCAGTCGGATTACGCCGAAAACCCGAATGTCTGGATCTTCGTCCGGGCGCGCGATTTCGTAGCCCCGCGCGTCAGCACGGTCATCATTCGTGAGCGTCGCCCGGATATCTTCGAGCGCACTGTTCTCGTCAATCGCACGGTCATCGTCCGTGACCGTGGCGTGAACGTGAACCCCGGCATTCCGCCGGCGTACGTCGCCGCCTTCATTGGTCGCCCGATCGTGAGCTACGAGGTTCGCCCCCGCGTGATTGCTGGCACGACCCGCGTGAGCAACGCGATCGAATTCCGCACGGAAGACCTGCGCGATACGCGTCGAATGCAGCGTGACCGCGTGGTCATTCGCGAAACCCGCACGCGTATTGAAGCCGTTCGGGACGTTCCCGCGCCGCGCGCGCTGGAAGCAAATGAAGCCGGTGGACGCCTCGGCGAGCGGCCGCCCCGTGCGGCTCAGGCGCCGGGCGAACAGCGTCCCGGCGCTCCGGATCCCAGAGGCTCCGCGACAGACCGTAACAATGCCCTGCCGGGCCAAACCGGCACGGCTCCGGGCCGTCCTGGCGAGACGCCCGGACAGGCGCGCACCGCTCCCGGTCGTGCTGGCGAGACGCCAGGACAGGCAGGGACCGCGCCCGGTCGTGCTGGCGATACACCAGGACAGGCAGGCAATGCGCCCGGTCGTGCTGGTGACACCCCCGGACAGGCCCGCACTGCTCCAGGCCGCCCGGGCGATACGCCAGGACAGGCAGGCACGGCGCCCGGTCGTGCTGGTGACACCCCCGGACAGGCCCGTACTGCTCCCGGACGTTCCGGCGATACGCCCGGACAGGCAGGCAAGGCGCCCGGTCGTGATGGCGATACCCCCGGACAGGCAGGCACGGCGCCCGGTCGTGCTGGCGATACGCCAGGACAGGCCCGCACTGCTCCCGGTCGTTCGGGCGATACCCCCGGGCAGGCCGGTACAGCGCCCGGTCGAGCCGCAGATGGTCCTGCACGCCAACAGGAGCGCGGCGTGCAGCAGCGTGAAGAGCGGTCGCAACCGCAGCAGCGCCCAGAGCGGACGCAGGGCGCACCTGAGCGCACGCAGGAGCGCGCACCTGAACGCACGCAGGAGCGCGTGCAAGAACGCACGCAGGAGCGCGCTCAAGAACGCTCGCCTGCGCCGCGCACCGCGGAGCCTGCAAGCCCACGGGCTGCAGAGCCCGGCGCGCCGCCTCGCGGCGGACGTGAAGGCGTAACCGGCGCCGCGCCCAATCGCGGCGATGACGCTGAAAGGGCGCCACGTGCACCCCGGCCTCAGGACAAGCCCGAGGCGCAGAAGCGCCCCGGCCAGCCTGAGTAACGGCTCAACAACCAGCTCCTTCCCGCGCAAGCGGGGAGGAGTTCTTTACGTGACGCGCACGAACCAGTCGTCTTCTGTTATGACCTCAACGCCGAAGCCTTCGGCTTTCGCCAGCTTCGAGCCCGCGCCCGGCCCGGCGACCACGAGATCAGTTTTCCTCGACACTGACCCCGCGACCTTTGCGCCAAGCCGCTCGGCCATGGCCTTGGCCTCCTCGCGCGTCATTCGCACCAACGCTCCGGTAAAGACCACGGTCTTGCCTGCAACGGGCGAGTCGTTTTTCACCTGCTCCATTGCCACTGGCGTGACTTCTTTCAGCAAAGCGTCCAGCACCGTCTCATTGTGCTCTTCGGTAAAAAAGTCCGCGAGCGCTTCGGCGACGACATCGCCGATACCTTCAATGTTGCGAAGTTCGCCCCGCGCGTCCGAAGCCTCATCGCCAGCTGCGCGCGCGGTTGCGCGCAGGCTCTCGAACGATTCGAAATGACGCGCGAGTCGTCGCGCGTTTGTCTCGCCCACATGACGAATGCCGAGCGCGAAGATGAAACGATTGAGATCAACCGTACGCCGCGCCTCGATGGCGCTGAACAAATTGCGCACCGATGTTTCACCGAAACCCTCAAAATTGCGGATCTTCACAAGACTGCCCGGCGCATCGTCGCGCGCCTGCAGCGTGAAGATATCCGCAGGCGTGCGCAGCAGGCCTTTCTCGTAGAAGAACTCGATCTGCTTGTCGCCCAGCCCTTCAATGTCCAGCGCATTGCGCGAAGCGAAGTGTTTCAGCCGCTCGACAGCCTGCGCCGGGCACACAAGCCCGCCCGTGCAGCGACGCACGACATCTGCCTCGCCCTTCGCATCAAGCTCGCGCACAGCCGCTGAGCCGCACGCAGGACACACCGGCTCAAGCCTGTATGGCTGGGAATCGGCAGGACGCTTGTCGAGCACAACGCTGACAATTTGCGGGATCACATCGCCCGCGCGCTGCACGACAACTGTATCTCCGACACGCACGTCCTTGCGCGCGATCTCGTCTTCATTATGCAGCGTTGCATTGGTCACAACGACGCCGCCTACCGTGACAGGTTCAAGCCGCGCGACAGGCGTAAGTGAGCCCGTACGCCCCACCTGAATGTCGATGCCGCGCAAGATTGTCACGGCCTGTTCAGCAGGAAACTTGTGCGCCACAGCCCAGCGCGGCGAACGCGATACGAAGCCAAGCCGCTCGCGCAGCCCAAGATCGTTTACTTTGTAAACAACGCCGTCGATATCATAATCAAGCGAAGCGCGGCCTTGCTCTATCTTGCGATAGAACGCGACAAGGTCGTCTGCATCGTTGCAGACATACGTCTCAGGATTGACCGGCAAGCCCCACGCTTTGAAGGCGTCGATCATCTCCATCTGCGTTGCGGATAGCTCGCTGACCTCGCCCCATGCATAGGCAAAAAAATGCAGCGGTCGCCTGGCGGTGATGGATGGATCGAGTTGCCGCAGTGATCCGGCCGCCGCATTGCGAGGATTGGCGAATACCTTCTCTCCAGCCGCTTCCTGCCGCGCGTTCATCTGCGCGAAATCGCCTTTGCGCATGTAAATCTCGCCGCGTACTTCCAGGACGGCAGGGAAACTGGCGCCCTGCAACTTGTGCGGAATTTCGCCAATCGTGCGCACGTTGGCGGTGACGTCCTCACCCTCATAACCATCGCCGCGCGTGGTCGCCTGAACCAGCACGCCATCGACGTAGCGAATAGAGCAGGACAGACCGTCGATCTTCGGTTCGGCGGTAAAGGCGAGCGGCTTGTCCGCGCCAAGGCCCAGAAAGCGCCGCACGCGCTCAACAAATTCTGCCGCCTCTGGCGCATCAAAAAGATTCGATAGCGAGAGCATCGGCACGACATGGCGCACCTTGCCGAACTTCTCGAAAGGCGCGGCGCCGACTTTCTGCGAAACCGATTTCGCAGTTTTCGCAAGCTCGGGAAACGCCGCCTCGATCTCGTCGAAGCGGCGCCGAAGCGCGTCATAAGCAGCATCGGATATCTCGGGCGCGTCTTTCTGGTGATAGGCCAGATCATGCGCGGCAATTTCATCGGCGAGGCGCTCGTGTTCAGCGCTCGCTTCCAACGGCGAGAGATCTTGTGCAGACGAGAGATTTTGAGCGGGCGAAGGCTTCTTCATAGCCAGCAGAAATAGCGCAGCGCGACTCTCTCGTGAAGGAGCTACTTGCCCGTGAGGCGCGACCCGCCCGGGAATGCACGACTGGCCGCAACGCCGACGTGCAAGCCTTAAGCCTGTGCGCTTTCGATCAGGCGACGCGCCGCGGCGCGCGCTTCATCAGTGATCGTGGCGCCCGCCAGCATGCGCGCGATCTCCTCGCGTCGCGCCGCCTCGGCAAGCGGCTCAACCCGCGTCGAGACGCGCTTGCCCTTGTCCGCCAAAGCCTTGGCGATGCGCAGATGACCAGCTGCGCGCGCGGCAACCTGCGGCGCGTGAGTGACGGCCAGAACCTGCACGCGCGAAGCAAGCCTTGCCAATCGCTGGCCGATGGCGTCCGCCACCGCGCCGCCAACCCCTGTGTCGATCTCGTCGAAGACCAGCGTGGGCGCCGAGCCCCTGTCAGCCAGCACCACCTTGAGCGCAAGCATGAAACGGGCGAGTTCGCCGCCGGACGCGATCTTCATCAGCGGCCCCGGCCGGGTGCCTGGGTTAGTCTGCACCCAGAATTCAACCCGGTCCACGCCTTCGGGGCCCGGCGCGGACGCATCCACCGTGATCTGCGTCGTAAAGCGGGCCTGCTCCAGCTTCAGGGGCGCGAGTTCGGAATTGACGGCCTTGTCGAGAACCCCAGCCGCTTTCGCTCGCGCCTTGCTGAGGGCGGAGGCGAGAGCCGCAAATTTCGCATCCGCCGCGTCAGCCGCCTTGCGGAGCTTCACAAGATTGGCTTCGCCCGCATCGAGCGCGGCAAGATCGCCGGCGTACTTTTCAGCCAGCGCGGCCAGATCGTCCACAGGCGCAGCGTATTTGCGCCCCGCAGCGCGCAGCGCAAAAAGCCTTTCCTCGATCCGCTCGAGATCGCGCGGGTCAAATCCGCAGGCGCGCAAAGCCTCCTGAATGGCCTGCGACGCCAGATCGACGGACGTGAGCGCCGCGTCCAGCGCCTTTACGGCCGGATCGAGCAAGGCAGGCGCCTGCGCGGCGCGCCGGTCCAGACGGCGCAGGAGCGACAACATCGCCGCGCCGGGCGCATTGTTGCCGCTCATCATCTCGTTGGCGTCGCGCAGCTCGACGGCGACCTTCTCGGCCTGCATCATGCCGGTGCGCTTCTCCGCAAGAGTGCGCTCCTCGCTGGCAGCCGGAGCAAGCTTTGTCAGTTCCTCGTGCGCGTGGCGGAGCCAGTCCGCTTCCTTGCGGGCGGCCTCGATTCGCTCATCCTCGCGCGCCAGCGCACTGCGGCTGTCTCGCGCGGCTGCGTATGCGGCGCGCACAGCCACGACATCCGCCTCCAGCCCGCCCGCAGCGTCGATAACCGACCGGTGCATGGCCGGGTCGACCAGCGCCCGGTCATCGTGCTGGCCATGGATTTCGACCAGCGCCGCCCCGATGGTGCGCAACGCCTGAACACTGATGGGTTGGTCGTTGACGAAGGCGCGCGTGCGCCCGTCCGCCATTTGCACGCGGCGCAGGATGAGTTCGCCTGCGCACTCGGCCCCCGCCTCGCGTGCAGCGAGGATCGCGCGATGCCCTTCCGGCAAATCAAACGCGGCAGTAACCTGCCCCTGCGCCTGATCTGCGCGCACGAGGGACCCATCGCCGCGACCGCCAAGGGCGAGCGAAAATGCATCGAGAAGGATTGATTTACCGGCGCCTGTTTCGCCGGTGAGAACAGTCAGCCCCGAGCCCGGCTCAATATCGAGCCGGTCGATCAGGACGATGTCTCGGATCGAAAGCTGAACCAGCATGGGACCCTTGCCGAAGGCTCCCTCTCGGGATCAGCCCTGCCCTGTCACGCCGCGGAAAGCGCGGGTGATCCACGACCCCTGGCTAACCTGCGGCTCCACGCCGCCCTTCTGCAGCAGCGCGTACGCATCCTTGTACCACTGGCTGTCAGGATAGTTGTGGCCCAGAACAGCCGCCGCAGTCTGCGCCTCGTTGACGATGCCCAGCGCGTAATACGCCTCGGTAAGGCGGAACAACGCCTCCTCCGCATGGCGAGTGGTCTGGTACTTGAACAGCACCTCGCGGAAGCGGTTGATGCCAGCGGTGTAGTTCTTGCGCACGAGGTAGAAGCGGCCCACCGACATTTCCTTGCCGGCCAGCTGGTCGCGGGCGACCATGAGCTTGTACTTTGCCTCTTCAGCGTATTCCGACTTCGGGAACTTCTGGATCAGGTCGTTGAACACCTTTACCGTCTGCTCGGCACGCTCCTGGTCGCGCGAAATGTCGGGAATCTGATTATACATCGACATACCGACGAGATAGAGCGCGTACGGCGTCTCGGATGTCGAAGGATAGAGGCTGATGTAGCGGTTACCCGCCATGATGGTTTCGTCCCACTTCTGCGCCTCATAATTGGCGTAGGCGATCATCAGAAGGCCCTTGCGGGACCACTGGGAGAAGGGGAACTGCTTTTCGAGGTCCGTGAAACGGCGCGAGGCGCCTTCGTAATCCCGGCGCTCAAGACGCACGAGCGCCTGATCGTAAATCTGCTGGGCCGGTTCATCAGGAAGAACCTTGGCTTCGTACTTTTCGCCGCCGAACGGGTTAAGGCTGTCAAAGGTTGAACAGCCGCCCAGAGAAAGAGCCACAATCGCCGCAGCGCACGCGCCCACGAACGTGAAAGGGCGGCGCCCGGGCCGGATGCTGCTTACATGGTCAGGCGCGACGCGGATCATTCGGTGTCTCGTCTCAAATCGGGATGTTCAAGCGTGCAAGGCGCGGAACGCTCCTCGACAACGTGAACAAGTCCTCAGGCTTCTACAACAAAAGCGACGCAGGCGCCACCTTCGCAGACACACTCATAACGACTGGTGAATGTGGCGCAACTCGGCCCGTGCGAGCGGGGGAGAACGTTTTGTCTGCAGGTGTTGCTTTTGGGCAAACCCGCCCGCCACATCCTGCGAGGCCGGGGTTCAGTTGATGTCGGGCCCGTAGGCCGCCGCCGCAGCGAGGCTCAACTCCGAGCGACCGCCCAGACGGCGGGTCGGCGCTTCGACGATCGAATACGCCTCGGGGTCGCTGAACAGAGCCTTCAGGACGGAGACGTTGGTGCGATGACCGCCGCAATAAGACCGGTAGGCGCCGATGATCGGCGCGCCAGCAAGGGCGAGGTCGCCGACGGCGTCGAGAGTCTTGTGACGCACGAACTCGTCAGCGTAACGCAAGCCTTCCGGATTAAGGATGCGGCTCTCGTCAAGGGCGACCGAGTTTTCAAGCGAGGCGCCGAGCGCGAAGCCGGCCTTCCAGAGACGCTCGACGTCGTGCACGAAGCCAAAGGTGCGAGCGCGGCAAATCTCGCGGCGGAATGTCTTGGGGTCCAGGTCGATCACTTTTCTCTGACGACCGATGATGTCCTGCGAGAAGTCGATTTCGACTTCGAGACGGAAGCCCTGCTCGGCGGGGCGAAGCTCGGAAAACGCGCGGCCATGCTCGACGCGAACGGTCTTCAAAACCTTGACGTACCGGCGGGGCCTGTTCAGCTGAACGATGCCTGCCTGATCAATGGCTTCGACGAAGTGAGCGGCCGACCCGTCCATGATCGGAACTTCCGGACCATCGATCTCGACAAGGACGTTATCAACGCCAAGCCCGGCGAGAGCGGCCAGCAAATGCTCGATGGTGGCGACCGTCGCGTCGGAGGCGTCACCGATCACGGTGCATAATTCCGTCATGCTGACTTCGGACCAATTGGCGCGGATCGTGCGATCACGTCCATCCGCCAGACCCGTGCGCAGGAAAACGATGCCGCTGTCGGCATCCGCCGGATGCAGGACCACCTGTACGGGCGCATTGGAATGAACCCCAGCTCCGGAGAGCGTTGCGCGGGCTCGTAAGGTGGTCTGTTTGGCGGAAATCATTCTTGACTCACTCTTTGCATCACACGAGAGCATGTCACCGGTCGCCCGGCGACTCCTTACGTCTGACGCTGCCCCATTATTGGACCACCGATGTATCCGCCAGCAGGCGAAAGCGACCCGGTGCTCATGTGATTAAATCCGTCATCGTTCGATTGTGACGAATCCTCAACCACGAAAACCAAAATACGCCCCCATTCCGCCACGTCAAAATCACGCTTTCTTACCAGTTGTTACACTTCCACAGATTTCGTAGATAAGACCTGTTACCCTTAATATTTCATATAGATAAGCCCCGCGACCGGTCCGGCTGCGGGGCTTTTTCGTCCCGAATCGGTTCAGCTTTCTCAGCTGGACTGGCGCCGCAGGAAGGCAGGAATGTCCAGATGGTCCTCTTCCGGGCGCTGCGCAGCCGGGGCGGCGCGGCCATGAAGACCGAGCTGCTGCTGGCGGGCGCCGGGCACGGGAGCCTGCGGGCGACGCGCATATTCCGCGTGCACGGCGCCGGGCTGCGGGCGCGCAGCCGGAGCTGGCTGAGGCGGCATCGGCACGCGGGCGCGAACCGGCTGGGCCGGCGGCGCCTGAACGGGCGCCGGGGCGACCGATTGCGGAGCAGCGTGGGTCGGCTCTTCAGCGCCGCGGCGGCTGAAAGACGCGAGGCGCTCGAGCAACGACCGGCGGCGCGAATCGCCCTGCTCTGGCGCCTGGTGCGCCTGAAGCAGCTGGCGGCCGGGGGCCGGAAGATCGTCGATTGTGGGCATGCGCGGGGCGCGCATGAGCGGCTCGGGAGCCGGCGGCACGAAGACCGACGGAGCAGGCTGATACGCAGGCTCATGAGGCGCGGTGTGCGCATAAAGCATCGGCGCGTGCTTGGGCTGGATCGGCTCGATCACCACTTCATGCGCCGCGTGCGACGCATGAGAAGCATGAGAAGCATGAGAAGCATGGGCTTGCTGCGCATAACGCGTTGGCTGCGGGGGCGCGTAATATGTCTCTTCATAAGCGGCGGGGGCCGCCTGCTCATAAGCCGGGTCGTAAGCAGCCTCATAGGCGGGAGCGGGCTCGGGAGCGCGAGCGACCGGCGCGAGAGCTGACGGCGCTACTGGCGTCACCACTTGCGAGCGCAGCTTCTGGGCGGCGTCAGCAATACGCGTTTCGGCAGCGTTGATCTCACGCGCCGGCGTATCAATGCCGGTGGCGACCACCGAGACGCGCACGATGCCGTCAAGACGCTCGTCGAACGTCGCGCCCAGGATGATGTTGGCGTCTTCGTCCACTTCCTCGCGGATGCGGCTTGCCGCTTCGTCAACTTCATAGAGGGTCAGATCGCTGCCGCCGGTGATCGAGATCAACAGGCCGCGCGCGCCGCGCATGGAGGTTTCATCCAGCAGCGGATTGGCGATAGCGGCTTCCGCAGCGAGAATAGCGCGACGCTCGCCCGAGGCCTCGCCGGTGCCCATCATCGCCTTGCCCATTTCGCGCATGATGGCGCGTACGTCGGCGAAGTCGAGGTTGATAAGGCCTTCCTTGACCATCAAATCGGTGATGCAGGCGACGCCCGAGTAGAGCACCTGGTCAGCCATGGAGAAGGCGTCGGCGAAGGTGGTCTTCTCGTTGGCGACGCGGAACAGGTTCTGGTTCGGAATCACGATCAGCGTATCGACCGAGTTCTGCAGGTCGAGGATGCCCTGCTCGGCGATGCGCATGCGGCGAATGCCTTCGAACTGGAAGGGCTTCGTCACGACGCCGACGGTGAGAATGCCCATGTCGCGCGCAGTGCGGGCGATGACAGGCGCGGCGCCGGTGCCGGTGCCGCCGCCCATGCCGGCGGTGACGAACACCATGTGGATGCCCGCGAAGTGATCACGAATCTCTTCCATCGCCTCTTCGGCGGCGGCGCGGCCAACTTCAGGCTGCGCGCCAGCGCCGAGACCTTCCGTCACCTGCAGGCCCATCTGGATGATGCGATCAGCCTTTGAGGACGTCAGCGCCTGCGCGTCCGTGTTGGCCACAATGAAGTCAACGCCGGCAAGACCGGAGGTGATCATGTTGTTGACGGCGTTTCCGCCTGCACCGCCAACGCCGCACACCATGATGCGGGGCTTAAGTTCTCTCAATTCCGGCGCCCTCAAATTGATCGTCATTGTTGTGGCCTTTCGTTTGTCGTCGGGCGCTACGCCCATTCCTGATTCCGCATTTATCGTCCGCATCTGAGCGTGGACGCTTCGTTCAGAAGTTACTTTTCAACCATCGCACAACGTTCCCTACGTACCCTTCGCCCCCGGCGATGTTGAACCCCGGACCCCGACGCGGCTCGAAATGCTCGAGCCCCGAAACCTGCGGATAAACAAGCAGGCCAATGGCCGCCGCAAACGCGGGGTTCTTCGCCGATTCCGGCAAACCCTTGACGCCCAGCGGACGACCCAGACGAACCTGTCCGCCCAGAATGCGACGCGCGGCTTCTGCAAGCCCCGTAAGCTGGCTCGCTCCGCCTGTGAGAACGAAGCGCTGGCCTGCGCCAGATGCGTATCCCGCGCCCGCAAGCCGGTCCCGCACCAGTTCGAGAATTTCCTCGACGCGCGGCTTGATGATGCGCACCAGCTGCGATTTTGGCATGTGGCTGGCGTGTTCGCTTTCACCCATCTGTGTGATTGCAATGCTCTCGCGCTCGTCTGATGGCGATGAAATGCAAGCGCCGTAATAGGTCTTCAGCCGCTCGGCGTCGGTGAGGCGCAACGTCAGTCCGCGTGCGATGTCCATCGTGACATGCGAGCCGCCGACTGCGATGGCGTCGACGTGCGCAAGACGGTTGTCCGCGAAGCAGGCCATGGTGGTCGTGCCGCCGCCAAAATCGATGACGATGGAGCCCATTTCGGATTCATCGTCCACCAGCGCGGCCAGACCAGCAGCGTAAGGCGTCGCGACGACGGCTTCCACATCCAGATGGCACCGCTCAATGGCCAGCATCAGATTGCGCGCTGGCGCTGAATCGCAGCTGACGACTGTCATCGTGGCGGCGAGTTCGTCGCCGATCATGCCCCTGGGATCACGAATAGAGGGCGCGCCATCAAGTGAATAGGCGCGCGGCAGCGCGTGCAATGTCGTGCGCCCCTGCCGGGCCGTGCGCGCTGCAGCTGCTTCCAGCACATGATGAACTTCAGTGGTCGTAACAGCCTGCCCGCCGATGCGAATTTTCGCGCTGAGCTGGTCCGCTCCCAGACGCCCGCCGCTGAGGTTGACGATCAGGCTTTCAGCCTGCACGCCAGCCATGCGCTCGGCGGCGTCGACCGCAAGACGGATGGCCTTCTCCGCTTCGTCCATGTCAACAACGACGCCAGCCTTGAGGCCGCGCGAGCGCTGGTGGCCGATGCCGAGCACGCGGCAGGCATGGGTGCGGCCGCGCAAAAGGTCGGACGGTTCGGCAGGCATGAGGCGCGCGATGATGCACGCGACCTTGCTCGTGCCAACGTCCAGAACACACAAAATGGCGCTTCTGCGCACCGATAGCGGCTTCATCCGCGGCGTGATGGCTTGCGACATCATGCGGGCCCCCGGCGGCCCGGCGGCTTTTTGACCTCCGCGCGAACAGCGGCGGCTTCTTCAGTCAGCCGCGCAACCAGTCGCCCGGGAATGCGCATGTCGATCGAGATGAGATCCTTGTCGATGATCTTCTGCTCTTTCGCGAGTTTTGCGAGCGCAGCAATGGCCGCCTCTGCGCCGATTTCAGGAAGCTTCACGTCCACGCCGGTGGTGAGCTTGATGTTCCAGCGACGGTGCGTGACCAGCACGCCCGCCCGAATTTTCGATTTCAGATCGCCCGAGGCTTCAACGATCCGATGAAATTCGGCGACGCGCATGTTGGCGCCTTCGCCCACAACGAACGGAAGATGCACGAACCGCTCGTCATGCATCGAGTCGATGGGCGTGCCGTCGGCGGAGATGACGAAAATCTCGCCGTCCTTTTGCCAGAGGGCATGGGCGTCGCGTTCCGTGACCTCAATCACAAGCCGGTCCGGATAGAGTTTGCGTACGCTTGCTTCTCGCAGCAGTGGCGCCGTCTTCAGCCGGTCACGGATCTCCTTGACGTCGAGAAAGGGCAAGGAATTGCGCTCGCTGACGCCAGCAATCGTCAAAATTTCCTGGGCGGTCAGTTCCCGCTGCCCGGTGATTGTGATGGCGTCGAGGCCAAACCCCAGGCTGCGCGCCACGACATCCTGGACCTCGCCATTGCGCGTCACAAACGAATCATAAGCGCCGCCCTTGAAGGCGCCATAGAGAAAAACGCCGCTGAACAGGCACATGGTCATGATGAGGCCTGTCCAGCGCCGTGCGCCGAGGCTGAGGACGCGACCCGCGATGTCGAGCTTGTTCCGCCGGCGCTTGCGCGTCGGAAGCATAGGCTCCGGGCTCCAGTCGCTGCGCGCGCTGTCCGCCCCTGCAAACGCTGCGCGCTGAGGGAAAGGAGAGGCAAAAGCCTCTTTCAGCGATCGCAGGAGGCGTCTTCCACCATCCATCGAACCAACTCACCGAACGACATACCCACATGGGCCGCAAGTTCAGGCACCAGAGACGTCTCGGTCATACCCGGCTGGGTATTCACCTCCAGCATGACAAGCTCGCCCGTGCCATCGGGGCGGTCGTCGTACCGGAAGTCGCTGCGGCTCACCCCGCGACACCCGAGCGCTTTGTGCGCCGTTAACGCCAACTGTTGAATCTGTTGGTAAATATTTCCTTTAATTTCGGCCGGAAGGATGTGGATTGATCCACCTTTCGTGTATTTCGCCTGATAATCGTACCAGCCGCCATCGGCGGCCCGGATGTCGATGACGTCCAGAGGCCGGTCGCCAATGACCGCGCAGGTCAGCTCGCGACCAGCGATAAACGTCTCAGCCAAAAGAGTTTCCCCGTATTTCCAGTCGTCGGCTGCAAGCTCGGCTGGCGGCGCATTGGCCCCCACGGGCACGATAAAGACCCCGTAGGACGATCCCTCGGCAATCGGCTTGAGAACGTAAGGAGGGTTAAGAGCATGTGAACGGGCGGCCTCCCGCCTGTTAACGATTCGCCCCTGCGGAACCGGCACGCCGGCATCCTTGAGCACGATTTTGGCCATGGCCTTGTTCATCGCCAGCGCGGAGGCGAGAACTCCCGAGTGCGTGTAGGGGATGCGCAGCAATTCCAGCACACCCTGGATCGAGCCATCCTCGCCCATGGGCCCATGCAGCGCATTGAGCGCCACGTCTGGCCGGAGCTTGGCGAGCCTTTCGGCAACATCCCGCGCCACATCCACCCGGGTGACGCGAAACCCCTCGCCCTCCAGCGCCAGCGCGCACGCGGCGCCGGACCGCAGCGATACCTCGCGCTCGGACGACAGCCCGCCCATCAGGACGGCGACATGCTTGCTCATCAAACTCGGCCTCCGGAAACCAATCTCAACCTGAGCAGGAACTCCCCGCGCGGCGATTCAGCCTTTCCGGATGATTAAGGATTTTGGTTGACGGACGGTGAAGGCGAACGAAAAAACGGCGAAGGCCGGCGCCCACGACAGGCCAAGGGCCAAAACGCCGTTGTTCAGCGTCATACGCGGGCTTGACCCGCGTATCCAACAGGAGGCTATTCGTGAAAGCGCTAAAAGGAAAACCCGTTACGCCTGGATACGCGGGTCAAGCCCGCGCATGACGGCCCGAGCGCTACGCCGTCACCCCGATCCGCTTGATCTCCCACTGCAGATCAACGCCTGAATGGGCCTTCACGCGGCGGCGCACTTCCTCGCCGAGATTTTCAATGTCAGCCGCAGTAGCGTTGTCGCGGTTGATAAGAAAATTGCAATGCATCTCGCTGACCTGCGCGCCGCCCATTTGCAGGCCGCGACACCCGGCGGCGTCGATGACCTTCCAGGCGCTCTGCGGCTTGGGGTTCTTGAAAGTTGAGCCGCCCGTCTTTTCGCGGATCGGCTGGGTCGCCTCGCGCGCTGCGGTGATGCGATCCATCTCCGCGATGATTTCTTCGGACTTGCCGGGCCGCCCCTGAAACAGCGCGCTCGTGAAAATCACATCATCGGGCGCGGTGCTGTGCCGATACGAAAAGCCCATGTCTGCGTGTGTGAAACGGCGTATCTCACCCGCGCGGTCCACGCCGCACGCCTCGATCAGAACGTCCGTCGTCTCGCCACCATGCGCGCCCGCGTTCATGCGCAACGCGCCGCCAATGGAGCCGGGAATGCCGCGCAGAAACGCCAACCCGTCCACGCCCGCCTCAGCCGCAGCGCGTGCTACTTTCATATCCGGCACAGCGGCGCCAGCGCGCACGCGATTATTATCGAGAATTTCAACCTCGCCGAACGCGCGACCTGCAAGCCTTATCACAACGCCGGGCACGCCGCCGTCACGCACGATCATGTTCGAGCCCAGACCCAGCACAGTGACGGGCAGATCGACTGGAGCCCGCTTGAGAAAATAGGCAAGATCATCTTCATCCGCAGGCGCAAACAAAATCTGTGCCGGCCCGCCAACACGAAACCATGTGTAGGGCGCAAGCGGCGCATTTGCAGTCAGTCGACCGCGCAAGTCCGGCATGTGCGCAGCAAAACTTGGCCCCAGATCTTCGAAACTCACGGCGCCACCTTCGCAAGTTCAGCAGGCAACGAGGCGGCCCATTGCGTAATGTTGCCTGCGCCAAGGCAGATCACGTAATCGCCCTCTCCCGCAAGCCCTGCAATGATTGGCGCCAGATGCGCCGGATCGTCGAGCGTCATGGCGTTGCGATGCCCGTGCGCCTTGATGGCGGCGACAAGATGCTCCTTGTCGATGCCCTCGATAGGCTTCTCACCAGCCGCATAAACATCGGCAACCAGAACAGCGTCTGCATCGTTGAAGCACGTTGCAAATTCATTAAACAAAGACTGTAGCCGCGTGTAGCGATGTGGCTGCACGATGGCGATAACCTTTGTGCGCGTGGACGCACGCGCCGCACGCAAAACAGCGGCGACTTCGACAGGATGATGCGCGTAATCATCGAAAATATTCGCGCCCTTCCATTCGCCGGTCTTCGTGAAACGACGCTTCACGCCGCCAAATGCAAGCAGCGCCTTTCGGATATCCTCGATGGAGACGCCGAGTTCATGCGCAACAGCAATGGCTGCCGTAGCGTTCATTGCATTATGGTGGCCTGGCATGGGGAGACGCAGGCCTTCAATATAAGTCGCCTGCGACGTAGCCCTGTCGCGCAACAGCACGTTGAAACGCGACTCGCCTCCATCAAGGTTGACGTCGAGCAACCGCACGTCAGCCTGGGGATTTTCGCCGTATGTGATAACTCGCCTGTCCTCAATGCGCCCGACAAGCTCCTGCACGGTAGGATGATCGAGGCACATTACCGCAAAGCCGTAGAACGGCAGGTTTTCCACCAGCGCGCGGAACGCTACCTTGATGGCGTCAAACGTCTTGAAGTGATCGAGATGTTCAGGATCGATATTGGTGACAATTGCGATGTCGGCAGGCAACTTCAGAAATGTGCCATCGCTCTCATCGGCTTCCACCACCATCCACTCGCCGGCGCCAAGTCGCGCGTTGGTGCCATAGGCGTTGATGATGCCGCCATTGATGACAGTGGGATCAAAACCACCCGCATCGAGCAGCGCGGCAACAATAGAGGTTGTCGTCGTTTTGCCATGAGTGCCAGCAACCGCGATAGAGCGCTTCAGCCGCATCAACTCAGCGAGCATTTCAGCACGACGCACCACAGGCAGACGCTTTTCGCGCGCTGCAGCAAGTTCAGGATTGTCGCGGCGAATCGCGGTGGAAACCACGATGACTTCAGCCTTGCCGATGTTGTCGGCATGGTGCCCCACATGGACCGTCGCCCCGCGCTCGCGCAGGCGCAACACATTGGCGTTCTCAGAAGCGTCCGAACCCTGGACTGCGTAGCCCTGATTAAGAAGAACCTCCGCGATGCCGGACATGCCGATGCCGCCGATGCCGATGAAATGAATGGGCCCGAGTTCGCGGGGTAATTTCATGAAAAGCTCCCAGTGCGTTCTCCAGCCAAGCGGCTACGCTTTGCAAAGACAAACGCGGCAGAAAAATTAGACGCTGACGCTTGAAACGAAAGCGGGGTTCAGAGCTGGGCCGTCGCCATAACAAGATCGGCAAGGCGGGCCGCCGCATCCGGCACCCCGGCGCTCTTGGCCGCGCCAGCGCGCCGCGTCAACCCCTCAGGGTCAGCAAACGCAGCCGCAATCTCCGCCGCAACCCGCTCCGGCGTGAAATCTGACTGACGGATCACGATCACAGCTCCGCTCGCCGCAAGCTCTGCAGCATTCGCTGCCTGATCCTGATCCAGCGCGAACGGATAGGGAACGAGCAGCGCGGGCCGCCCGATGACCGCGAGTTCGCAGACAGTCGAAGCGCCTGCGCGGCTGATGACCAGATGCGCATCAGCGATGCGCTGCGGCAGATCCTTAAAGAACGCAGCAACCTCAGCCTGCACGCCAAGCTGCGCATAAGCGGCGCGCACGCGCGCCTCATCTTCACCGCGCGCCTGTTGAACTATAGAGACCCGAGCACGCAGGTCCGGCTCTAACGCAGCAATGCCCGCTGGCACAACATCAGCCATCACCCGCGCGCCTTGCGAGCCACCAGTAACGAGGATGCGCAAGGGCCCGTTGCCGAGCGCTGGGTAGGGCGTTTGCGCGGCGGCGATCACCGCTGGACGCATCGGGTTGCCTGTATGAACAGCCTTTGCCAAGACCTCAGAGCTGGCCCCCTCAAGGCGCGGAAAGCCGGTTGCGATACGCTTCACGCGCCCTGCCAGAAACCTGTTGGCCCGCCCCATGACGGCGTTCTGCTCATGCAGAATGGCCGGGACGCCGAGCAGGCTTGCGGCAACGAGCGGTGGCGCTGTGGGATAACCACCGAAACCAACCACGCAGGCTGGCTTGAGCCGATTGATGAGCGCGCGCGCCTGCCATGTCCCAATCGCTAGTTTAACAATAGCGCCAACCTTGCCCAGAATGTTGCCGCCTGTTGGCGTCGCCGACGTAATGGCGTGAATGGCGCGCGCCGGAAACTGTTGGCCGTATTTCAACGCGCGATCATCTGTAACAAGCTCCACTGCAACCCCGCGTCGCGCTAGTTCATTAGCAAGCGCCTCAGCTGGAAACAGGTGTCCGCCGGTGCCGCCCGCCGCCAGGAGGATGCAACGATCCTTGGTCATGCGACGCGCTCAATGATGGCCGATCGTGGTCGCCGGCGCGTGACGGCGATCAGAAAGCCCATTCCAAGCGCGAGCGAAAGCATCGACGATCCGCCATACGAGATAAACGGCAGCGTCATCCCCTTCGCTGGAAGCAGATGAAGATTAACGCCCATATTGATCGCGCTCTGCAGTCCAAATAGCATGATGAGACCCGCAGCAGCAAAGCGACAAAAGGGATCCTCGTTACGCATGGACAGCGTGAACCCCCGCAAGACAATAAATGCGAAAATCAACATCAGGAACAAGGCGACCAGCACGCCAAACTCTTCGCCAGTCACTGCAAAGATGAAGTCAGTGTGCGAGTCCGGAAGAATGCGTTTGAGCGTGCCCTCCCCAGGCCCTTTCCCTAACCAGCCGCCCTGTACAAAGCTGTCAACCGCGACGTCGCTCTGAAACGAGTTTCCAGGATTGGTGGAGGCTGTATCTGCGCCGGAGTTTATGAACTTGTCAAAACGCACACGCACGTGCGGAAGAAACTTGTACGCGAGGTAACCGCCCGTGACTCCCAACGTGCCGATGCTCGCGACCCAAAGAATGTGAAGGCCTGCGAGGAAAAACAACCCGCCCCAAACGATACTAACCAGCACCGTCTGTCCAAAGTCCGGTTGCAGCATGAAGGGAATGATCGTCGCAGGCAAAAGAAGAAGTGCGAAGGCTGTGCCCGGCACATCGCGGCGCCGTGCGCCTTCAGAAAACGCCCATGCGGCGAGGATAACAAAACACGGCTTCACGAACTCAGACGGTTGCAACCCGAACACCCAGCGCCGCGCGCCCTTGATCTCAACGCCGAACTGGATGGCGGCCAGCACACCGATCATGCCAGCGACATAACCAAGCAAGGCCACTCTGCGAACGCCGCGGGGCGTCAAAAGCGAGACGCCCACCATGAGCAACGACGCGGGTAATAAGTAAGCCAGATGCCTGTTGACGAAGTGGAACGTGGGAAGACCAAGCCGCTCGGCAACCGGCGGACTTCCCGCCATCGTGAACACGACGCCGAGCACCATCAGCGTGCACAAACCAGCTATGAGCCAGCGGTCAACCGTCCACCACCAGTCGGAGAAGAAGGATTGTTCTGCGCGTGAAAGCATCGCGTTTTCCTCACCGCACCTTAAGGGTGGCAAGCCCGATCATCGCAAGCACGAACGAAAGGATCCACATACGAATAACAATCTGTGGCTCTTTCCAACCCATCTTTTCAAGATGATGATGGAATGGCGCCATTAGAAAGATGCGCCTCCCCGTCATCTTGAAATAACCAACCTGCAGGATGACCGACACCGCTTCGAGAACGAAGAGACCACCCACGATGGCGAGCACGATCTCATGCTTCACGGCGACTGCGGTGGTGCCAAGCAGCCCGCCAAGGGCCAACGAGCCGGTGTCGCCCATGAATATGGAGGCGGGCGGCGCGTTGAACCACAGAAAGCCAAGTCCGGCGCCAATAACTGCGCCGCATACAACAGCCAGTTCACCAGTGCCCGGCACGAAATTGACGCCAAGGTGCGTGGAAAAAATAGCGTTGCCTACAACCCATGCAATGACGCCGAACGTGCCAGCCGCAATCATGACAGGCACAATTGCAAGGCCATCAAGACCATCTGTCAGATTGACAGCGTTGCCCGAGCCGACAATCACCAGCATGGCGAACACAAGGAAGAAATATCCAAGATCGACGACGTATCCATTCACCAGCGGAACCGCCAGGCCGGTCATTGTTGCGGGACCAAATTTCATCAAGGCTATGCTGGCCAAAAGCGCAATCGTCGCCTCGACAGCAAGGCGCGCGCGACCCGAAAACCCCTCATGCGTCTGCTTTTTGACTTTGAGATAGTCGTCGTAAAACCCAATCGCGCCAAAGCCGATCGTGACGAGCATTACGATCCAGACAAATGGATTTTGCGGATTTGCCCACAGGATCATGGAGCAAACGGTTCCAAAAAGAATCATCAGGCCGCCCATCGTCGGCGTGCCTACTTTTGTAATGAGATGCGACTGGGGACCATCCTGGCGAATGGGTTGGCCCTTGCCCTGCTTGAGACGCAACGCATTGATCATCGCAGGGCCAAACAGGAAAACGATCAGCAACGCAGTTATAGTCGCGCCGCCGGCGCGAAAAGTGATGTAACGAAAAACGTTCAGTGGGCCGAAGATGTGCGTGTAATCGGCCAGGTAGTATAACATTTCAGACCTCGCCTGCCGCTTCAGCGGCATGTTTGCGAATGGCGGTTACGACGGGGCCCATGTGGCTGCCGTTGGAACCTTTGATCATTACAGCGTCACCAGCCCTGATCTCCCCGATCAGCGCACGTTCGATATCAACGGAAGCGGCCGCCCAGGCGCCGCGCTTTTCCGCAGGCAGGTTTTCAAAAAGCGCCTTCATCATCGGTCCTGCCGCGAATACAAGATCAACGCCGTTGAGCAGCAAAGGCTCTGCAAGTTCCTCATGCAAACGCCGGGAAAAGTCGCCAAGCTCAAGCATGTCGCCAAGAACTGCAATTCTGCGTCCGCCCGCGCCAAGCTGAGCATCGCCCAGAACGGCAAGCGCCGCGCGCATAGACGCCGGGTTTGCGTTGTACGCCTCATCAATGAGAAGAAACTCGCCATCGCGTGTGCTCAGCTTTGATTGCTGGCCGCGCCCGGCAGGCGGCGTAAACTCTGCGAGGCGTGACGCCGCCTCTTCGATGGGACATCCAAAGCAATACGCCGTCAGCAAAACAATCAGTGAGTTCATCGCCTGATGACGCCCCGGCGCGCCGACGCGATACCTGTATTTTTGCCCTTCGAACGTAACTTCTACATCAGACCCATGCGGATCCGCGCTAACTGAAACAAGACGCATATCGGCGCTGGCCGATTCACCAAACGTCAGTTTGCGCGCGGCTTGCGAGCGATCAGCCGCCGCGATGAGACGCTCTACTTGGGGCGCGTCGGCGGGAATGATGGCCACACCTTCGGGCGCAAGTATGGAATAAATTTCGCCCTTCTCGTCAGCGATTGCTTCAAGCGATCCCAGGTTTTCTATGTGGACTGGTGCAATCGTCGTGACGACTGCCACGTGGGGACGAACCATTGCAACCAGCGGGCGAATTTCGCCTGCGTGATTCATGCCGATTTCGAAAACGCCATAGTCCGCATTGAGCGGCATGCGCGCCAGCGTAAGCGGCACACCCCAGTGATTATTGTAAGACCCGACGGACGCGTGGGTGCGGCCAAAATGCGAAAGCGTCAGGCGCAGAGCCTCTTTCGTTGACGTCTTGCCCACGGAGCCCGTGACAGCGCATATCCAGCCGCGCGACCTCTGACGCGACGCGGCGCCCAAGCGCTCCATCGCCGCTAACGTGTCATTGACAACGTACAGGGGGCCGACGCTGTTGAGCGAGTCGATATGATCTTCATCAACAACACACGCCGCCGCCCCATTCTCGAACGCATGGCGCACGTAATCATGCCCGTTGCTGTTCTCGCCGTTAATTGCGATGAACAAATCGCCCGGCTCAATCGTGCGGCTGTCGATGGAAACGCCCAGCACGCCAGCTGGCAGCGCGCCGCGCACGCGCGCTTCAAGCGGCGTGACTAAAGAAAGCCCAGTCCAGAGATACATCTCGTTCATTTCGCCTCCGCGAGCGCGTGTCGCGCAGCGTCATGATCTGAAAAGGGCAGTGTGATCGCGCCTATTTTTTGCCCCGTCTCATGCCCCTTGCCCGCAATGACAAGCGCATCTCCAGCGCGCAACATCGCGACGGCGTGTGTGATTGCAGTCGCGCGATCGCCGATTTCGATGGCGCCCGGCGCCGATTTCAGGATTTCCGAGCGAATGGCGGCTGGCTCTTCCGAACGCGGATTATCATCGGTCACGATCACAATGTCCGCTGCGCGCGTCGCAATCTCACCCATGATCGCGCGCTTGCCACGATCCCGGTCACCGCCGCAACCAAAGACGACGATAAGGCGACCTGTCGTCATTGGCCTCAGCGCCGCAAGCACTTTCTCAAGCGCGTCCGGCTTGTGCGCGTAATCTACAAACACCGGCGCGCCATGCCGTTCACCTACTTTTTCAAGTCGCCCGGGCGCGCCCTGCAGGAACGGGAGCGCGCTCAACACGGCGTTGGCATCCTCGCCTGATGCAATGCACAAACCGGCCGCCACCAGCGCATTGGACGCCATGAAGGCGCCGGCGAGTGGCAAAACAAGTTCACGCCGCGCGCCATTGCACTCAACTACAAGGCGCGTCGAAGCCTTTGAAGGCTCAGCTTCCACAAGCCGCATATCGTTGCCCTTGGCGCCAACGGTGAAGACGTTCAAACCGCTTGCACGACAAACGTCTATTACGCGAGAGGAATAGTCGCCGTCAGCGTCAATCACCGCTGTTTGACCCTCTTGCAGCAGCGTGTCGAACAAGCGCATCTTGGCTGCGAGGTAGGAGTCCATGTCGGGATGATAATCAAGATGATCGCGCGACAAATTGGTGAAACCGGCAGCCGTCAAGCGAACGCCATCAAGACGACGTTGATCCAGCCCATGCGACGAGGCCTCCATCGCCAGATGCGAAAAGCCCTCTCCCGCAAGCGCATCAATGGTCCGATGCAATGTGATGGGATCTGGCGTGGTCAAAGCGCCTTCATCCACTCCATCATCCGTAATGAGGCCGGTCGTGCCAAGCGCTGCAGCCTTGCAGCCCTGGCGGGACCAGATTTGACGCACGAAAGACGCGACAGACGTTTTGCCGCTTGTGCCTGTCACAGCGACAATTGTCGCCGGTTGGCGAGGATAGAAAACTGCAGCTGCACGCGACAGCGCAAGCCGCGTGTCAGCAACTTCAACAAAGCGCGAAGCGTCCGCGCCGGGCGGCGCATGGTCACACACGATAGCACAAGCGCCCGCCGCAAGAGCAGCTTCCGCATAAGCCAGTCCATTCGCCTTTACGCCCGCAAGCGCGAAAAACACAAAATCACGTTCTATCTTGCGGCTGTCCTCGCCCAAGCCGCGCACGATCTGGCCTGCCGCATGGGGCGGCAGCCTGAGTTCGGGCAACAATTGAGCGAGTGTGATCAACGCCAGTTACTCCCGCTGCTGGGAAGGCCAACGCCCAAACGCGCAACGGCGGGGAAACTGCCTGGCGGAATGACCGGACGCGGCGCAAGATTCAGCAGCGGCGAGACACGCTCGATGATGCGACCTGTTGTGGCTCCGGCATTCCACGCTGCGGTGCGCTGACCAGAAGTCGCAGGCACGCCTTGTGGTTCGTCGTAAACAGTCAGGAAGAGGTACTTGGGCTTGTCCGACGGCGCGATGGCGGTGAACGTCGTGAACACCTTGTCATTGGAATAGCGCCCGTTGACCACCTTGTTCGCCGTGCCGGTTTTTCCGCCTGCAAAATAACCAGGCACGTCGATCCTGCGTGCAGAACCAACCTCTGCGTTGAGGCGCATGAGATAGCGCATCTGCTCGCTTGTTTCCGCGCGGATAACCTGCGGCGCGTCAGCTTGCGCTTCTTCCATTGAACGGATGCGAAACGTCGGCTTGACCAGCCTGCCGCCATTAACAAGCGCACCCACCGCCATCATTGATTGCAGCGGCGCAACAGCCAGACCGTGACCAAAGGCGATGGTCATTGTGTTCAGTTCGCCCCAGCGGCGCGGCACGATTGGCTCAGCGCTTTCGGGCATTTCAGTGCGCATGCGGTCAAGCTGACCTAATTTCTTGAGGAACTGCTGGTGGCCTTCAACGCCAACGCCCAGCGCAAGACGCGCAGTCGCGATATTGGAGGAATATGTGAACACTTCCGAGAAGCTGAGCGTACGATGCTGGCCGTGGAAATCGTTGATCGTGTGACGCCCGTATCGCAACGCGGCGCGCGCATCAATTTTCGACTGAAGCGTCGCCTTGCGTGCATCAAGCGACATCGCGAGCGTGAGCGCTTTGAACGTCGAGCCCATTTCGAAGACGCCAACAGTCATGCGGTTAATGCGCGTGGGCTCCAGCGCGTCCACCGGATTGTTGGGATCATAATCAGGCAACGAGGCGATGGCGATGATCTCTCCTGTATTGACATCCATGATCGCGGCGGCGGCCGCCTTCGCCTTGTAAAGCTCAATGCCCTTGATGAGTTCGTCACGCACGGCATGCGTAGCCTTCAGATCAAGCGAGAGCTTGATGGGCTGCATGTCCTGGGAGGCGACCTTGAAGCCCGCACTGCTCAAGTCCGCAAAGCCAAGCGTGTCGATATACTTTTCGATGCCGGCAATGCCGATGTTATCGATGTTGGTGAAGCCAAGCACATGGGCCGCAACGGGGCCATTAGGATAAACGCGCTTGTGCTCGGGAAGAAACCCGACGCCGGGAAGTCCAAGGCGAAAGACTTCCGCCCGCTCCCTGGGCGTGATGCCGCGCTTCACCCATACAAAGCCGCGGCGCGAACCGAGTTTGTCGCGCAGTTCCTTCGCGTCCACGTCTGGCAGCACCGCAGTCAAAAGTTCGACGGCTTCATCCTTGTCGACGATGTTGCGCGGCTCGGCGAATACGGAATCAATCATCACGTCGGCCGCGAGAACCTCGCCATTTCGGTCAACAATGGCAGGCCTTGCCCGCGAGCTGGCTTCAGCCGCGACGCGACGCAAATTCTGCGGCTCCGGCGTCATGCCAAGAAAAATCAGTCGCCCGCCGATCAATCCGTAAATGCAAACAAATCCAACTGCGATAAGCCGAAGACGTGCACTGCTTTTGTCAATGCGCGTGCCAAACATCGCTTTGACCATGGCGACGACGCGCGCAGAGATCGTTTTGCGCGTCGGGGCGCCTTCATCCTGAGGTGTCTCGAAATTTCTGTCGGGGCGCATGTCACCGCTCAGGTCACCGCTCATGTCAACGCTCCTGCCGGTTTCGCATGCCCGGCGTTGTCGCAGCAGCCGTCGCGCGCCCATCCCGCGGTGTGCTGGTCATCTCGCCAAGGCCCAGAAGTTCAAGCTTTCTAGCGATTGTATCCTGTCGCGGCGGCTGGTCTGGCAGGTCGGTCACCTGAACAATCTGGTCGACCGTCAGTTGCTTTAAATCGAGATGCTGATCGGACAGGGACTGGATGCGCGTGGCGCGAGTCAGGTGCGCCCATTCGGCTTGCATGACAGCAATGGCCTCACGTTCGCGCTGGTTCTGATTTTTCAGCTTCACGATCTGCTCGGCGTAGAAGATCGTCTCGTACTTGGTGCGGTACGCATAAATAGCGGACCCCAGCAACGCGAGAACAGCCAGAACATTGAGCCAGCGCACCATCTCAGCGGCCCCTCTTCTTTTTCGTTGGCAGAAGCGCCAGTTCCGCCCAGGCCCCCTCAAGCCCGCGCGAGGGCGCATGGGTGCGGTGTCCATAGCGCAAACGTGCAGAGCGTGAACGCGGATTCATCCGAATTTCGTCATCGCCTGGAAGCACCGGCTGCGGCGCGGGGCAATCAAAGGTTGGTTGCGCGCGCGCAGGTTCTCCCGGCAGCAGGCGCGAGCGCGCATGGCCGCGCCCCGACCGGTCCGCGAAAAACTGCTTTGCAATGCGGTCTTCCAGCGAATGGAAACTCACGATGGCCAGCGCGCCGCCGGGCTTGAGAATTTGCTCGGCGCCTGCGAGCGCGCGCGCAAGTTCGCCCAGTTCATCGTTGACCGCGATGCGCAGACCCTGAAAAGCGCGCGTTGCGGGATGAATTTGCCCAAAGCGCGGCGGATTAAGGCGTTCGATCAGCCCTGCGAGTTGCGACGTGGTTGTATATGGCGCAAGTTCGCGATCATGAACGATGGCCCGCGCGATGCGGCGCGCCGTTCGCTCCTCGCCATAATGGAAAAAGATATCCGCCAGTTGGTCCGCGTCGGCTTGATTGACGATGTCGCCCGCGCTGCGTCCGCTCATTTCCATGCGCATGTCGAGCGGGCCCTCGAAGCGGAAAGAAAAGCCACGGGCGGCTTCATCGAACTGCATGGACGAGACGCCTATGTCCAGCACCACGCCATCGAGAGCTGAAATACCTGCATCCCGAACAGCTTCTGCAAGCCCGCCAAAACGGGCCTGACGCAGGATCAGGCGGTCGCCAAATTCTTTAACGAGAGAAGCGCCAGCGGCGATGGCTGTAGGATCGCGGTCAAGCGCGATGACGCGCGCGCCTTCATGGGCGAGAATGGCGCGCGTGTAGCCGCCCGCCCCAAATGTTGCGTCAAGATAAATGCCGCCAGCTTGCGGCGAGAGAGCGCCAACCGCTTCCTCAAGAAGCACGGGAACGTGCCGGGCCGGTCCGCCAGCGACAGGAGATTCCTCCTCGCCGCGACCCGACGTCATTCCCGTGCTCCTCGAGGTTGCGGTTGATCCGCCACCTTCACTGAAGCGCCAAGCCGCTTTCGCAATTCGCGCACCTGGTTTCTGGCCTCTTCCAGGTGGGCGCGAAAGCGGCCCGGTTCCCAGATCTGGAACTTGTACCCCTGCCCCACAAATGTGACCTCGGGGGACACGCACGCATACGCCCGCAAACGATCCGGAAGGCTGATCCGGCCCTCCGGATCCACTTTCAGGATTTCCCCATCGCCAAGCAGCGCCGTCGAATAGACGTCGTGCTCGTTTGAATAAGCCGCGAACCGCGCCAGCACCGCATCGATCTCCCGCACCAAAGCGAAGCCGCCGCAATCCAGCGCGTCCGCATCCAGAGACGGATGAACGTAGAGGCCCTCGTATCCGTCCCGCGTCATCACCGCCCGAAAAGACGCCGGAATCGAGACGCGCCCCTTGGCGTCCAACCGGTTGGTGAAATGGGAAACGAAACGATCCAACGCAGCCACTCGAACTGTGCCAAGGCCCAAGAAGCCCCGACGGACGCGACGCGCTACCTCTGCCGACGCGACGAGCGCCCGGCGGATTTTGCTCCACCGATTCTGCCCGGAAGCCCGGCGCAGGGCGCGAACTGTGACGCGCCGAAATGATGATTTGGGATAGCATGGGATTATATGGGACGTCAATTGAAACACCGAGTCACCGGGGCGCTGATCGGCTCCACAGTATTTGGACTGGTTAACGTTAATGAAACCTTGAAGTCGGGTGTCTGCACGCCGCCAATGAGCCAAAATCATGCTCATGGCGCTCGACCGTGGCGCATCCAGTCTCTAAAGCTGTCAGAATGTCTGGAGCAAAGATGAAATATGGACGAATTGGCGAATAGGCGCGTTGCCCCAACGCCTTCGGTTCCGCCGAAGGTGAAGGGCACACGTCCGCCAAACGAAATCGACTTCTGGCGCGGTTTTGCCCTGATCGCGATATTTATCAATCACGTACCCGGGATTTACTTCGAGCGCTTCACGCACCGCAATTATGGGTTCTCTGATTCGGCCGAATTGTTTGTGTTGCTGGCGGGATGGTCACTGCGCGCCATGGTGGACCGGTCACCAGATTTGCAGCCTGTCCGGCTGGTGCTGCGCATTGGCGGTCGTGCGGTGACGCTTTACATCGCCCAGCAGGTCATCACGATCATGGCGGTCGCGATGATCGCCGCAACCGCGCTGCTCACGCAAACGAACCTTGTGCTTCAATGGAACAATGCCGCCGCCCTGTTCGATGAGCCGGTGACCGCCAATATCGGCATCGTCCTGCTCTCTCATCATCTGGGCTATTTTGATATTTTACCGCTCTACATCGTGCTGATGTGCATGGCGCCTGTCATCGCTGTGCTCTACCGGGTATCGCCCGGTGTGCTTCTCGCCGCGTCAGGGAGCCTGTATCTGGCCACGTTGTACACAGGTTTTAATCTCCCCACCTGGCCGGTCGAGGGACGCTGGTTCTTCAATCCCTTCGCATGGCAGTTCGTCTTTTCGATCGGCTACATGTTGGGTGGGCAAGGGCCAAGTCAGCGGCTCGTGAAGAGATTTCGGCTCCCTTTGCGCATGTTTGGTCTCGTTTTTCTGGGTGGAAGCCTTTTTGCAGCCATTTATGGCTGGTATCCGGACTGGCTGACGGCGCCGGAGCCCGCAGCTTTCTTCGTGGTGGACAAAACCTTCCAGACCCCCTTGCGTCTGCTACACGTCCTGGCTTTGATGGCGGCGTTCGGCGGCGCTTTCTACTTTATGGTCAAGTACATAGGCCCTGTTGCGCGCTTCTGTTCAATGCTGGGTCGCAACTCGCTGAATGTGTTCTGCGTCGGCTCTTTGCTGAGCCTGAGCGGCCAGATTATCCGTTTTACCCTGCCGGAAACCTTGTGGGTTGACACAGCAGTGCTTATACTCGGACTCGTCTTGTTGAGCTTAACCGCATGGGTATCCGAATGGCGACAGCGCCTAAGGGCCTGACATTCCTGGTCGGAGCGTTTGCTGCGTGCGCGGCAGGCTTTGCTTTTGCCCAGACGCCGCCTGCGGCCCAGCCGATGACGGAGGGACAGGGAGCGCCTATCGCAACCCATCCGCTCAGTGCGCCATGCTCTGTTCCGACGAATGAAATCTCCTCCCCGGCGCCGCTGCCCACGCTAATCAGGCGTCTCGAAAATCAACAGCCTTTGCGCATCCTTGCCATTGGCTCGTCATCGACCTGGGGCGTGGGCGCTACCTCCAACCGCAAGAACTACCCTTCGCAGCTCGAAGCCATGCTCGAGCGCGTGCTCAAGGGCGTGCCGATTGAAATGATCAACCGCGGCGTGTCTGGCGAGACCGCCGGCACCACCGCTGATCGCTTGCGGATGGAAGCGGCACTCATCAAGCCGGACATTGTGCTCTGGCAGGTTGGCACCAATGACGCGGTGCAGCGCATCTCAGTGGAGCATTTCGAACGCACGGTGACCAAGACCGTCGCCGTTCTCAAGCGCAAGAAGATCGACGTCGTGCTGGTTGGCCTCCAGTACACTCCAAAATTCGCCCGTGACGAGCATTATTTCGCGATTCGCGAAGCGCTGAAGCGTGTGGCCATGGAACAGAACGTGCTTTACGTTCGGCGGTATCAGGCGATGGAATACATCGCCAAGACCAAAGCCAGCATGCAAATGATGGCCGACGATGACTTCCACCTGAACGATGTTGGCTATCAGTGCATGGCCGAGCATATTGCGCAGGCCGTCACCGCGAACATCTTCGTTCGCCGCCGCAAACCGGCCAGCTGACGCCCCTACCCTCCAACGATGCTGAATTGTGTCTATTTAGACGGGTGCGCGCTGCTCACGCTCGCGCTTAGCCGAGATATTGGGCGTTAGCCCACAGCTAAATGAATCGTGGGCTGGGTCCTTGCGTACACAGGCGACATCGCATAAACATATCTTTATGTCAGCATCCCCACGCAGTTCCGACCAACAAGCTCCCCTAGGTACGGTTCTGGCCGGGCTGGAGGCGGCCGGGGAGGTCACCCGCCTGCGGCTGCTCGCCCTTCTCAGCGAAGCGGAAATAACAGTCACCGAACTCATTCACATCCTCGGCCAATCGCAACCGCGGATTTCGCGCCATCTGAAGCTGCTAGTGGAATCAGGCCTCGTTGAGCGCCACCGCGAAGGCGCCTGGGCGTTCTTCAATCTGGCGCAGTCCGGCCCCTCCGCGCAGCTTGCGCGCGATATCATCGAGCGCATAGCGGCCTTTGACCCCCAGATCGTCGCCGATCGCCAACGGCTGGCCGAAGTTCGCCAGAACCGGGCGGACTCAGCCGCGCGCTACTTCGCCGAAATTGCCGCCGACTGGGACCGGCTGCGCTCGCTGCATGTACCCGAGGAAGAGGTTGAGGCCGCCCTGCTCGATCTGGTGGGCGACATGCCATTACAGGCGGTTCTCGACGTCGGCACGGGCACAGGCCGCATGCTGCAACTACTGAGCCCTCACGCGGACCGCGTGGTCGGCGTGGACCTCAGCCCCGCTATGCTCTCTGTTGCGCGCGCCGAAGTGGAGCGCTCACGCCTGCGCAACGTGCAATTGCGGCAGGGCGATATCTACGCGCTGCCCGTGGAGCGCGACAGCTACGACCTCGTGCTCGTGCATCAGGTGCTCCATTATCTGGACGATCCGCAGCGCGCGTTACGCGAAGCCGCGCGGGCGCTTGCGCCGGGCGGGCGGCTCGTCGTCATCGATTTTGCGCCCCACAAACTGGAATTCCTGCGCGAGAAGCACGCCCATCGGCGCCTTGGATTTTCGCGCGATGAGGTCAACGACATGTTCGCACAAATGAAGCTGCAGACAGTCGACGGGCGCGACCTTGCCGCCGCACGCCGAGACAACGACAAACTGACTGTTTCTCTCTGGATTGCGCGCGATCCGCGCGTCGTCACCGACCTTGTACCGAGTACATTGGAGCTAGCCTGATGGACGTTACCATTCCTCGCGCAAGCCGCTCTGGCGCTGCGCCCGTCGCTGTTTCCTTTGAGTTTTTTCCGCCGAAGACCTCGGAGATGGAAGAAGCGCTTTGGCAATCGATCCAGCGCCTTGCGCCTCTGCAACCCAACTTTGTGTCCGTAACCTACGGCGCGGGTGGCACCACCCGTCAGCGGACTCATTCCACGGTCGCGCGCATCCTTGAAGAAACAGACATGCGCCCCGCTGCTCACCTGACCTGCGTCGGCGCAAGTCGTGCAGAAATCGACGAAGTTGTTCAGGAATATTGGGATCTTGGCGTTCGCCATATCGTGGCGCTGCGTGGCGATCCCCCGGCTGGCGTTGGCTCGAAATATGAGCCGCACCCGCAGGGATATCAGACCTCAGCAGAATTGGTGGCCGGCATCAGGCGCATCGGCGACTTTGAAGTCACCGTTTCCGCCTACCCTGAAAAGCACCCGGAAGCGATGAACTTCGATCAGGATATCGATGCGCTGAAGGCCAAAATCGATGCGGGCGCGACGCGCGCCATCACGCAGTTCTTCTTCGAAAACGATTGTTATCTGCGCTACCTCGACAAGGTGCGCGCGCACGGCATCGACATTCCGATCGTGCCTGGATTGGTGCCGGTGCAGAACTTCAAGCAGACGGCTTCGTTTGCAACGAGAACCGGCGCAAGCGTTCCCGCATGGTTGGCCGCGCGCTTTGAAGGGCTTGAAGATGACCCCGCAACGCGCCGTCTCGTGGCGGCGGCAGTTGCTGCTGAACAGGCGCTTGATCTGGTCGACCGCGGTGTGCGCGACTTCCACTTCTACACGATGAACAAGGCTGATCTCGTGTTCGCTATTTGCCACCTGCTGGGCCTGCGCGCGCAGCCTTCACAGAAGGCGGCCTGACATGACGCGCAACGCCAAGGAAATTCGCGCCGCTTTAAATGCTGCTGCCAGTGAGCGCGTTCTCGTGCTCGAC
This sequence comes from Hyphomicrobiales bacterium, assembly GCA_031428455.1. Taxonomy (GTDB): domain Bacteria; phylum Pseudomonadota; class Alphaproteobacteria; order Rhizobiales; family Beijerinckiaceae; genus Terripilifer. The sequence goes on along the minus strand of JANPPJ010000176.1, from coordinate 25,885 downwards.
GGCGCCATGGGCACGATGATTCAGGATCTGAAATACGACGAGGCAGCCTTTCGCGGCAGCATGTTCGTCGACCATACGCACGACCTGAAGGGCAACAACGACCTTCTCATTCTGACTCAGCCAGACGCGATGCGCGACATTCACCTCGCCTATTTTCTGGCGGGCGCAGACATCTGTGAGACGAATACATTTTCGTCCACCACAATCGCGCAGGCAGACTATGGCTGCGAGGCCTACGTGCATGCCCTCAATCGCGATGGCGCGCGCTTGGCGCGCGAAGCGGCTGACATGGCTGAAAAGCAGGACGGCAAGCGCCGCTTTGTTGCAGGCGCGCTCGGCCCCACCAACAGAACTGCCTCTATCTCGCCAGACGTCAGCGACCCTGGCTATCGTGCGGTTACGTTTGACCAACTGCGACAGGCCTATTTTGAAGCCGTGATCGGCCTGATTGAAGGCGGCGCGGACCTTCTTATCATCGAAACCATCTTCGATACGCTCAACGCCAAGGCCGCCTACGCTGGCGCCCGCGATGCATTCGACAAGGCTGGCCTCGAACTTCCCATCATGCTGTCCGGCACAATCACCGACCTGTCAGGCCGCACACTTTCTGGCCAGACGCCGGAAGCGTTCTGGAATTCACTTTCGCACGTCGACCCCGTATCCGTCGGCCTCAACTGCGCGCTGGGCGCGCGGGAAATGCGCGCGCACGTCGCCGAATTGTCACGCATCGCAGACACGCTTGTTTGCGCTTATCCGAACGCCGGCCTGCCGAATGAATTTGGCCTTTACGACGAGAGCCCGGAATACATGGCCGGGCTCATGGGCGAATTCGCCGACTCCGGCCTCGTGAACATTGTGGGTGGTTGCTGCGGCACAACGCCCGATCACATTCGCGCCATGGCCGAACGCGTGAAGGGCGTGAAACCACGCCCTCTTCCCACCATCGCCCCGCGTTTGCGGCTTGCCGGCCTTGAGCCGTTCACGCTCACACCAGACATACGGTTCGTAAACGTCGGCGAGCGCACAAACGTCACGGGCTCAGCGCGTTTTCGCAAACTTGTCAAGAACGGCGAGTTCGCTGCGGCGCTTGATGTGGCGCGCGATCAGGTCGCCAACGGCGCACAGATCATTGACGTCAACATGGATGAAGGCCTGCTCGACTCAGAGAAGGCGATGGTCACCTTTCTACATCTCATCGCGTCCGAGCCCGATATCGCCCGCGTTCCGCTGATGATCGACTCATCAAAGTTCGAGATCATCGAAGCGGGCCTGAAATGCGTGCAAGGCAAGGCCGTCGTTAACTCGATCTCGCTGAAAGAAGGCGAAGAAAAGTTTCTCGAACAGGCGCGCATCGTGCGCCTGTTCGGCGCCGCCGTGGTCGTGATGGCGTTTGACGAACAGGGCCAGGCGGACACCTTCGAGCGCAAGGTCGACATCTGCGAGCGCGCCTACAACATCCTTGTCAACGTCGCAGGCGTCCCTCCGCAGGACATTATCTTTGATCCAAACATTTTCGCGGTTGCGACGGGCATCGAAGAGCACGACGGCTATGGCGTGGCCTTCATTGAAGGCACACGCGAAATTCGCAAGCGCCTGCCCCATGCGCATGTGTCGGGCGGCGTGTCCAATCTCTCCTTCTCGTTCCGTGGCAATGACTATGTACGCGAAGCCATGCACTCCGTGTTCTTGCTGCACGCCATTTCGGCGGGCATGGACATGGGCATCGTCAACGCGGGACAATTGCAGGTTTACGAGAAGATCGATCCAGAGTTGCGCGAAGCGTGTGAAGACGTCGTGCTCAACCGCCGGGCCGATTCAACCGAACGGTTGCTTGCCATAGCCGAACGCTTCCACGGCTCTGCGCAGGAAGCCAAGGGCCCCGACCTTGAATGGCGCAATCAGCCTGTCGACAAGCGGCTTGAACACGCGCTGGTGAACGGCGTCAGTGACTTTGTCGCTGTCGATGTGGAAGAAGCGCGCCTTGCCGCAACCCGGCCTCTCGATGTGATCGAAGGCCCATTGATGGCCGGCATGAATGTGGTCGGCGATCTTTTCGGCGCGGGCAAGATGTTCCTGCCGCAGGTGGTAAAGTCAGCGCGCGTCATGAAGCAGGCCGTGGCTGTGCTCATGCCATACATGGAGCTTGACGCAGCGGGCAAAAGCCAGAAGGCCGGCAAGGTTTTGATGGCGACCGTCAAGGGCGACGTGCACGACATTGGCAAGAACATCGTCGGCGTTGTGCTCCAGTGCAACAATTACGAAGTGATCGACCTTGGCGTGATGACGCCAGCGGCGAAGATTCTCGACATCGCTAAAAAGGAAAAGGTCGACATCATCGGTCTTTCCGGCATCATCACGCCCTCGGTGGATGAGATGTGTTTCGTGGCCGCAGAGCTCGAACGCGAAGGCTTCAACATTCCGCTATTGATCGGCGGCGCCACGACGAGCCGCGTGCACACCGCCGTGAAAATACATCCCAACTATAACCGCGGTCAGACAGTGTACGTCACGGACGCCAGCCGCGCCGTGGGCGTTGTATCGGCCCTGCTCTCGCCAGGCTCGCGTGACCAGTACGTCGAGACGTTGCGCGCCGAGTATCGCAAGGTTGCCGCCGCACATGCGCGGTCTGAAGCTGACAAGCAGCGCATCTCCATTGAGCGCGCGCGCGCCAATCCGATGAAGATCGACTGGGACAGTTACACCCCGCCCAAACCGTCCTTCCTCGGCACGCGCGTGTTTGGAACCTACGATGTGGCGGAACTTGTTCCCTTCATCGACTGGACTCCCTTCTTCCAGACCTGGGAGATGAAGGGACGTTATCCGGCCATTCTGGAAGACGAGCGTCAAGGCGCCGTCGCCCGTCAGTTGTTTGAAGAGGCGCAGGCAATGCTCAACCGCGCCATCAGCGAGCGCTGGTTCGATCCAAAAGCCGTCATCGGCTTCTGGCCAGCAAACGCAGTGGGCGACGACATCCGTCTTTACACTGGCGAGTCACGCACAGAGACGCGCGCGGTGCTGCACACACTGCGCCAGCAGCTTCTGCGTCGTGACGGACGCGCACATCTTGCGATGTCCGACTTTATCGCTCCGGCGGGCGGCAAGGCCGATTACATCGGCGCTTTTGTCGTCACCGCAGGCGCCAATGAAGAGCGCATCTCGGATCGGTTTGCACGCGCCAACGATGACTATGGCTCGATCATGGTGAAGGCTTTGGCTGACCGCATTGCGGAAGCATTCGCCGAGCGAATGCATATGCGCGTGCGCCGCGAGTTCTGGGGCTACGGCGCCGACGAAGAACTTACGACTGAAGAGATCATTGCCGAGAAATATCGCGGCATCCGCCCCGCTCCCGGCTATCCCATGCAGCCCGATCACACCGAGAAGGGCACGCTGTTCGACTTGCTGCAGGCTGAGCGGCGCGCGGGCGTAAAGCTCACCGAGAGCTACGCGATGTGGCCGGGCTCATCGGTCAGCGGCCTGTATCTCGCCCACCCGGACGCACATTACTTTGGCGTTGCAAAGGTTGAGCGCGATCAGGTTGAAGACTACGCCACGCGCAAAGGGATGTCGGTCACTGAAGCCGAACGCTGGTTGTCGCCGATCCTCAACTATGATCCGTCGACAATCGCGAAGGACGCAGCCTAGCGTCTGTCACCACGACACCTTGTTGCCCGCATAGTCGCGAAACTTGCCGGACAAGGTGGCGTCGGTGCGCGCGATCTCGTGCAACAATCCACGCGCGCTATCCTCGACGCTCAGCGTTGCGTTGGGTCCGCCCATATCTGTACGCACCCAGCCAGGCGACAAGATCGCGACATGCACGCCATCGCTGGCAAGCTCGCGCGCGAAGGCGTTGAACACACGGTTCACCGCCGTCTTTGATGTCGAATAAGCGATGTAGCTTGTTGTCTCGTAGCTGAACGATCCCATCAGCGACGAGATCACGGCCACCTTGGCGCCATTCGCTGCGCGCAGGTTTGGCAGGAACGCCGTCGTTACCAAAGTCGGTCCCAGCACGTTCACGCGCATGACGTCGGCAAATTCCTTGGCGCTCATCTGCAGCGGAGTCTGACGCGTTCCCATGATGCCGGCATTGTTGATCAGCGTGCCGATGGGCTCGTCTTTCATCTGGGCCGCAGCCCCTTTTATGGAATCCTCGTCGCCCACATCCATCTTGATGATGCGCACTCGGCCATCAGACTTGTCTGCAAGGGATTGCAGATCGCTGGCGGCCGATGGATTGCGCACGCATGCAAACACGTGTCCGCCTGCCGCAGCAGCCTGCCGTGCGAGTTCAAGACCGATCCCACGATTGGCCCCAGTGATCAGATAACTGCTCATAAGAGCCCTCCCTTAGACCTCAGCAGAGTGTGAAACGCCGCTTGCAGCAATTAGATCGCGCAAAGTCGCCACGGTTGAGGCGTCGACGATTCCATCAACGCGCGAGCGGCGCCAATGGCGCTGAAACGCTTCGACAACGGCTTTGGTCTGCGCGTCAAAAACCCCCGTCATCTGCACGCCATAGCCAAACAGCGCAAACATGGCCTGCAATGCGCGCACGGGCTGGCCCTCATCGCCTTCGCGATACACGCGCCCATTCGGCTCAGCCTGCGCCTCAGCCTGCGCCTCTGGCGTCCACAGTCCGACGCCTGCACGTGCAAGCTCGTCCCATGGAAAGCGTTCGCCTGGGTCAACCTTGCGCCCCGGCGCGACGTCGGAATGGGCAAGCACCCGCTTTGGCGCGATGCCATGACGGCCCATCGCGCTCTTGCACAAAGCGATCACCGCATCGACCTGAGCTCGCGGAAACGCGGGCAGCCCCGCTTCATGCCCAAGGTTGACGATCTCGATTCCAATCGAGCACGAATTGATGTCCGTGGCGCCGCGCCATGATGCAAGGCCCGCATGCCACGCCCGGCGGGCCTCGCTGACAAGCTGCACGATGCGCCCATCCTCGCGCACCAGATAATGCGCCGAGACTTTCGCAGCCGGATTGACAAGCCACGCCAGCGCCTGCCCGCCTGGATCAGCGAGCCACGCCTCGCGCTGCTCGCCGCCGGGCGCGCCGGTGTAGTGCAGCAGGATCATGTCAGGCGCCACGCAGCCGAGCCGCTCGCCGTGGTTTGGGGAGGGACAAAGCTCTGTCACCAGCGGGCACTCAGACGTCTCGATCAGCATGACATGGACATATCACGGCCAGCGCGCCGACGCTGCCGCAAAGCCACCTTGACCCCCGCCCCCGCTATGCGTACCTGAAGCCTGCGCCAGTCGGCCGGACGGCCGCCGCCGCAAGGTGGAGGAAAGTCCGGGCTCCACGGAGAAACGGTGCCGGATAACGTCCGGCGGGGGTGACCCCAGGGAAAGCGCCACAGAGATTGAACCGCCCGCGGCAGGGAGACTTGCCGCAGGTAAGGGTGAAAAGGTGCGGTAAGAGCGCACCGCGTGCCCGGCAACGGGGACGGCATGGCAAGCCCCACCGGGAGCAAGACCGAATAGGGACGACGAGAAGCCGCAAGGCTTCGGGTCCGCTCCGGATCGTCGTCCGGGTTGGTTGCTTGAGGCGTTCGGTAACGATCGTCCCAGAGGAATGGCCGTCACGTCGCGTTGCGCAAGCGGCGCGGCTCTACAGAACCCGGCTTACAGGCCGACTGGCGCAAACATCATCCGGCCGGAAAAAACCCGGCGTCCGCAAAATGGCGCGCGCCCTCGGGCGTCGCCAGCCACGCGATGAACGCACGCGCTTGCTGCGCCTGTGCGGCAGTGGCGCCCAGCGCAACGCCATAGGTGGTTTCCAGTTGCACCTCGGCGGGAACCCACCCGCCAATTTCGACGCCCTTGACGTGGACAATCTCGGTTGACTGCGTGATGCCAAAATCAGCAAGCCCCTCGGCGACAGCCTTCATGACGTTGAAGCCCCCCACGCGCAGAACGCTCTTGGCCGCAACCTCGTCCATGACGCCAATGCGTGTAAGCGCGCCATCCAGAAAGATGGCTGCGGTGCCACCACCCGATGAATCGCCGCGCGCGATCTTCGTCGCATTGCGCAAGGCGGCCTTGAAAGCTTCAAGCGTTGAAGTGTCTGGCGCGGGCTCGCCCTCGCGAACTCCCAGCGCAATGCGCGCGGAGCCAACAGCGCGGGGCTGTCCATCCAGCGCGCCTGACGCGCCAATGGCCTCTAGCGAGTCCATCGAAGATGCAAACACATCGGGCGTCTCGCTTGCCGCGCGTTTCTGCACGCCGCCTGCGGTATCGAAAGCGATGGCGAACGAACAGCCTGTCAACGAGTGGTAATGCGTCGCCGCCGCGATGAGCGAAGCGCGCACGGCGCCCGCGGAGAGAATGTGAGGCGCATTCCCCTCGCCAACATGAAACGGTTCCATCTCGCATCCTCCAGCGGCTCGCCGCCTCAAAGGTGAGCGGGCCCAATCGCTTCTTTTGTCCCACAACTCTGCGCGGTCAAGCCTTGCCGTCTTACAAACGCGCGATAAACTGGAACTAGGCAGCACAAAGTCTGCCGGACCACGCAGGGGGGAACGTGAAACACTTCAAGCTGACTTCATTAGCCATTGCCGCAGCACTTTGCGCGTCAAACGCACTTGCTGATCCGGTTGCGGATTTTTACCGCGACAAGAGGATCAATCTGATCGTTTCATTTGGCACGGGCGGAACTTACGGTCTTTATGGCCGTCTGGTCGCCGACCACATCACACGCCACCTTCCCGGAAATCCCAAGGTCATCGTGCAGCACATGCCGGGTGCAGGCGGCATCGTTGCGACCAACCATTTGTACAACATTGCGCCCAAGGACGGCGCCACTGTTGGCATGCTCTTCAAGGACATGGCGGTGGCGCAAGTCGCGCAGCCAGAGAGCGTGCGTTACGACGCACGCAAGTTCAACTGGGTCGGCAGCGTCAATCCGTACTATGCAGTCGTAATGACATGGGCCGCTTCCGGCGCCGACTCGCTCGCCACCGCGCGCAACCGTGAAGTCATCATGGCTTCCAGCGGGCCGGGGCATCACGGAACCCTTCTCGCACAGGCGATGAACGACCTTCTGGGCACACGCTTTCGCTCCATCACCGGATACGACGGCGCGGGCGCCATGCATCTCGCGATGGAGCGTGGAGAAGTCCAGGCCCGTATCGGATCATGGGAGAGCATCAAGACCGGTCAGGCTGAATGGATTCGCGAGAAGAAGATCCACCTGATTGCGCAGGCCGGCGTCGCGAAGGCGCCGGACCTGCCTGACGTGCCGCTGGTGCTCGATCTTGTCAAAGACCCCGCTGACCGCAGCCTGATCGAACTGATCGATTCCGGCTCAATCGTCGGCTGGTCCATTACGTTGCCGCCCGACGTTCCGGGGGACCGTGTTCAGGCATGGCGCAGGGGCTTTGACGCGATGATGAAGGACCCGGAATTTCTTGCTGCAGCGAAGAAGTTCAATGCAGACGTTGATCCCAAGAGCGGCGACGAGATCAGCAAAGTGATCGACCGCGTCCTGGCGAGCAGCCCTCAGGTTTTCGAGCGCGTGCGCAAGATATCAGCGAACGCAAAATAACAACGTAACGGGGACGGCCGCGCGGCCGCCCCCGCCATCGTCGGTGAGCTTACTTCACAACGACAGACGCTTCGCCAAAGGCGCCGCCGAAGACGATTTCTCCCAGCGGCTTGCGCGCGCGCGCCTCGCGCTCGCGGCCCGGCAGCTCTTCCGGCAGCGAGTCAGGATCACCTTGATAGCCAAGCGTAAAGCCAACAACGATGTCGAACTCTTCCGGCACATTGAACGTCTTGCGCACGACATCGCGCTCAATTCCCGCAGCCTGATGCACGACAAGGCCCAGCGCGGACGCCTGCGCCGTCAATTGAGCGACAGCCGCGCCAAGATCATACGAGGCGTGATTGTTGGGATTTCCGTTGGCTTCAAACGTCTTGCGCGCACAGCCGAAAATCAGCACGGGCGCCGTCTTTGCCCAACGCTGGTTGCGCACGACAAACCCGGCGAGCGCAGCGTCATAAGAGGCTGCGTCATCCTTGGTGGCGACAATGAAGCGCCACGGCTGCGCATTGTTGCTCGAAGCGGCCCAGCGGGCGGCCTCAAGCACGGAGATGAGGTCGTCCTTTGAAACGGGCTTGTGCGCGAACGCGCGGGGGCTCCAGCGCTTGGCGATGAGATCGTGCAGCGGACGGGCGGTGACTGCGGATTTTTCAAGTTTTGACATGTTGACGCTAGTGCTCCGTGAAAATGAAATTGATCAATCTGGTGAGCCGACGGCCTTTTTCACCTTGGCGACAAACTCGGGCGAAGCGCTCACAATCCGCTCGGTCAGTTCGGTTACTTCTTTCCAGTTGCGCGGCGAAATCGCAAGGTTCCGCTTCTCGGCTTCTTCAAGGAACGCGGGGTCTTTCATCATGGCGTCGAACGCGGTCCGCAACGCGTCCACGCGCGCGGCGGGAACACCGGGGCCAACGGCAAGCCCGCGAGCATGGGGCGTGCCAGCAGCCAGGAACTCGGCGATCTCGCGGCTTTCGCCCTGCGAGATTTCGATGAGCGTGGGCACGTCCGGCAATTCCTTGATGCGCGACAGCGTGAACTGCACGGGCACATAAACCTTCTTGTCACGCAGCCACGAATTGCCGACGATATTTTCCCAGGCGATCGTCCAGCCAGCGATTTCACCGCGCTCCATCGCAATGCTGAGTTCGCCGCCGGTCGGATAGCCGGAGATAACGCGGAACTGCGCGCCGAGCGCGTCCTTGAGCAGCGCCGCCCACTGGTAGCTCAGATGCGCGCGGCCCATCGAGCCAAGCACAATATCCCGCGTCTTCAGTTCATCGATGGTTTTACCCGGTGACGTGTGCCAGATCGCCAGCACCTGGCTGATCTGGTCGTAGGCGCCAAGCCATTGAAACTTGCGCGATTCGAAACGCACGCCGCCGCTTTGCAACTTTTCGATCAGCGGCAACGCATGGGTGAGAAGGATCTTGCCGCCGTCCTGCGGGCCGGGGCCGAACATGAAATTGGCGGCCGTCGCGCCGCCCGCGCCTGGCATATGCTCGACGTTCATCGACGGACTGCCGGGCAGATGCTTGCCCAAGTGATTGGCGAGGAGGCGACCGTAAAGATCGTAACTGCCGCCCGGCCCGGTGCCCATGACGATGGAAACCGTGCGGCCCTTGTAGAAATCGGCGACGCCCTGCTGGGCTAATGCAGTGACGCTGGCGCAAAGGCCCGCAAACAAACTGATGGTAGCGGCGATGCGCTTCATGTTCCCCTCCCTGAAAGCTTGAGGGGAATGTAGACGCGCGAATGGCTTAGTCAACAAGTAGTCCTCCCGCGCACGAGAGGACTCACAGGCTTCGCTCAGCGCGAGAACTTCTTGTACTTCAACCGATGCGGAATGACGCTGTCGATGCCGAGGCGCCGCTTCTTGTCTTCCTCATAATCCTGGAAGTTGCCCTCAAACCATTCCACATGGCTATCGCCCTCAAAGGCCAGCATGTGGGTGGCGATGCGGTCAAGGAAGAAGCGATCATGCGAGATGATGACGGCGCAACCTGCGAATTCGGTGAGCGCGTCTTCAAGAGCGCGCAGTGTGTCGACGTCGAGATCATTCGTCGGTTCGTCGAGCAGGAAAACGTTAGAGCCGCTCTTCAGCATCTTGGCCAAGTGAACTCGGTTGCGCTCGCCGCCTGACAGCATGCCGACTTTCTTCTGCTGGTCCGGCCCCTTGAAGTTGAAGGCGCCGCAATACGCGCGCGAATTGATCTCGCGCTTGCCCAGATAGATGATCTCGTTACCGCTGGAGATTTCTTCCCACACGGTTTTCTTGTCATCGAGCGCATCTCGCGACTGATCGACATAACCCAGCTGCACGCTATCGCCGATGGCGATGGAGCCCGCGTCCGGCTTCTCCTGCCCGGTGATCATGCGAAACAACGTGGTCTTGCCTGCGCCGTTTGGCCCGATCACGCCAACGATGCCTCCCGGTGGCAATTTGAACGAGAGATTTTCGATCAGCAGCTTGTCCTGAAAACCCTTCGACAGATTGTCGAACTCGATGACGTTCTGGCCCAGCCGCTCCGCGACGGGAATGACGATCTGCGCCGTGGTCGGCGCGCGGTCGTTCTGTTTGGCGACGAGGTCCTCATAGCGCTGGATGCGGGCCTTTGATTTGGCCTGCCTCGCCTTGGGCGAAGCCGCGATCCACTCGCTTTCCGCCTCCAACGCGCGCTGGCGAGACTTGTCTTCGCTCGATTCCTGCGCAAGGCGCTTCTGCTTCTGCGACAGCCACGCGGTGTAATTGCCCTCGTAGGGGATGCCACGGCCGCGGTCGAGTTCAAGAATCCAGCTCGTTACGTTGTCCAGGAAATAGCGATCGTGGGTCACGATGAGGATGGCGCCCGGGTACTGGCGAAGATGGCCTTCAAGCCAGTTCACGGTCTCGGCGTCGAGATGGTTGGTGGGCTCATCGAGCAGCAGCAGTTCGGGCTTGTCGAGCAACAGTTTGCAGAGCGCCACGCGGCGCTTTTCACCGCCCGAGAGCCGGTCCACCGCCCAGTCGTCCGGCGGGCAGCCCAGCGCTTCCATCGCCTGATCGACCTGACTGTCGAGATCCCAAAGGCCCTGCGCCTCGATCTCGTCCTGCAGCCGGGTCATCTCGTCGGCGGTTTCGTCCGAATAATTCATGGCGAGTTCGTTGTAGCGATCAAGGATCGCCTGCTTGGGCGCCACGCCGAGCATCACGTTGCCGCGCACGTCCAGCGCCTCATTGAGCTGCGGCTCCTGCGGCAGATAGCCGACGCGCGCGCCATCGGCGACCCACGCCTCGCCGTTATACTCCGTGTCCATCCCCGCCATGATCTTCAGCAGCGTGGATTTGCCAGAGCCGTTGACGCCGAGCACGCCGATCTTGGCGTCCGGGTAGAAGGACAGGTGCACGTTATCGAGCACCTGCTTGCCGCCGGGCCACTTCTTCGAGAGGCCCTCCATGTGGTAGATGAATTGCCGCGCCATAGGCGTGTACGTCCTGTACTGCGAGTGACCTGAGGTTGGCGCTCTTTTAGCCGGGGGCGGCGCTTAAAGCCAGCGCTGCGCGTCACATCCCGAATTCAGTCCTCGCCTTGACCGTTTCATCCATCTCCGCCGCCTGCGCAGCCAGACGCACGGGCGTATTGGCGGCGCCGAAGAGGTCATAGTTCCGGCGCTCGAGGATTTCGAAGAAAAAGCGCTCATCGAACGTCGTCGTGTAAATGTGGAAGAATTCGCCGCTCTTGGTCCGGTCGTAGAGAACGCCCAACGAGCGCATGCGTTCGATCATCTCCGGAGCCAGATCGTAACGGGCGGCCAGATCTTCATAATAATTGTCCGGAACGGTCAGGAACGGCACGCCAGCCGCCCGTGCGCTCTCCACAAACGTGAAGAGATCATCCGTCGCAAAAGCAAGCTGTTGCACGCCGCCGCCGCCGAACGTCTCGATGAAGCGGCTCACCGCCGTCGCGCCGCCATCGCCGATGTTGACAGGAATGCGCACGCTCTTGTCAGGCGACGACAGCACGCGGCTGTAGAACGCGCCGTAAGGGTCAGCCAGCTCAACCTGAGGCTCATCCACAAAGCCCAGCACGGACTTGTAGAACGTCACCCATGACAAAAACTCAGACCGGCGCACTACGTTCGACAAGTGATCAATGGCGGTGAGCGGCCCGGTTGGTTGCGTTGCTTCCTCAAAGACGAAATCGCGATCCCAATGCCCCGGCGCACGGGAGGTCGGCGTCGCTTCGCCCGGCGTTTCCTTGAGGAAATAGATCAGGCTGTTCTCAACGCCCGCCACAGCAGGAATGACGGCCTCTCCCGGCCCGACGCGACCATGATAAGTCGGCGCGCCCAGCGCATTGGCGCGATCAAGCGCACGCTGGGGGTCATCGAACCGCAGCGCCAGCGCGCAAACGGACGTGCCATGCACGAGATAGAAGGAATGGGCGAAGCCCTCCTGCTCCCGGTTGATGACGATGTTGAGGGAATTTTGCCGATAAAGATCAACATCCTTGGACCGGTGACGCGCCACCCGGCGAAAACCCACAGCTTCAAGCAACGCGACAAGACGCGGCGATTCGGCGGTGCTGGTGGTGAACTCGATGAACTCGAGCCCGGAGATTGCAGGCGCCTTGGGCAGCGGCGAGCCGATGGACGTCGGCGCAAGGCCCGCCTCTAGGCGGCGCGCATCGAGCGCTTCGCCGCAGGTTTGCAGCGCCCGCAGGCCGTCGCGGGCCACAATATTGGCCGGCGCGCCACGAAACTGGTCGTTGAAAATCTCCAGCGACAAGGCGCCGCGATAACCAGCCCTGATCGCAGCGTCCACGAATTCCGTGATCGGATAATCGCCCTGCCCCGGAAAACAGCGATGATGCCTCGACAGCGACATCGGGTCCATGAGGATGGCGGGCGCATCGGCTATCTGCACCAGCGCGATCTTCCCGGCGGGAAGATCAGCAATAGGCGCGATGGGATTGTTGCGCACGCAGATGTGGAATGAGTCGAGCACGATGCCGAGGTTTTGCTTGTCGGCGCGGCTCACCAGATCCCACGCCTGCATCCAGTCCTTCACGTGCCGACCCCAGGCCAGCGCCTCGTAGCCGATACGATAACCGCGCTGGGCGGCGATATCCGCCAGTTCGGCAAGGTCTGCCGCTGAGCGCTCCGGCTCGCCAAGGCAATCTTCGTGAACGTTGGAGCAGATGCACAGAAGCTTGGCGCCCAGTTCGTCCATCAGGTCGAACTTGCGTTGCGCGCGCTCGAAATTGCGCGCTCTCATAGGCTCCGGCATGCCCTCGAAATCGCGCATCGGCTGAAGCGCGACAATCTCAAGTCCAAGATCCTGCGCGCGCGTCCGCACATCGCGCGGACGCCCGCTGAAAAACGTGAGGTCGTTCTCGAAAAGCTCGATGGCGCGGAACCCCGCCCGGGCGGCGGCGGCCAGCTTCACTTCGAGCGTTCCGCCCATCGTAACGGTCGCGATTGACCACCTGAGCATTCGACCTGTTCCTCCCGGCTGCGAGTCGCCGCAAACTGACTGCCACAGACTAACGGAAATGGTCGCCCGCGGCGAGGGGCGCCAAGCGTGGTTTGCGGACGGACTATAGCGCTCTGCGCCTTGAGAGTTTATCAAAGCTGCAGAGTGAGGGGACGTCCACCTCGTCGCGCGCCTTTCTGCGCACACAGGGCGGGCCACCCCTCCGGAAAAACTTAACGCTCGCGGAGGAGACAGGGCCATGCTGAAGCCGGAAGACAACGAAAAGATCACCCGCATAGGCAAAGGCGCGCCCGCCGGCGAAATGATGCGCCGGTACTGGATTCCAGCCGCGCTCTCCGCCGAAGTGCCCGAGAACGATGGCGAGCCTTTGCGCGTGCGACTGCTGTGTGAAGACCTCATCGCCTTCCGCGACACCAATGGCGACGTCGGCCTCATCGACGCCTATTGCCCCCACCGCCGCGCGCCGATGTTCTTTGGCCGCAACGAGGAATGCGGCATGCGCTGCGTTTATCACGGCTGGAAATTCGACCGGAACGGCGACTGCACGGACATGCCGTCTGAGCCCGCAGGCACGCCCTTGCAGGCGCGCGTCAAGATCAAGGCTTACCCTTGCGTGGAGCGCGGCGGCGTGGTGTGGACCTATATGGGCCCGAAAGACCAGATGCCTGCGCCCCCCGATTATGAGTGGACGCGCGCCCCCGCCACCCATCGTCATGTGTCCAAGACATTCGAAGATTGCAACTGGCTGCAGGCGATGGAAGGCGGGCTGGACACAGCCCATTCGTCCTTCGCGCACAACAACAACCTTGGCGACAAGAACGAGATGCGCCTGCGCGATCGTTCGCCCCGGCTCGATGTCGAACGCACAGACTATGGATATTATTATACCTCGCACCGCAATCTCGGCGATGGCCGGGCCTATGTGCGCATTTATCACTTCGGCATGCCGAACCAGCAGTTCCGTGGCGGCATTCACATGTTCTCGGGCAAGAAGCGCGAATACCCCGAGTTGAACGGCCACATCTGGGCGCCCATCGACGACACCACATGCTATGTTTACAACTGGGCGTGCGCCTACGATCAGGACGCGAAATTCTCCGAAGAAAACGTCATTGAACGCGAGACGTTTTACGGTCGCGGCCCTGGTGACATGATCCCCGGCACCTTCAAGCTGAAGGCCAGCAAGGCGAACGATTACTTCATCAACCGCCAGATGCAGAAGACGAAGACATTCACGGGCATTCAGGGCATCAACACCCAGGACTTCGCCTTGCAGGAGGGCATGGGCTCCATCGTCGACCGCTCGCAGGAGCATCTGGGCACATCAGACAAGGCCATCGTCGCCATGCGTCGCATCATGCTGGAGGCCATCAATGAGGTGATGGAAGGCCGCAAGCCGCGCGGCGTTGATCCGCAGGCCCAAAGCGCCATCCGCCCCTATGACGGCTTCATGCCGGTTGAAGAAGACTGGCGCGAAGTCTTCGGCAAGGAACTCGTGGCCAGGTGGTGAGCCAGCATCGTTATGCGCGGGCTTGACCCCCGTATCCAGCAAAGCGGCGCCATGATCGCCGCGCACTCGCCGCATTAAGTTGGCGCACCCGAACAAGAATGAAAAGAGAGAAAATATGTCCGCACACGCGCTAGATTTCAGCATTGCGCTCTCAAACAACGAGCGCACCCGCCCCATCATCGAGGGCCGTCACCAGCCGCAAGGCATTAACTTCCTGCCAACGGTTGTGCATCCCTCCGAGATGTTCTGGCGCCAGCTCAAGTTCGCTGAATTTGACGTGTCGGAGATGTCGATCTCGTCGCTGCTGATCGCTGTTTCCAAGGGCGACACGCGCTTCGTCGCGATCCCTATTTATACCGCGCGCATGTTCTTCCATACGCGCATCATGGTGCGGCGCGACTCCGGCATCAACATGCCTGCAGACCTGAAGGGCAAGCGCATCGGCGTTCCAGAATACCAGCAGACATCGGCCATCTGGAGCCGCGGTGTGCTACAGCACGAATTTGGCGTCCACGCCCGCGACATCAAGTGGCACATGGAGCGCCACCCGGACAAGAGCCATGGCGGCTCCACCGGCTTCAAGGCGCCGGAAGGCGTGAGCATCGAGCAGATCCCGCTGTCCACCAACATCGGTGAAATGCTGCTGAAAGGCGAACTCGACGGCGCCCTGCTTTACCTCAACGAACCCAATCTCGTTGACCGTTCGACCGCCGACATATCCGGCGTCTGCCGCCCGCTTTTTGCAGACCCGGTTGCGGAATCAACACGCTACTTCACCAAGAACGGCATCTATCCCATCAACCACGCCATGGTGATCAAGCGCGAACTTCACGAGGAATTTCCCTGGGCCGCAGTGAATATCTATCACGCGTTCACCAAGGCGAAGGCCGAGGTGGAAGCTGCCGCCGAGAAAACGTTGCGCGATTACGTCGCCTGCGGCCTTGTCGAGCCCAAGGCGGGGGAGATGTTCTCCGCCGACCCAAAGGCCTATGGGCTGCGCGCAACGCGCAATGTCATCGACACCATCGCCAGCTATGTTTACGAACAGGGCCTCACGGAGCGGCTCGTAAAAGCGGAAGAATTGTTCGCCCCAGCGACGTTCGACCTCTGATCGGTTTGGAAGGATGCGTGGCATGCGCATCCTTCCACTTTTGAAAGTCCCTGATGTCTTCAAAAAAGCCGCCGATCCTTCGCTGTCTGTCGCACCCGAAATTTGCGCTCTTCGAAGGCGGGCTTTTTCCGCATTACACAACTGGCTGGATGATGCGTGTCGGCGCGGGCTGGCTCGCGTGGGAGCTTACCGGCTCGCCTGCGTGGCTTGGCATCATCGCCGCCGCAGACCTGATGCCGATGCTGTTTCTGGCGCCTATCGCCGGGGCATGGACCGACCGCGTCAATCCGTTGCGGCTGATACGCATCGCCGAAGCCGCGCTCTTGCTGCACGCGACGATGCTTGCGATCACGATGTATCTCGGCCTCATCAACATCGAGATTCTCTTCGCGCTAACGGTGTTCGCGGGCTTCGTATACCCGTTCCATTCAACAGCGCGCCAGTCGATCATACCGCTAACCGTGCCGCGCGAGGATTTCGCGGCGGCCATTGCACTCGACTCCGCATCCTTCCATTCAAACAGGTTTCTTGGGCCTGCCATCGCCGCATTCGTCATTCCGGTATACGGCGTGCAGGGCGTGTTCTTCGCGCACATGATGGGCAGTGCGATCTGCCTCACGACGTTTCTGATCCTGCGCTTGCCCTCGCCCGACAGATCGAAAGCGCGAAGCGCGACGCTGTTTTCAGCTGTGATGGAAGGCATGCGTTATGCAGCGGCTCACAAGGGCTTGCGCACGATGCTGGCGCTGCTTGTTGTCGCCTCCGTATTCGTGCGCCCATTGCAGGATCTTCTGCCTGGCTTTGCGGGCGATGTGTTTAACGCGGGCGCACCGGGCCTTGCATGGCTTACGTCAAGCGTCGGCGTAGGAGCCATGCTGGGCGCGGTTTATATCGCGGCGCGGGGCGCGCTTGCCGGGCTCACTTCGCTCGCCATGCTTGGATACCTCGGCACAGCAGCGTCCGCGCTCGGTTTCGTCGCGACGAAAAACCTCTGGGTCGCCGTCTTTTTTGGCGCGCTGCTTGGGTTCAGCATCAACGTGATGTCGACCTCGATCCAGGCGCTGATGCAACTTGCCACCGACGATCGCATGCGCGGGCGCGTGATGGCGCTCTATCTGTTGCTGTTCCGCGGCTTTCCCGCGCTGGGCGCGCTGGCGCTGGGCTTTCTCGCGGACGTGCTTGGCCTGCGCTTGTCGATTGCGATATCTGCTGGCCTGTCGCTGATTTTTCTCGCCCTGATGTTTCCACAACGCAAAGCCGTTGCCGCGCAGCTTGAAACGGGTACGAGGTCTCCGGCAGCAGAGAAAAAGAGTGAAGCCTGACTGGGCCATGAGTCTCTTTATCGCGGGCGCGTCATGCGCGGACTTGATCCCCGCATCCAGACTCCGGGCCAAATTGTAAGGCAGCCTTGTTGGATACGCGGGTCAAGCCCGCGTATGACGGCGTGGGCCTGCTAGTCGGCGAAATTCCACTCGTCTTCCAGCACGCCAGCCTTGCGCCCCCGCCGCGTGTAATACGCCCAGAGTTTGCCGACGTGAAAATCGCGCACTTCGTGCTTGTTGATCTGCACCATCTCGTCTTCTGTGAGAGGCACGGGCGTCTTGCCCGCTTTAAGAACCTGCATCAACGCGCGGGCGTTTTCATCAAAATGCACGGCGTCCACAAGCAACGCGGGCACTGACTCAGCCACAAGCGTCAACCCATGCGCGCGCATCAGCACGGCGTGATGGGGACCAAGATCGCGCGCAAGAATCTCGCCCTGCTCTTTCAGTTTGATGTGGCTGGGGTCGGGGCTTGTGGGAATGCCGCTTTGCCAGCGCACGGCGCGCGCGCGCATGGGCGCCAGCGTCACGTCCTTCATCAACGTGAAGGCGATAGCCAGCTCCATGTGGCAGTGAAGCACCGCGTTCACATCCGGCCGTGCGCGATAAATTTCGCCGTGGATGGGCGTTTCAATTGGCGCGCGGCCATCCCCCTCCAGCACATTGCCGTCAAAGTCGACCATGAGCATGCGCTCGGGCAAAACGTCCGAACGCGGATCAACGCCGCGCTGAATGAGATAGGCGTCGCGGCCCGGAACGCGCACGCTGACATGGCCGGAATAGTCCAGGATATCTTCGTGGACCAGCAACCGCGTCGCCGCAGCCGCTTCCAGTTTCAGTCGCGCGTGTGAGTTGGATGCGCCCCGGACTTCGCTCATCTCACTCTCCCGTCAGGGACGCGCAGGCCCCGTGTTTTCTTCCACGCCACCGATGATCTCGCCAAGTTTCTTGCGGACAGGCTCTGGCGCAGAGACTATTTCCTGCACGATTTTTTGCATCTGCGCGCCGCTAACAGGATCGATCTCGAAGTTTTCCTTCTTGGCTTCCGCAAGGAACTTCGGATCTTTCACCATCGCATCGAACGCCGCGCGCAAGAACGCCACGCGGTCGTCCGGCACGCCGGGGTTCGTGAAGATCGGGCGTCCGATTGCTGTGGGCGAGGACAACAACTTCAGCACGGCGCGGTCTTCGTCGTTCTTTGCTAAATCCATCAGAAGCGGCACGTTCGGCAGATCTTCCGATTTCTCAAGGCCGATCTGCACGAGAATGTTGATCTTGTTGTCGCGCAACCAGTCAGGCCGCGTCGCCTTCCACGCGCCCCACGAGTTTGAACCGCGCACCGCGACTTCCCCACGCTCCATGGCGAGGTTGATGTCGTTGCCGCCGGGATAGCCGAGAATGATCTTGAACTTGGTGCCGATGAGCGCATTCATCGCCTTGGGATATTGCGACGATGTGGAGCCCCCCGTCGCGCCGACGGTGACTTCCTTGTCCATCGCATCCTTGATCGTCTTCACCCCGGACGTATGCCAGGCTGCGGTCGTGTTGTTCTCGCGCGCCGGATTGCCGATGTAGTTGAGCTTGGTGACGTCAAAGCGGACCTGCGGGTCGCCCATCGCCTGCGCGATGGCCAGCGACTGATCAGCCGTCATAAGAACGGAGCCGTCTTTGGGGGCGACATTCACAAGCCAGGCCACAGCCGTCCGGCTGCCGCCGCCGGGCATGTTGCGCGGTACGATGGTCGGATTTCCCGTGATATAATTCGAAAGGTTGCGCGCAACCAGACGCGCATAAAGATCGTAGGTGCCGCCGGCCGAATAGCCGATCACCATGTCCATCTTGCGGTTTTGATAAAACTGCTCGGGCGTCTGCGCGCTTGCGGGCGCGGCGACGGCGAACCCGAGGGCCAGCACTGTGGAAAAAAGCGCAAGGGTGCGTGTTGCACGCATGGTTAGTCTCCTCTGGAAAGCTGGCGGTTCGGACCGCCTTATAGGTCCGCGCGTTCTACGGTCCCCTGAGCCAGCGCGCAAGGCGCGGGACTACGGATGGGCCCGCGCGCATAACGGCCGGAACGGCAGCGCTTTTGCTTGTCGTTTCAAGAGGGCTTGCCACGCCGCGCCTCAGGCGTGTCAAATGCAGGACGCTGCGCAACGGAGGACGCGATGAAAGACTGGATGAAGGTTATCCCCGCCGACGAACTCAAGACGTATTTGCAAGGCGGGTTCATGGGCGCTGGGGAGATTGGCGAGCGCACCGCGCTGGTCGTCGTGGACGTCACGCTGGGTTTTTGCGGAACGGAAGGCTCGACGCTGGAAGAAGCGGTCGCTGAGTTTGGACCAGCCTGCGGGCCCGTGTCGTGGGAAACGATGCCGCGTATCGCAGGGCTCATCAACCTGTTCCGCGAACTCGGCCGCCCTGTCGTTTACACGCGCAGCCACATGAACGACACGGCGTACGTGGGCAAGGCGACAAAAAGCAAACGGGTCAAAAGCACTGTGCCCGAAGGCTTTAATGATTTTCCAGATGCTATTGCTCCGCGGGACGGAGAATGGATTCTCGAAAAGACCAAGGCCAGCGCTTTCTTTCAGACGCCCCTCGCCGCTTACCTCGTTCAGCGGCAGATCGACACCGTGATCGTGTGCGGCGTCTCCACATCAGGCTGCGTGCGCGCGTCGGTGGTGGATTCGTTTTCAAACGGCTTCAACACGTTCGTCATCGACGACTGCTGCTTCGACCGGTCGAACTTCGCCCATTGCGCGAACCTGTTCGACATGAACGCTAAATACGCCACGGTCGTCTCGCTGGACGAACTGGAAGGCAAGATGCTCGGGCCCCAGATGACCCCGGCCTGACCAACCCCTCCCCCAACGAAAAAGCGACGCCGAAGCGCCGCTTTTTTATTCAGTTCAGCTCCCATTCGTCGGGCACAAAGCCCTTCGATCTGCCGCGGCCGATATAATATTCCCACAGCTTGTCGATGTGGCGCTGGCGCTTGAACGCGACTTCGAAGGCGTCCATGTCCGCCTCGGTGAGCGCGCGCACGCGGCCCAGCGCAGCGGCATGATACATGGCGACTGCGTTCTCAACGAAGTGAACGGAGTCGATCAGCACGGCCTGCACGCTCTCGGCCACGATGACTTGACCATGCGCCCGGATCTGCAGCGCAAAATGCGATCCGAGCGTGTCCGCCACGGCGCGGCCAAGACCGGAATCACTCACATGCGAGGGGTCCTGATGCACGGGGATGCCACTGCGCCAGCGGATGGAATGGTTCTTTATCGGCGCCAGCTCAACGCCCTCCACGACCGTGAAGACATTCGTCAGGTCGTGATGGAAATGGGCAACGGAGTTGATATCGGGCCGCGCGCGCAGAATTTCACCATGCAGAAAAACCTCCGCAGGCGGGCGCGACTTGCCGTTGCCGCGCACCACGTTGCCGTCATAGTCGCAGACCAGCAGATCGTCGGGCTTCAGGCCCGCGCGGCTCGTGTCGAGCGGCTGGATGAGATAGGCGTCTTCACCCGGCAACCGGGCGCTCACATGCCCGCTGTAGCCCATGAGGCCTTCGTCGTTGAGGATGAGCGTGGTGGCGGCCACCTCTTTGCGCATTCTGAGTTCGACGGCCTCGCTGTTGGCCGACCGGCTGACGACATTCATCCTGCTTCTCCCTTGGACGCTCACGTGAGGCGTTCTTCGCGCAGGCGCGTTCGCTTGTCCAGTGGTCCGCTCAACCGGTTGACGGCGCCGTCCGTATGCGTGAAAGGACGCCCATGAGCTTCATGAGCTCCCTCCGGGACTCTTTCGCGCGCGACCGTCAGGCCTGGCCGCTTCTCGCCATGATCTGCGTAACGATGATCGGCAGCGGCATGATGGTGCCGGTGCTGTCTCTTTACGCCGCAACGTTCGGCGTCACATCGGCGCTGGTGGGCATGCTGATGACCGTGTTCGGCGTCGGTCGGCTGCTGTCCAATTATCCCGGCGGCTGGCTGAGCCAGAAACTGGGACGACGCCCGCTGCTCATCGCCGGGGCCGCCATCATCGGCGTCGGCTGCGTGGGCGCGGCGCTGACGGAAGATTTCTATCATCTCGTGTTCTGGCGTTTTGTGCAGGGCGTCGGCTCCGGCATGTACATGACGGTTTCCGGCGCAGCGCTCGCCGACATGGCGTCATCGGAAAATCGCGCGCGCATCGTCGGGCTTTATCAGGCGGCCCTCCAATTTGGCGCGTCTATCGGACCGGTGTTTGGCGGCTTTTTCGCCGGTTATTTTGGCTTGCGCGCGCCATTTTGGGCGCTGTTCGCCATCTCGGTCGCGACTGTCGTTCTCGGCATTTTCACGTTCCGCGACCCGCCCGCCAAAGTGACGACGATGTCGGGGGCGTTGGGCGCCCAGCGCGGGCTTTTCACGCTTCCGTTCATCAGCATTTCGCTTGTCACCTGCATTGTCTTTTTCACCCGCACCGCCTTCCTTTTTCAGCTGGTGCCGCTGATCGGCGACAGTGGTTTCAAACTGACAGTTGCGGCCATTGGCTTTGGGCTCTCGATCACCGCTGGCTTCATGCTTCTCGTGTTGCCGCTGGCGACAACGCTCATCAAGCGCGTGGGCTCGCGAATGGCGGTGGTCCTTTCGCTTTTTGGCTCGGCGCTCGGCATTGCACTGCTACTGGGCGGCGCGCATCCGTTCTGGTTCTGGATTTCGATGGTCGTTTATGGCGTTGCGGGCGGCTTCAACGGCTCGGCCGTCGCCGCCTACACAATCGAGGTTCTTCCGCGAAAACAGTATGGCCAAGGCATGGGCCTGCAAAGAACCATTGGCGATGTCGGCTATGTTGCGGGTCCATTCGTGATTGGCCTCGTAAGCGACTGGTCTCGTTACGGCAACGCGGCTGGCGTACTGGCCTGTTCGGTGCTCATCGTCGTGGCGTCAGCGTTCTTCGTGCTGGTGAGCCACGGCGGCAAGCGGCGACCGTTGTAGCCGTTTATCCCCGCAATTGCCTTCGCGCGGGCTTGCCAACTGCGGCTACTTCAGTGAATTATGGTTTAGCTGAAGGTGTTGAGTGGCGTGTTTTTGGGTGCAGAGGCGTTTCGTTCTGGGCGCCAGTGCGGCGTGCGCGATGCTCGTGGCGATGGCTAAACCAGTGCGCGCCGACGCGTTTGTCGAAAAGCCCGGCGAAGGCAAGATCATCCTTCTGTCGACGTTTGATCGCGCGGATCAATACTGGACGCGGGATGGTCGATTGATCCCTATTGCGCAGTACAAAAAGTTCAGTCTGTCCGCCTTCACCGAATATGGCGTGGACACTAAGACAACGCTGATCGGGCGGGCGGAAGTCGGCCGTCTTGATGACCTCAACGGCGTTGAAACGCAGTTGGCGGGCGCCATTGGCGTGCGACGGCTCTTGTTTGACGGCGGGGCGTTGCGCGTCGCGGCGCAGGCGGTGGTCAGCGCGGGCGAGGGTCTTGAAGGCATGCCCATGCGCTCCACCGGCGCAGCGCTTGAGGTGCGCCTTGCCGTCGCAAGAACGTTTTCAATCGCCCAGCGGACTGCGTTCATTGAAGTTTCAGCCGGCCCGCGCGTGGTGGTCGGAGATGCGCGCGGCCTGCGGCTAGACGCGACCTTCGGCCTGAAGCCTGCCGAGAAATGGCTGTTGCTGCTTCAAGGGTTCAACCGGTTTAACGAGGCAGGCCCATTTGGCGACCGCGCCCGGTCGCACAAGGTGCAAGCCAGCGTTGTCTATGATCTTACACAGAAATGGTCTTTGATCGGCGGGGTGTTCGCGACCGTGGCGGCGCGCGCCGAGCGCCGCCAGCAAGGAATTCTTGCAGGCGCGCAGCGGCGTTTCTGATCCTGCGTTCTAGACTTGCAGCGAATAGGTCGAAGCGAGCGTCATCGCGGCCAGCATCTCGCTGGCCGAAACAGCCCCGCCGTTGGCCGTGCGCGCGCTGGTGAGAGCTTCCGCCAAACGTGGCGACAGGCCCGTGGGATCGAAATTCTGATCGGGGAGCAAAGACCCCAGCATCGTGGCAATGGCTGCGCGCTCTGCGGCCGATCCGCCCACGTCCAGCGCCAGTGCAAAGGCCAGAAGCGCCCATTTGTCAGCGCGTGCGCGGCTCAGGCGATAGGCTGTGACAAATTGCGAGACGCTGCGCGGCGTGCGTCCAGCCAGCGGAGCGAGCCCCTCCAGCAGGGCCGCTTCTTCTGACGATACAGGCCGATCCCAGATAGAAACGCCCAGATCAGGCGCGGGCTCGTCGGCGTTCGACGCCTCACCGGTCGCCAGAAGTTTGCGCACAAGACGGGCGTAATCCCCGCTTGAGGCGGCATCGACGCGAACGCCAATCTGGATGCGGCGCGCGATCTGGTCAGCCCCGTCCCCGCCCCACCCTTGAGCAAGGCGCTGCGGATCGGCGGCGACAACCAAGGCGAACGGGGCCTGCGCGAGCAGGGCAGCGGCCTGATCGACGAACGCCGCCGCTTCCTTGGCGGGCAGAGAGTCAAGATCGTCGATGGCGACAAGAATGCGCTGTGGCCCGGCGCCGCCGCCAGCGTCGCGGGCGATGGCGCGGAAGAAATGGCGGGCCTGACGGTTGCCCGCGTCGCCCTCAGGCGCAGCGAAGGGCGAGGCGCCCAGGTCGTCGCTGGCGCGGCTGGAAACCGCGGCGGCGCGACGCTCGGCTTCCTCGGCGCGGCGCGCCTGCCCCTCTGCCTGCGACGCCAGATCATCCACAAGGCGGGTCTGGTTGCCGATCAGCGTGTCGAGTTCGCGTTGGCTGGTCTGCATGTCCGCGTCGAGCAGCGAAACGCCGCGCCAGATCGGAGACATGAACCGCGCAGCGCGAAACGCGTTGAGCGCAATACAGCCAAGCGCGGCCCAGAAGAGCACTGTCCGCGCCGTGCCAAACATCGTCGGGCCATTAGCATTGATCCAGGCGGCGGTTTTGGCGCCCATATCGCCCTGCCTCGCAAGCCAGCCACTCCACATGGACTGCGATTCCTGCGTCAGGCCGAGCGCCCAGGCGAGCAGGAAGAACATCACCGCCAGAACGATAAGCTTGGCCTGCCCGCGAAACGCCCACATGGCGTGCGCGAACGCCGAAATGCGTCCCAGGACGCCACGGTTATCGGCAACGTCGCGGACCAGATCCTTGTAGGTTGCGACGGGTTCGCCCGACACGAAGCCGAAAGCACGCAAGCGGCCTTCAATCTTGGTGCGGTTGGCGCGCGCCCAAGAGTCAATCCGTGAGCCGCCCGACTGATAAAGCACGGTCTCTGACAGGCGCGCCCTGCGCCCTGAAAGATCGCTCAAAGTCCGGCGTTCACCGTCAAGACGGCGGCGAAGGTCGATCAATCGCTCGCTCGCGACGCGGGCAGCGTCCACGGGGTCAGCCCCGGCGGTGGCCGCGTCCTCGGCGAGGGCGCTGATTTTTCCGCCTGCCGCCTGCATCGCGGAAAAGACGCTTGCGGCAATGGCAGTCGCCGGGTCACGGCCAGCGCCCGCATCCACGCGCGCCACCAGAACATTCGACACGAAAGGCGAGCCGCCCCTGGCGGCCGCATTTGAATAGGCGCTCACAAGCTCCAGCAACCGCGCCAGCGCGAAGCTCTTGCCCGAGCCCGCCGGCCCAAGCAGGCCCAGCGTCAAAGGGCTGCCCGCTGAACGGTGTGCGGCCAATTCCGCAAGTCCGCGCACTGCCGGATCGAAACCGAGCGCGTCCGCCGAAGGGGCCCACGCGGGCTCAGGCGCGCTCGCAAGCGGAGCGTTTGCCGGCGGCACATTGTAAACAGAGGGTCCGGCATGCAGATTGCTATCAGTCAAAACAAAACCTCCGAACACGCGCCGTTCGCGGCGGGCTTCTAGCATGGACCGACGCTGCGACATAGACGCGGCGAGAAGTTGGTGAAGGGATGGCCCGGAGCTTGCCAGCCGCCCTAAGGATGAACGATCTTAATCGCTATTGTTTTCAAACCCCGCGAGAAAAACATGCCCGAAAGCTTCGCCGCAGCCACCGCATCATTTCAGTCTGGCAAGGATTCGCCCCGCGATTTTCTTGAGCGTCGGCTTGCCGCCATTGAGGCGCGAGAGAGCGAAGTGCTTGCCTTCACTGCGCGTTCCGACGTGACGCAGGCGCGCACGCTGGCGGACGAGGCCAGCGCCCGGTGGCGTAGCGGCGCGCAGCTTTCGCCAGTCGACGGCATGCCCTTTGGCGTGAAGGACGTCATTGAAACGATCGACTTGCCGACGCAGATGGGCTCGCCCCTCTATGCCGACTGGCGCGGTGACAAGGATTCGGCGAGCGTCAAAGCCCTGCGCGAGGCAGGCGCCATTGTTATCGGCAAAACAGTGACGACCGAATTCGCCGCCTCTTATCCGGGCCCGACGCGCAATCCCCACGATCTCACGCGCACGCCAGGCGGATCGAGCAGCGGATCAGCTGCGGGCGTCGCAGCGGGGTTCTTCACCATGGGCCTTGGAACGCAGGTCGTAGGCTCAATCGTGCGCCCGGCGAGCTTTTGCGGCGTCGTCGGTTTCAAACCCACCTTTGGGGGCATCAACCGGGGGGGCAGCCACGATTACATGAGCCAGTCTGCGCAAGGCGTGCTGGCGGCCAGCCTCGAAGATACATGGCTATCGGCCTACGCAATTGTCTCCCGGGTTGGCGGCGACCCAGGCTTTCAGGGCCTGATTGGTCCGGCGGCCGTTCCTGCCGCGAGCGCGCCTGCTTCCCTGATCTTCCTGGAAACGCCCGGCTGGTCAAAGGCCAGTGAAAGCGCCCGCGATGCGCTGCTGTTCGCCATCGAAGCGCTCAAGAAAGGCGGCGTCAAAATACTCACGCGCCACGACCGGCCCGAGATCGAGGAGGTTGAGCAAGCCATCCACCGCGCGCTGCCCCTGACGCGTGATATCAACGCTTGGG
>JANPPJ010000175.1:0-18596 GCA_031428455.1 Hyphomicrobiales bacterium | reverse complement strand
GCTCGGTGATGCTGCGATGGTAGAGCGATGGTAGAGCGATGGTAGAGATGTATAACGGGGGGCCTTTTCGCCTCCGACAGGTCATGTGCGCTTGACATCAGCGCTAGCTTCGCCATTATACAAGCATTCTACGGGGTAACTCGCTTATTTGTTTCATAATTTATTGAAGAGTGATCCGCCCTATGAAAGACGATGCTTCAGCGTCAAAAGAAAGCCGTACCGTAACGCGTGCTGACTTGACTGAAGCCGTTTATCGGCGCGTCGGGCTCTCTCGCGCCGAGTCAGCCGAACTCGTGGAAGTTGTCCTGCAGGAAATCTGCGACAGCCTGGCGTCTGGCGAATCCGTGAAATTATCTTCGTTTGGTTCGTTCATAGCCCGCGACAAGGGGCAGCGAATCGGGCGTAATCCAAAAACTGGCATTGAAGTCCCGATCACGCCGCGCCGTGTGATGGTTTTCAAGCCGTCGAACATCATGAAGGCCCGCATCAACGGCCAGACGCTCCCCGACGAAGACTGAGCCGGTAGAGCCTTCTTCCGCCGGCGCAACCAGGTTGCGAGGCGATGGAAAAAAGCGAAGACGCATTCCGAACGATCAGTGAAGCTGCCGAAGACCTCGATCTTCCGCAGCACGTCCTGCGATTTTGGGAAACGCGATTTCCACAAATCCGGCCCATGAAGCGAGGCGGCGGGCGTCGTTATTACCGCCCGGACGACGTCGAATTGCTGCGGGCCATCAGACACCTTCTCTACAATGACGGTTACACGATCAAGGGTGTGCAGCGTATCCTCAAGGAGCGCGGCGTGCGCGCTGTGCTCTCATTGCGCGGCGATGACGCTGCGAGCGGCCAGGACTCGCCTCAAAGCGCGCTTTCGTCGCCCGAAATGGCGCCGCACAGCCCTGCCGCCATGGCACCATGGAGCGATCAGGATGACGGCCCCATGGATGATGCAGCCTTTTTTGACTCAGTAAAACAGCAGCCAGCGCCGGGGCCTGCGGCTTATGCAAACACACCGGCCAGCGCGCCTCCAATTCTTCCGGCGCCCACTGCGCTCACGCCAGCAACGCTACGGCCCGCGCGAGGGTTTGCGCCCGAATGGACTGCGGACCAGCACCGCAAGTTGACAGCGATTGTGGCCGAACTTGCCGAGTGCCGAAGAATCCTGAGCGCAGCGAACATATGAGCGCGCCTTTCGGTTGCGCCGACGCCGCCTCGCATCTATAAGACCGCCAGTCGGAGTGTAGCGCAGCCCGGTTAGCGCACTTGTCTGGGGGACAAGGGGTCGTGGGTTCGAATCCCGCCACTCCGACCATCAACTTTGAATTACTTCTTACAGTGCTGGCCCCGCGTCTCCCGGTCGGTTTGCCAACTCCATGACGGCAACTGCAGTGGAAGCTCGAGGTATGGCGCCAACTGCCGACACCGGAAGCAAACAGCACCGCTCGGATGAAGTACAATCCTTCTTATTGCCATGCTCTGGCATGCTTCGTGCCTATAACCGTGCGAGCGGGGTCGTGCATCGATTGGCGCGGGGAGGTTCGGTTGGTTCTCAAAATTCTCTCGTGTTCCGGCGCTCCCCCGGCAAACAGAACCACGCAGCTTTGCAGTTCACAGTGGCTCACAGATTCGGTTAGTATGTAATCAGATAAGTCGACCGGAAAACGGCGAGACGCGGTGGGGCGATTAGCGGTCGGACATTCGGCTGAAGGGGGGATCATGAGAAAGAGCATTATTGCGTTGGGGTTCGGTGTAGCGCTGGGCGCTGTGTGTGCGGCGCCAAGCGCGCAGGCGCAGACTGACGAAGCAGCCTTCTTCAAAGGTAAGACGATCAGGTTGCTCGTGGGCTTCGGCCCGGGCGGCGGCTACGATGTTTATGCACGCATGATCGCCCCATACTTGGCGCAGCGCGCAGGCGCGTCCGTCGTTGTCGAGAACATGCCGGGCGCCGGCAGCATGACCGCCATGAACAACGTGTTCGCTGCGGAACCGGACGGGTTGCGCATGATCCTCGCTCATGGCACGGCGGCGGGCCTCGCGCAGATTACTGACTCCCCCGCTGTCCGCTTCCAGCTCAACAACTACAGCCATCTCGGGACAGTCAGCGTCACGCCTTACATCTGGCTCGTGCACAAGGACCATGCGGATAAGACGCCTGCCGAGTTCCTGAAATCCGGCCGCACGTTGAACTGGGCGGCGAGCGGCCCTCTGGACGGCATGTCTGACGGAGCGCAGATCACGTGCGCTGGCGTACAATTGAAGTGCAAGGTAGTGCTCGGCTACAAGGGGTCGAACGAAGCGGCGCTGGCTGTGTCTCGCAAGGAGATGGACGCTGTGTTCGTCTCGGACACCTCTGCGAACAACTACGTTCAGTCAAACGATCTGCGCGCGGTCGCAAACATGTCGCGGCAGCGGTCGCCTTTCTTTAAAGACCTGCCGACGATTTTCGAAGCAGCCACATTGACGCCGGACGAAGAATGGCTGTTCGATTTTCACGGTTCCTTGCACGCGCTTGGCCGCATCCTGATCGCGCCCCCGAATATTCCTCAGGGTCGGCTTGAATTCCTGCGCGGCGCCGTGAAGGACGCCCTCGCCGACCCGAAGTTGAAGGCTGAGGGCGAAAAGAGTCAGCGTTTCGTGGACTACATTGACGCGGAGAAAACATTGCAGGCGGTCCGCCGGGCCATAACGGACGTAACGCCCGAACAAAAGAAGCGCGTGCAGGGAATTCTGTCGACCAACTGATCGGCATGCATGCGCGCCCCGGACGTTGCGCCGTTGGCATGGGCTGCGTCACGAGCATCCTTGAAGTTGCATCCGGCGACCCCGGCGCCTTCCAGCTCCCTCCGGTAGAGAGTTTTGGAAGGCGCCAAAGGCGCTCTCATTGACAAGGCGAGCTAGCTCGTTCGCGGACTCGGCAATCGCGCCAGCGCTTCGGGCAATCCTGCGAGCACCCGCTGAAAGAAGCGCCGCTGGTTTTTAACGGCCTGCGGGCTGAGCGGATCGAAAAGCGCTTCATTGATCATCTGCAGATTGGGCCCAATCGAAGTAAGGACATCCTCGCCCTTCTTGGTGACGCGCAGTTCGACCGCACGATTGTCCTGCGCACTAGTTTGTTTGGCGATATATCCCCGAACGACAAGTCCGTTGACCTCCGTCGTGATATGCGTCGCCGCGACGTGAAGATGGTCAGCCACTTGCTTGATATTTACAGAGCCATCGGCGGCTAGCCTGCTCAACGACAGCAGAATGCCAAGTTCGGTTCCACCAAGCCCAATGCGCTTTGCTATGGCGCGGCGCAGGGACTGCATGCCGGCTGCCACGGCGAACAGTTCCGTGATGAAATCACGGAAGTCCGCATCCTGCTGAATATGAGATTTGGGCGTTTTTAGTTTGCTGCTCATTGCGCTCGATTTCACTGCCCGCATCCGGGGAGAGGCTGTTGACAATAGCTATGAAACATAGTTGTCTTGTGAATGAATAACAGGTGAGGTTCGTGATGTTGCGACATGGAAAAGATTACCTGGCGTCATTGCGGGATGGTCGTCGAATCCGTCTGGGTTCCGAACTCGTCACCGATGTCACAACGCACCCTGCTTTCAAGAATACCGCTCAGTCTTTCGCACGGATTTACGATCTTAAGCGAAGTCCAGAACATGTCGAACATATGTCATTCGAGGAAGCGGGCCAACGCTATTCCGCTTGGTTCATGCCCCCGCGCTCCAAGGATGACCTGCGTCTGCGCGCCGAAGCCCATCGCCGGGTAGCGGAATGGAGTTGCGGACTTCTTGGGCGATCAATGGACCATGTTCCGTCCTTCATCGCGGGCATGAGCATGAAGCCGGAGCTCTTCGACGCCAATCGCAAAGGTTTTGGCGATAACATCGTCAATTATCTAAACTATCTGCGTGAGGGCGATCTCTTCGCCTGCTATCTGGTGCTGACCCCGCAGACTTCCCGCGGCGTCGCGGGCCCCGCCAAGCCCAATTTCACGGTGGTGGGGGAATACGAGAATGGCATCATCGTATCGGGGCAAAAAATGCTCGGCACATCCGCAGTATTTTCGGATGAGGCCTGGATTGGCAGCATGATACCGCTCGGGCCCGACCAGGTCGACGAGGCCGTGACCTTCGCTGTGCCGATCAATACGCCGGGTGTGGAATTGTGGGTTCGCAAAAGCTTCGAACAGAACGCTCACAGCCGGGTCGACAATTACTTTTCTTCGCAGTTCGACGAGTCCGATGCGGTGATGATCTTCAAGGATGTGAAAGTCCCGTGGGACCGCGTCTTTTGTTATCGCGACGTGCCGCTTATGCGAGACATGTATTTCAAGACGCCGGGTCATATGATGGGCAACCACCAGTCAAACTGGCGCTTCTCCGAGAAATTGAAACTGATCAACGGAATTGCACACCAGGCCGCTGATTATGGCGGTCTCCTCGGCGTCCCCGCCATTCAGCAGACCCTTGGCCGCCTTGCTGCCAGCGAGGCGACGTTGCTGGGGTTACTCTCAGCGCAGATCGACCAGTGTATCGAACTGCCTAGCGGCCATGTCCACGTAAATAATCGATATCTCTATGCAGCGCTGCAGTGGTGCGCAAACAACTATTATCAGATCGCGGAAGAGGTGCGCTTGTTGCTGGGATCCAGCCCGTTCATCATGCCTGCAAATGATTCAGTCCTGGAACACGGCGAAGTTCATTCCATCTTCGAAGCAAACTGGAAGCTGCCTACGACCTCCGCGAGCGAGCGCTATCGTTTTGTGCGAATGGCATGGGATCTCCTGGCTTCCGATTTCGCAGGTCGCCACCAACAGTATGAACGGTTCTATGGCGGGCCTCCTCACATCATGGATCTCTACAGCTTCTGGAATGCGCCCTGGGCAGAGCGTCGTCAGGGTGTTCAAAACATTCTCGACGATATGGTGACGCCGGACCACGTTCTCGCCGCCGAATAAAAGCCATAAGGGGGCGAAGGTCGGTGAACGCAGCGTCGAATGACAGTACTCTGAAGCGCCGTGAAATGCGCGACATGTTCGCGCTGTTCCCGACCGGCGTCGCCATCGTCACAGCGCTGGGTCTTGACGGTGACTTTATCGCGTCAACCGTCAGTTCCTTCAGCTCGGTTTCTCTCGAGCCGCCACTGGTTTTGTTCAGCATGGCGCGAGCGTCTAAATCTTTCGACAGCTGGCAGGCGGCTGGCTCATTCGCCGTGAATATTCTGGCTGAAGACCAATGCTCACTCTCGTCTCAATTCGCCAGCTCAGCGGGCGACAAGTGGTCAGGTATTTCCAGCGTCGTTTGCGAAACCTCAGGGCTGCCTTTGCTTGATGGCGCGCTCGGGTTTCTTCAATGCCGCACCTGGGCGCGGTACGATGGCGGCGATCATCTGATTATAGTCGGAGAAGTTATCAGAGCCGCGAGGCTTTCAATTAAAAAACCGCTGGTTTTTGCAGCAAGCCGGTACGCAAGGCTTGCAAATGAGGACGTGCCCGCAGCCGCAGTGTGAGATGGCGGTGCAACGAGGACGTTTATGTGACGTACCGGCGACGTGAGTGGATGGCGTGCATCTTGTCTGCATTCATTAGATAGCCCGCTTCGGTGGGTGGACTTAGCAAGAGGATATCGTGATGGCACAACCTTTTAAGCCTACCGCAAGTCGCCGGAACGTGTTGCGTGGGATGGGCGCCGTCGGGGGCGCCATTGCGATGCCAGGCGTCATCAGGGCGCAATCTCCAATCATTATGAAAATCGCGACCCCCACCATCAACGATAATCAGCATGAGTGGATGAAGAGGTTTGCCTCGCTGGTGGAAGAGGGGACCAAGGGAGCAATCAAGGCGGAGCTGTACCCTGCGAGCCAACTCGGCACAGCGCCCCGGATGATCGAAGGTACACAGCTAGGAACCATCCAGGCTCTCGTTATGCCGCCAGAATTCCTCTCTGGTGTGGACAATAGATATGAGGTTCTGGGCGCGCCCGGCCTTTTCAAAGATCTCGCACATGCGCATCGCGCCATGCAACATCCCGAGTTCAATGCGAGCTTCCTTGCAGTGGGTGAGACAAAGGGACTTGCAGGCCTTGGGCTATTTATATCGGCGCCAATGATCATTAACAGCCGCACCAAACTGAATACTATCGCGGACGTTGCGGGCAAGAAGGTTCGCGTTCTTGGTTCTGCGATGCAACTGGAACAGCTGAAGCGGCTGAAGGGAACCGGCATTCCCATGTCGCTTGGTGAAGTTCTGCCTGCACTGCAACAGGGAACCATTGACGGCATCTTGGGCAGCTTGCCGGTCATAACTGCTTTTCGCTATTACGATACGGCCAAATACGTTCTGGAGACGGGACACGCGACCGTCACGGTGTTTGCTGCAGCCAGCAAGGTATGGCTCGACAGCTTGTCAAAGGAAAACCGCACCGTTGTACTCAACGCGGGCCGTCAGGCCAGCGACTATATCTACCAGTGGACGCTCGACTTCAACGATCGGCAGCGCAAGACCTGGCTGCAGAACGGCGGGGAATTGCAAGCCCTGTCGCCTCAGGACAAGGAGAGCCTGATGAAGATCATGCTTCCGATAGGCGGAGAGGTCGCGGGCCGCAGACCGGCTGTGAAAGAGCTCTTTGATCTACTGATGAAAACTGTAGCGGCGACGGCGTGATGCCGACCAAAACCCTGCCGGAGCGGGTGGGAGACTTAATCTCAGGGGCCTGCACCATCGTCGCGGCAATATCTCTGGCAGTTATCGTTTGCATCAATGCCGCAAACGTTTTCTTGCGGTACTTCTTTCTTTCGCCCTTCAGTTGGGCGGAAGAACTGATGCTGTTTTTGATGATCCTCACAGTATTTGCCAGCGCGGCTTCCGTCACCTGGCGACAAGAGCACATTCGCATAGAAGCTTTTTTCATGCTGCTGCCGCAGAAGTGGCGAAACTTTGCACAGGCGCTAGGTGGCCTCATCGCATTGGTCGCGCTGGGAACAGTGATCTTTGCGGGGTCAAGCGTCGTCTCGATGCTCTATCGTTTTGACCAGCGTTCGGAAGCGCTGGAGTTCCCCATGTGGATCGCGCAGATCTCCGTTCCCGGCGGTCTGTCTCTCATAGTTATACTTTTTCTGCTTCGGGCCGTGGTGTCTTTCGGTAAGCCAGTTGAGCCGCATATCCAAGGCCGAGACGCGTGATGAACATCCTGATACTCGTGGTGCTTCCCCTTCTCATGCTTGCCATTGGCTTGCCTATTTTCCTCGTACTAATTGTCTCATCTTTGCTTGGCATATTGTTTCTAGGGGGCATCCCTCTGCACGCCGTTCACACGGCAATGTTTGGCGGCCTGGACAGTTTTCCACTCCTTGCTGTGCCGCTCTTTATTCTGGCGGGCGATATCATGGCGAGGGGGGGCATTGCCGCCCGCTTGATTGAGCTCGTCATGAGCATAGTTGGGGGCGTTCGCGGTTCGCTCGCAATCTCCACCATTGGCGCCGCATCAGTGTTCGGCGCCATGTCGGGCTCTAGCGTTGCTTGTGTCGCGGCCATCGGAAAATTGACTCTCCCGTCGCTCCAGAGGGCCGGGTACAAACGCACGTTTGGCGTCAGCCTGATAACGGCGACCGGCGTGATTGACGTTATCATACCCCCTTCTATCCCGATGATCATCTATGCCATCGCGGCTCAGCAATCTGCCGCAGTCCTTTTCCTCGCCGGTATTGTGCCGGGCTTGATCGTTGCGTTCGCCCTGACTGTTTACGTGATGATCTATGCGCGCATCGAGATGATCCCGATCGGTGATCCTGCGCGTTGGGCAAATATTTGGGAATCGCTCAAGCGCAGCGTCTGGGCGGTCTTTGCGCCGGTCGTTATTTTGGGCGGCATCTATGGCGGCCTATTTACCCCAACAGAAGCCGCCGGCGTTGCGTGCGTCTACGCCATTGTCATTTCCGTCTTTGTCTATCGTCAACTCAATCTGAGGGACCTTTGTCAAATCACGCTTGATTGCGCCGTCCTCATTGGCCAGATCATGATCATCGTGGCGGCGGCGGGCGCTTATGCCTGGTTCATCACCACGAGTGGCCTTGCGGGCGCTCTGGTGAATGCGATTGTGGGAATGCAGTCTGAAACCTGGATGCTGCTGCTTGTGATCAACGTCTTGCTTCTGATCGTCGGAAGCATTCTCGAGCCCCCGGCTGCAATCCTTGTCTTGATGCCCTTGCTTTTACCGATCGTTGCGCAGGCAGGAATAGATCCAATTCACTTCGGTCTCGTGGTGACGGTGAACCTCGCCATTGGAATGTTTTTGCCGCCATTTGGGCTGAACCTCTTTGCCAGCCACGCCTTGTTTGGAACCCCGCTGCCTGATCTGTACAAGGGGGTATTGCCGTTCCTGCTGATTTATCTGGCCATCTTGATGTTGTTGACTTATGTGCCCGCCATCACCCTCGCGCCCGTCGCGTTCATGCGTTCATAAAATTCGACAGGAGCAGCATTCATGGCGGCGTCTTATGATGATTTGAGAGATTTCATCTCGGCTGTTGAGGCGATCGGCTCTCTTCGGCGCGTGCATGGCGCCGACGCCAATCTTGAGCTGGGAGCCATAACGGAAGTCGCGGCAGGCAAGCCCGATGGACCAGCCTTGCTTTTCGACGACATCAAAGGCTTCAAGAAAGGCTTTCGGGTGTTCACCAACTCGACTGTCCAACCCCGTCGAGCCGCTCTGGCGTTGGGTATTGAGCCCTCACTGTCGCCGCTGCAGCAGCTGAAAGAGTGGAAGTCTCGCCGTTCCAAATTGGTGATGATCGAACCTGTTCCCGCCAAAGAGGCGCTCTTTCTGCAAAACAGTCAGCGCGGCGATGCGGTGGATCTCTCAGTGTTTCCAGCTCCTGTGTGGCATCAGAAAGACGGAGGGCCGTACATTGGCTCCGGAAGCCTTGTCATCATGCGCGATCCCGATACGGGCTGGATTAACTCATCGATTTATCGCGTGCAGGTGCATACCAGAAACCGCGTGACCGTGCAGTTCGATCACACCGGCCGCCACGGCAACATGATCGCGCAGAAGTATTGGGACCGTGGGCAGTCATGCCCTGTGGCGGTCGTCGGTGGCATCGACCCTGCGCTCTTTATCTCAGGCTTCGAGTATCTCCCCGAGGGGAAATCTGAATACGCATTCGCCGGCGCTATCAAAGGCCGGGCTATCGAGGTTGCCGATGGGCCGATGACCGGCCTGCCGATCCCCGCGAAAGCCGAAATTATTCTTGAAGGAAATCTGCTTCCTCGCAATGAGATCACGCTCCCGGAAGGCCCCTTTGGCGAATTTACGGGCTATTATGCTGCGGACAAACGCCCGGCTCCAGTGATGGACGTCACAGCAATACACTACCGGAACGATCCGATCTTGCTTGGCTCACCACCGCTGAAGCCGCCGCGCTTTCACTTTGGCTTGCCTTTCCGCGCGGCAGGTATCTGGAGCGACCTCGAGAACGCGGGTGTGACTGACGTGCATGGCTGCTGGCAGCACGTATCGCAATTGATGACGGTCGTGGCTCTGCAGCAACGCTATGATGGCCACGCCAAGCGAGCCGGCCTGATCGCAGCTGCCAATAGCTATATGGGCCGACTGGTTGTTGTGGTCGACGAAGATATCGACCCGTCCAACCTTGCCGATGTCATGTGGGCGGTCACGACACGCTGTGAGCCAAGTGAATCGGTTGACATCATTCGCAATGCGTGGAGTTCGGCGCTGGATCCGCGCATCTCACCGCAAGACAAGCTTCGCGGGGTAACGTCGCATTCCAAGATGATCATCAACGCATGCAAGCCATTCTCCTGGAAGGATGACTACCCGCCCACGTCCTCTCTCTCCATCGCAGAAGCGCTTGAGATCGAGAAAAAATGGGGCGCTGTGATCAGCTGACACCGGACGGGTGTCGGCCGAAGTGTATGGCTGGCCCCAAATATAAATAAGCGACGCGGCTGCAAACATGCGTAGACTTGGGCTTCTCATCGCAGGAGCGCCAAATGCCCTACAGCACCGCCAACGGGGTCAAGATCTGGTACGAAGTGAGCGGCGACGGGCCGAGCATGATCCTCATTCACGCCAATCCGTTTGACAACACGCTCTGGTCCTATCAGGTCACGCACTTTTCGACATGGTATAAGGTCATCAGCATCGACATTCGTGGCTACGGCAGGTCCGACAAGGTAACTACGCCATATTCACTCAAGGACATGTGCAACGACATTGTCGGCGTCATTAAAGATACCGGCGCGCAGCGGGCGATACTCGGCGGATGCAGCGTCGGATCAAGCATGGCGTTGCTGCTCGGGCTTGATCACCCCGAGCTCTTCGATGCGGTCATTCTGGTAGGTGGCAACAGCTCGGCGAGCACGCGGTATCAGGACCGGATCGCTGGATACACGACCGACCTGTCCGCCTATCACCTCAAACATATGCATTTGCTCGTTCAGCCCGAGTTCGCGAACTCGCGTCGAGGCTCATACCTGCTCAACAGATATGTCGAGCGGCAACCGCGGCTCAATGGGTTTGCCATCGCCGAAGTTTTCAAGGCCGCCAACTCCACTAGCACGACGGATAGACTCGGGACGATGAAGCCGCCAGTTCTTGTAATTAACGGTGAGTTCGATCATTCCCGTCCAGCCGGTGAGGAAACAGCTCGCTTGATTCCGGGCGCTGTTCACAAAGTGCTGCCCGGAACCAATCACGCCTGCTGCCTGGAAGATCCTGCTGGCTTCGATGCGTTGGTGCTTGATTTCTTGAAAGAACGTTTCTTGCTGCCCGAAATCAGGTAACTGCAAAATCGACGCGACAGAAGCCTGGCTCCGCCTCGGCGCTCCCTTGTTCTTTATCCGCCGGTTGGAGGTCGCCGTCGCGCCCCTTACTGTCGTGGACGATTCGAACACAAGCGCAGCGGGAAGAGACGATGAACCCAAGTGTGAAGCTGGACAGGTTTCGCGACAAGATCGCGGTCGTCACGGGCGGGGCGCAAGGCATCGGCCGGGCCACAGTTGAGCGGATGGCGATTGAAGGCGGCAAGGTCTTCATCGTTGATCGGGCAGAGGAGGCCGCCCGCGCCACCGCGAAGGCGCTGTGCGCCGATGGTCTCGACGTTGACGTCGCCATCGCTGACATGGCGACCTGGGCTGGCGCATCCAGGGTGATCGACGACATCGTCGCCCTTGCTGGCCGCATCGACGTGCTGGTCAACAATGTTGGTGGGACGATCTGGATCAAGCCGTTCGTCGAGTACACCGAAGAC
This sequence comes from Hyphomicrobiales bacterium, assembly GCA_031428455.1. Taxonomy (GTDB): domain Bacteria; phylum Pseudomonadota; class Alphaproteobacteria; order Rhizobiales; family Beijerinckiaceae; genus Terripilifer. The sequence goes on along the minus strand of JANPPJ010000175.1, from coordinate 7,331 downwards.
GAGATCAAGGCTGAAATGGACCGCTCGCTGTGGCCGACAATCTGGGCCTGCCGCGCCGTCATTCCGCACATGATCGCCCGCAAGAGCGGCTCGATTGTAAATGTCGGCTCCAACTCGGTGCGTGGCATTTATCGCATCCCATACGCGACCGCGAAGGGCGGCGTCATGGGCATCACGACCTCGCTCGCCGTTGAGTTGGCGGAGAGCGGCGTGCGCATCAACTGCGTTGCGCCGGGCGGAACGGACGTGCCTGATCGCGCCACGCCGCGCAACGCAACGCCCGCCTCAGCTCAGGAAGACGTGTGGGCCAACGAAATGCGCCAGTTCGTGCATCACCAGATGCCCATGCACCGGCGCGGACGCATTGAAGAACAGGCGTCGGCAATCGCGTTCATGGCGTCCGATGATGCATCGTTTATCACTGGCCAGATCCTGAGTGTTGCAGGCGGCGCAAGCGTCTGACCGCGGTGTGCTGTGTGCCTTTGATAGCGTGATCGTTGCAAATCGCGCCGATCCGCTCCATCCTTGAGGCAACTAGCGTCAGGGTCGCCTCTGCGGCGCGCCCGGAACGCAAGCTGTGCAGGGAGGATCGGATGCATCGCAAGTGCTCGCGCGTGGCGTCGTTGACCGTTGCAGCCTTTGGCGTCCCTCTGGCGTTTTCGCCGGTTTATGCGCAAGAGCCTTTCTACAAAGGCAAGACGCTCACTATCGTCATCAACTTTGCGCCCGGCGGGCCAACCGACATTGAAGGCCGCCTGGTCGCGAGATATCTCGGTCGACATACTGACGGCAAGCCCACGGTCATCGCGCAGAACCGCCCCGGTGCTGGCGGCATGACAGGCACTAATTACCTCGGCCGCATCGCGCCAAAAGACGGCACGACGATGGGATACCTTACGAGCGCGGCGTGGCCCGCTGTCAGCACGCCCGAAAAATTTGATGTTCCGTTCCGCGACTATGAGTTTGTCGCCTATCAGCCGGGAACGAGCGTGTACTACGTCCGCACTGATGTTGCGCCCGGCATGAAAACCGCCGCCGATCTCGTGCGCGCAACTGACTTGGTGCCAGGCGGCCTGGAGAGATCAAGCTCTAAAGACCTTGGCATGCGCCTGACGCTCGATATGCTCGGCGCGAAATTCAAATACGTTACTGGTTACGGCAGCAACCAGCCAGCGCGTCTCGCGTTTGAGCGCAACGAGATTAACTTCTTCGTTGAATCGCCGCCAGCCTATCGCGCGAGCGTTGCGCCCACATTGGTGAAGTCGGGCGTCGCCATCCCGGTGTTCTACGATACCGTATTTAATGGCGAGTCCTATTCCGTTCCCAAACAGATTGCTGATCTTGGCATTCTGCCGTTCCACGAAGTTTACGAGCAGCTGAAGGGCTCCAAACCATCGGGGCCGATGTGGGAGGCTTATCTCAACATCACCACGCTGCGTGGCACGATGCAGCGCATTGCAGCGCTTCCGCCCGGCGCGCCGAACGCTGCGTTGCAAGCCCTTTCCAAGGCTTTTGAAAAGGTAAATGACGATGCCGATTTCGCGCAAGACACGTTGAAAGCCATTGGCTTTGTGCCAGATTTTGAAACCGGCCCTCATGTCGCCAAGCAGGTGCGTCAGGCGCTGACCATCAAACCCGAGGTCAAAGCGTTTGTCGAAAAATACACAGGCGTTGACTAGCTTGTTGCATCTTGGAGTGAGGATGGCCTCCCTTATCCAGCCGCCATCCCTTGTTATCGTTTTCAGAAGCGCCTGACGCGCGCCATCATGCAAACTCCGCCAGCTTTTGCGGAGCGCGGTCGCGGAAGTAGGGCAAAATTTCCTCTGCAACCGCGATCAGGTTTTCGCGCGCCATCTCATGTGGCATCGTGCCAAACTGGGTCTTGGTCAGCGAAATGTTGAAGCCTGCCAGATCCTGATAGGCCGCCAGCTTTTCGCGCACGGTGTTGGGACTGCCCACAATCACGATGCCCCGGTTGATCAGGTCTTCCGCCGTCTGGTAGTCGGAGCGATACGACCTGATCGCACGTACGCGCTTGACCGATTCCACGCTACTGTAACCCGGCGGCGACATCATCGCCGGGTTCGTTGACAGGAAGCTGTTTATGTAAGTCTCAAGATGCGGCCGCGCGAGCGCCAACGCCTTGGCGTCAGTCTCTGCAACAAAAATAGCGTTCGACCATGCAAGCTGATCTGGCGACGCCTCGTACCCAGCCTTGTTGGCCTCTTCGCGAAACAGCGCAAACGTCTTCGCGACAGCCTCAATTGGCGCCAGCGTTTGACAATATGTGTAACGCTTCTGCACTACCCAGCGGATCGTATCAAGCGAGCCGGACGATGGTATGAAAATGCGCGGATGCGGATTACTGTAGGGCCGGGGCCATGGGTTTACATATTTGAATTTATAATACTTGCCTTCAAATGTGAAGGGTCCGGGCTTCGTCCACGCCTGAATGATCAGATCATGCGCCTCGTTGAAGCGCTCCGCAGATTCTGCCGGATTGACGCCCATCGTGTGGTATTCAACACCGATCCCGCGCACGAAGCCCCCGATGAAGCGGCCGCGCATAATGTTGTCGAGCACTGCAAATTCTTCTGCAATCGTCAGCGGATTGTTGACGAGCGGCAGCGCGCGCCCGAGAATCGCCAGCGAGCCCTTCTTGATGCTGCGCGAAAGGGCGCCCGCAAGCACGCCCGGCGTCGGCATAAGGCCATAGGCGGTCTGATGATGTTCATTGACCGCCACGCCATCAAACCCTAACTCATCGGCAAAGCAAAGCTGATCCAGGTACTGATGATAAAGCTCCGATCCCAGAACAGGATCATAGTGCTTGTTTGAATAGGTCAGCCACGCCGTGCCATTCTTCTTTATGGCGTCAAGATCGGCATGGGCATAGGACATCAAATGAAAGTTGAAAATTTTCATGTTATGACCTCGACGCGATAAAGTTGCGTACGATGGATTCAAGTTCTTGCGGCTTTTCGTTCTGCGGCGCGTGCCCACATTCGGGGATCAGCGATACGCGCGCACCTTTGATGAGCCGCGCCCATTCAGCGGCGTAAGCGCTGGGGAAAATAGCGTCCTGCTCGCCCCATACGATCTGCGTCGGCAGCTTTATTCTATGCAGCCATTTGCGCAGGGCAGGATCGTAAAACCGCGGCGCCCAAGTTAGCTTTGCTGTGGTGACCTTGTTGTTCAGCATTGCGTCTTCATTGGCGGGGTCCAGCGCTGTGAGTTTAGCCGTATCGGCAGCGCCTGACGAATAGAACAGATCGTCGATGAATTGTGAATCGCTGCGCAAGAAAATGTCGAGCGGCTCACACCCGGGAAGATAAATGCCTGGCGCGGCGACCAGCGTCAGAGATGCAAGACGCGAGGAGTTCCGCACGGCCAAATCCGCCGCAATCCATCCCCCAAGCGAGAGTCCGAGTACGTGCACGCCCGTCAGGTCTTTGGCCTCAAGAAAGTCGAGATAGTAGTTCGCGAGGTCCGACACATGATCAAGCCACGGGGCAGGGCCGGTTCCGGTGTAGCCCGGATGGGTCGGCAAAATGACTGTAAAGTCGCGGGCGAGCGAATCGTAGAGCGGAAGCCAGCCCTCCACGTGGTTGGCGCCTTGCAGGATGAGCAGCGGAGGACCATGGCCAGCGGTCGCAATCGTTGTTTTTACGGCACATAAATCGAGCGTCTCGATCCTCGGCTTCATTGCTGGCGTATTCCTCCGCCCCTGTTTCGGATACGCATGGCTGAGTATTCAGCGCACTATGCGGGAGGCCTTTGCGAGCGTCAAACTCACCCTGTCACTTGGCTTTCTCCATAGCCGCTGAGGCCTCGGGCCCCAAAACGACGTCGCGCATCTCGCGGATCAGCGCCGGTGGAAGCGTTGACACCTGTTTCAGGTTCTCCTGAATTCGGTCGCCTTTTACACCCTCGATTTCAAGCTGCTGCGTTTTCGCCATCTCAAGAAAGGCGGGATCGGTCAACGTCTCGTTGAAGGCCTTGCGAATGGCGTCAACGCGGTCTGTGGCGACACCTGGAGGCGCTGCGAACGGCCGCGCCATGAGTTGAGTGGTGAGCACGAGATCAAGCATCTGCTTTTGCCGATCATTTGTCACAAGCTCTGTAATGAGAGGCACATCTGGCAGCTCAGGATGCTTCTCATCGGCAAATTGCAGTATGATGTTAATCCTCTTCTCTTTCACCCACGCAGGTCGCGTGTTGATAATGGACGAGTACGACCAGTTGCAACGCCCCTGAACTTCACCGCGCTCAAGCGCCAGCAGAATGTCGTTGCCGCCGGGATAACCCGTCACCTGCTTGAGCCTGGCGCCGAAAAGCGAGTTCAGCATGTTCGCGTGATAGACCGCTGTGGAGCCGAGAACTACCTCCTGCGTCATGAACTTTTGCAACGTGTCGACGCCGCTGGCGCCCCATGTCACGCATGTGCTGGTGTCTATGTTTGCGCTACCGATCCAGTTGAGTTCGGTAGCGACAAAGTGCGCGCGCGGATTCCGCCAGATTGAGTGCAGCGCTGCTGCCCGGTCAAAAGTCGCCAGCGCCGTGCCATCCTTGGGCATGGTGTTGTAAAGCTGGTTTGCCACCACAAGACCACTTGCGCCCGGCACGTTACTGACCACGACATTGGGGTTGCCGGGGATATGCCGACCGATGAATGCGGCGACCGCCCGGCCATATGCGTCAGTGCCTCCACCGGTTGATGATCCGATGAAAAGCGTGACGCGCCTGTCTTTGTAAAATTCAGCCGCGCCCTGTGCCCGGGTTACCGCTGGCGATCCCCCAATCACACACGCCAAGGCCAGCATTGCGAATGATCGCATCATGTATCCCTCCCTTACAGCGTTCATCTTGCGAGCGTATGGACGGCGCTTAAAAGCCGTGCAACCCGGCCGGATTGGTGACGAGGATCTTTTCGATCAGGGCTGCGTCGTGGTCCACGTAGCGGTATAGCAATTCGACAAGCTCAGCCTCATTTGGCATGCGTCCTTTGCGCCATCGCACATGGGGCCAGTCAGATCCCCAGATCATCCGATCTGGCGCTGCTTTCACAAATGCTTGGCCAAACGGCACGGCGTCGTCAAAGCCCTCGGTCTGCGAAGAAAGTCGTGCGCCGTTCGAGAGCATCAGCCACCAGCCGTGGTTCTTGATGCGGTCAACAAGCCACTGCACAGTTGGCGACTGAACGCCTTCGTCGAAATGCGCATGGCCCATGTGATCGACGACGAATGTCAGGTCTTTTACGTGGCTGAGCCATGGTGCGTGGTCCAGAATGTTGGGCCCCGCCACATGCAGTCTCGCGTGCCAGCCCAGTTCACGCGCCCGCGCCATGGAGCGTATCATTGCTTCTGGCGTCTGATCTTCCTTGTAATATTTGCCAATGTTGAACCGCGCAGCGCGCACGCCCAGATGATTGAGGCGCTCAAGTTCCGTGTCGGTGACATGTTCCTTGATGATGGCCGTCGCGCGAATGTTGGAGCGGTCCTCAAGCGCGGCAAGCGTATCAATCAGCAGGCGGTGATCGGTGTCGTAAGGCATGGCGTGCACAATGACGCCGCGCGCAAAGCCCATCTTGCGCAACACGCCTTGCATATCGTGAAAGGTTGCGTCCGGGGGCTCGTAGAGCGCGCACTTCTTGGTCGGGTAGCGGGCGATGTCGCCATAGATATGAAACTGGCTGTCGCAACTGAGCGGAGGAGGCGGGGGCGCCGGCATCCTTGTGTTGCGGTCCCAGCTTAGAAAACGCTCCTGCGTTCCAGCTTCCATACGCGCCGCCTCCCGGTGTCCGCCCGGCTACGCGCTTCATCGGGTGCGCAGCTTTTGTTGGTCTTATGGTGCTGCGCAGAGCGACAAGGCGCAACTATCTATTTGTCCAGAAGTCATAATGGGCGATTATGAACTTGCGCGCCGCGCCGCGGCGGCTGCATCCAGCAAGGTCATGAGCGATTTGATCGCAGGCGAAGCGGGGTCGATCTCACGATGTACGATGCCGATGGGCCGTTGCATCAATGGAGAGTCGAGCTCGATGGCTTTCAGGGTTCCGGCTGCGAGTTCTCTTTCCACACCGAGCCTCGAGATGATTCCAATGTGGTCGCTGATCGAGACAATAGCCTTGAGCACGGCTGGATTGCGGCTTTCAATTCGCGCTCGCGGCATGGGCAGGCCGCTTTGTTCAAAATAAAGACGCACCCGGCGATTGCTCCACGTATCCCCCGACGTGAAAATCCACTTTTCGGCAAGGAAATCTTTAAGGCGCGCGCCCTTTCGTTTGGCCAGCGGATGGTCGGGCCGCAGCACGAGTACAAGTCGATCATCAAACAGCCAACACTTGGTCAGCCCATCCCACGGAAGCTCGTCATAAAGCATCGCGACGACGACATTGAAACGGCCTTCAAGGAGGTCTTTAAAGAGGTTCCTGTTCTGTGAGATCACCTCCACCTTGAGGTTCGGCCGTTCATCTGAGAGCGCAACCAGCGCGCGGGGCAAAAACTCCGTTGCAAGCAACGGCGGCGCCGCCACTCTCACCACCCCTTCAGTGCCGCTCCGCAGCGAGCGAATACGCCCTTCGGCTTCCACCATGCCGGCGCATGCGGCCCTGGCGTAGCCCTCCAGGCTGTCGGCGTAGAGGGTAGGCTTCATGCCTCGGCTGTCACGATCAAACAGCTTTACGCCCAGATGTTCTTCCAGCCGTTGAATGCTTTTGGTTAGGGCGGGTTGGGAGATGTGCAGGCGGACGGCCGCTTTTCCAAGGCTGCCCTCTTCGATCACGGCAAGCATGTTTCTGAGGTGCCTTAGGTCCATTGCCTCCCCTCACACTTTGGTTTTGCGGCTATAACTTTATTTGACTACAACGGGGCTCGCAATAGTCTCCATCTATGGCTTCATCCTGCGTGCTGGCGTGGCCAGCCGCCGCGTGGAAACGGGCGCGCTTCTTGACACTGCAGGCGCGCGCGCGCGACACTGGCAGCGAACAAAAAAAGAACTTCGGGAGGTAACCCACATGGACGATGCAAAAGTCCTCGAACGACGCCCTATTGCGGCGGTCGATCAGGCGGCGATCTTTTCGATGCGCAATCTGCCCCTGCTCGAGCAGGGCACGACTTATGATCCGCTTGCTACGGCTGAAAACCTCTGGCTCAGCATGAAGGTTTACGCCAGCGGCGGCGAGAACGCGCTTCACTCTCACGGCGGCGAAGATCATGCCTTTATCATCATGCAAGGCAAGGCGACGTTCACGTTTGGCGATGGCCGCTCGCAGGTCGTGGGTGTGCATGAAGGCGTGATGATTCCCAAGGATGTTGAGTACAAATTTGTCG
>JANPPJ010000174.1:0-79343 GCA_031428455.1 Hyphomicrobiales bacterium | reverse complement strand
AAAGATCGTTGAGGTAGAGGGCTCCAGACGCATCGTCGCGCGCGGCGCTGCTGACGACAAGGGCCAGGTGATGGCCTTCGTGGAGGCCTGCCGCGCGCTCATGGCGAACGGTGGACTCCCCTGCCATGTGTCGATCCTGTTCGAGGGTGAGGAGGAGTGCGGCTCGCTCTCGCTGCCCGCATTCCTCGCCGCCCACCGCGACGAATTGAAGGCTGACTGCGTGCTCGTGTGCGACACGAACATGTGGGACAAGAACACGCCCGCTATCACCACAATGCTGCGGGGTCTTGTGCTGCAGGAAGTGGTGATCGACGCCGCCTCGCGCGATCTGCATTCGGGCCTGTTTGGCGGCGCGGCGATGAATCCCATTCGCGTTCTCACGCGCATCCTTGCTGATCTGCACGATGCGAACGGCGCTGTGACTTTGCCGGGCTTCTACGATGGCGTTGACGAATTGCCCGCCGATGTCGCCGCGCAATGGCGTGCGCTTGATTTTGACGAAGCCGCGTATCTGGGCGCTGTTGGTCTTGGCGAACCCGCAGGCGAGAAAGGCCGCAGCGTTCTGGAGCAGGTGTGGTCGCGGCCAACCTGCGATGTGAACGGCATCATCGGCGGCTACACGGGCGAGGGCACGAAAACTGTCCTGCCATCACGCGCGTCAGCCAAAGTGTCGTTCCGTCTTGTGGGTGATCAGAACCCGGCAAAGATCGTCGAAAGTTTCCACGCGTTTGTTACAGCGCGCCTGCCGTCCGATTGCACCGCGACCTTCCACGCCCACGGCGCTTCGCCAGCCATCGCGCTGCCGTTCACCTCGCCCATGCTGCACAAGGCGCGCGTGGCCCTCACCGCCGAATGGGACCGCGAAGCGGTGTTGATCGGCGGGGGAGGATCGATTCCCGTCATCGGCCAGTTCAAGCGCGATCTGGGCATGGATTCGCTGATGATCGGCTTTGGTCTGGATGATGATCGCATCCATTCGCCGAATGAAAAGTATGAAGTAAAGAGCTTCCACAAAGGCGCAAGAAGCTGGGCGCGGGTGCTGACGGCGCTGGCGGAGTAGGGCGAAGCTATCGCCGTATATTGCGCCGCCCCTCATCCGACCTTGCTTCGCAAGGCCACCTTCTCCCCGTAAACGGGGCGAAGGGCTTCGCGTGTACTCAATAACAATTCTCCGGCGCCGGAAACGACCCGTCCTTCACCGCCGCCACATAGCGCGTGATCGCCTCTTCGATGCTCGCTGCGCCGGGCATGAAGTCCTTTGTGAAGCGGGGCTTCTTGCCGGGGTAGACGCCGATCATGTCATGCAGCACCAGCACTTGCCCATCGCAAGCGGGGCCCGCGCCAATGCCGATGGTAGCCATGCGCGAGAGGCTTTTCGTGATGTCCGCGCCCAGCGTTGCGGGGATCATCTCAAGCACCATCATCGAGGCGCCTGCGTCCTGCAGCGTCAGCGCGTCAGCTTTCAGAACCGCGGCTGAATCTTCCGTCGCGCCCTGCACGCGATAGCCGCCGAGCTGGTTCACCGCCTGCGGAGTCAGGCCCGTGTGCGCACAGACCGGCACACCGCGCTCCACGAGAAAGCGCACAGTCTCCGCCATGTATGCGCCGCCTTCCAGCTTCACCATGTGCGCGCCCGCCGCCATCAGGCGCGCTGCGTTGCGCATCGCCTGCGCCGGGCTCTCGTGATAGGAGCCGAACGGCATGTCGGCGACGATCATCGGCCGCTTGGCGCCGCGCGCCACGCAGGCCGTGTGATACTCCATGTGATCCATGGTGACAGGCAGCGTGCTCGTATGTCCCTGCAGTACGTTGCCCAGCGAATCCCCGACCAGCAGAACATCAACGCCCGCGCGATCCAGCATGGCCGCAAAGCTCGCGTCGTAGCAGGTGAGCACGGCGATCTTTTCCGCGCCCGCGCGCATCTTCGCGAAGTCGCCGAGCTTGAGAGGCTTGCGGTCGGACAGATACGCCATTCAGCTCTCCTGCGCGTTTTGCGCGTGGACGTTGTCAATCAGTCGCGTCGCTCCCATTCGCGCCGCAGCCAGCAGCCGCAAGGCAGCTGTTGTGCCGGGCGACGGCGCCGCGAGGGTCGCCGCGTCGCGCAGCTCCAGATAATCGAGCGCGAAGCCCGCCATTTCAATCGCCGCGCGCCCGTCGGCCAGAACGCGTTCATGCGCCTCGCCACGCGCAATGCGCGCGGCGCAGTCCTGCAAGGCGCGATGCAGGGCAGGGGCAGAAGCGCGTTCTGCCGCGCTGAGGTAGACATTGCGCGACGACATCGCCAGTCTGTCCGCTTCACGCACGGTAGGCGCGCCGATGATCTCGACGGGGAGATCAAGGTCTCGCACCATGCGGCGAATGACGGCAAGTTGCTGAAAGTCCTTCTCGCCGAAGACGGCGACGTCTGGCCCGCATTGAATGAGAAGTTTGGCCACCACCGTCGCAACGCCCGCAAAGTGCGTGGGGCGGAACGCGTCCTCAAGTCCCGCTGTGGCGGGGCCTTCAAGCGAAACCGTCGTCGTAAAGCCCTGCCCATACATCTCACTGGGCGAGGGCGCGAATACAATGTCGCAGCCTGCTTTCGCCACTAACTCGACGTCCGCGTCGAACGTGCGCGGATATTTGGCAAAATCTTCGTTGGGCGCAAATTGGGTCGGGTTCACGAAGATCGAGGTCACGACCTTCTGCCCGTGCGTGCGCGCCAGTTCCACCAATGACGCGTGGCCCGCATGCAGCGCGCCCATGGTGGGCGCAAGAGCCACGCGCTCCCCGGCGCGCCGCCACGTGGCGACGGTCCGTCGAAGGTCTGCGATGGTGCGGGCAATGACGGGCGCGTTCATGGTGTCCAGATGTAGGGAGAGCTTGGGCGTTTTGCATTAGGGCGCCGACAATGTGTGCGCCAGCAGCGTCAGTCGGGGAGACGGGGCAATTCGTCAAGTCCCCGCAGCATAACGGCCGGCGGCATATCGGGATACTCATCGGGCAAGCCGCCACGATTGATCCAGACCGCGCGAAAGCCGGCAAGGCTCGCAGCGGCCACATCCCAGCGGTTGGACGACTGGAAGGAGATGCCGCCCGGATGCGTGGCAAACCATTCCGTCGCCAGCGTGTAGACGCTGGGCGCCGTTTTGAAGGTTTTTAGCGCGTCGACCGAAAGCACCGCGTCAAACAGCCCGTCAAATCCTGCCGCCTCAACGGCGCTGGCCAGCATGTCCGGCGAGCCGTTGGAAAGAATGGCGAGCTTGGCGCCTTTTGCCTTCAGCGCCTCCAGCGCGGGACGGGAGTCGGGATAAGCGTCGAGGCTGTCATAGGCCCCCAGCAGTTGCGCGCGCAGCGCGGGCGCCAGCGGGCCAGTGGAGAGCGCGGCGGCTGTGTCGAGCGCCTGCGCAGTCAGCGCGCGAAAATCCACATAAGGCGCCTGCGCGAGCGAGCGCACCCAGGTGTATTCGAGCTGTTTGGTGCGCCAAAGCTCGGACAGCCGAGCCGCCAGCGGGCCGATCTCGCCGGCGTGACGCGCGACAGCTGCGTTCACGTCAAACAGAGTGCCATAGGCATCGAAAACATAGACAGGCATGGCCATGGCGTTCTTCCCCTGTCGTTCTTTTTCACGCGTTTTGCAGCGCTTGTAAGCCGGACTTTCGTTGCGGTCAGGGCGCTGCGCTGGCGTCGGGCTTGGTCGGCGCGCGCGGGATGCGCCGCAGTTGACCCGGACGCACGCCAAGCGCCAGCAGCATCCCAACCAGCACGCTGAAGTAGACAACCCCGCCCGCACCCGCGAGCGCGATGAGCGCGATTTCCTTCGCAAAATTGTCCGTGAGCATGGCGCCAGTAGCAAAGGCAGGCGCGCGGCCAAACACGGCGACGATGGCGAGAACGGCGCCCGCCACTGTCGCTGCGATGATGGTTTTCTTCAGCAGCGGGCTCGGTTTCATGTCGCCGCGCCGCATGGCGAATGCGCAGAGCAGCACGAAGTTGATGAATGCGCCGACGACTGTCGCGGTGGCCAGGCCAACAGCCCCCAGCGGCTGGAACAAAACGATTTTCAGCGCCACGTTAAAAGCGACAGCGCCGAGCGAAATCCACATCGGTGTCGTTGTATCCCCGCGCGCCTGAAAACTGGCGACGGCCGAGCGAATGAGCACAACAGCGAACAGCCCCGAACCATAGGCGCTGAGCACCGCAGCGGAGCGCGCCGCAGCTTCCGCATCAAACGCGCCGCGCTGGAAAACGCCCGCCATGATCATGTCGGAGATGGTTAGGAACGCGACAAAGAACGGCGCTGACAGCGCAATGGTAAGCGCCATCGTGCGGTTCTGCGCCTCCAACGCGCCGGCCGTGTCGCCTGCCGAAAAGCGACGGCTCATCTCAGGCAGCAGCACAGTGCCTGCGGCGATCCCAATCACGCCGATGGGAAGCTGATAAATGCGATCCGCATAATAAATCGAGGCGAGGCCGCCGGTTGGCAGAAGCGAGCCTATGATCGTGTCAGCAAAGAGCGCGATCTGCACGCCTGCCGAGCCGATGACGGCGGGCAAGAACGCCTTGAAGAATTGCTTGATGTCGGCAGTCCAGCCGGGCTTTGCAAACCACGCGAAGACGCCCGCGCGCCGCGCCGCGACGATCATCAACGCCAGTTCAAGAACGCCTGCGAACAATACGCCCGTGGCGGCTGCGACGCCCGCGTTGGGGAACAGGAACCACACGGCAAGGCACGCGATGATCGCCAGATTGAGCAACACTGGCGCAAACGCGGCGGCGGCAAAGCGCCCGTGCGCGTTCATCGTGCCCGACAGCAGCGTGACGAGCGTCACGCACAAAAGATAGGGAAACGTGATGCGCGTCATCGTCAGCGCATGGGCCATCTTTTCCGGGTCGTCGCTGAGGCCGGGCGCAAGCAGCATCAAGATCTCGCGTGTGAAGATCAGCGCGAGCGCCAGCAGCACGATCTGCGAGGCCAGCAGCAACGTGAAAATCTGGGCCGAGAAACGCCTGGCTGCGTCCGCGCCTTCCTGTTCCAGCACGCGCGAATAGGACGGCACATAGGCCGCGTTGAACGCGCCCTCGCCGAAGATGGCGCGGAAATGGTTTGGCAGGCGGAAGGCGATGGTGAACGCATCGGCGAGCATGCCTGCGCCCAGGATCGCCCCCATCACCACGTCGCGAACAAAGCCCGTGATGCGCGACAGAAGCGTGAAGCCGCCAACGGAGGCGAGACTTCGACCAAGACTCATGCGCCCGAGGCTCAAGCGGCAAAGCTCCCGGGGCGTTGCGGGGGCATGGGCGAGTCGCCGCCTTCAACGCCAATGCGCTCACCCACAAGATACAGCGGCCTGCGTTTAACCTCGGCAAAAATGCGGCCGATGTATTCGCCCAGAATGCCAAGCGTCATCAATTGCACGCCCGCGAAGAACATGATCGACACGATCAGCGAGGCGTAGCCCGGCACATCCGAGCCGTAAGTTATAGTTGTGAAGATGAAGAACACGGCGGCCGCCAGCGCGCCGATGGAAATCAGCGTGCCAACATAGGTCCATACTTTCAGCGGAAGCGTCGAGAACGACATCAGGCCGTCGAGCGCAAAGCGCGTCAGTGCGCTATAACTGAACTTGGACTCGCCAAACGCGCGCTCCTGCACTTCAAACGGCACGCCGATGGAGCGAAAGCCGATCCACGCGTAGAGCCCCTTTGAAAAGCGCGCGCGCTCCGGCATGGCGCGCAGCGCATTGACAGCCTTGCGGTCCAGCAGGCGAAAGTCGCCTGCGCCGGGCGGTAGACTCGTCTCGCCAAAATTCGCGAACAGCCTGTAAAAGCGCATCGTGAGCATGCGGCGCATCGCTGAGTCCGCAGTGCGGTCCACGCGCTGGCCGTAGACGTTTTCATAACCCTCGCGCCACCGCGCCATGAAGGTCTCAATCATCTCCGGCGGGTGCTGCAAATCGGCGTCCATGATGACAACCGCGTCGCCGCGCGTATGGTCGAGACCGGCTGCGATGGCGATTTCCTTGCCGAAGTTGCGGCTGAAGGAAATGGCGCGAAAACGTGGATCAAGCTCATGCGCCCGGCGCAGGCCCTCAAGCGTGCCGTCGCGCGACCCGTCATCCACAAAAACCACTTCAAACGAACCCGCAGCGCGCTCCAGCACGGGCGTGAGCTTTTCAATCAGCAGCGCGAGATTGTCCGCCTCGTTGTACATCGGAATGACGATGGACAACTCCGGCCGCTCGGGCGTCGGTGACCCGGCGGGCCCCGGGGCGGGCTGTGTCGTTTGTGTCATCGATCAGGCTTCCGGGCGCGTGGGCGTCGAATACGGGTTTGACCTATGCCCAAGATCGCGCCGCTTGCAAGGCACCCGGCGGCAGACCACCTTATGGGGGAATGGTACAGGGTGATTTGCGCCCATCAATCTCGCGAGCCGGATTTGCCAAGCTTTCCAATCATCCTCTGCGCTGACGATTACGGACTCTCCCCGGCGGTGAGCGCTGGCATCCTTGAGGCGCTGGCGGCCGGGCGTCTGAACGCAACGGGGACCATGACCAACCAGCCGAACTGGAAGCTCGCCGCCCGTGATCTTCAGGCGCTGCAGGGCAGGGGGCCGCTGAGTGCGCAGTTTGGCGTGCATCTCAACCTGACGATGGGCAAACCCCTCACAACGGCCAGCGCGCTGGCGCCCTCAGGGGCTTTTCCGCCGCTCTCGACATTCCTGCGCGGGAAACTGCCACGCGAGGGCGTTGCCGATGTGGTGCATGAAATCCGCGCGCAGCTTGACGCTTTTGAAGATGCGATGGGCCGCGCGCCAGACTTCATCGACGGCCACCAGCATGTGCATGTGCTGGAGCCTGTGCGCGGGCTTTTGCTGGACGAGGCGCAGCGGCGCGGCTACGCGGGCAAGGTGTGGCTGCGCGACAGCGCTGACAAACCGGCGCGCATCATCAAGCGCGGAGTGGAGACGCAAAAGGCGCTGGCGCTGGCCTGGTTTGGCCGGGGCTTTGGCAAAGAGGCGCAGGCGAGGGGCTTTGAAGTCAACGAAGGCTTTTCGGGATTCTCCGCCTTCGACGTCGCGCGCGATTACGCTTCCGACTTCGCGCGCTATCTTAAGCAACCCGGCGCGCGCCATCTCGTCATGTGCCACCCCGGCCACGTGGACGACGAGCTGAAAAGCCTCGATCCGGTGACGACAACGCGCGAGCAGGAGCTGGCGTTTTTGCTGTCGGATCGCTTCAGCGAGACGATGGAAAAGGCCGGAGCAACGCTGGGACCGTGGAATTAAGCGCACCCTTCCTCTCTTCTCCCTGCACGCGGGGAGAAGAGGCGACGATCCCATACGGCGCAACAAAAAACCGGCGCTCCCTTCGAAGCGCCGGTCCATCAAAGTGCAAGCGTGACGCTATTTACTTCGTCGCCGCGTCGTACATCTTGGCTACATATTCCCAGTTCACCATGTTCTCGATGAACGCCTTCACGTAGTCAGGACGGCGGTTGCGGTAGTCGATGTAATACGAGTGTTCCCACACGTCGCAGCCCAAAATCGGCGTTGCGCCATGCACCAGCGGGCTTTCGCCGTTGGCGGTCTTGGTGATGACGACCTTGCCGTTCTGCACGGCGAGCCAGCACCAGCCCGAACCGAACTGCGTCACGCCGGCCTGAATGAAGTCCGCCTTCATCTGGTCGATGGAGCCGCAGCCGTCGATGATCGCCTTCTCAAGCGCGCCGGGGATGGCGCCGCCGCCGTTGGGCTTCATCCAGTTCCAGAAGTGCATGTGATTGTAATGCTGGCCAGCATTGTTGAAGAGGCCCGCGTTCTTGCCGAACGAGCCCTTCACAATTTCTTCCAGCGACTTGCCTTCCCATTCCGTGCCCTTCAGCAGATTGTTGCCATTGGTCACGTAAGCCATGTGATGCTTGTCGTGGTGATACTCGAGCGTCTCCTTGGACATGTAAGGCTGCAGCGAGTCATAGGCGTAGGGCAGATCGGGAAGCGTGAAGCTCATCAGGGCGCCTTTCAGGTGTTCGACTGACGCCGCTGCGAGCCTCGCTCAAAAGGCCCAGCCGCGTAACGCCGGGACAAGAGGGATACTTTTGTTCCCGGCGCGAATCAATCCTGCCGACGCCAGGCTCGCGGGCGCACCGGTATTTCCTCGTAAACACATTCGTGATCTTATGGCTTGGAATACGATGATGGTTCGTTGAATTTCGGCGGGCGAAGGATTTGATCTGCGAATGAAGTGGTTTCTGGCAGCGCTTGGGCTGTTGATGGTCGCAGCGGGCGGCTATTGGGCGTTCACAGGTTCACTCATCGTTCAGGTCGAGCGGGGCTGGAGCGCCGTTATCGCTGGCTCTGTTGTCTTTTCGACCGGCTTTTTGATTTTGGCGCTGTCGGCGCTCATGGGGTCCGTTGACCGTCTCGCAAAGGCCATGCGCGATGTGCAGGGCGCGGCGCCGCGTCCCGTCGCTGCCCGTCCTCAAGTTGCTTCGAAAGTGACGGCTGCCTCGGCGCCGGCCCCAGCCGTACCCGAAGAGACGGACGACACGTCGCAGCTCAAACTGGAACTCGTGTCCGCGCCTGCGCCCATCGCGGCTGTTTTCACGCCCATGGCGGCGGCGGTTACAGTCGTCGCAACGCCATCTCCGCCGGTTGCATCGGCTGCAGAGCCAAATGTGGAACCAGGCAGTTTGCCGCAGGCGGAAAACAGCCCGATTCCAGTTCGAAACGCTGAACCTCCGGCACGGCCTGTTCCGGCAACCGCACCGCCGCAGGCCAACAAGGCGACCCAAACCGCGCCCGTGCGTCCAATGACGCCGCGCCCGGCGCCGCCGACGCCCGCTGGCAGGCCCGTTCCACCGCCTCCGCCCGCCGCGCGCGTGCGACCCATCCATCCCGGTCTGGCTCCGCCGCCGCCGCCCGATGCAACGCCTGTTGCGGAAGCCCAGCCGCCGACAGGGTCGTCAATAGCCGCTGACCAGCCGCCGATCCCGGCGCCACGGCCTATTGAGCCGCGCAAGGGTGGCTGGCTTGAGCGCGCACTGGCAGAAAAGTCGCCAGAAGAAGTTGCCGCGCTCGCTTCGGCGGCAGCTTCCGTCGCGCCAACGCCCCCGGCGTCTTCCTCTGTTGAGGCCCCTGCTAAACTGGCCGAGCGCGGCGAAAAGGAAACGCCGCACGCATCAGCTCTGACTAGCCACGAAACGCCGGATTTGAACGTGGCTCGCAATGACGCAGCGGCCGTCGCCGATCGGACGCAAGCGCCAATCGCCGAATCGCCCAAGCCGGATGATCCGTCTGTTGAACCACAGCCTCGCCCCGACTTGAGGCCGCCGCTCGAGCCGGTTCCTCTGCCAGTCGCAAGACCGGACGAACTCGATCAGGCAACCCCGACGCGCCCTATCCCTGAGCCGCCTCCGATAGCGGACTTGCCAAAGATCATGCGCAAGTACGAGTCGCAGGGGGTAAGCTACACGCTCTACGAAGACGGCTCGATCGACGCGGACTCCTCCGCTGGGCGCTTCCGTTTTGCGTCGCTGGACGAATTGCGGGCGTTTCTTGAGCCAAAAAGCTGAGGGGCGCGAAAGCCCCTCACTTCACCAGCGGCATGAGCGCCTTGAAGTCAGGCGTTCCCGCGACGCCCAGCCATTCGAAAATCGCCATCTCGGCGCTCACCACGCTCACGCCCGCAGCTTGCATCCGCGCGAGCGCAAGCTTTTTTGACGCTGGGGAACGAGAGGCGACAGCGTCTGCAACGACAAAGCATTGCAGGCCGGCGCCGACGATTTCGAGCGCAGTTTGCAGGACGCACACATGCGCTTCGATACCCCACACAACAACCTGCTCGCGTCCATCTGCCGCCAGCTGTTCAATCCGCTTTCGCAAAGCATCATCGTTCATGCAGGAGAAGGCCATCTTGTCGAGCGTGACGCTCGTCTCCGGCAGATGCTGGCGCAGCTCGTCGACCGTTGCGCCGATACCCTTGGGATATTGTTGCGACACAGTGATCGGCACATTCAGCCGCGCCGCCGCCTGAACAAGACGCACGCTGTTGGCGAGCGCGTCTTGCGCCCCGCTCATCGCAGGCAGAAGCTTGTCCTGAATGTCGATGACCAGCGCCTGCGAACGGGTCCATTGCATCAGCGCGCTCATGCGATCTGCGCCTCGGTGGGAGTTTTGGGATAGGGTGACAGGTTGGCCTTGGCCGCCCAGATTGCGAACGCGTATTCCACTGCAATCTCACTCAGGCGGTCGAAACGCCCAGTCGCCCCGCCGTGACCCGCCTTCATGTTCGTTCGTAACAGGACCGGCCCGCCATCCATCATGGTTGCGCGCAATTTCGCCGCCCATTTGGCGGGCTCCCAATAGGTGACGCGCGGATCGGTAAGACCTGCCTCGATCAACATCGCCGGGTAGGTCTGCGCCTGCACGTTGTCATAGGGCGAGTAAGACAAAATGCGCGCGAATGCCTCCGGGTCCTTGATCGGGTTTCCCCATTCAAGCCATTCGGGCGGCGTCAGCGGCAGCGTGTCGTCCAGCATCGTGTTGAGCACGTCGACGAACGGCACGTCAGCGATGATTCCGGCAAACAATTCGGGCGCCATGTTGGCCACAGCGCCCATCAGCATGCCGCCCGCTGAACCGCCCAGCGCCACGATGCGCCCTTCGCGCGTATACTTCTGGTCCGCTAATGCGCGCGCGCAGGCTATGAAATCGTGGAACGAGTTCGCCTTCTTCTCGAGCTTGCCGTTAATGTACCAGTTCCAGCCCTTGTCCGTGCCGCCGCGAACATGCGCGATGGCGTAGACAAAACCGCGATCCACCAACGAGAACCGTGCTGACGAGAAATGCGCCTCGAACGCATACCCGTAAGCGCCGTAGCCCTCCAGCAGCATCGGCGCGGACCCATCAATGGGCGTATCCTTGTGGTGGAGAATGGATACGGGGACGAGCGCGCCATCGTGCGAGGGCGCCAGCATGCGGCGCGTCACGTAATCAGCCGGGTTATGTCCAGAGGGAATGGTCTGGCGCTTCACAAGACGTCGCTCGCGCGTCGCCATGTCATAGTCCCATCTCTCGCCCGGCGTTTTCAGCGATGAGAAGCCAAAGCGCATGACATCGGTGTCGAACTCCAGCACCTCTTCAAGGTCCAGATCGTAGGCCGCTTCATCGAACGCGATGGTGTGCTCTTGCCCGCTTTCGATTTCTCGCACCACGATGCGCGGCAGCCCGTCCTCAAGCTCGGTGCGTACGAGGTGGCGCGCGAACACGCCAAAGCCTGTGATCATGCATCCCTTGCGATGGGATGTAACGTCCCGCCAATGGGCCCTTCCCGGCGCCGCGAGGGGCGCCTCGACAATCTTGAAATCTTCCGCGCTGTCGGCGTTGGTAAGGATGAACAGCCGGTCGCCGTGATGTTCGACCTCATACTGCATGCGCGGGTGGCGACGCTCGACAAGGCGAGGCTTTGAGTCGTTGTCGTCGAGATCGAAGATGTACGCTTCGGACGTCTCGTGATCCTCAATTTCGATGATCCCGAGGCGCCCTGATTGTGTCTGGCCGACGCGCAGAAACCAGCGCGGATCAAGCTCTTCGAAGAGAAGCTCGTCTTCGGTGGACTTGGCGCCAACCCTGTGCCGGAAGATCTGGCAGGAGCGATGGTTCTCGTCCACGCGCACGTAATGATAGCAGCTTGAATCCGTACCCCAGACAATCTCGCCATCGGTGTCGCTCGTCGCGTCGTCCAGATCGCGGCCGCCTTCAAGATCGCGCACGCGGATCGTGTAATATTCGGAGCCCTTCACATCGACGCTCCACGCCAGCAGTTTGTGGCAGGGCGCATGGGCGGCAGTTTCCAGATCGAAGAACGCTTCCTTGTCCGCCAGCTTTTCGCAGTCGAGCATCACCGTTTCACGGCCCGTGTCGATTCGCTTCCGGCAAATCAGCGGATGCTCGTCGCCCTTGCGATAGCGGCTGTAATAGGCGAACGGGCCGTCCTTGGTTGGCGGGTCGGCATCGTCTTCCTTGATGCGCGCGCGCATTTCCTTCAGCAGCGTGCGACGAAGCCCGGCGACGGGCTTCAGCACGGCCTCGGCGTAATCGTTCTCACGCGTCAGGTAGGCGCGTACGTCGCGCGGCAAAGCTGAGGGCTTGCGCAACACTTCTTGCCAGTTGGCGGCGCGCAGCCAGGCGTATTCGTCCACCAGCCGCTCGCCGTGAAACACGCGCTCCTCGGGCTTTCGTTTGGCGGGCGCGGGCAGGTCAGTCGCAGGAAATGCGGACGCGGCTGGTTCGTCGGGTGCGACTTTTTTGAGCGCCTTGGCTGGCGCGGGCTTGGGGCGTGCGGCTGCTGGGCGCCGGGGCTTTTTGTCTGTCATCGATCTGTTCCGGCGCCGCTTCCAGAGGGGCATGGGCAGAGGTAATGGGGCTCTACGGCGCGGGCAAGCCGCCCAAAGCTCGGACGGGGCGAAAAAGAGACACAAAGCCAAGCTTTGCGGCTTGTTGCCCCGTTCAAATGGCTTATACAGGCTTCGCGGCGGTTTGACTTGCGCATGTGTGGGTTTTGACTTGGCTCGCCAAACAGACGCAAGAATCCGAAAAAGATCAGGCCCACCTCCATGACCGAACAGAATTCAGAGTATATCGAACTCGCCGCTGACATCGTGTCGGCGTACGTCAGCAACAACACTGTCGCGGCGGCAGAACTTCCCGCGCTCATCCGCGACGTATATCGCGCCCTGGTGGGCATCCAGGCTCCGCCCGTCGCGCCTGCGCCCGAGGCGCCCAAGCCCGCAGTCAACGCACGCAAGTCCGTCCATGAGGATTTCATCATCTGTCTGGAAGACGGCAAGAAGTTCAAATCGCTGAAGCGCCACCTGCGCACCCAGTACAACATGACGCCTGAGCAATATCGCGAGAAGTGGGGCCTGCCGCCCGATTATCCGATGGTTGCGCCCAATTACGCCAAGGCCCGTTCTGCGCTGGCCAAGGAGATGGGCCTCGGACAAACCCGCAAGAAGGCCGCGCGCTGAGCGCTTGCCTGTTAGAGTTCTATGCAAAAGGCCGCTGCAGGGCGGCCTTTTTTGCGCACGGACGACGTCAATGTCTTGCTCGCGGGGCCACTGGTCGAAGGGCCTCGCTTTCAGCCTTCCAGGCCTGCGCCAGCGCCATGTGACGGTTGAGATCATAGGTCCAGTGCCCCGCTCGCCCCAGTCGGCGTTCACGCCGCAACGCTTGCGCCAGTCGCCGCACAATCGCCCGCGTGGTCTCCGGCTCTGGCCCCTCGCAAGCCCCCGCCATGAGCGGCAATACGCGGACCAGACTTTTCGCCCTCACATAAAGCGCCGCCCCGGTGGCGACATCAGCCTCGACAGCGGCCCGCGCCCGGTTGCGCATAGTTTGGTTATAGGAATGTTGCCCCAATTTCGGCTCCTGAAAACAGAGGCCGTATTGTGGACTGGGTCCGGGGTCGCGGGCGTGAACTGGAAAATCACAACAAAATCAGCACCGAATCAATATAGGAAAAAATTCTTGCAACCAGCTGCATTTCGTCCTAGCCTTTCTCTCGCGGTGGAGGCCGGGTTGTGTGTGGAGGTTGGGTTTCATGAAGCAGGCGCAGAAGATTTTGGATCAGGGGGGGGCTTCGACGTCGACCGCGCCTCCAGACTGGGCCCCGCAATTCGCGTTTTCACTGGGGGCAGCCGTATGGCGTATTCCCCAGGCCGCGTTGCAGGGACGCAATCGCGCCCGCCGTTTTGCCCGGGCCCGGCGACTGGGGTTGCATCTTGCCCACGTCGGTCTTGGCGTATCACTGACAGGCGCGTCCGCGGGACTGGCGCGTCATCGCGCGGCGGCGCGCCGGGCCTGTGCGCTGACCGAGGACAGCCGCGACCTTGCCCAGTGGGACCGCGCGCTCGATGGACTGGAGCGCGCCTTGCGCCTGTGGTGCGGGAATATCTCCCATGACATGGCGGAGTGCGCGCCATGAGCGGGGCGGAGCAAACTTTCAGCCGACCCGCCCAGCGCCTGCTGGAAGCGCTATCGTGCGAAGGCGCTTACGGGATGCGCGACGAGATCCGCGAAGGCGTGATCATCGCCGCTCCCCGCAATGGCGTTTCGGCGCCGTCCGGCCGCGCTACGCTGGCCGCCGCTGAGGAATTGGTGGCGCGCGACCTGGCTGCATGGAGCGCCGCCGGGGCGTCGGGTCGTAGCCGCCTTCATGCGACGGCAGAGGGCCGCGCCTTCCTTGCCCGTCAACGCGCGCCAACGCAGGATACGCGTTTTCTCGCGCAGCATGTGGCGCTCGAAACCCGCACCATCGAGGGCGTTCGTGCGCTTGTGGATGCGGAGGAGAGCCCACTGGCCTGGCTGGCGCGCCGCAAACTGGTGGGGGAGGCGGAGTTCGAGGCGGGCGAGCGGCTTCGGCGCGATCTCGACATGGGCGCCATGCTGCCGCGCGTCACCGCCAACTGGTCCGCCAATGTCACGTCCGGCGCCCGCAGCGCGCGCGGCGGTGACATCACCGACATGGCGCTCGCCGCGCGCCAGCGGGCGAACAATGCGCTGAGCGCGGCGGGACCGGACTTTTCAGGCCTGCTCGTTGATGTCTGCGGCTTCCTGAAAGGCCTTGAAACCATTGAGGGCGAACGGGGGTGGCCACGTCGTTCCGGCAAGGTGGTGTTATCGTTGGCGCTGGCGGCGCTTGCGCGCCACTACGGCATCAGCGCGCAGATCAAGGGCCCTGCGCGGGCCAAAGGCATGCGTCATTGGGGCGCGCAAGATTATCGCCCCACAATCGAGGGCGCCTAGCCGACGTTCGCCGCGGCGCTCGCGTCGCGGCGGATTCGCTCTACCATGGAGCGCACGCCATTGGAGCGCTGAGGGGTCAAATGCTCGATCAGCCCCAGCCTGCCGAACGTCGCCAGCGCGTCAGTGTCCAGAATCGCGCTCGGCGTGCGTCCCGAATACAGCGTGAGAATGATGGCGACGAGCCCGCGCACAATGTGCGCATCGCTGTCGGCGTTGAACGAGAGGATGCGCTCGCCCCGGTCGTTCTTGCCGATGTTGGTTTCCAGCCAGACCTGGCTGGCGCAGCCGCGCACGCGATTCTCTTCCGTGCGGGCGGCCTCCGGCAATTCGGGCAGCGCGCGGCCAAGCTCGATGACATAGCGATAGCGCTCTTCCCAGTCATCAATCAGGGCGAAGTCGTCGATGATGTCTTCAATGGTCATGCAATCAGCGTCATGGGGCGAGGGTCATGGGGCGAGGGTTATGGGGCGAGGGTTATGCGACGCGGCTTCCCGCTTCGTCTTCCTTATATGGAAGAGACCTTGGCCCGGCGCCAGCTTTAACGACCCGCCGCTAAATGTCGCTTCATCAGAAACTGTTGGTGGCGCTCCGTACGATCCGCTTTGCCGTGTCCAGGCATTGGTCGCTGTTTTTAACGCACATGCGCTCTGCGTCGCGCATGGCTTTATCGGCGACAATCGCCGTGCGGTCCTTGATTACCTGCATGGTCCGGTCTTGCGCGATGGCGCGCGTCACGTCGCTTTTGACCCGGTTGGCTTCTGCTTCCGGAAGAAGAAGAAAAACCATCGTCAGGCAAAACACGCTCTTGAGGATAAAGGCCATATGCGGCTCCGGTTGTCGTCGACGCAAAGTTGCACGGGCGCGTGAAGGTCAATGCAACAAAACGGATTGGATTCGTGGTTCGCCGTCGAACTTTCCTTAAGCATGCGGGGGAGGGCGGTTTGGCAAGGTATTCTAAACCATGCGGCCCGAAAGCAAGGCTTGAGGCGCCTGAAAGCAGGCCCAGGGGTGGATTCGAAGGGCTGCGCGTCCAAGGCTTAGGGTTCGTTTAAGAGCCACCTGCGAAGTTGCATCGGTGGAAGCGGCGTGGATGCTTCCGGAGTGTGATGCGTTGAAGATGTTCTTGCGTTTTTGGGACATGGCGAGGGGGTTGGCGCATGATAGCGCTACCGACCCGCTTGATCGCGAACGCCATGCCCTTTTCATCGCCAGCAAGCTGGCGCTGGCGGTAGCGGCGCTGACGTGCGCTCCGCTCTACCTTGCCCTTGTCGGCGCGCCTTCGGGCGTGGACGCGGTGGCCCTTGTTTTTGCGCTCATTCCGCTCGCCTGCGTCTTTGCCGCCTCCCGCACGGGCGATCTGGTTGGCTCCGCAGGCCTTGGCGTTGCCGGCCTTATCGGGTTTGTCCTGTCGGTTTCCTTGTCTGCGCCCGGCGTTGCTGGGGCCGCGGGCGCGCTTCTTGTGGCTGCGCCGCTTGAAGCTATGGTCGCGGCCAGCATCCCGCTCGTGGGCGCCGCCGCTCTTTCTGCGCTGGCGGCGGCGTTTATCTGCGCCTTTCTTGGTTCGGGCGGCACTGTCGCCCTGGCTCCATCGGTTCTCTTCCTGTGCCTTGGCGTGGGCTATTCGGCCTTTGTTTGCGCGGGCCTCGTCCGCCTGCAGAAGTTGCGGCGCAACTCCGGGGCTGTGACCCGCGCCGACCTCAACGGCCTCTCCGCTGTCATGCCTGATCTCGTGCTTTATCTTGATCGCTCTGGCGTCGTGCTCGGCGGCCCGCAGCAATCTGCATCGCTGTTTGGCCTGAGCGGGCGCGACCTGTCGGGCCGGGGGCTGTTTGAGCGCGTTCAAGTCGGCGACCGGCCGCTGTTCCTCAAGACCGTTTCCGATGCGGCGCTCGCAAACGGCGCGGCGCAAGTCGATTTGCGCGTGCGCGGCGGCGCGACTGAAGATGACGCCGTGTGGTTTGGCGATGTGCGCATGCGCGTGGGCCGCATCGAGTCCAGAGGCGAGCCGCGGCTGTTCGCGATACTCCGCGACGTTCGCGAAGAAAAAGCCCATGCCTATGATCTTGCGCAGGCCCGTGCGCAGGCCGAGCAAAGCGGCGCGTCGAAAGACCGCTTCCTCGCCAACATCAGCCACGAGTTGCGCACACCTTTGAACGCTATTCTTGGCTTCTCGGAAATTCTCAGCTCCAATGTCATGCCTCTGGATGTGGCCCGCCGTTGCGAATACGCGGGCATCATCAATTCGTCGGGCCAGCACCTCTTGTCTGTGGTCAATTCCATCCTCGATATTTCAAAAATCGAGGCGGGCAGCTTTGAGATTACGCCCGACCACTTCGAACTCGCCCCATTGATCGACCAGTGTTTCAACATGGTGCGCCTGAAGGCCGAGGAATCCGGCGTCGCATTGCGTCACGAGGCGTTGGCCGATATCCCCGAAATTGTCGCCGACAGGCGCGCGGTGAAGCAGGTCCTCATCAACCTTGTGTCCAACGCCGTGAAGTTCTCCGGCAATGGCGGGCGCGTGACATTGCGCTCGCGGCTTAGCGGCACAGGCGTAGCGATCGAGATCGAGGACAACGGCATCGGCGTGATGGCCCGCGATCTTGCGCGTCTGGGCGACCCGTTTTTCCAGGCAAAAGACACCTATGATCGTCCCTATGAAGGGACCGGCCTTGGCCTTTCCGTCGTCCGCGGCCTCGTCGGCCTGCACGGTGGGGGAATGAAAATCGAAAGCGCACCCGGCGAGGGAACGCGCGTCACCATCACGCTCCCGATGGACTGCCGCTCACTGCCCGAGCAGTCGCGCAACGGCAGCGCGAAGATTGAAACGATCCCGAGCGGTCCCTTCCGCAATATTTCCAGCGAAGACAAAGTGAAGCAAATTGCCTGAAGATCTCGCCCGCGGATACGACGACGACTACATGGATGACGTGCAGTCCAGGCGGCGCGCGCGGCCTCGCTCGGCGCGTGTCGAGCCAACGGTCAGCCATGTGCCCCAGATGCGCAATGGAAAGTCGGCCGCTGATGCGCCAGCTTTCGTGCGTGTTCTGCGCGCCATGATCCATCGGCCCCTGCGTACGCTGGTGACGCTGGCGTGCGGCGCTATCGTTTTGAGCTTCACGTCCAACCTGCTGTTCATGCAGAACGGGCCCCATCCTGCGCCCTTGTTCGCCAAGCAGGATGCCAAGCCAGCTGAGCAAGGCGTTCGCCCCGCTCAACAAGTTTTAGCGCAGCGATCTGAACCCGCGCCTCGCATCATCGCGGCGTCCCCATCGTCTCAGATAAACGAAGCCGTGCCGCCAATGCCCCCTTCGGCGCCTCGCTCTGCTCCCGTGTCCATCGTCCCGGCGCCGCCGGTGCGAGCAGCCGAGCAACCCAAGACAGCGGCCAGGCAGCCAGACTTCGATCCGATTGCGCAATTCCTCCGCTCTGGCGTCGCGCAGGCGCCAACGACGACCGCTTCGACAAGCCCTTCAGCAACGGCGCCCAACGCCGCCGACATCAAGCGCGTGGCTGCAGCGCAGCGCGCTCTTGCGAAGCTGGGTCAAAAGATCGACGCTGATGGCGTGATGGGCCCCGGCACGCGCGCGGCCATTCAGCGATTTGAACGCGAGAACACTCTGCCGGTCACCGGCGAGCTTGGAGTCCGCACAGTGAAGGCGCTTTCGGCTCGCGCGTCGATCCCGATTCCGTGAGCGCCTCACGGCTTCGCGCGGACTTCTGGGTTTCAGCGTACCTGCGCCGCTGCGCAACGGAGGGCGCCTTCGCCACACTGCGCAAGCGTGGCGCAGCGGAAGCTGGCGCGATCTTCGTTGTGCTTGATTGTCTTGATGGCCGGATGGCGCTCTTCGGTCCAGCGCCTCAAAGCGAGGCAGGCGACGACGGTGTGCGACGATTTGCAAGGCTCCACGACGAAGACTGGATCGACGGAGCCGCCTGCGCGCAATTCATTATGCGCGAACGAAAATTCGACACGGATTTGTGGATCGTCGACGTTGAAGACCGACAGGCGAGGTCTTTTCTAGACGTTTGAGCCGTTTTTCACTGCAGCCGCGCGTCCGATGGCGCGCGTCGTTCAGTGTGTAGAATACACGACTAGTCCCCAGATGATGGACGCGACTATTGCCCAGACGCCTGTGTAAACAAGAGCTTCCCTTAAAGACATCGAACGCGTCTTCCAAATTCCGCAGCGCCGTTCTGACGGTTCTTCTGGTCGCTGCGGCGTCAAGGTTATAAAAAAATCAAAGTAATTAAGTACATCGCAGGCGCTGTTGAGAGCCCACGCGATTCGAGTGTGCAATAGAATGCAAGTCTATGGCGTAGCTGATGTCTCTTACAAGCCCTTTTATACGGGCTTACGCTTGGCAAGCGCTCTAAAACTTGACTGCTCAGCATGAATGCATGGATCAAGTCAGATTGTTAGCAGCCATTTGCTTCAGCGTTGCGCCGAATGTTTATTTGGCTGGCCTGTCGCGAAACGTCCGTCACAGGGCGCTCAGGTCACTTGCCTGCGCAGAACAACCTTCGTTTTTGCGTGCGATCTCGCCTGCGTCTGAGCCGTGATGATGTCTGCTGCGCGCGGACCTTGCGCCAGGGGTTCGGCGCGGCGTTCGGTCCGCCGCTCAGTCTGGCCCGGATATGTTGAGATGCGAGACCGCGCGCCCGTCATTTCAAACAGCAGCGCCCCCGCGACCATTCCGGGCGTTTCGACAACAATCAGCGAAAGATCACTCACCCGCTGGTATGAGTGTGAAATCGTTGTCTCGCAGCACAGGAAAATGCGGATAGCCTCAGCCTGCTTGGCGCCGACCAGCGCCAGCAGGAGCGCGAGCGGTTCGCCGCCCTTGTCGTTCATCAGCGTTTCGACGATCTCTTCGCGCAGCGATGTCTTGCGGGAGAGAGCCTCTCTGAATTCGACCCATTTCCGGTCGATTGACAGTTCCAGCAATTGAGCCATCAAGCCCCCGTCGCGCGTCACTTTGGCAGCGGCATAGTGCAAGGAAGCGCGCCGCGCGATCAGGATCAGTCGCGCCCGTTCGGCCTGCGTTGCAGCCAGAAATCCTTCCAGCTGCGGCAAGTGCGGCGGCGCTTTCGCCTGCAGCTTTCTGGCGTGAATGCGGTCGGGACGAGTTTCGTTGTCTACAGTGTCGACAATTGCTATTGTGATTGCAGCAGTTGGGTTTTCCGCAAGCGCGCGTGTAATATGCGGATCGTTGCGGGCGATGAGCGCTTCGGACACAGGCGCTGCAAGCTGCGCGCGGTTGGCTAATGCAATGGCGCTCGCGCGGTCTGCGCTGAGCGCCGCCTTGACCTGATCCTCCAGCGGGAAATTGCGCGCGTGCTCTAGCAACAACGCCGCGCATGGCCGGTCATTGTCCGCAAGCTTTTCCAGCACGGCGCGCGGCGCCATCGGATGGCGGGCAAGTTTCGCGGCAACATAAAGGCGCGTTGAGGGACCAGCGTCAGGAATGATTTGAAGCGCAAGCTCGCAAAAGCGTTTGACGTCGTCCTCATGTATGTCCTCCCGCAAGCAGAAGAGGTCGGTCAACGCGCGCAGCACTGCGGGCCGGGCCGTCATTCGCTCCCGACCATGCGTGACGCGCTGTGGCGCGGTGAGGGCAACGGTGGGGGCAACGGTGGGGGGTGGATCGACCGGATACATCAGGCGCCGCCAGCAAACAGATAAGATGCGTCACTCTAGGTCATGTTTGTTGACGAACCATTAACCAAGGAGGCCGTTCAATGGCGCTAGTGAATCGCGCCGGCGATCCAGCCCGGATCAAACCGGAGAGGGCGAGATGGCAATCATATTGAAGTTTCCAACTGAGGTGCGCACTCCCGCTACTCCTGCAACCCAGGGCGCGGGCGCGCAAATCCTGTTCTTCACGGGTGTTCGCTACGAGCGCGCCGGAGCGGCGAAAGTAAAGGCTCCCCGCCGCCCGCGTAGCCGCCATCCGCAGCGCAGCACGAAAAGCGCCTGATTTAACTGCCGGGCGCTGGTGTTCAGCCCGGCGCCTGTTGCTGCGCGCATGTGAGCGAGGCCAGCCTTCGCCGTGCGGCCTCAACGTCTGACCCATCCATGATGACGCTTCGCGCAATTACGTAGCCGACTTTTGTCGAGCTCAGCAGCCGCAATTCCTGCACCGTTTCATCATCTGGCGTCGCCGCCTCGATAGCTTGCAGTTGGGCGCCCGTGACAACCAGCGCATCGAGCTTGCCGCGCAAGCCGCCCCGATCATTCAGCCCATAAAACGCGCTGCCGCGCCGATCATGAAACGACACGATGACCAGCCCGGCGCCCGAGAAATCCGCCGTCACGCGCACCGGTCCTGCAGTCAGGTCGTAAATACAGGCGCCGGAGAACGTGCGCGGGTCTTCGAACGGAAGAAGCGTCTCGCCAGCCGGTCCTCGCTCCAGCATCGTGAAGCGGTTGGGCTGCATCGCCCGGGACAATCGCGACCATGCGTCGTCGGACGAAAACCAGGGCAGCGCGAAGATCGACGCGAAATGCACCAGCGCTGCAAAGACCAGCGCGCCAACGACATAGGGCAACCAGTCCATCAAAAGGTCGCGGTCCTTCACGAACAGCTCCCCTTGGTGATGGCCGGCATCTGCTCGCGCGCCATGACGCCCGCCGCCGCGCTTCCCGTGGCATCGTAAAGGCGCAACATCAGCTGAAATGATTCTACAGTCGCAATCGGCAACCAGTTGCCCGCGCGCGCCGCGCTGGCCATGACAACCTCGAAACGCCCGTCCTGATCGCGCACAATCTCGACGGACGATATCGCGTTGCGCCCCGTCTCGTTGGCGAGGGGTTTGCCGATGCGATCAATCGAAGAGAGCGTCCAGACGCGGGCTGCGGGCATGGCGCCGCCGATGCGGTACGTGCAGCGCGAATCAAGCCGCTGGCCCTGATCGTCAACTGAGGCGAAAAACGTCAGCCCCTCGGCCTGGCTGAGCGGCGCCTGGCCGGTGCGCGCGCGCGCGGCGCGGGTGTAGGGATCGGCGTCCGCATAGGCCGCTCGCGAATTGCCGCGCCAGGGGCCAAGCTCCACGAATCCAAAAGAAACCCCGCCGCCAAGTGCGTGCCAGGTTGCGCTGAGGCCGAGCGTGGCGCCAATCAGGGCCGCGACGATGATTTTCAGCAAGCCGGTCAAACTGGACGATCCGTCACGCGAGCCGCGGCCGCATGGTCCGGCCCGAGATAATGGAATCGCATTGCGGGCGTTCGGGCGCAAGTGCGGCGGGCGCAAGGAAGGTGGTTGCACAAGGAAGGCGGACGCAACGCGGGCGCGTGGAGGCGCTTGCATGATTTGGCGTCGACGCTAAACAGGGCGCCAACAAGGGAGAGTTCAATGCTCAAGGCTGTAAGAGTCGGCTTCGCCGCCACAGTGGCGCTCGTCGGCGCCGCGCTCACCACCTCCATGGTTGCAGGCCCGGCCATCGCGCAGGACGGCGCTGCGTTTTACAAAGGCAAGACGGTTCGCTTCGTCGTCGGCGTTGGCGTGGGTGGCGGCTTTGACGCCTACGCCCGCATGATCGCCCCCTATCTCGGCAAGGCGCTGGATGCGACAATCGTTGTCGAAAACCAGCTTGGGGCCGGCGGTCTGGTCGCGCTCAACCGCATTTCGACGGGCCAGCCGGATGGCTTGAACCTGATGATCGTCAACGGTACGCCCGCCGCGCTTGGACAACTGCTCGACCAGCAGAACGTGCGCTATGACTTGACCAAACTGGAACATCTGGGCGTCATCGCCGCCTATCCGTGGATCTGGCTGGTCGGCAATCACTCCTCGGTCAAGACGCCGGCAGACGCGCAGACGACGAAGCTGCGCTGGGGCGGCGTCGGCCCCACCGATGGTCCGGCTGACGGCGCGCGCATTACCTGTCACGCCCTCAAGCTCAATTGCCAGATTGTGCTGGGCTACAAGGGCAGCGCCGATATCGCGCTTGCCATGGAGCGCGGCGAGATGGACGCCATGTATGTGTCCGATTCATCCGCCGCGCAGTATGTGAAAGGTGGCCAGGCTCGCGCTGTCGCGGCCATGGGCGACAAGCGCTCCGCTCTTCTGCCCGAAACGCCCACGATCTTCGAAGCCATGAAGCTTGATGACGATGCTCGCTGGTGGATGGAGTTCCGCATGAGCATCAACGATCTCGGGCGTATTCTTGTGACTACGCCCGGCGTGCCTGCTGATCGTCTTGCCGCCCTGCGCGAAGGCGTGCGCAAGGCGCTCACCGATCCTGAGTTGATTGCAGAGGGCGCAAAGACTCAGCGCTTTGTTGATTTCCAGCCGCCGGAAGTCGCGCGCAATCTGGCGACGAAGGCGCTGGGGCAGGCGACGCCGGAAATGCGTGAGCGCGTGCGCAAGATCGTGCTGCCGGAAGAGGGGAAATAAGAAGGCCTCGGCGGGGTTGCCGATGCGTTTAAGCTATTGAGACGTCGGCCCCTGGTGCGGGGCCGCCGCCCAGAGCAACTGTCAGTATGACTTCAAACTGCCAGCTGGTTTGAAAGCGCGGTTCGTTCCTTGAGCCACAATCTCTACAAGTTTTCGATTTTGCTCTGAGACCATTATTGTGATGGGTTGAGCGACCATGTCGAAGTTCTTGGCGACACCCGCATCCGCCAGTCTTTGACCTGCCTGATGTAGAGCAATGGTAATACGTTTGGCGGCCTCATGCCACTGGTAGCTGTTGCGACCACTAATCTGAAAATAATGGTAGCGGCCATCAAAGCGTAATGGCCTCCAGTCTATTGGAAATGTGCCCAACGCAAACTTCCAGTCTTTGTTTTCATATGTTGATTGAAAAATTGTAATGCTCTGATCTGCGAGAGTGGCGAACTTTTCATTCTGCACTTTTCCGTCCGGAGAAATTCGCCGGAGAAGCTCCAATTCAATTCGGGCTTTCACATTTCTGTCTTCGTTCATCAGCAATCGCAGATCGACGGGAAGATCAGCACCATTTCCATCGAAAAAATGACTGAGATGCCGGTCAGCGTGCCCATTTGGCGCCATCATGACAGTTCGGGCAACTTCAAACACGTCCCGATCTGCCTCCGAGCTGGTCCGACCTCTCAGCTCCGCTTGGTACCGTATAAATTCAACAACCTTTCGGCCCGCGATACTCAGGCTATACAACTGTAACCTGGTTAGGAGTGTCGCCCAGTGAATTTCGCTCATAAAGCTTGCCCAGCCACATGCGGAAGAGGCGCAGCAAATCATAATTGCCCAATTAAGAAATTTACCTTGCCAAGTTTATCATAGCCTCAGCGACGTCGCGCGGCAAGTCGCGCGACCACTCCAGAACGAGCGCCCGCACATCGCGGGCGCTGGGCAGGCGAAAGGTCGCCGCTGTTGTCTCAGGTCCGACTTTCACGCTGTAGCCGCCACGCGCATTGACGATGCGAAAAGCGTCTTCGTCGGTGACATCATCGCCAAACACGATGGGCTTGCGGCCCGCAAAGGGTGGCAGGTCTATCAGCACGTCAATGGCGCCGCCCTTGTGAAAGCCCACGGGCAATATCTCGGCGACAGCTTTTCCCCATTGGACGCGGAAGTCTGCGCCGAGCAGCAGCACCTCTTCGTCCACACGTTCGCGAATTTGTGTTTCAACCTCAGGCGCAAGGCGCCAATGCACTGCGACGCTCTGGGACTTGTCTTCAATGATGGCGCGAGGCCATCGCGCAGCGCAGACCTGAAGGTTCGCAACGGTTGTGCGCAAGCGATGGGATGGCGGCTCCCGCTCAAGCACACGCCCTCCCGTGCGCACCTCCAGTCCGTGCAGTCCTGCAGCGTCAAAGATAAAGGGCGCGAAATGCGCGTCCAGCGTCGCAAGGTTGCGGCCGCTGACAAGCGCCAGCGCTCCGTCAACCTTGTCACGCAGGCGCATCAGCGCGTCGCGCAATTGCGGGCTGACGAACACGGCATCGGGCGTTGGTGCGATGTCGACGAGCGTGCCGTCAAAATCAAAGAACAGCGCTGGCCCTGTTGCTGATATGTCGGAATCATTTGCCATGCAGTATTAAAAACGCCGGGTTGCGGCGAAGGTTCCGCTGCAGCGTTATCGAACGCGCGAGCCGAGCGTTTCGGTTTGCGAGGGCGCGCCGAGGCCTTCGGCATATTTGCGTTCTGGCGCAGCGCTATTGTCTGCGCCGCGCTGCCGACCGCCGCTGGCGCGCATCATGTCCTCAATGCCGCCGAGCGCCTCAAACGAGCGGCGCGACAACAGGGCGGGCCGCTGCGAAGGCCCGAGTTCGCTGCGACCGGCTGCAGACGAGACGACTGCCGGGGCCGGAGTTGGCCCGGATTGGACGCCGTAGGGGTTCTTCAATTCGACGCCGCTGTGGGCGTATTCCATCACCGCCTTCCACGTACGCGCGGGCAGGGAGCCGCCGGTCATGTTGCGCGTCGAAGTTGAATCATCATTGCCGAACCACACCGTGCCGACAAAGTTACCTGTGTAGCCGTTAAACCACGCGTCTTTATACGCGTTCGTGGTGCCGGTCTTGCCCGCAGCCTGAACGCCGGGCAATTGCGCGGCGCGCGCCGTGCCTGCGTTCACCACTTCCTTCATCATGTTGTTGAGCGCGGCTACATGCACCGCTTCGACAACCCGCGTGGGCGCGGGCGCATCGGCGGCGTGACGATAGATCGCCTGATCCTGCGAGTTACGGATTTCGATTGCGGCCCAGGGTTTCGCAGTCATCCCGCCATTCGCCATCACGGCGTTTGCTGCGGCCATGTCGATGGCTTTCACTTCCGCCGCGCCCAGTGGCAGAGAGACTGTGTCGGTCATCGGCGTGTTCACGACGCCCATGGCCCGCGCGAGATCGACAATTTTCTGGCGGCCAAGCGCAGAGATGCGGGCCTGATGATAACCAGCGCCGCGCGGCCAGTAGTTTTCACCAACTTTCAGCGTTAGCCACACAGCCGCTGTGTTCAACGAGCGTTGCAACGCGTTTATCATCGGCACGCGTCCGGCGCTCGCGCCGCCGTAGTTGTTGGGGCACCAATTGCCGATGCAGATGGTTGAGGCGTCGATCGCCGAATCGGCTTTGAATTTTCCCGTTGCGAGCGCGGCCAGATAGACGAACGGCTTGAAGGAGGAGCCCGGTTGCCGCGCCGCGTCGGTCGCACGGTTGAACTGGCTTTGTCCGTAATCACGCCCGCCGACGATGGCGCGCACGGCGCCATTGGGCTCCATCACCACAACGGAGGCTTGTTCTGCGCCAAATTGACGACCGAACTGGCGCAGGATATCCTCAACGACGCCGTCTGCGTGCTTCTGCAGCCCGTTGTCCAGCGCAGTTCGCACGGTCAGCACACGGTCGGACCCCAGCCGGCCTTCATTCGCCAGTCGCTTGATTTCCTCGAAGGCGAAATCGAGATACCAATTTGGCGCAAAGTCGCGGGCCCGCTCCAGCGGAGTCGCGGGGTTCTGGCGCGCTGCGAAAATCTGCCCCTGCGTCAGAAATCCAGCATTGACCATGTTCTGCAGCACATCATTTGCGCGCCCTCGCGCCGCTGGCAGATTGATGTGCGGCGCAAAGCGCGAGGGCGCCTTGAAGAGGCCCGCGAGCATTGCGGCTTCCGCGAGAGTCACCTCGCGAATGGACTTGCCAAAATAGAACTCCGACGCCGCCTGAATGCCGAACGCGCCGCCGCCCATATAGGCGCGGTCGAGATAGAGTTTGAGAATGTCGTTCTTGCTGAGCCGGGTCTCAAGCCACACGGCCAGAAAGGCCTCGCGCACCTTGCGGTCAATGGTGCGTTCGTTGGTCAAGAACAGGTTCTTCGCAAGCTGTTGCGTGATGGTTGAGCCGCCCTGCACGACGCCCGATTCGCGCGCGTTAACCGAGAGCGCACGCATCAGGCCAATGGGGTCGATGCCCCAGTGCTCGTAAAAGCGCCGGTCTTCGGTCGCGAGCACGGCCTGGATTACGATTTCCGGATATTGGTCCAGCGGCGTCGAATCATCGTGACGGATGCCACGATGGCCGACAAGCTGGCCATGCCGGTCAAGAAACGTAACGGCGAGATCCTGCTTCTTCAGCCAGTCCTCGGACGTTTCCTGCATGGCGAGCGTCGCGAGCGACAGCATCAACATGGCGCCGGCTGCGCCCATGGTCAGGCCTTCGCAAGCGCCTTCCACCAACAGGCGCCGCCACCCGCGAACCCGGAAATGGTCCATGTAGGTGGTGAAATTGTCCCAGCGCTCTCGAGCCCGCTGGCCGCTCTCGAAAAGCGCATCGTCGATCCAGGAGTCGAACGCCAGCAGCGCGCGTCTGCCGCGCCGCCTCCATCCGCCGTCCTGTAAATCGCTGAACACGCTGATCTCTCAGGGTGAGAAGTTGTTCGTCTGCGCTGTCTTAGCACATTGTTAACCTGCTTGACGACGCCCGCAGCAAGCCCCATGCCGTACGTAGGCGCCCCAAAATGGCGCAAGGTGTGTTGATGCCGGACCAGCAGAACAAGAAAATCCCAACCCTGCTTGTGGCCGAGCCAAAAGCGGCGCCAGAGGCGGAGGCAAATGCGTTTGCCTTCTGGCGCAAGCCGCTGGAGGATATGTCG
Source organism: Hyphomicrobiales bacterium (assembly GCA_031428455.1). GTDB lineage: Bacteria > Pseudomonadota > Alphaproteobacteria > Rhizobiales > Beijerinckiaceae > Terripilifer. The sequence goes on along the minus strand of JANPPJ010000174.1, from coordinate 51,986 downwards.
CGGGCTCAGTGGGAATCGCTGTGCGATGGCTGCGGGCGCTGCTGCCTCGTCAAGCTGGAAGACGAGGACACCAGCGAAATCCACTTCACCAGCATTGCATGCCGCCTGCTCGACGCTGGCTCCTGCCAATGCGCCGATTATCCCAATCGCAAGGCCAAGGTGCCCGACTGCGTGAAGCTGACGCCCAAGCGGGTGCGCGAGATTTCATGGTTGCCGCCTACCTGCGCCTACCGGCTGGTGGCGGAAGGCCGCGATCTTTATTGGTGGCATCACCTTCTGTCGGGCTCGCGCGACACGGTGCATGAGGCAGGGATTTCCGTCCGTGGCCGTGTTTCGGCCGACGAGGACGATGTCCCATTCGAGGAAGTTCTCGATTACATCGTCAACTGGCCGGGCAAGATTCCAAAGAAGTCGACTCAGCCACCGGCGCGCGGTGCGCTCGAAAAGGCGCCCCCGAAACCCAGGCGCTAATACGTCACACGATCCGGTTGAGCCGTTCAATCTCGGCTGCAATCCTGTCCGCATCTGCAATGCGCAACACGCGTCCGTCGATGTCGACGCCAATTGCTTTCAGCCGAGCAAAGGAGCGCGACAACGTCTCCTGCTTCAGGCCAAGCGAAGCGGCGATGACGCCCTTCGTGTAGGGCAGACGCGCCTCGGCGTCTTTGGCGTGGGCGGGCACGAGCGACAGCAGAAAACGCAGTACGCGCTGGTCGGCGGTCTGCGCTTTGAGCGCTTCGATCTCGTCCATCAGCGCCCAGATTTTTGCGGACGATTCGTGCAGGATTGACAGTGCGAGTTCGGGAGCCTCGCGGGCCGCTTGCGCCACCACGTGCGCGGGCAGGCGCACAATGCGCGTCGGACTCGCGGCTTCGGCAGTCGTGGTGTGCTTGTCGCCGAGCACCGCGACTGACTCGGCGAATGTCTCGCCATGGCCGAAGATGTGGATCAGCGTTTCCTCGCCGTTCGCCGACAGGCGCGTCAGCTTCACAAAGCCTTCCAGAACGACCATGACCCATTTTGCCTGATCGCCCTGACGAACAATCGTGTCGCCCTTCACATAGCGATCAAAACGAATGCTCTCGGCAAGCTTTGCAAACGTCTCGTTCGAGAGCGGCGCAAACAGCGGCAGGGTGCGCAGAAGCGCCAGATCCTTCGCCTGCGGCGTCATCGCAATCCCCCCAGCTTTGAACGCCGACAATTGCACGAGAGCGTGCGCATCATCAAACGCGGCCCGCCTCGCGCAGCATCTTCATCGTCGCCTCATAGGCAAGGCGCGCCCGCTCGCCCGCCGGCAGATGCGCATGACGCGCCGACGGCGCCTCAACGCTGATGGCCACATCAGGCGACAGCGCCTGCAAAAGCTCAAGCAGCCACAGGCTGCCTTCGCCTGGCAGCAAACGCGCCGTGCGCGACTCCTTGCGCAACTCATCTTCGCTGCGATTGTCCGTTGGCTTTGGCGGCGCATCGCAAAAATGCACCAGCGGCACAAGGGCGGGATCAATGGCCCGCGCATCTTCAGGCGATCCGCCAGAGCGCGACAGATGCAGCACGTCGATCAGCAATTTGCCATTGGGCCGCGCCGCCTCCCGCGCCAGCGCCGCCGCCTCGCCCAGCGAGCGGCAGCCCGAATAGGGATTGAACTCGACCAGCGCCTCCATGCCGTATTGCGCGGCCAGATCGCACACGCTGCCAAACGTCTTCACGCGCCGCACAACATCGTCATCCTCGATGGGGCAGACGAGATAACGCGCGCCAATCTTTGCGCTGAACCCAACGACGGCGGCGAAGTCCTCAGCCTTCGTGGATGCCTTCAGCGGGAAAACGCCGATCTCAAGCACCTTCATTTGCGTATCTTGAAGCGCCTTGAGCAAAGCGGCTTCCTTGGGCGCATCCCCCACAATGGCCTCGTCACTGGCCAGCAAAGGCTGCAGCCGCAAGCCCACCGATGTGAACCCGCCCTCATGCGCCGCGTACACCTGGCCCACCGGGCCCGCATCAAGAATGGTCAGCGCAGTAAGCGAAATGGCGCTCATAACGTCCTCAAAAGGTTCAATTCGCGCCGAACCTACAGGGCGGAGGCGGGGGAGGGAAGTGCGGCTTTCGAACGAAAATTCCTAGAAGCGGAATTTATTCACAATTATATACATGACAAAGCAGAACCAAAATGGTAGATGATTTGGGACAGGCCGGCGTTAATGTTGCAAAGGATGACTTCGTTAAAGGCGCTTTCTCTTGGCGTGGGTATACGTTGCCTGTTGGCGCGACGGTCACAGACGCGGATGGTCTAGCTGCAATCGTCCGACAGCTTGAGTTTAGCGATCTTTTGGTTGAGGAAGCTGTTGTCTTGTTACTTCAATGGGCAAATGAACGAGCAGGCCGGTCGTTACCATGATCGCAACAGCTAGGCCCGATGCTAAGTGAAGCCGCTGCGCAACCGCTTCAATCTCTACTGCCGAGTAACGTTTGACCGATATATGCCCTTGTCTCTCCGTTAGAATTGAAACGGAGTGAGGTGGGCCTTCTAAATACCCGAGGACCATACCGTGCGCGATGTCGTGGCGCTTCCGGCTTTCGGCTTTGATCTTCCCTGATAGATCTGAAACCATTTCGCCTGCCGCGGTGCCTTTGTAGCATTGCTTTAGCCATTTTAGTTTTCGATCAAGCGTTACGGGCGATTCCCATTCTTTGGTGTGAGGGAAAATCTCTTTTGCCTTTGCCAGGCAGTGATTTAGAATAAACTCTATCGACGCGTGCTGAATTATCACTCTGCCAACGGCTCGTTCGATGTCGGCAGCATATTCCGGTTGGCCTTCAATGGCGCTGAAAACCGGCAGCTTGAGGTTGAAAATCTTCTGGCCGGAGTCGTCCTCATAAATGAAGTTTGCAGAGAATAAGGGATTATCTTTCATGCAGTCCTCAGATAATGAAAAGAGGGACGCCGTACTGCGCCGGATGCTGAGCACTCCGCCAAAGCCAAAGCCGGAAAAAGACCGGGAGAAGGCCAAAGCCCGCCCCCAGTCTCTCAAGCCAGTCAAAAAATTTACTTCTTCTTAGGTGGGTTTTTCGGAGGTTCAGGACGATGTATCGTTTCCACCGTTGTCGTGCCGGGGCGGCGTTGCGCTTCTTTCACGGGAATAAACTCGCCAGACCCGGCGTCCCTTCCGATCTTGACAGGCTTGCTAGGTGTTTTAGTCATGGGTGAACTCCTGGAGTTCCAGTTGCGGGATCGGAAGTCGCGCACCCGAGAGATATGGGGATGTCACTGCGGGTGCGTGAACTTCCGGTTCTACAGCTCAGGGGAAGTCGAATGCACGGGATGCGGCACCGATGTTCCTGAACTGTTCGAAAAGTATCCCGATTCGGCCAGCAGAGTCCTAGCTATGAGCAAGCCCTACTCAGGGTTTTTGCACAGGTTTCAATTTGCCGGGTTGCCAGCGTGGAAACTGTTTCTTACGCTCTTTAGGCGTGAGGCTGTTCACCAATCCGCCGATAGGTAAGGCGTTTGCCGCCAATCTGCGCAAGAGCTGCGTCGCGGCGCTGAATGTCGCCAAACTTTAGGGCGACGCGGTGGTTGTAGCGGAAGTCAAATTCCGCCAGATAGCGGTGAAGATGCTTCTCAGCGCAGTGCTGGTAGACGCCCTTCATCCCGCGTTTGAAGATGCTAAAGTAGCCTTCGATGGTGTTGGTGTGGACTGAGCCGCGAACGTATTCTTTGGCTGAGTGCTTCACGGTGTCGTGGGTGGCAAATTCCTTGCCTAAAGCGGTGTAAAGCTTGCTTTCATCCGTGTAGAGCGTGGATTTGCGTGAGGCGTTCGTCACCACAAGGTGACGCACATCTTCAATCGTGGCGCGGTCGACGTGGAACGAGCGGACTTTGCCGCCGCGTTCAACAAGAGAGACAACGGCGCGCTTCTGGCTGGCCTTGCCCTTTTTGATGAAGGGTGCGCCACGGCGGTGCTTAGACATACGGGGCTCAGCGACCTTGCCGAAATAAGTCTCGTCTGCCTCGACAATCTTGCCTTCGCCGCCAAGTGGGCCTGCGCTGGCAACATCGTCTGCCATTGCTTCGCGGATGCGGTGGCACATGAACCACGCCGACTTGTACGTGATGCCCAACATGCGATGGAGTTGGTGAGCCGAACAGCCCTTTTTGCTGGCGGTCATCATGTGGACGGCGAACAGCCACTTGTTGAGCGGGATTTTGGAGCGCTCAAAAACAGAACCAACGGTCACGGTAAATTGCTCGCGGCATTCGGCGCACTGGTACAGGCCCGCGCGGTGCGCCTTGCCCTTGAGCGCCTTAATACGCTCGGGGTCGCAGTTGCCACAATGAGGGCAGATTGGACCATTAGGCCAGCGCTGAGCTTCCAAATGCTCGCGGGCCTTGTCGGGGTCCGTGAAGATCGGGTTGTCGTAAGCGGCCATCGGTTTCTATCCTAAGATGTGACTGGCGTCCTAGCGTGTTTCCAAGCGCCTACGGACTAACCATCGGTTATCGCGGATGCTTTGTCAAGTATATAATTGTGAATTTATTCCTTGACACCGTGACGCTGGTTCGGTAGAAGAACTGCATGCTCCAGAAGTGTGAGGGGCGGCGGGGTTGCCCCGGTCGCCATCTTCGCACCGGAAGCCTTCCCCACCAAAGGCGCTCATGCCCCTGTCTCTTCCAGAAGCTCGCGCGCTTTATGACAGCGGCGCGCCGGTGGCGCATGTCGCTGCGGCGCTGGACCTCAAGGCTGATGCGTTTCGCAAGCTGCGGCTGCTGCACAAGTGGCCGTTGCGGCCATCGCCAATCGTACGCAGGCCAGGTGAAGCCGCAGCGCCGAAAATCAAGCCGGCGAAAACCAAGCCGCTGAAAACCAAAGCGCCCAAAGCAAAGCCGCGCAAAAGAAGTGGGCGGAAACAGCCAGCGCACCCTGCGGCGCCGTTAGCTGGTAGCGAGGCAGTGCCCGTCAATCCGCCTGAAGTAAACCCGCCGTACGTAAACCTGCCCGCATTCCGCCAGCAAGTTGCCGAAGCTACCCAGCGCGAACTTGCCAAGGTCCACAAGACGCTGGCGTCAGGCACGACTGAAGACGTTGAACGCAACGCGCGGCTTCTTGCGAGCCTTGTGAAATCTCTTGCCGAACTGCGCCGCCTTGAAGCGCTCGATCCGCTCGGCGGCGCAAAGGCGCCTGCTGTGGAAGGACAGGATGACCAACGCCCGCCACGCGATCTCGACACTCTGCGCGATGAGCTTGCGCGCGCTCTTGAGCGAATGTCTGGCGAGCCCGGCGCGCCGCGCGCAGGCAAATGAATTTTTCGCGCATCTGACAGCGCTTGAACTGGAAACGCTGCTCGCCTCGTGGAGTTTCAACGCCCGCGGCGATCAGTGGCCCCCCGCGTCCGCCACCGATGATGAGGCCTGGTCTGTCTGGCTCGTCATGGGCGGACGCGGGGCTGGCAAAACGCGCACCGGCGCTGAATGGGTGCGCGGCCTTGCGCTTGGTGAACCTGATTTTGCTGTTCGCCCCGTGGGGCGCATCGCGCTGATAGGCGAGACGGCGGCCGATGTGCGCGACGTGATGATTGAAGGCGTGTCTGGCATTCTCGCCGTCCATGCCCGCAGCGAGCGCCCCACTTGGGAGCCCTCGCGACGTCGGCTTGAATGGCCCAACGGGGCCATCGCGCAGGCGTTTTCCGCCGAAGATCCCGAGAGCCTGCGCGGCCCTCAATTTGAATGCGCCTGGCTCGATGAATTCGCCAAATGGCGCCACGCTCAGGAGACCTTCGACATGCTGCAATTTGGGCTTCGCCTTGGCGAGCGGCCACGCCAGCTCGTCACCACCACGCCGCGCCCTGCGCCTGCGCTGAAGAGGCTGATAGAAAATCCGCGCACGATCATTGCCCGCGCAACGACTTTCGCCAACGCGCGCAATCTTGCGCCCTCGTTTATTGAGACGATTGTCGGGCGATACGCTGGCACGCGACTTGGCAGACAGGAGCTTGATGGCGAGATCATCGCTGATAGCGAAGGCGCGCTCTGGTCCCGCGACATTCTAGAAGCTTGCCGCGAGGACAAGGCGCCGCCGCTTGTCCGCGTCGTTGTCGCCATTGATCCACCCGCATCATCATCAAGCCGCGCAGACCGCTGCGGCATCGTCGCTGCAGGCATTGATGCTGAGGGCGTTGTGCACGTTCTTGAAGATTGCACGCTGGGCGCCGCGCGCCCCGCCGCCTGGGCCCGCGCCGCTGTCGCATGTCATCAAAAGCATGAGGCGGACATGATCGTCGCAGAGGTCAATCAGGGCGGCGAAATGGTCGCTGCAGTCATCCACGAAGCAGATGCTTCAATGATTGTGAAACAGGTGCGGGCCACACGCGGCAAATATCTGCGCGCGGCCCCCGTGGCGCAATTGTATGAGCAGGGCAGGGTGCGTCATGCAGGCGCGTTCCCTGCGCTTGAAGATGAAATGTGCGCCTTCAGCCCCGCAGGCCTTGCAGGCGGGCGCTCGCCAGACAGGCTTGATGCGCTGGTGTGGGCGATCACCGCGCTGGCGCTGACTTCGCGCGGCGCGCCGCCAAAGGTGCGCCGCGTCTAGTTTTTCCGACCCAAAGAGCAGGAACATCATGCCCTCATTCCTCTCCCGCCTTCTGGGCGCGGGGACGCCTACGCGCGTCGCCTCGCCCGAAACGAAAGCCTCCCGCGCGGGGGCGTTGATTGCTGTCCACGCGTTGCGTCAGCCGCGTTGGTCAAACCGAACGGGCGAAGAACTGACGCGACAGGGTTATGAGCGAAACGCCATCGTCTATCGCTGCGTTCGTCTCATCGCCGAGAACGCCGCAAGCGTGCCCTGGCTTGTGTATGAACACGGCACTGATGATGAAACGCATCCACTCGCGCGTCTCATGGCGCGGCCAAATCCGAACGAAGCCGGACCGGCGTTTCTTGAAAACGTGTTCAGCAATCTCTCGCTCTTCGGCAACGCCTATATCGAGGCGGTGTCAGTAGATGAAAGCCCGCGCGAACTCTACAGCCTCCGGCCAGATCGCATGGCGGTGGCGCCTGGTCCGCGCGGCTGGCCAGCCGCGTTTGAATATCGCATTGGCTCCGATGTGGTGCGCTATTCTGTGGAGCCCGATGGCCGCTCGCCAATCTTGCATCTGAAAGTTTTTCACCCCCTTGACGACCAATATGGCTTCGCGCCGATTTGCGCGGCGCAGACTTCGCTTGATGTGCATAACGCTGCCTCAGGCTGGACCAAGTCGCTGCTCGACAATTCAGCGCGGCCTTCTGGCGCACTGGTTTATGCAGGCTCTGACGGATCGCTATCGGATGAACAGTTCGAACGCCTGAAGGCGGAACTCGATGAGAATTTTTCCGGCGCGCGGAACGCCGGGCGACCGCTCCTTCTTGAGGGCGGCCTGGACTGGAAGCCGCTCTCGCTGTCACCCAAGGACATGGATTTTGCACAGGCCAAGCAGGATGCCGCCCGCGAAATCGCGCTCGCCTTCGGCGTGCCCCCCATGCTGCTGGGACTGCGCGGTGACAACACCTATGCAAACTATGCTGAAGCCAACCGCGCCTTCTGGCGCCAGACAATCATTCCACTCGTACAGCGCACACAAAAAAGCTTTGAGGCGTGGCTCTCGAACGATTGGCCCGATATCAAGCTATCGGCCGATCTCGACAGGCTCGACGCGCTCGCCAGCGAACGAGAAGCCGAATGGCGCCGCATCGGCGCCGCCAATTTTCTCAGTGACGACGAAAAGCGCGCAGCGATTGGCTATGGGCCGGCGGAGGCGCCGCGATGACAGAGCTCGCCACGCAATTCATCGAACGCGGCGACCTCGCGCATCTTGCGCTCTTTCTTTGGGCCACTGCCGCGTCGGGCTTTCTCGGTTTCGTCATGCGTGAACTTGGATGCGCAAACCGGCGTTTTGACGCCTTCGTGCGGGAACTCGCGCGCTTTAATCGCAGGCATGGAGTGAAGGGATGAAATTGCTGAAGTCGTTGCGCCGCCGCAAGCAGCGCCCTGCAAATCCCGACAAGGTCATTCGCGGCTTTGTACAAGCGTTGGGCAAGCTTCGCCCCGGGACAGTGGCAAGCACACAGCCGAACCCGCGGAGCAAGACGTGATCACACAGTTATCGCTTGAAACAAAGCGCGCCGCTGCAAGCGTCGCCAGCATCGATGAAGACGGAATCTTTGAAGGCTACGCCACGCGCTCGAACTGGTCGAGATATCGCTCGTGACCTTTCCGATGCTTCCGCAAGCACGGGTGGAAGCCGTAAAACGTGCGAGCCAATGCCCGCACGCCCTTGGGTCACGGCTTGAATGGTTGACCGCTGCAGCGTCGCTCGATGCGTCGCTCGCAGCTCAGGATCAACGGCCGTAACGATACTGCCGGTCGCCTGAAGTCATCCAGCGGCGTGTGCCTGAATCGTAGCTGACCTTGCTCTGCGCGTTGCTCTTCTTCGCCACGCGCTTTTTGGCAGGCTTCTTTTTGGCGGTGGCGGCCTCGGCTTTCATGCCGGCCGCATCTGACATAACTGGAGCCAGAGGCGATGCGGCCAGAACAAACAGGCCAAGACCGGCGGCTAACAAGGTTGTGCGGATCATTCGTAAAGTCTCCATGAAGCAAGACTGGCCATCATTTCAGCTTCTGCAGCAATGTCAAAAAGGCTCAGCTTTCGGCAGAAATGAGGCGTGAGCTGCGCAATTTCGTGACCGAATATATTCCCGAAAAACTTTCCATTCCCCTGCAGCGCCGCGCCGCCGTCGCGCGTGCGCCCTTTCCACGCGACGGCCTATCCAAGGAGCAAATATGGAAACCAGTAAGCACTCTGTCGAAGTGAAGTCGAGCGATCCCGCAAACGCGCTGGGCGATCTGCACCGCGCATTCTCTGCGTTCCGCGAAGCCAACGATGAGCGCCTCGCGCAAATCGAACATCGTCTCTCAAGCGATGTGGTGACGGAAGAAAAGCTCGTTCGCATTGACCGCGCGCTCGACGACACCAAGCGCCGCCTGGATTTGCAGATCGTTGCAAAAGCGCGACCGCGTCTTTCCGGCGAGCCCACTCATAACGACAGCACTGCGCGTGAACACAAGATGGCCTTTCGCGCCTACATGCGTTCAGGCGAGTCAACTGGCCTCAAGACTATGGAAGAAAAAGCCATGTCGGCGGGCTCTGGGCCAGACGGCGGTTTTCTAGTTCCCCAACCCGCAGAGCGCGAAATCCTTCAGCGCCTCGCTAACGTGTCGCCGATCCGCGCTATCGCCATGGTGCGCGAAATCTCCACCGCTACATTCCGAAAGGCGTTCCCAATCGGCGCGCCCGTGGCCGGATGGACCGGTGAAGTCGATGCACGCGCGCAGACCAACAGTCCGCAGCTCGCTGACATGAACTTCCCCGCCATGGAATTGTTCGCCATGCCAGCTGCAACGCAGACGCTGCTTGACGACTCTGCTGTCGATGTCGAGCAATGGCTGGCCGAGGAAATCGACACCGTGTTCGCTGAACAGGAAGGCGCAGCGTTCGTCGTCGGCGACGGCGTCAACAAGCCCACTGGTTTTCTAAGCTATCCCGTCTCAACCCACGCTGCATGGTCGTGGGGCAAGCTGGGATACACGCCAACCGGCGCGGCAGGCGCGTTCGCGGCGGCCAATCCGTCTGACCAGATCATCGATTTGATTTATGCGCTGCGCGCCGGGTATCGCCAGAACGCGCGTTTCGTCATGAACCGCAAGACGCAGTCCGCCGTGCGCAAACTGAAGTCGAGCGGCGGTGACTATCTGTGGCAGCCTCCCGCCAGCCCTGACCAGAGCGCCACCTTGATGGGCTTCGGTCTCACCGAAGCGGAAAGCATGCCCGATATCGCCGCAAGCTCAAACGCAATTGCCTTTGGCGATTTCCGCCGCGGTTATCTTGTTGTCGACCGGCTCGGCGTGCGCATCCTGCGCGATCCTTATTCAGCCAAGCCATATGTCATGTTCTACACCACCAAACGAGTTGGCGGTGGCGTGCAGGACTTCGACGCCATCAAGCTGCTTCGGTTCGCCGCTAGCTAACGCCGCTTAACGCGAACCGCTCAGGACGCGCTCGATCCACGCCCGTTGAGGGGCGATCAGCGCGCCCTGGGTGAGTGCGCCGCAAGTTCGTTTGCCTTCCCCCGTCGACCATGTGGTGATCGCAATGACCGAGCCATCGGCTGAGAAGATCGGCCCACCTGAATCGCCAGTGCATGCGCCAAGCCCTCTCGCAGAGGGATCGCGCGCCCACAGCAAAATCTTCGAAATGGGTTCGCGCGCTTCAAGCGTTCCTGTGCGCAATTGTCCTGCAGACCGTTCATCGCCCTCGCGCGTCAGCCCGAACCCGGCGATCTTGTATCGTTGACCCGGCTTGATGTCGCCTTGTGAAGCGAGACTGGCGACGAAAACGGATGCGGGCAGGGAGTCTGCGAGCTTGAGAATAGCCAGATCAATCGAACGAACTCGCTTGCGCGCAGCGTCTGGCACAAATTCTGGATGCACATTCACGTCATTCACCGCGATAAGCTGTGGCTTGCCGTAAGCGCCAACATTGATCGCAAGCTGGCGTGCGCCATGGGCACAATGGCCAGCAGTGAGCACAGCCGTGCGCGACAAAGCAACCCCGGTGCAAAAACCAGCGCCGCCGCCGCCTTGCTTGAGAACCATGACAACGCTTGCCGCAACGCTTCGATCAGCGATGTCGGAGGCGCCAACAAGTGCGTGACCGCCGCCTGCTGACAGACCAAGCGCGCTTATCGCCATGAATACAACCTGCCTCATGCTGCGCCTCGATTTGGAAAACCCATGACTCCCATACTCATTGCGCCTCCCGCCGTCGAGCCCATCAGCCTTGCCGAAGCAAAGGCCTGGCTGCGTGTCGAGAACATAGCAGAAGACGAAATCGTCGGCGCGCTGATCGCATCAGCCCGCCTCGTTGTCGAAAGCCTGACGCGCCGCTTCCTTGTTTCGCAAACATGGCGCCTTGTGTTCGACGCTTGGCCAGGCGGAAGCATCCCGCTTCCGTTCTCCCCAGTGCGCTCCGTTATCGTTCGCACCTACGCCGCAAACGGCGTGGCAACAACAGCGCCGCCCTCAAGTTACACACTTGAGCATCACGCAGGTGACGCGCGACTGCGCTTCATCACCGCGCCGCCTGAGCCCGGACGGCAGATAGCTGGGATCGAAATTGATATTGAGGCGGGTTTTGCGACGTCCGCACAGGACGTTCCAGCGCCACTGCGCCAAGCTGTGCGTCTGCTTGTGGCGCGCTGGTATGAAAACCGCGGCGATGTCGAAGCGGATGCTGACCTCAGCCGCACGCCAGCTTCCGTGGCGGCGCTCGTTGGGCCCTATCGCCGCGTGAGGCTCTCATGAGGCGCGCGCGCATCGGAGATCTCAATAAGCAGCTGGCGCTTGAACAGCCTGTAGATACGCTCGACGACATCGGTAGCGTCGCGCGCATCTGGAGCCTCGTCGATCATGTGTGGGCACAAATAACGCCCGTCGCAGGGCGCGAAGACTTTGCAGCCGAGCATGATGAAAGCGTGCTCACGCATCGCATCCTGATCCGCTGGCGCCCCGATGTAACGGGCGCCATGCGCCTTCGTCAGAACGCGCGCTGTTTCAATATTCACGCTGCGCTCGATTGGGATGAGAAACGCCGCTTCATGCTTCTCCAGTGTCAAGAAACCGCGTGAATCAAAATGGCGTTTTCAACCGAAACCAAATTGCGAAAAGCCATCCGAGAAAGCCTCCTGGCTGACACCAGCCTTATATCGAAACTGGGCGGCCCACATGTGTATGACGAGGCGCCGCGCAATCAAGCCGGCGCCTATGTCGTCTTCACCCAGGGCGAAACGCGCGACTGGTCGACAATGACAGAGGAGGGCGCGGAGCATTTGCTGACCCTCGAAGTATGGTCGCCAAAAACTGGAGCGCGTGAGGCGCTGGAAATTTCTGGACGGGTTGCGGACATCCTTCATGAAGCGCCGCTCTCCATGACAGGCGCAACCTGCGTTCACGCGCGCATCATCTCGGTTGAAACGCTGCGTCAGAATGCGAACCGGTTTGTCCGCGCACGCATACGTCTGCGCGCTCTTGTCGAATTAGCTTAATAACGGAGAACAAAATGGCCGCTCAGAAGGGCAAGGACCTCTTGCTCAAAATCGATGATGGCGCCGGTAATTTCGTGACTGTCGCAGGCTTGCGCACGCATCGTTTTGCGCTTAACGCGGATCCGGTTGACATCACGCATATGGAATCGGCGGGGCGCTGGCGTGAATTGCTGGAGGGCGCCGGAGTAAAGCGCGCGAGCGTCGCTGGTTCAGGCGTTTTCAAGGACGTGGCATCTGACGTTTTGGCGCGTGAAGCGTTCTTCAACGGCGCCGTGCGGACCTGGCAGGTCATCGTGCCGTCCTTTGGCGTCATCGCCGGCTTATTTCAAATCTCCAGCCTGGACTATCGCGGCGAACATGCAGGCGAGGTGACGTTCGAGTTGGCGCTTGAATCCGCTGGCGCTCTCACCTTCACCGCGTTGTAGGCCAATGGCGAACCGACGCAGAGGCGACGTCGATGCGATATTCGACGGACAATCATTCACGCTTCGTCTGACGCTCGGGGCCCTCGCCGAGCTTGAAGACGCTTTTGGCGCCAGCGATCTCGTGGGCCTTGCGGCGCGCTTTGAAGAAGGCAGGTTATCGGCCCGCGACATCACACGCATTATTGGCGCAGGCATAAGAGGCGGCGGCGTGCAGGTGAGCGACAGCGAAGTTGCGCATTTCGCCTGTGATGGAGGACTCGACGCTTACATAAGCGTCGCTGCGCAATTACTCGCCGCAACATTTGGTGATGTGAATCCGGAGGCTGTTTTAACGGGCCCTCCGGGGCCGCAGGCCGCCTGAATACCGAAAGCCGCCCGCGTGCGGCGCAGCCCTCCCCGCCGCCATTTCCCTGGCGCGAGGCTATGGCTTTCGGTTTCGGCGTCCTGCGGCTGCAGGCCGACGCTTTTTGGCGCATGACGCCGCGCGAGCTTGCAAGCGCGGTTGCAGGCGTGAGTGGACGCGTCAGTGACTCCAGCAACGACACTCTTGTGCGCAACACGCTTGAAGCGCTGATGCGCGCCTTCCCTGATGAGGAACGCTTGTGACAAATTTTGAAGGCGGGTTTGCAGTCGGCGACATAGCGGAAGTACGCGTCGCCCTTGATCAGGTGGACGTGTCCGCCCAGCGCATGTCGCGCACTTTGACGCGGGCGTTCGCGTCTGCGGTGGTGGGCGGCAAATCGCTCGAGGATACGCTGAAGACCGTGGCGCTTTCGCTATCGAAAGTTGCGCTCAACACGGCGCTTCAGCCCTTGCAAAAAGGCCTTTCGTCAGCGATTGGTTCTTTGCTGTCGCCTTTGACAGGGCAGGGCGCTTCCTCCGTGCCTGTGACGGCCTTCGCCGATGGGGGCGTTGTCGCGCGTCCAACATTTTTCGGCTCGGGCGGCGGGCTTGGCTTGATGGGCGAAAGAGGCGCGGAAGCAATCATGCCTCTGGCGCGGGGCCCGGACGGGCGCCTTGGCGTCTCGATGAATGGCGCAGCGCAACGCGCGCCGGTCGTCCACGTGACGATAAACACGCCAGATGCAGAAAGCTTCCGGCGCTCGCAGGTGCAAGTCTCCGCGGCGCTGGCGCGTGCTGTGATGCGTGGCCAACGGGGCGTCTGAAATCAGACTCGGAGCAATGCAGCAATTTTATCTTTCAGATGAAGCCGCTGCTTTTTCATGTCCTCAAGCGCCTTGCCGCTTGTTGGTTCAACCTCAGCTTCGGCCCGGTGAATAGCGCGGTTCACGTCGTGATACCTGTCTGCGAGCCGCACGAAATGGGCATTGCTTATTTTTAGTTCATGCAGCCGCGCCGTGTCTTGCGGAAATTCTTCGTGTAGTTCGTGCGGTACGTGGCTCATTTGCCCCTTCTCCATGGCTGCATTTCGGTAAGGCCAATCTAGCCTCCCACCGCCGCCTCTCATTGTCCTGGATCAATCACATGAGCTTTCATGAAGCGGTTTTCCCGACGGACGTGTCGCTTGGCGCACGCGGCGGCCCGGAACGACGAACAGAAATCGTGCTTACGGGATCCGGGCGTGAAGAGCGGAATCAAAGCTGGTCGCGTTCGCGTCGCAAGTGGAATGCGGGCTATGGCGTGAAGCGTCTGTCGCAAATTGAACCGGTGATTGCATTTTTTGAGGAGCGGCGCGGTCGCCTCTATGGCTTTCGCTGGCGAGATCCGCTGGACCATCGCTCCTGCGCGGCTGGCGGGCCGGCCACGCCCCTCGATCAGTTGCTTGGGGTAGGCGATGGAACGCGTGCCCAGTTTCAGCTTGTGAAGAAATACGGCGCCAACTTCGCGCCTTATCTGCGTGACATCATTAAACCTGTCGCTGACTCAGTCCGTGTCGCTGTCGCTGGGCTTGAGGTAGCCCCGGCGAACTTCAGTGTTAACGCCACCACCGGCGTCATTACTTTCGCATCAGGGCAAATACCTGCAGCAACACAGGCCGTCACTGCTGGATTTATCTTCGACACTCCGGCGCGCTTCGATACCGATTACCTCGAGATCGATGCGGCCTCTTTTAATGCGGGCGAAATCCCACAAATTCCTCTTATCGAGGTCTTTCCCTGATGCGCGATTTGTCACCGGACTTCCGCGCCCGTCTGGATTCAGGCGCAACGACATTGTGCGCATGTTGGCGCATCGTGATGCAAGACGGCGTTGTCCAGGGCTTCACCAACCATGACCGGGATATCGTATTTGACGGCGTTACATTCGCAGTCATGTCCGGCCTGGTCGGTTCAAGCTTTGACGCGGAACTGGGTTTCGCGGTGGGCGGGGCGGACGTTTCTGGCGCCCTGTCATCCGCCTCGATAGAGGAAAGCGATCTCATCAATGGCGTGTGGGACGGCGCCCGCGTCGAGCTATGGCGTGTTGATTGGCGGGCGCCTGAAAACCGCATTCTGCAACACGTTTCAATTGTGGGGGAGATACGTCGCAGCGGTTCTGCTTTTGTCGCTGAGCTACGCTCGCTTGCGCATGCTCTCGACCAACAGAGGGGGCGTCTTTACGGCGCAAATTGCGATGCTGATCTCGGAGACGCCCGCTGCGGGTTCGCGCTCCTTGCCGCACCCTTCAGCGTGAATCTCCCAGTGGTGGGGGCGACGCGCTCACAGGTTGAAGCGAACCTCTCCGCTACTTCGTCGAGTTTTTACACAGGCGGGCAAATCCACTTTCTAAGCGGTCTGAACCAGGGCGCCCGTGCCCACGTCAAAGATCATCATGATAATCAGCTTATACTTTGGACCCCTTTGGCGCAGGCGCCAACACCTGGTGACATGTTTCGCTTGACTGCCGGATGCGACAAGACGTTTGCGACGTGTCAGGCAAAATTTGTGAACGTGACAAACTTTCGCGGCTTTCCCCATCTGCCCGGTAACGACGTCGTCTTCGCGTATGCTGGTCGCAGATCACGCCTTGATGGCGGGAGCATGTTCCGATGACTGATCGTAACGAAATAATGCTGGCTGCGAGGTTATGGATTGGAACGCCGTATCTCCATCAGGCGTCTCTGCGCGGAGCGGGGTGCGATTGCCTCGGCCTCGTGCGTGGCGTGTGGCGCGATGTTTACGGCGTAGAGCCCGAAGAAACGGGAGCCTACACGCCAGACTGGGCTGAAGCCACGCGGCAGGAGCGCCTCGCCGATGCGGGATTCCGTCACCTTTTGCCCGTTGGCGTAATGGATTTCGCAGCCGGCGACGTTCTTTTATTTCGCTGGCGTGCGAACGTTCCCGCAAAGCACTGCGCCATAGCGACTTCGCGCGACACGATGATCCATGCGCACGATGGCGCCCAAGTCTGTGAAGTCGCAATCACGTCATTCTGGAAGCGCCGAGTTGCGTTCGCGTTCGCTTTTCCAGGCATCACGCACTGAACTCTCATCAGGATTGATTGAATGGCGACGGTTGTACTCCAAACCATTGGCGCAGTTGTTGGCCAATTTCTTGGCGGCCCGATCGGCGCCGCCATTGGCCAGACCGCTGGCGCCATTGCCGGCGCGACAATTGATCAGCGTCTGTTTGGGCCCAAGCCCGGCGATGGTCCGCGTCTGTCGACCATGCCTGCGATGGCTTCCACCGAAGGAGCGCCCATACCGATCGTCTTTGGTCGCGCGCGGGTGGGTGGGCAGGTAATCTGGGCGACGCGATTTGAAGAGCAAGGCGGGCGTCAATCCGGGAAAAGCGTCAGGGCTCCTACACAAAAAACTTATAAATACTTCGCCAACTTTGCAGTCGGCTTATGCGAAGGTGAGATCGCGGGCGTCCGCCGGATCTGGGCGGATGGCAACGAGATAGATCAAACCAAATTTATGATCCGCGTTTACCGCGGAACCGAAGATCAGGCGCCGGATGCGCTGATTGTTGCAAAAGAGGGATCGCAGAACGCACCGGCCTATCGTGGCCTCTCATATGTTGTCTTTGAACGGATGCCCCTTGCTGATTTTGGCAATCGCCTTCCGCAATTGTCCTTTGAAGTCGCCCGACCAACAAATGGTCTTGCTTCGCTTGTTCAAGCTGTCGACATTATTCCGGGCGCTGGCGAGTTCGTTTACAGCGATAAACGCACCTTGGTGCTTGAGGGCTTCGCAGGCGGCCGTCCCGCCAATGTCAACACGCTTGTCGCGTCCAGCGACTGGACGGCTTCACTCGACGCACTGGAGCAATCCTGCCCGAATGTATCGAGCACAGCGCTTGTCGTCTCATGGTTCGGCGACGACCTGCGTGCAGCGAATTGCACAATAGAGCCGCGCGTCGATAATGCGATAAAACAAACGATTGGCGCCACCTGGTCGGTAGCAGGACTGTCTCGCGCTGGCGCGCGTGTTGCAAGCGAGGCAGAGGGGCGCGCGGCTTATGGCGGCACGCCTTCTGACGCCAGCGTGGTTGAAGCGATCGAAGATTTGGGCGCGCGCGGTTTGTCCGTTGTCTTTTATCCCTTCGTGATGATGGACATTCCAGCTGACAACACGCTTGCTGATCCCTGGACAAATAGCGCAAGTCAACCGGCATATTCCTGGCGCGGCCGTCTCACTTGCAATCCCGCGCCCGGTAGAGCAGGTTCCCCGGACGGAACTTCAGGCGCAGCGACACAGATCGCTGCATTTTTTGGATCAACGCTCCCGTCCGCAAACGAGTGGTCGTACCGACGCTTTATTTTACACTATGCAAATCTTTGCGCCAACGCGGGCGGTGTAGACGCCTTCATAATAGGGTCGGAACTTGTATCGTTGACGCGGGTGCGCGGCCCGTCTGCACATTATCCCGCAGTCGCTGCGCTGGTACAGCTTGCTGCTGAGGTGAAAGCAATTCTTGGGCCCGGCTGCAAAGTGTCGTATGCTGCAGACTGGACTGAGTATGGTGCCCATGTCCGCGATGGCGGGGCCGAGATTCGGTTTCCGCTTGACCAGCTATGGGCGAGTCCTTCAATCGACTTTGTTGGCGTCGACTTCTATCCGCCGCTCAGCGACTGGCGCGATGGCGACGCTCATCTGGACGCGAGTATTGCGCCTTCAATTTACAGTGTTGATTATTTGCGCGCCCGCGTTGCATCGGGCGAGGCGTTCGACTGGTACTACGTGAACGACTCTGCCCGAGAGACGCAAAACAGAACGCTGATCGATGACGGAGCTTATGGCAAGAACTGGATCTTTCGACAAAAAGATCTTGTTGGTTGGTGGTCGAACTCACATTTCGAACGGGTTGGCGGAGTCGAAGTCGCCTCGCCGACCGCATGGATTGCCCGTTCCAAACCCATCTGGCTGACCGAAACTGGATGTCCTGCAGTGGACCGTGGCGCGAATGCGCCAAACATATTTCCGGATCCAAAATCTTCAGATGGAGGCTTGCCGCATTTTTCGCGCGGCAATCGCGATGATCTCATGCAGGCGCGTGCGCTGGAAGCTGTCATCTCACGATTTGATCCAGCTACGAGCGGCTTTTCCGATGCATGGAATCCGGTGTCGCCAGTCTATAGCGGACGCATGGTTGATCCCGCACGCATCCATGTATGGGCGTGGGACGCGCGACCCTGGCCGGCGTTTCCACAAATCGAGCAGGAATGGAGCGATGGTCCGCTTTGGCACACCGGCCACTGGCTGAATGGGCGGATCGACGGCGTTGACCTGGACCATATGGCGGAAGCTTTGTGCAAACGTGCGCTTCCCGCGCCGGAAACAAACATCCGCGCCGACACAAGAACCTTCGTTGATGGTTACGTTCTCGATCGTCCTATGTCGCCGCGTGCGGCGCTTGAGCCCCTGGCTGCTGTTTTCAGCTTTGACGGCGCCATTTGCAGTGGGAACGTGGGCTTTCATTCGCGCAGGGGAGGGGCGATCACTGCTCTTGCAGAGGACGATCTTGTCCCCGGTGACGCAGGTGAACTTGCCAGCTTCTCGCGCGGGCAGGACAGCGAGTTGCCGAGTCGGCTTTCGCTTTCGTTTTATGATGGGGAATCCGATTACCGGCCAGCTTCGGTTCACGCGCGGCGCATTGAAGGGGCGTCATCCCGTGAAACGTCCCGTGAGGCAGCCGTGGTTCTCTCCCGGGGACAAGCGCAGCAGCGCTGCGATGTGGTGCTCCAGGATATATGGATAGCGCGCGAGTCCGCGCGCTTCAATCTTCGTCCCGGACGTCTTGACATCGAGATCGGCGATCTTGTTTCGCTGCCCGGCAAACCTGATCGCGCCTATCGCATACTGCGCCTCAACGACGGTCTTGTTCGCGAGGCCGAGGCGCATATGGCGGAGCCTGCAATCTACGACCATATCGTCACTTCCCTTCAACGGATTGAAAGGCCGCGCGCCCCCGTCGCGGGGCCGCTCCAGGCATACGTCTTTAGTCTTGGGCTGATACGAGAGGGCTTCAAGGGGTTTCAGTACGCGGCCGCATACGCCGACCCATGGCCTGGCGGAGTTGGCGTCTGGCGTCGATCCGGAGAGGGTTTTGTCAATGTCGATACAATTACACGTCGGGCCATCATCGGCGAAACACTCGATGTTCTCGGGCCTGGCGTAACCTCCCGTTTTGATCATGCAAATGAATTGACAATTCGGATAGCAGGCGGCGCGCTTTCCGCGCTTGATGATGTCCAGGCGTTGTCGGGGTCGCACGCGCTTGCTGTCGGCGGTCCTGACGGTCAGTGGGAGGTTCTCTCGTTTGCAAACGCGATGCTGGTTGAAGTCGGCGTCTGGCGCATCTCTCGCCTCGTCCGGGGCCTTGGTGGCGAGGAGCATCTGAGTAGCCGTACGCTCGATGCTGGCGCGCCGGTCATTGTTCTTGACGAGGCTGTTGTACCGCTCGTAACCGATCCAAGTTTGATAGGTGCAGACCAGACTTACCGTTTTGCTGACGCGAGTGCAGATTACGCTGACGCGTTGGCGGTCGAAATTACTGCGCCGGTCCGCGAAGTCGCGCTGAAGCCGTATTCGCCAGTGCGGCCACGGGCACGCAGAATGCCTGGTGGCGTCGCGATTGAATTCATCCGACGCAGTCGAATAGACGCTGATGGCTGGGGATTAAGTGAAATTCCACTTGGCGAGGAGCGTGAGGAATATCGTATCGAGATTATAGATGGAACGCTTGTCAAACGCAGCATCACCACTGCCGTTTCATTATATGTTTACACCGACGAAATCACAGACTTTGGTACGCCTCAAACAGCATTGCGATTGCGAATTTCGCAAGTCAGCGCCACGGCAGGCGCCGGCTTCGTGCGCATGCACGATGTCGTCATCGACTGATCACTCCAAAAATCGGAAAAACGAATGACCGACAGTCCGAACATCGGCCTGCCCCTCATGGAGGCTGCGCAGGCCCAAAAGCATGTTACGCATAACGAGGCGCTGATCTTTCTGGATGCGATTTTACAAGTCGCTGTCTCAAATATAGCCGCCACTGCCCCCCCTTCCTCGCCAACTGCAGGAATGCGCGTGGTTGTGGGCTTATCTGCGACAGGCGCCTTTGTTGGTCAATCCGGTAAGATCGCTTACTTCGATTACGCGGATTGGCGTTTTTTCTCACCACGCAACGGTTGGGTAGTCTGGTCCACGCTGGATGCGGCGTTGTTCATCTACACTGGCGGGACATGGACAAAGCTTACAGATCTCTTCGGAACCATTCAGAATCTGGACAGGCTTGGTGTTGCAACCATCGCAGATGCAGCAAACCCATTGAGCGTGCGCGCTGGAAACGCGCTTTTCACATCACGTTACGCGGCTGATGGGGGCGACGGATCGCTGCGTTTCAAGCTCAATAAGGAAAATGCAAGCGCAAGCGTTTCGCAACTTTATCAAACAAACTGGTCGGGGCGTGCAGAAACTGGACTGATGGGCAACGATCTTTGGTCGGTTCGCCGGTCCACTGACGGCGTCACTTGGACCACGCCGCTGGCAATCGACACCACTCAGGTCCAGATACTAGATGGCAGCTTAACAGCGCCCGGGATAGCTTTTTCAGCTGCAACAGGAACAGGGCTTGCGCGCGCAGCCGATGGTTCCTTTTGCGCCTCCGTTGGAGGTGTTGAGGCCTGGAGGGCAGCAACCACAGGTGTATTCTCGATTTCCTCTGCTGCAGTTGTGGGCGACAATACCGGCGCCCGAGGAAAGCTGACAATTGGCGTCGGACTTTCTCAAGGGTTGTACTTCGGAAATCTCGGTTCCATGGGCGCGCAGGCTGACGGCCAGGTCGTGATGCGCAACAACGCCGCGACTGGCTTTGATCGCCTCATGTTCGGCGGGACGACAAGCTCATTTCCCGCCATAAAGCGCAATGGCGCTGCCCTGCGGGCACAACTTGCTGACGATAGCAGGACGGCCGACATCGAAGCTGCGACGGTTATCGCCGAGTCCATCGTGGCCTCAGGCGATCGCTCGGCGCCGGGGTGGGCGACCAGTGGCGTCCGATTTCGCGGGGTGCCAGGCACCCTTACCGACACCACCAGCACGGGTACGGTTCCGGCTGCTTACACCAACGTCTATGGGGCGAACACAATTGCAGCCAGCAACGCTGTAACTTTTACTAACTACTTTACAACTTTCATCAACCCGCCGATCCAGGGGGCCAACGTCACGTTCAGCGCGCGCTGGGCCCTGGGGCTTGGCGGTGCGCTGAACATTGCAGTTGGAGCGCAGACATCAAGTCAGCCGTCGATTGACGCAACCCAAGATTGGAACAATGCGGGCGTCACATTCAGCGGGTGGCGACTGAACATTACAGATTCAGCGTCTGCAGCGGCTTCCAGCCTGGCGGAGTTTCAGGTTGGGGGCGTGCGACGGTTTGCATTCCGCAAAGACGGCGCCTTGTTGCTGGGATCAGCAGGCGGCGGCCTGTCTGACGGAAGCGGCGGAACTGTAAACATTGTTGACGCTTCAGGTCCTGTTTACGCATTCGGCAACACGAACCTGAGCCTTATTTCGCGAGGGCTTTCGTTTGGCGCATCGCTCGGATCGCAGGATCTGTTTTTATCTCGAAAGGCCGCCGCGACATTGCAAGTCGGCGCTGCTGATGCTCCAGCCCCTGTTGCACAAAGAATTGGTGCGCAGAGCGTCGTCGCCGGCACAAGCAATACGGCTGGCGCCAACCTTGTGATCGCAGGCTCGCAGGGCACTGGAACGGGCGCGGGCGGTTCTGTCGCCATTCAAGTTGCGCCCGCCGGGGCGAGCGGGTCAGCACAAAATCCCTTGGCGGCGGGCCTCGTCGTTAATGCTGATCGCTCGGTCTCTGTGCCGACCAACATGACGATCGGAGACAACAACGGAACGTTGGGTCGGCTTACTATTGGAATCGGATTAACACCGGGCCTGTACTTCGGCAACCGGGGCTCTGTCGGCGCACATAATGACGGCGTTTTTGTCATGCGCAACAACGCTACGACAGGCTTTGACCGATTGAGCTTTGGCGGGGTTAGTTCTGCGTTCCCTTCAATCAAACGAAACGGTTCTGCGTTGCAGGCTCGTTTGGCCGATGACAGCGCTTTTGCCGGCATCGAATGCAGCTTCCTTCGACCTGCTTCATTCACAGTCGCGACTGTGCCCTCTGCCTCTGCTCTGGGCGCGGGCGCCACAATTTATGTGTCGAACGAAAGTGGCGGCGCGACGCCTGCGTTCAGTGACGGCGCCGCGTGG
The DNA here is from genome assembly GCA_031428455.1 of Hyphomicrobiales bacterium. Taxonomy (GTDB): domain Bacteria; phylum Pseudomonadota; class Alphaproteobacteria; order Rhizobiales; family Beijerinckiaceae; genus Terripilifer. Next base: position 29,761 of record JANPPJ010000174.1, on the reverse strand, counting down.
CGACGCGTCACTGATCGCGCGATTATTTCCTGAGGACCTTTCAATGTCGATTGAACAGAAAACATATCTCAACGAAATTCTTGTGCGCTTTCGCGCTGATGGATCCCTTTCAGGGGCAAATCAGATCCTGGTCGATACAGTTGTCGATACATCCAGTGGCGCGCTTCTCAGCGAACGGCTTCGTCCGGCTACAGCGCTCGATGGCGCGCGGGTAAGTGCTGTGCTTGGTGAAGCCTTCACGGCTTCAGCCATGCAGATTGCATGGCTTGAAAAGGAGATCGCGAGGCTTGAAAAGCATCCAGCCGCCGCTTCAACCGTTGAGCAAATCGTGTCCGATCGACAGTTCTACCAAGGGCTGGCATTGCGCGGCTTTTGCACGCCTGAGGAGGCGCTGGGCGCTGTGCGCACCGGCCTTCTCCCTCCAGCCCTACGAGCCTTTGTGGACGCGATCGCAGATGCACAAGAGCGGTGGGCTGCGGAAATGTTACTTTCTGGCGCAAAGGAGTTTCGCCGCGATCATCCGTTTGTTTCTCGAGTTGGCGCCTGGGCAGGGCTCGATACAGAATCGCTCGACGACTTCTGGTCTCAGTGCAGCGCGCTTTGAGATCGGCGGTGTCCAGTGTCTCAAGATACATTTCTCGCCTGCCTCGCCTTCACGCTAAAGTTTGAGGGCGGCTACGTTGACCATCCTGCGGATCCGGGCGGCGCCACAAATCTTGGCGTGACGCGGGCAACACTTGCGAAGTGGCGCGGTCGCTCCGTCACCAAAGCTGAGGTACGAGCGCTGTCGCACGCTGAGGCGGCCCAAATTTATCGTCGCTATTATTGGGAGCCTTGCGGCGGGCCTATGCTTCCAGCGGGGATAGACGCGCTGGTTTTCGATTGGGCGGTTCACTCCGGCCCTTCGCGTGCGGTGCGAGCCTTGCAAAAAGTGCTCGGCCTTACGAGCAATGGTGTGCCCGGCGCCGCGCTCCAGCAAGCAATGAAAGATGCGGACATCGTCCGCACGATCCAGGCGGTTTGCAAGGAGCGCCGTCAGTTCCTTTCGAGGCTCAAGGGTTTCGCTGTGTTCGGCCGCGGCTGGAGCCGTCGCGTGGATGTGCTCGAAAAGACCGCTTTGAGCATGGCGCACTTAGTCAAACATCGCCGTTCAGGCACGCAAGAAGTCAGCAAAGGAGAATGATGATGGATACGTCAGTCAAAATGGAAGACGCAATGAAGCAGGTTATGCAGGAAACAAAGCCATTCTGGGCGTCGCAGACCATCTGGTCGGCCATCGCCGTGATTGGATCTTCAGTCGCGGGCGCGCTCCTCGCCTGGCGATCTGGCGATTTTGCGGCTTTCGGCGCCGCAGTCACCGCCGTGCTGGGCGGATTGAACGCCATCGTCGGGCGTGTGCGCGCTGTCACGCCAATCGGGTGAAGCCATGGCGCGCTGGCATTTGATCGCCACGCTTGTCGCGTTTGGCGCACTGCTTGTGGGCGGGGGCGTTTGGTTGCGCGCCTCGCTGGCTGCGTCTTTCTCGCAGGGGGAGGCGTATGGCCGCGCGCTTGCGGCGGCACAGGCCGCCGTGGCGCTGACGCAGCAGAATGCAGCCCTGGAAGCCGTCCGCCGCGGCGCCGAGCAGGAGGCCGCCGCCCTCGAGACTGAACGGGACCGGCTGCAGGAGAAATTGGATGATCTGGAAAAAGCACTCGCCTCGGTCGGCGCCAGCGGCAGCGGCGGTTCTGGTCCTTGCCTCGACGCTGGCGTCGTGCGCGCCCTCAACGCCCTTGGTGGCGCGGGCGCCGATTTCCGCGCCCCCTGAGGCGCTACTCCGGCCCTGCGAGGCGCCGCGAGCGTTGGGTTCTACTGCCCTGGGATCTGGCGAAGTGGCCAGACTTTGGGGGCGGGACAGGGCGGCGCTTGCGGTTTGCACGGCGCGCCACGGAGCTCTTGCCCGTTATGGCCGCGCCATCGCGGCGACCGTCGGTCCATAGGCCATTCATGTTCCATTCATGGCCGGGGGGCGAGAAAGGCTTTATGTTCACCGCCTTAATGCTTCTGCTGTCCATGCACGCCCCAGCTGCTCGCGAGCCTCTGTTCGTCGATTTCCAGCAGCCTGCGGTCACTTCGTGCATGACGCCCGCAGAAGCCCGGATCGCCATCGCGCGGCACAAGTTAGCAAACCCGCTGCCAACTCTGCGGTCCGCCTCGCGCCGCGCCCAAGCAGAGCCTTTACGCTCACGCCTCTGTCGCATCGACGAGCGCTTCGTGTATGAGATGACGATGCTGCGGCGTGACGGTAAGGTCGTTCGCGTGTTTGTAGATGCGCAAGACGCGCGCACTCCCGTACCGGCGCCGCGTTAGAGCTTGGTCTGAACAGGCGCATTGCGCCGCACGGAGGCTTCCGCGTGCGTCTTCTCGTTGTCGAGGACGATCTCGATCTGAACCGCCAGCTCGTTGCCGCGCTGGAAGAGGCGGGCTACGCGGTCGACAAGGCCTTTGACGGCGAGGAGGGTCACTTCCTCGGCGACACAGAGCCCTACGACGCCATTGTGCTCGACATCGGCCTGCCAAAAAAGGACGGCCTTTCGGTGCTGGAAGAATGGCGCCGGGCCGGTCGCAAAGCCCCGGTGCTTCTGCTTACCGCTCGGGGTGGATGGAGCGACAAGGTGCATGGCTTCGACGCCGGCGCCGACGATTATGTCGCCAAGCCTTTCCACATCGAAGAAGTCCTGGCGCGCCTGCGGGCGCTTATGCGCCGCGCTGCGGGGCACGCTTCAAGCGAACTGGTCTGCGGGCCGGTGCGGCTCGACACCCGCTCCAGCCGCGTCACCATCGACGGCAACCCGATCCGTCTGACATCTCACGAGTATCGGTTGCTGTCCTACATGATGCATCATCAGGGACGCATCGTGTCCCGCACCGAACTGGTCGAACATATCTACGATCAGGATTTTGATCGAGATTCTAATACTGTGGAAGTGTTTGTCGGTCGTCTGCGCAAGAAACTGGGCGTCGACGTGCTGCAAACCGTGCGCGGGCTCGGCTATCTGGTCGCCGCGCCAGGCGCCTCGACGACGCCCGGGTCAGGGCGCTAAGTCGATGCCGGTTCAGGAGTTGCTCGATCGGGGCGCGCATAACTCCATCGCCCGGCGATTGTTTATCTCCGCCGCGTTCTGGAGCTTTGTTGTTCTGCTCGTTGCAGGCCTTTTCCTTTCAGCCCTTTACCGCACGACGGCCCAACGCGCGTTTGATGATCGCCTGAACGTCTATCTGCGGGCTCTCGTCGCCGACGTCGCGATCTCGGCGGAGGAGGGCGGCGCTCTTGGCCAGATGGGCGAACCGCAGTTCGAGCTGACGAATTCGGGCTGGTACTGGCAGGTGACGCGGATCGACGGTCCCTCGCCCCTGATAAAGTCTTCGCGCTCACTTTTCGCCGAACGTCTTCCGGTCTTGTCCGAATTGAATATGGACCCTGATGTGACGGGTCTGCGCAGTGGCTCCGTCGTTGGGCCCGATGGGCGCCAACTCCGCCTCCTGGAACGAGTCATCGATGTCGGTACGGATGGCCAGTGGCTAATTCAGGTCGCAGCGACCACCGAGGATCTGAGCCAGCAAATTCAACGGTTTGTTTTTGCATTGGCCGGTTCATTTGTGCTTGTTGGCGCTGCGCTCGTGGGCGCGACGGCACTGCAGGTGCGATATGGTCTTCGCCCGCTTCGCCGATTGCAGGACGAAGTCGCCGCGATTCGTCAAAGTCAGACGGAAAAAATTGCCGGGCCTTATCCCGACGATCTCGCTCCGCTCGCCGGTGAACTCAATCTGCTCATTGCCTCAAATAAAGAGGTCGTTGAGCGAGCCCGCACGCAGGTGGGCAATCTGGCCCATGCATTGAAGACGCCCCTGAGCGTCATCAGCAATGAAGCTGCGCGCGATCAATCCCCCCTTGCGGAAAAGGTGCGTGAGCAGACGGCGGTCATGCGCGATCAGGTGGCCTGGTACCTGGACCGCGCTCGCGCCGCCGCCCGCTCGACGGTCATCGGCGCCAGCGCCGAAGTGGAGCCGTCTTTGGCTGGCCTTGTTCGCACGTTTCAGAAAATCCTCGCGGATCGTTCTATCGATTTTGGGTTCGACTGCGCCGTCGGCCTGAAGTTTCGCGGCGAGCGGCAGGATCTCGAAGAAATGCTCGGCAACCTCATCGACAACGCAGGGAAATGGGCGACTTCGCAGGTGCGCATCGTCGCTGCTCAGGTTGTGCGCGATGCTCGCGAAGCGAGCCCTGGCTTTCTGGAGATATCCGTAGAAGATGACGGTCCCGGACTGCCGGCGGCGCGACGTGTGGAGGCCTTGGGGCGCGGCCGGCGGCTGGACGAGACAAAGCCCGGATCCGGGCTAGGGCTATCAATTGTCGCCGATCTTGCCAAAATCTATGGTGGATCGCTGGAATTGGCCGATTCTCCGCTCGGGGGTCTCAGGGCTGCGTTGCGGCTCCCTTGCCTGTGAGCATGTGTCAATCGAACTGTTCGTGGCCAGCCGTCGAAAATGGTGTACATTCCCCCCGGACAGTCCCGTGTGACTGAATGCCAGCTTTAAATCGGTCAGTTTAGGTGACACATAGCGTCCGATGATCTGGTTTATTCTCGCCATACTCACCGCAGCGGCCGCTCTGAGTGTGCTTCTGCCGCTTGCCCGCGATCGTTCGACCGCCAGACTGGCGCGTTCCGAAGCTGACGTCGCATTTTACGAGTCGGAAGCGGCTAATATTGCCCGGGATTTGAGTCGAGGCATCATCGACGAAAAGGAAGCAGAAAGCGCACGCGCGGAGGCGGGGCGCAGGCTTTTGGCCACGGCGGCTTCCGCGCAAAATGCGGGACGAGGGACGACAGCCCGTCGCGCAGCTGCAGTTTTGTCCATCGCCATCATCGCCTCCGCGGGCGCGGGGCTCTACGCAGTCATCGGATTGCCAGCCTACCCTGACCAGCCGCTCGTCGCCCGTCAGAGCGCGCCTCCAGACCAGATGGACGTCATGGCCGCCATCGCCAAGATTGAGGCGCATCTGGCGCGCAATCCTGACGACGCCCGCGGCTATGAAGTCGTTGCTCCGGTCTACATGCGGGTTGGCCGGTTTGGTGAGGCCGCCAAAGCATGGGGTGAGGCGATCCGATTGGGTGGGCCGACCCCCGAGCGCTTGACGCTTATGGGAGAGTCCCTGATTTTTGCTAACGAGGGCAAGGTGACCCCTGAGGCTATGACCGTTTTTGGCCGGGCGCTTTTACTGAATCCACTCTTTCCACAGGCGAGATTTTACCTTGGACTGGCTGCCGAACAGACAGGCGAGAAGGAGAAGGCGGTCGAAATCTGGTCGACGCTTCTGGCCGAGGCTGACGCGGGCGCGCCATGGGCCCCGGTGGTGCGTGAGCGGCTTGAAGGTCTTGGCGTGAAGGCGCCGACGCCCGCGTCCAGCGTTCCCCGGGGGGAGGCAGCGGCTGTGATCGCTGCTATGCCAGAGGGTGATCGACAGATTGCGATCCGTGGCATGGTCGACTCGCTCGCCGTACGGCTCGCTGCAAACGGCGATGATCCAGAGGGCTGGCTTCGCCTTGTGCGCGCCTACGCGGTGTTGAAAGAGCCTGCAAAGGCGAAGTCTGCGCTTGAAGACGCGCGCCGCGCTTTGGCGGGCAGACCGTCCGCTGTCAAAGGGCTTCAAGAGTTGGCGCGCGAACTCGGGATCGGGGGCTGACCTATGACCCGCAAGCAACGCCGCCTCACAATGATCGCCGCAGCGCTCACCGTGCTTGGAATCGCGTTGGGGCTCGTTCTTGTCGCCATGCGTGACAATATCGTCTTCTTTTATTCGCCTGCAGAAATAGCACAGAAGAACGTGCAGCCAGGCACACGTTTAAGGCTGGGCGGCCTCGTCAAGGAGGGTTCTGTCCAAAGAGGCGCTGACCGGATGATCTCTTTCGTAGTCTCCGACGGTAATGGTGAGGTGCGGGTGCGCTATACTGGCCTCCTGCCAGACCTGTTTCGCGAAGGGCAGGGCATCGTTGCCGAAGGCGTTCTTGAAGACGTGAAGAACTTCCGAGCCGATTCTGTTCTGGCCAAGCACGATGAAACCTATATGCCCCGCGAAGTTGCCGACGCCTTGAAAAAACAAGGGCACTGGCAGAACGAAAAGCAGGGCGTCACCAAGTGAGTGAGGGAGCAAACCCGCGATGATCGTTGAAACAGGCCATTACGCGCTGGTTCTCGCCTTTGCGCTCTGTCTTGTGCAAATGGTCGTGCCGCTATGGGGCAGCCTGACCGGCGACCGTACCTTGATGGCAGTCGCCGCCCCGGTTTCGCTGATGCAATTCGGGCTCGTGGCGTTGTCCTTCGCCGCGCTCACATACGCTTATCTCGTTTCGGACTTCTCGGTTTTGAACGTCATCGAGAATTCGCATTCGCAGAAGCCGCTGATCTACAAGATATCCGGCGTCTGGGGTAACCACGAAGGCTCCATGCTTTTGTGGGTCTTGACCCTCGCATTGTTCGGCGCATTGGTCGCCTTGCGCGCAAAGCGCATGCCGGAGGATCTCGCTGCAACGGCGTTGTCGATACAGTCATGGGTGCTCGGCGCGTTTCTGCTTTTCATCTTGCTGACGTCCAACCCTTTCGCCCGCGTCGGCGCTCCTCCCATGGAAGGGCGAGACCTCAATCCGCTTTTGCAGGACCCCGGCCTCGCGATCCATCCTCCGTTGCTTTATCTCGGCTATGTCGGCCTATCGATTACATTCTCTTTCGCCGCCGCCGCACTCATCCATGGTCGCATTGATGCGCAATGGGCGCGCTGGGTCCGGCCCTGGACGCTGATCGCCTGGATGTTCCTCACCGTGGGCATCTCCATGGGCTCGTACTGGGCCTATTACACGCTCGGCTGGGGCGGTTTCTGGTTTTGGGACCCTGTTGAGAACGCATCCCTGATGCCTTGGCTCGCCGCGACTGCGCTGCTCCACTCTGCACTCGTGATGGAGAAGCGCGACGCGTTGAAGATATGGACGATCCTTCTCGCGATCCTCGCGTTTTCGCTGTCGCTGCTTGGCGCCTTCCTCGTGCGCTCAGGCGTGCTCACGTCTGTCCATTCATTCGCCAACGATCCTGATCGCGGCGTATTCATTCTGGCGATCCTCGTGTTCTTCATTGGCGGATCGCTTTCATTGTTTGCGTTCCGCGTGCAGTCTTTGAAGCAGGGAGGAATCTTCGCGCCGATCTCGCGTGAAGGCGCGCTTGTCTTCAACAACCTCTTGCTGACCACAAGTTGCGCGACCGTGTTGGTCGGCACGCTTTATCCGCTGGCTCTGGAAGCCGCGACAGGCGCCAAGATTTCCGTTGGCCCTCCGTTCTTCAACCTCACTTTTGCGCCGTTGTTCGTGCCGATCTTCCTTGCCATCCCGATCGGCCAATTGTTGGCGTGGAAGCGCGGTGACATGCTGGGCGCTGTCCAGCGTCTCGCGTTCGCCGTGGGCATGGCCGTTGTGGCTGGGATCATCTTTGCGTTCGCACGCGGTGAGCCGGTTTTGTCGGTTCTTTTCGCCGGACTTGCCGTTTACGTTATCGTCGGCGCTTTCATTGAGACTTGGGGCCGCACGACAGGCGGCGGCTACAGCCCTGCAATCATGTGGCGGCGCGCTGTCGGCCTTCCCCTTTCGCAATGGGGCGCCGCCATTGCGCACGCGGGCGCCGGCGTTACGTTGCTGGGTCTTGCTGCGACCGGCTGGGGCGTCGAGCGTATTGTCGGCATGAAGGCGGGCGACAACGTCAATCTTGGCCCCTACGTTGTGACGCTGCAAAATGTCGAGCAACGCAAGGGACCAAATTACGTCGAGACAGCAGCACACATGACGATCCGCGAAGGCGGCGTCATCGTGGGGATGCTGGATCCGTCACGCAAGTTTTATGCGCATCGCTCCATGACGACGACTGAAGCAGGCCTTCGCACCATTCAGCTGGGACAGGTTCACATTGTGATTCCGGAGCAGAACACCGACGGCTCTCTGGACGTGCGACTTTACTGGAAGCCCTACGTCACGTTGATCTGGATCGGTTCGATCTTCATGTTCCTCGGCGGGGGCGTTTCGCTTGCTGATCGCCGCCTGCGGATTGGGTATGCGCGCCGGCCTCGTGAGGCGAAGGGCCAACCCGTGCCAGCTCCAGCGGAATGAGCATGAATAAGCCTTGCTTTGCTCTTGTCTTGCTATGCCTGACTTGGGCGCCCTTGCCCGCGCTTGCGGTTCAGCCTGGCGAGATGTTGGCGGATCCAGCGCTGGAATTACGCGCCCGGGAACTGTCCGTCGAGCTTCGCTGCCTCGTGTGCCAAAATCAGTCCATTGACGATTCCAGCGCTCCGCTCGCGCGCGATCTTCGATTGGTCGTGCGCGAGCGTCTGGTCGCTGGCGACTCTAACGATCAGGTCATGCGCTATGTGGTAGATCGCTATGGCGAATTCATCCTGTTGCGCCCGCCGTTGCGTCTAGGAACGATCATCCTCTGGATCACGCCGCTGATCGTTCTCGCAGCGGGCCTCGCCTGGCTTCTGGTCGCCTGGCGTCGTCGCAGCCGCATTGCGGTAGAAACGCGCGCTGCTCCGCTCACGGAAGCCGAGCGATTGGCGCTTGAAAAAATCATCGATGCGCGGTGAAGCCCATTTAAAAATCTTCCGAGCGGACGAGGTCTAGCTTATCGCCTAGCCGCGTCGCATTGCCTTACCAACTTGTCATCTTGCGGAAACGTTGGCGCAAACCTGCATCCCCCATGTTCTCCCCCAAGGCCGGATGATCTTCGGTTGAGATGGAGAGAAGTATGTCACATACCCTTGATCGTATGGCCGCTGCGGCTGCGCGCATCATGCCCTTGCGCAAGACGCTTTTGGGCGCATGTGCCGCGCTCGCGATCGGTACATTCAGCGTGTCGGCGTTTTTGCCGGATGCGCAGGCGCAGGCTCAGACCAAGCCTCTGAACGATAACCGCGCGCCCGCGGCGCCCGTTGGGTCGCTCGCGCCGCCCGTTACAGTTCCCGGCGCCATCCCCTCCTTTGCCGACATGATCGACCGCGTGAAGCCTGCGGTAGTTTCCGTGCGCGTTCGTATCGCCGAAAGCGGCGAAGCGAACATGGCCCGCCGCGGCATGCCGCAGGGTATCCAGCCCGGCGATCCGCTTGAGCGCTTCTTTCGCCGCTTTGGCGAGGAAGGCGAGCGTGGTCGCCCGCGTGAGGCCATGGGGCAGGGCTCTGGCTTCATCATTTCTGCCGATGGGTATGTCGTCACGAACAATCACGTCGTGAAGAACGCCACCGATGTTACGCTTGGCCTCGACGATGGCCGCAGCGTGAAGGCGAAGGTCATCGGCACGGATGAAAAAACCGATCTCGCGCTTCTCAAGATCGAAGAACACGGAATGTACCCGTTTACTGAATGGGCCGCGGGCTCGCCGCGCATCGGCGATTGGGTGCTGGCGGTTGGCAACCCATTCGGCCTTGGCGGCACAGTTACGGCTGGCATCGTGTCCGCTCGTGGCCGTGACATTGGCGCTGGTCCCTATGATGACTTCATCCAGATTGATGCGCCGGTGAACCGGGGCAATTCCGGTGGGCCGACCTTTGACATTCAGGGTCGAGTCGTGGGCGTCAATACCGCGATCTACTCCCCCAGTGGCGGCAGCGTGGGCATTGGCTTCGCCATTCCCGCCAACGTCGCCCGCGATGTGATTGCGCAGTTGCGTGACAACGGCTCGGTGTCGCGTGGTTACATCGGCGTCCAGATCCAGGGCATCACGCCCGAGATCGCGGAATCGATGGGGCTGCGGAACACGAAGGGCGCGCTGGTGGCTGAGGCGCAGGCGAACACGCCTGCGGCGAAGGCGGGCCTGCGCTCTGGCGACGTCATCGTCTCCGTGGGTGGCGCCAGCGTGGACAATCCGCGCGAACTTTCCCGCCGCATTGCCGGGCTCGGCCCCAAGCGCCAAACCCAGGTTGGCTTTGTGCGTGACGGGCGCGAACAGACCGTGAGCGTCCAGCTGGAAGCTTTGCCCGAGCGCGCAGCCGATGCGCGGACTGGTCGTAGCGAAAGAGAGGGCGGCGCCCAGCAGGGAGACGGCACCCGTCTTGGCCTGCGCCTGGCGCCCGGCGATGGCGGCGTTCAGGTCGCCGAAGTCGAGCCCAATAGTACCGCCGCCAAAACCGGCCTGCGTGAAGGCGACCTCATTCTCGATGTCGCTGGCAAGTCCGTGAAAAGCCCCGGCGAAGTGGCCGACGCGATGCGAACCGCCCGCTCCGACAAGCGCAAGACCGTACTGATGCGCGTCCGCTCGGCTGAAGGCGTGCGCTTTGTGGCGGTGCCTACAGCGTCATGACCCGTCATCGAGCCTGCTCCTCCGCGGTCGGTGCGAGATGAGACAAGAACGGCAGGCTGCAACTAGGCCTGCCGTTTTCATTGGGAATTGGTTATATGTCGGAAATGCGCATTCTGATCATCGAGGATGACCCCGAGGCCGCCAACTACCTTGTGAAGGCTTTTCGCGAGGTCGGCCATTTCGCAGATCACGCGGCCGACGGGCTTGCTGGCTATGCTCGTGCATCTGATGAGGACTACGACGTCCTGATCGTGGACCGGATGCTGCCGAAGATGGATGGTCTGAGCCTCATCGGTGGCTTGCGCGAACAAAAAATCGAGACGCCCGTCCTCATCCTGTCTGCGCTGGGTCAGGTTGATGACCGCGTGAAGGGACTGCGCGCGGGCGGCGACGATTATCTTGCCAAGCCCTACGCATTTTCCGAATTGCTGGCGCGCGTCGAGATCCTCTCGCGCCGAAAAAACGGCGCCCCGAGCGCCCCCACCACCTTGCGCGTTGCCGATCTTGAACTGGATCGCCTTGGCCACACGCTCACCCGTGCCGGGAAGGACATCCCGCTTCAGCCGCGCGAATATCGGTTGCTGGAATATCTGATGCGTCATGCCGGGCAAGTCGTCACGCGCACGATGCTGCTTGAACACGTTTGGGATTACCACTTCGATCCGCAAACCAACGTCATTGACGTGCATATCTCGCGCCTGCGCGCCAAGATCGACAAAGGCTTCAACACGCCGCTTCTGCAAACCGTGCGTGGCGCTGGATACATGATCCGTGACAGCGCTAGGTAAACTCTTCCGCACGACTGCCTTCAAGCTGTCGATCGCTTACCTGATCGTCTTTGCGATCCTCGCTGGCGCCGTGATGTTCTGGGTGTCGACAGACATGCGGCGTGTGATGGATGAGCAGGTTGAGGCGACGATTGAAGCCGAGATCAAGGGACTTTCAGACCTCTATCGCCAGGGCGGCGTGCGTCGGCTCGTTGACATCATAGAGCGACGGACGCGACAGCCGGGCGCGTCGCTTTACCTCGTCACCAATTTCCAGGGCCAGGCAATTGCCGGCAACATTCTCGATCTGCCTGCCGGCGTCCTGCAATCCCCCGGCATTCGCGAAACAGCCTATGAACGCGTGGGAGAAGCGGGCGTTGACCGGCGCGCGCTGGCGCGCATCTTCGTTTTGCCGGGCGGCTTCCGTTTGCTTGTAGGGCGCGATCTGGAAGATCGCGAAACGATTGCGCGCATCTTTGGTCGGGCGCTACTCACGTCATTGTTCTGGATCACCATCATCGGGATGATCGGTGGCCTGTTTGTTGCGCAGCGCGTACTGCGTCGTGTGGACGCCATGAACGACAGCGCGAAAAGAATCATGGGAGGCAATCTCGCGCAGAGACTGCCGGTTGGCCGGTCCAATGACGAACTGGATCGGCTCGCCACCAACCTGAATTCAATGCTGGAGCGCATTCAGGAGTTGATGACGGGCTTACGAGAAGTCTCCGACAACATAGCGCACGATCTGAAGACGCCTCTCACCCGTCTGCGAAATCATGCCGAGCAAGCCTTACGCACAAACGGCTCGCCTGAAGACTATCGCGCTTCGCTCGAAAAGATGATCGAGGAAAGCGACAACCTCATTGGAATCTTCAATGCGCTTCTCACGATCGCACGGCTGGAGGCAGGCGCGGAGCCATCGCCGCCTACACGCTTCGATGCAGGCGAGATCGCCAAAGACGTTAGCGAACTTTATGAACCACTTGCCGAAGAAGCTGGCTTTCCTCTTGTCGTGGATGCGGCCAGCGATTGCTGGGCAAAGGGAAACCGCGACCTTGTGAGTCAGGCTCTGGCTAACCTCGTGGACAACGCACTCAAATACGGTGCGCCCGAAGGTACGTCGGGCGAACGCTCTGTCCGCATGGAAGTTCGACAAAATAAACAGATGGTGGAACTGTCAGTCGCTGATCGCGGCGCAGGTATCGCCGCGTCTGACCGTGAGCGTGTGCTTGGCCGTTTCGTTCGCTTAGAGGGCTCGCGCTCGCAGCCAGGCTCCGGCCTCGGTCTTTCGCTTGTCGCTGCCGTCGCTCGCCTTCACAATGGCTCGATCCGTATCGAGGATAACGCTCCTGGTCTGCGCGTGACCATTGTCATTCCTGCTGCGGACGGGGCCACGGTCAAGCCGGAATGAAATGATGAAACTTAAAAAAAGCGCGTCAGGAACGAAGTCAACAGCTCTTGCTGACAAAATGATTTTAGCGCCCCAATTGTCAGATGCGGCTCTTGCGCATGTAAAGATGCAAGATCTGCTGGGCGACGCCGATAGCGCGTTTGCAAACCTGTCAAAGCGCAAGAACGTAGCGGCCCTCCTTTTGGGTATTGCCGATCATTCGCCTTATTTATGGCGTCTCGCTCAAGCTGAGCCTGCTCGGCTTGTCGCACTTCTTGAAAGCGATCCAGACGAAAGCCTGGCCTTCTGCCTTTCGCAGATGCGCCTGCATTGCGACGCTGCCGTCGAAGACAACGAGATCATGAGCGCGTTGCGCGCAGCAAAACACGAGAGCCATCTTCTGATCGCTTTGGCGGACATAGGCGGCGTCTGGGATGTCGTGCAGGTCACGCGCGCACTCACTTCCTATGCCGATGCAGCCGTCTCGAGCACAATCCGCTATTTGTTGAGAGCGGGCGCAGCAGCAGGCCGCCTTGAACTTGTCGATCATGCCGATCCTGAAGCGGACTGCGGTTTTGCGATCCTTGCTTTGGGCAAACACGGATCGGGAGAATTGAATTATTCAAGCGACGTAGATCTTGTTGCGTTCTTTGACCCGGACTCAAAGATCATGCGCGAGGGCGTCGCTGCGTCGCCAGTTTTCGTACGCATGACACAGGCGTTGTCGCGTCTCCTTCAGGAGCGTACCCATGAGGGCTACGCACTTCGCGTTGACTTGCGCCTGCGGCCTGATCCCGGCTCCACGAGCGTTGCGGTCTCGTTGCCCGCTGCTTTCGACTATTATGAAAATCTGGGACAAAACTGGGAGCGCGCAGCTTTCATCAAGGCGCGCCCGGTCGCGGGCGATCTCGCCATGGGCGCAAAGTTCCTCGCGGATCTATCACCGTTCATCTGGCGCAAGTATTTTGACTATGCGGCGATTGCCGACATCCATGCGATGAAGCGGCAGATTCACGCGGTCCGCGGTCACGCCGATATTGCTGTCGCTGGGCACGATGTTAAACTAGGGCGCGGCGGAATTCGCGAAGTTGAATTTTTTGTTCAGACGCAGCAACTGATCTTCGGCGGTCGGCGCACTCACTTGCGCGGATCGCGAACACTGGACATGCTCGTTGAATTGCAACTTGATGGATGGGTGACGCAGGAGGCCGTGGACGATCTGTCTATGGCGTACAAACATCTGCGCAATGTGGAGCACAGGCTCCAGATGGTGGCAGACGAACAGACCCAGCGACTGCCCTCCGACGATAACGAACTGGAGCGTTTCGCACGTTTTTGCGGGCACTCTGATCTGGGCTCCTTCTCGGAAACGCTAACAGCGCAAATGCAGAATGTTGAAATACATTATGCAAGACTCTTCGAGCATGCGCCTGGGCTTGATACAGCGAGCGGCAGCCTCGTCTTCACAGGCGTTTCTGATGATCCAGAAACACTTGAAACCCTTTCACGCATGGGCTTCATGGACCCCGCACGCGTTACGGAAACAGTGCGTGGGTGGCACTTTGGCCGCCGCGCCGCGGTGCAAAGTGCGCGCGCGCGAGAAGTGCTGACTGAGTTGGTGCCCGCGCTGCTTGAGGCTTTCTCCGGGAGCGGAGATCCTGATGCTGCTTTGGCGGCATTCGATATGGCGATGGCGCGCATGCCCGCAGCCATCGAACTTTTCTCAATTTTGAAGTCCAACGCGACTGTGCGTGAACTTTTCGCAGATATTCTGGGTGGCGCCCCGCGTCTTGCCAATGTCGTTGCACAGCGCCCGCACGTTCTTGATGCTGCAATTGATCCCGTTTTGCTACGCACGCAACCCAGCGAGACTTCTTATGATAAACGCCTCGGCGATGTGCTGGAAACCGCGGCGACAACCGAGGTGTTTCTGGATGAAATTCGACAGGTTTCAAAGGAAGAAGTCTTTCTGATCGGCGTTCGCGTTCTTTCCGGAGCGCTCGATCCCGTGGCCGCGGGGCCTGCCTATTCGGCGCTTGCGTCTGCGGTGGTGCGCGCCAGCCTTGCACATGTTGAACGCATGTTTCAGCTCGAACACGGCGTCGTGCCTGGGGGACGATGCGTCGTTCTTGGAATGGGTAAACTTGGGTCGCGGGAAATGACGGCGACGTCAGACCTTGATCTCATATTGCTTTACGACTTCAACGAGTCCGAACCTGACTCAAATGGGCAGCGTCCTTTGCACGCAACTCAATATTACACGCGTCTGACACAACGACTTATATCGGCATTGACGGTCTCAACACGCAGAGGCGATTTATACGAAGTAGACATGCGACTGCGACCCTCTGGCCGACAGGGACCTGTTGCGACCAAGCTCAATAGTTTCAGGGAGTATCAGGCTAACGAAGCTGAGACCTGGGAGCTAATGGCGTTGACAAGAGGACGATGCATCGCAGGAGATAATACGCTGGCCGACGATGTTTGCCGTGTCATCGCCACGGCAATCTGCCGGGAACGAGATAGCGATAAGTTACGCAACGACGTTCGGGAAATGCGTCATCTTATTGCACGTGAAAAAGGCGAGAATGACATCTGGAATTTAAAGCTGGTGGCCGGCGGGCTCATCGATCTCGAATTTCTTGCACAATATCTGTCGCTGCTTCACGCGAGACGAAGTCCAAAAATTCTGGACGTGTCTGTTCCAGCTGCTCTGAAAAATGCGGGAGTTCTTGGATTTCTTACGCCTGCGCAGAGCACGACCCTCACGGCAGCGCATGAGCTTTATACCGGCGTCATGCAGATGCTACGGCTCACAATCGGCGAGACGTTTGATCCTTCGAAGGCGTCGCCGGGTGTTCTGCGCCGCATCGCGTTTTCTGCGCGAGCGCCTGATTTTCGTGCTGTTGAGAGTGAGTTGGCCGAGCAACGCCTGCATGTGAGGCGCGTATTCAATAAGCTTCTGGGCGCCTGACGCCGCGTTCAAAACAATTCGCGGCTTACGCCGCAGCTTCTCCGGAGATACCCTTTACTTCATTGCGTGCACGCGCTGCAATGGCCTTCAAGGCGTTGGGGGAGATGGGAAGCCTAACGCGCACAACGGTTCCACGTCCCTCAAGAGAGCGGATGCGCAGTGAGCCCCCGTGAAGCTCTGCAAGCGAGCGTGCGATGGCAAGGCCCAGGCCTGAACCCTTCATGCCATTCTGAAGCGGTGAGTTGATTTGCTCGAACGGTCGGCAAATGCGGTCAAGGGCCCCGCGAGGAATGCCAACACCTGAGTCTTCTACGAATATATGCATGGCGCCATCAGTCAGCCTGCAACGCAGGCTGACGCGCCCGCCTTGAAGCGAAAACTTGATCGCGTTGCGCATCAATTTGCCGACGATCTTCTCAAGCGCCTCGCGATCCGCACGGACAGGTATCCCAGGGAGGACTTCAACGCGCAGAGCGATTTCCTTTTCGGCCGCCTCTACCTTGATGTTTTCAAGAACAGTCTGCACGACTGAGTCAATATCAAACTCCGTCTTGACCAATAACATTCGTCCCGCTTCAAGCGTGGACATGTCGAGGACATCGCTGATGATGCCGAGAAGATGCTGGCCGCTGGCCCGAATATGCGCCGAATAGTCGACGTAACGCGGGCACCCAAGATCACCGAACGTTTGCCGCTCCATGATTTCGGAGAAGCCGATGATCGCATTCAGCGGCGTGCGGAGTTCATGACTCATATTTGCCAGAAATTCAGATTTCGCAGAGCTGGCGAGTTCGGCTTCCGCTTTCTGTTCCAGATATCTTTCCGCAAGGTCAGCTAGCTGTTGCGCCTGCTGCTCGAGCGTTTGACGCGACCTGCGCAGGTCCGCCACCATGCCAGTGAGTCGTCGCTCGGACTCCATCAGCTTTTCTTCGTGTTGCTTGTGGACAGATATATCTGTGCCAACGGAAACGTAACCGCCGTCCTTGGTCACGCGCTCGTTGATTTGAAGCCATCTTCCGTCAACAAGTTGCGCTTCGTAAGACCGAGCTCCGTTCAAGGGGCGCTCGGGCACGGGAACCTGTGTGACGACCAGAGGCTGAGAACCTTGGCGCATGATGTCGTTGTAGTGTGCGCCGGACTTGTCGACGCCAATGGGAAGATTGTGCAGGCGTAGGAACTTCGAATTGCAAAGAACGAGTCTTTTATCTGCGTCCCAGAGAACGAAAGCTTCCGAGATCGCCTCAATTGCATCCTGCAACCGCTCACCGGCGGTGCGGGTGCTCTCCGCCAATCGTTTCTGTTCAGTAGTGTCGATCGCGATGCCCACAAGATGCAGACCATCGTCGCGCGAATGCCGCACGACCTCAGCGCGGGCCCGCAGCCATTTCCATTCACCGTCGCCTGTCCGCATGCGGAACGTACGATCAATGCTGGTGACCTTCGAATTGATCAGCGTCTTGGCGACCTCCGTCAGATCAATGTCAGCAGCATTCATCATCGAACTGACTTCGCCAATCGAAAGCGAACCAGCACGCTCAGGTTGCCTCAGCATTTCAAACATGGAGTTTGACCACATGATGCGGCCTCTTGCGAGATCCCAGTCCCACAGTCCGCAATGGCCACGATTGAGCGCGACGTCGATACGCGCCCCTAGTTGATCACACTGCTGTGCGATTTCCCGTGCGCGGTTGGCCTGCCATTGATAGGCGAACGCTAGAAGAATTGTGACAAGAATGGTGGAGCCAACCAGTATCGCCAGACGCAAACTCGAAGCCCGCCACTTCGCTAGTATGTCGGCCTTGCTCTGGATGACCGCGACCTGGCCATGAGGCTCGCGCAAGGTGCGCGCACTCGCTAGCGCTTCTCCGCCATTTTCCAGGCGCATCGTCATCACGCCTGCCTTTTCCCCAAAGATCGTGATGGGCAGCGCACTCCCAAGTTTGTTCGCCAGCGCGCCGCCGATGTCTTGGGTTGCGTTGTGGCTGCCGATAATCTGGCCCTGCGCGTCAGTCAGATAGAAACGTCGCCCGGGCGGCGCGAGACGCACCGGAAGTGCGGACTTTATGATGCCTGGCCGTTCGATTTCGGACGCGTTGTTAGCGTCGAGTGCAGCTGAAATAAATGCTGCGGCCGTTTCAATATCGGCTTTTGCGTCTTGCAGCGCATCGGTGCGTGCGGCCCCGGCGAAAATGGCGCTGGTGATGAAGAGAGCGGTGCAGAAAACACTGGCCATAACTGGTACGGCAAAGCGCATCAGCACTTCTGCCGCGAGAGTCTTAGCTCTTGCGCGCGCAGTAGCGCGCACGTCTTCTGCCGACGCGATCGCATGCGCGACCGCGTCCGACACGTGTAAACGTGTCATGGTTGGCCCCCTCGGAAATCATGAGATCCGCTACCATGTGCCGCATCGCAGCGAATCACCGTCAGTTGAATCCGAGGGCGGTCGTTTGTCCAGAGGTTAATGGACCGTCAACGTTGGGTTTTGAGAGGGCGCGAAGCTGCGTTTATCAGCTTCGTGAAGCAATGTCGTTTGCGGTGAGTCGCTTAGTGAAGGCGCCGCTTCAAGCAAGCGACCGCGTAATAATGTCACGAACATCAGCTGAAAGTTCATTCACGTTGGCGATGCGCCTCAAATTTGCCTCAGCCAACGCCCGGCGCCCCGGTTCCAGCGCCCGCCATGTTTTGAAAGCGACAAGCAGACGCGCAGCGACCTGGGCATTGCGCGAGTCTGTTTCCAGCACGATGTCGGCCAGGAACGCGTAGCCCGAGCCGTCCGCCGCGTTAAACTGTGTGGAGTTGGCGGCGAAGGAACCGATGAGTGAGCGAAGACGATTTGGATTGGTCATCGAGAATGCATGGTGACCCATCAGTCGGCGGACGCGTTCAAGCGTTCCCGTCTCAGGGATCATGGCCTGCAGCGCAAACCACTTGTCTAGCACCAGCGGGTCTGCCGCATGAGCGCGGAAGAACGAGTCGAGCGCTGCTTCACGCTGGCTCGCTCCGTTGAGCGTCAATGCCGCCAGAGCGCCGAACATGTCTGTCATGTTGTCTGACGTCCCGAACTGCAGCATGGCGCGTTGGCCGCCGTCATCCCGGTTCGCCGCCACAAGCAAATCAAGCGCCGCTTGTTTCAGGGAGCGCCGACCCGCGCCGGCGGCGTCCGGCGCGTAGGGCGCGGGCGCCGAGAGCTCATCATGCGCTTTCCGAAGCTGTGCGCCAAGTGAGTCGCCCAGCGCTTCGCGAACAGATTTTCGAGCCAGAAAGATCGATGCGTGATCAACATCTGCGCCCAGCTCCCGCGCGATGTCAGAATCCGTTGGCAACGCGAGAGCCTGCGCCGCAAATGCGGGGTCGCTTTTCCAGTTTGCTAGAAGCCGCGCCGCTGCCTCGCAAAAACCCGAAGCGTCGCTGGCTCCTTCGCCTGCGCGGATTGAGGCGGCAGAGCGGATAATGAGGCCAGTCGCATAGGTTTGAGCCGCCTGCCAGCGATTAAAACTGTCAGTGTCGTTTGCGAGCAGACGCAGCAAATCGTCTTCAGAATAGCTTGCGTCGACGCGCACTGGGGCCGAGAAACCTCTCAGCAGCGAAGGCGTGACGCTGGTCGCGACATTATTGAAGATGAGGACGCGTTTGTCTGAGGCCAACTCAAATGTGCCCCGTTCGACCTCGATAGAACTCGCGCCGCCGGGGAGCCCCTCTTCGGGCGTCAACAGGGACAGGTCGCCGTCCTTGCTGACAAGCCCCAGCACTAACGGAATCACCTGCGGGAGCTTCGTCGGCTGACCGGGCGTAGCAGGGCAGGCCTGTTCAAGTTCAAGGGTGAGTGTGCTCGCTGCAGGATCATGACGCCAGCGGGCCGTTACAACAGGCGTTCCTGCTTGCTGATACCAGCGCATGAACTGCGTCAGATCGCGTCCCGACGCCTGCGCAAAACAGCCGACAAAATCTTCAACAGTTGCCGCAGTCCCGTCGAAGCGATCGAAGTAAAGGTTCATGCCGTCGGTGAATGCAGCATCGCCGATTAATCGCTTGAGCACGCGAATGACCTCGGCGCCTTTCTCATAAACAGTGGGCGTGTAGAAATTATTGATCTCGTGGTAGACCTCGGGCCGCACATTATGGGCCAGTGGGCCAGCATCTTCGGTGAATTGCGCGGCGCGTAGCGCCCGCACGTCTGCGATGCGTTTGACGGTGCGTGAGCGCTGGTCAGCGGAGAATTCCTGATCACGGAAAACCGTGAGGCCTTCTTTCAGGCATAGCTGAAACCAGTCACGACAGGTGATCCGGTTGCCAGTCCAGTTGTGAAAGTACTCGTGCGCGATGATCGCCTCGATGTTGGCGTAGTCGGCGTCTGTTGCGGTCTGCGGCAATGCAAGAACGTATTTGTCATTGAAGACGTTGAGCCCCTTGTTCTCCATGGCGCCCATGTTGAAGTCGGACACGGCGACAATGTTGAAAACGTCGAGATCATATTCTCGTCCGAACGCTTCTTCGTCCCAGCGCATCGAGCGTTTCAAAGCATCCATCGCGTAATGTGCTCGTTCCGCCTTGCCTGGCTCCACATAGATGCCAAGTTCGACCTGGCGCCCGGACATGGTGGTGAATGTGTCCGGGAGGCAGTCGAGCGCGCCGCCCACAAGCGCGAAGAGATAAGAGGGTTTGGGGAAGGGGTCATGCCACACAGCAAAATGGCGATCCGTGCCAGATTCGCCCTGCGCGACAAGGTTACCATTGCCGAGCAGAACAGGCGCGTCTTTCCGGTCGCCTTCAATGCGCGTTGTGTAGACTGACAAAACATCTGGCCGATCGATAAAGTAAGTAATGCGCCGGAAGCCCTCGGCTTCGCATTGTGTGCAATAGGCTGAACCGGAGCGATACAGCCCCATCAACTGCGTGTTTGCAGTGGGATCAACGACGGTCTCGATTTCCAGCGTGAATGGAACCTGGGGTGGGCTTGCAATCCTCAGGCGATCAGGCGTCAGATCGTCAGGCGACAGTTGCAACTCGGCGCCATCGAGAGCTACCGCGCCGACCTCAAGTCCATCTCCATTGAGTACGAGAGGTGCGCCGGCAATTCCCTTTGGATTGGGCCGCATCATCAGCTTTGCGCGCACGCGAGTGGCGCTGCGATGAAGCGAAATATCCAGATGAACCTCATCGATGAGATAATCGGTCGGGCGATAATCTGTGAGGCGAACGGCCTTGGCGTTATCGGTGCGCATCATGAAACTCCTAGTCGTTCGGTTATGGCATGCTGTTCCGCGCTTGCAAGGTGGCGAAGGTCAGTCTGTTCGCGCGCCAACCGAGCGCGCCGCCGCTGCAGCCATCTCTTGCGCGTGGGCGCTTAACGGCCCCGGTAGCCGACCGTAAAGCTTGAACACAGCCGGTTGCAGCACGGCGCCCAGGGCTGTGGCTGCGGCAAGATCGGGGTCGTTCATGCTGATCTCGCCGCGTTCAATGGCGCGGCGCATGATCCTGCGCAGTTCTTCCACGGCGTTTCCATCGTCGGTCACGAAACGAAGATGCGCATGCTGATTCAGCAGAATGAAGGCAAAGACATCCGGCTCATCATCAAAGAGCTTGCAGAACAGGCTCACAAGATCTTGCGTTGTGCGGCGGAAGGACAAGTCTTCCTTAGCTATCGCTGCGATTTTTTGAGCAAGTGCGCCGTAGTGCGCGCGAAACAGCTCCGATGCGATCTGTTCCTTTGATCCGAAGTATCGATAGAGAGCCGCGTCGGCGACGCCTACAGCTTGCGAAAGATCGCGGATAGTTGCGCCCTCGACGCCTTTTTCTGCAAACAGCCGCAGCGCTTCTTTTTCGATGCGCGCACGTGTCGTAGCGCCGTCGCGTACGCGCTGCACGCGCGCGCCAGCGGCCATTACGCGACCCCTTGCGCGTTGATGCGTGCGCGTACGATTTTGTTTAACTCGACAAAATCAGGCTTGCCCGTGCCCAGCAGCGGCAACGAGTCCAACGTCAGGATTTCCGAGGGAACCATCAGCTCCGTCGCGCCTGCCTCTTTCATGTGGGCCTGAACGTCAGCGCGGCGCAGGCTCCCCTGCGTTGTGACAAGGATCAGGCGTTCGCCCTTGCGCGCGTCAGGCACAGCTACAACGGCCAGCGGATGATCAGGCGTCAGCGCTGCACACATCTGCTCGACAGCTGCCAGCGACACCATTTCACCCGCGATTTTAGCAAACCGCTTCGCGCGACCCTTGATGGTGACAAAGGTCATGGCGTCGACAGTGACGATGTCGCCGGTGTCGTGCCAGCCCTCCGGCGTTTCTTCCAGCACGCCGGGATTGTCGGCGCGGAAATAACCTTTCATCACGTTGGGACCGCGCACATAGAGGCGTCCGCCTTCCTCGATGCCAGGCACAGCCTCCAGCCGATAATCAACGCCGGGCATGAGGCGCCCCACAGTGCCAAAGCGATTGAACATTGGCGTATTCACCGCCAGTACAGGCGCCGTCTCTGTGACGCCATAGCCTTCAAGAATGCGAAGCCCGAATTTTTCCGCGTATGTGTGCCGCGTCGATTCCTTCACAGGCTCTGCGCCCGCTACAACGTATCGCAGGGATCGCATGTCGTAATTGTTGGCGCTGCGCGCGTAGCCTGCAAGGAACGTGTCCGTGCCGAACAGAACCGTGGCATTGGTGGCGTAGATCAATTCAGGTATCTGCCGATAGTGCAGGGGCGTCGGATAAAGATAACACTTCATGCCCGTGAGCATCGGCAACAACATGCCGCCAGTCAGGCCGAATGAGTGGAACACTGGCAGCACGTTGAAGACCGTGTCCGCTGGCGTCACATCAAAGCGCGCGGTGATCTGCGCGACATTTGCGATCAGATTGCGGTGCGAGAGCACGACGCCTTTGGGAGCGCCCTCAGAGCCGGATGTGAAGAGCACGGCCGCCGGATCATCGGGAAGCCGCCGATCAAGCGGGCGGCCCTGATCCATGAAGCCGCGCGCCTTGTCCGCGAACGTGATGTTTTTGCGAACATCTTCAAGAAAGACGATCTGCACGCTTGCGCCAAGGGCCTCAATGAGATTCTGCAGCTTTGCCTTTTCCACGAAGGCGCGTGAGGTAAGCACGACGCGCAAGTTTGCGGCCCGGCAGGCGGCGCCGACATTGGCAGGCCCAGCCGTAAAGTTGAGCATCGCTGCTACGCGCCCCGCCGCCTGAATGGCGAAGAATGTGACAGCAGCGCCGCTGGCGTTGGGCAACAACATGCCGACAGATTCGCCGGGCGCGCTCAGACCCATGATCTTGCGACCAATCACAGCGGCGCTTATCAGCAACTTGCGGCCAGAGAGCGCGCCCGTCAGCGGGTCTTCCACGATGATGCGAGACCCACCCGCGTCGCTCACCGAGCGCGCCAGCGCTTCGATCAGCGTCAGGTCAGTATCGGTCGTGCGGAACACAAGGTCAGACATCACATCATAAAGCGCTGCGCCTGCGGCCATGCGGCGTTTACGGCCAACAAGATTCGCTGGCAGTTTCAGTTTGCGCGGCGGCAGAAAAGTGACGCGCACTTTCGGGAACAGCCGCCGATGGGCAAGGTTCTTCGGCAGGCGCGTGAACGGCGTGCGCTCCAGTCCGTCCAGACGCACGGGCACGATCATCGCGTCCGACTTGTCGGCGACCATCGCGGCGCCGTCGTAAACCTTCATCAGCGCGCCGGTGACTGTAAGGCGTCCTTCGGGAAAGATGATCACCGGGTCGCCTGCCTTCACTTCCTTGATCAGGCCGCGCGTGGACATGGGCTTTGTCGGGTCCATCGGATAGGTGCGCGCGATGCTGAGAAAGGGCCGGACCCACCACGCTTTCGCAATCTGCCAGTCGATGGCGAATACCGGCTTGCGATCCATGACCGAGAGCAGGACAGGAGCGTCGAGGAAAGATGTATGGTTGACCGCGATGACACTGCGCTCGCCCGCCGCTTCAAGATGTTCGAGGCCCTTGACCTCAAGGCGGAAGATGACCCGGAAGAGAGCCTGCAATGCTTCTGCAGCAAGGTTGCCGGGCAAGAGCTTGAACAGGATGATGCCGACAATGGCGTTGAGCACACCGAGCAGCGCGAGCAGCGCGGGCTCGCCAAGGCCTACGACCTGCAGCAGGGCGGTCAGAACGGCGCCAGCCACCATGAACAGAGAAGTGACAATGTTGACGCCCGCAATGACCCGCGCGCGACGATCTTCGCCCGCCCACGCCTGAACTGCGGAGAACACGGGCACCACAAACAGCCCGCCGAAAACAGCGATGGCGACAACGTCGAAGGCTATTCGCAAGCCCGTGCCGCTGGTGAAGAAGGCGGTCAGGTCTACCGTGCCGCTGGCCTGCGGCATTCCCCAGGCCGTGTAGCCCAGGTTGATGAGGAAGACCGCCATCATCAGGGCCGATATCGGCGTCGGAAGAAGAACAATTCGGCCGTGGGAAAGAACGGCTGCCAGGATGGAGCCAACGCCGATGCCGGCGGCGAACAGCGCCATCACCGCTGTCTCAACGTCTATGCCGCCGCCAATCTTGTGCTTGATGAGCACCGGCACCAGGGACAGGGCGACAGCGCCCGTCATCCAGAACCAGCTGACCGCAAGGCCACCGATCCATAAACGGCGATCACCTGCCAATTCGCGAACGAGCCGCACGCTCGATTTGGCGACATTCTTCTCGATCTTGAGTCCCGGGGCCCCGATCCCCGTTGCGGGTATCAAGCGGGCCGCGCCCCAGCACATCGTCGCGATGAGCATCAGCTGCACAACGACGCTCCACGACCCCCGGTCGTGGCTTGCCGCGTAGCCCCCGATAATCACGCCAAGCAGAATCGCCAAGAACGTGGCGCCTTCCACAAGCGCGTTGCCTGCGGGCAACTCGCGCGTTTCGAGGTGGTCGGGAAGGATGCCGTACTTGATGGGGCCGAACAGCGCCGCGATAACGCCGAGGCCAAACAACGCGGTGTAGAGAAGGACAAGCGAGCCGAACATGAAGCCCGCCGCGGCGATCATCTGCACGAAAATTTCGGCAAATTTCAGCCGCCGCCCGATCAGCGCCTTGTCGTGAGAATCAGCGATTTCGCCGCCCAGCGCGGATAGAAAAACGGAAGGCAGGACGAAGATCGCGACGGCCAGCGTCACCAGGGCGCCTGCGTGCTCCTCGCCAAGCTGGAAAAGAATGAGCATGGCCAGCATGCTGCGCACGAAATTGTCGTTGAAGGCCGACAAAAACTGCGTCCAGAACAAAGGCGCGAAGCGCCGGGTTGTCATTAGATCGGCGAACATTATCAGCCCCCCACGTAAAATCAGTGAGTATTCACTAACGTCGATTGTGGGTAGCCGTCAAGTTTGCGCGTTGAACGTGAGCGTAACTTAGCCGCGCTCGGGTTCCGCATGGCCGATCACGCGTACAAGCCCCTTCATTTCGTGCTGCAAGCGTCGGTCGATCCGGTCCACGTCAGTGTGGACCTCGGCAACGCTCCGCGAACCATCCACGGTGCAGTGATAATTCACAACAAGGCCGCTGGCTGTTTCGCGAACCCGCACGTCGTGAACGTCCACCACTCTGTCGTCCTCGGAAGCCAGGCGCCGTAAAGCGGCTGCAATTCGCTCCACAGTCTCGGGCAGGGCATCCCGGCCAGCCAGTTCCTCGATTTCCATCGGCTCGATATGCGTATCAACCTCGATGGACGGCCCGATCTCGTCTCGAATGGCCGCTTCCAGTCCGCTGGCGATATCATGGGCCTGGGCGTGAGACATGCGCGCGTCCAATTCGAGATCGACGCCGACCGATTTCACACCGCTAATCTCCTGAATGGTGATGTGGTGGATTGGGAGGCGCCGCCGCGCCGCCGCCATCAGCACGCGTTCAAGCACGCTTTCGTCAGACAGCAGGCGCAGGTTCGCGGTCACCGTCAACGCAGCTTCGGGGTGCTTCGCTGCAATCTCGCGGGCCACCTCGGCCTTGATCGCCATAACGCGATCACCGGCCATCGTGCGCGGGACCGCTATCGAAATCTCGCCCAGAATCTCTGGCCCAGCCCGTCGCAGCCGCAATTCCTCAACCGCCGCGACGCCGCTTACAGTTTCCGCAATGGCTCTGATGTCATCAGCGATTCCGTCCGGCGCCTTGTCTACCAGCGTGTCGATGGTCCGTCGTCCGAGGCGATAGCCCGCTATGCCGACAAAGATCGACACGCCTACAGCTGCAAGCGTGTCGCCATCCTTGAAGCCGTAAACGGTCGCGACGAGGCCAGCGAGCACGAGAGATGAGGCCACGAGATCGCTGGAGAAATGCAGCGCATCGGCGGCCAACGCGTCGCTTTTGGTTTGCTTGGAGATCCGGTCAAGCGAGCGCCAGCGCACGAAATCGACCACAATGGAGACGATCAAGACGCCGAAGGTGAGCCAGGTTGCATTGACCTCGGGCGGCAGATCCGTCGCAAATCGCCTCCCTGCCTCAAACAGCACCGCGATAGAGAGCAGAATCAGCAGACCGGTTTCGATGAGCGCGGCCACGGCTTCAATCTTGGCGTGGCCGTAGTGATGTTCATCGTCGGCTGGCTTGTCGGCAGCGCGAATTGCGAAATAAGTCAGCAGCGTTGCGCCCACGTCCAGCAGCCCGTGCAGCGCTTCCGACATCAGCGCCAGCGACCCAGACAGGAGCGCGGCGACGAACTTGCCGGCAGTCAGCGCCGCGCTGGCGAAAATGGAAGCCAGAGCCGCCCGGGATTTTATCTTCTGGAGATCGTCCATTTCAGTCTGTCCGCTTGCGTTTTCCCGTCAAACCCACAGTTTGGGGGCAGACTCACGAGGAGGCTCTAATGCGTTACCTTCATACAATGGTCCGCGTCGCTGACGTGGCTCAATCGCTGAATTTCTATTGCAACAAGCTCGGACTGACTGAAGTCCGTCGCGTCGAGAGCGAGCAGGGCCGCTTTACCCTCATCTTTTTGGCCGCGCCGGGAGATGAGGACGCCGCCCGGCAGAATCGCGCGCCTCTGGTGGAGCTGACCTACAATTGGGACCCGGAAGCCTATGGGGGCGGCCGCAATTTTGGCCACCTCGCCTATGAGGTCGATAACATTTACGCGACGTGCGAAAAACTGATGAACGGCGGCGTGACAATCAGCCGTCCCCCGCGCGAGGGCCGCATGGCGTTTATTCGCTCACCCGACAACATTTCCATCGAGTTGTTGCAGAAAGGCGAAGCCCTGGCCCCTGCAGAGCCTTGGAAGTCCATGCCCAATGTTGGGGTCTGGTGAGAGGTTATCCCTTGACTTAAGGCCCTCCGCCGGCTGCTAATCGTAAAGTTACAGGGGGAATTTCGATGGCGAGCACAAATACTGGCAGTCTGGTTCGCACAATCGCGCTCGGCTTCATCGCCGGGGCGCTCGGTGTGCTGCTGTTTCACCAATTGGCGGGCTACTTGATCACCGGCCGCGTGCCGTGGAGCAACTGGAATCCCGTGGCGCCTTTTGGCTTACCGACGATCATCAACCAGACGTTCTGGGGTGGCATGTGGGGAATTTTGTTCGCCCTTGTCGCGTACCGTTTTCACCGAGGAATAGTCTACATCGTTGCCGCATATCTTTTCGGCGCGTTTCTTCCGACTCAGATGAGTTGGTATGGGATTCCCCAGATAAAAGCCGGCGCCGTGGGCCCCCGCGGCGTGTGGTATAACGGCCCGCTGATCAACGGGGCCTGGGGCCTCGGCACGGGCATTTGTCTCCTTATCTTGCGCCGTGTGATCCGGTAGGCAAAAAAAAAGCCCGGCAGAGTTGCGGGGCTTTTCCGTTTAAAGGTGCTGGATGTTAACGGCAGATTTGAACGCGGCGTCCGAATCGATCAATCCGCGTGACGCAACGGCGCATCATCCGTGGGCGGGCGATAGGCCGGCAAACCCGAACGCGACGACCGAACCGGTTGACGCGCGTGACACAACGCTGACCAAACTGGGCATCTTCCGCCCCATCCGCCGGCAAGTCGGCGTCGGAAACCAGCTTCTTCGAGTCCTTGTTCTCAAGTTCGTCGAAGAACGAAGCCGCTTCGCTGGACTTCGGGATAGCGAGCACAGTTATAGCTCCCCCAACTGCGAACAACGAGCGCAAGAGAAATCGGCGGTCCATTCGGCGTCTCCATTTCCAGAAAAAAGCTTTGCAGTCGCTCACTTTGGGGCGCGTGCTTGGCGCAACCCAACGTGTTGACGCCGCCATCGTTCCCGTAGAATCCGGGCGCGCCATTGACCCCCCGGCCTGTCCCGCTTAGTGCTCCCGCCCGGGAGAGCGCATGCCGATGTCGTTGACTGACGCCTTTTCAACAAGTCCGGCGCTCGCTGCGGCGATGAGCGAACAGGCGCTCATTGATGGCGTGTTCGCTTTCGAGGCGGCGCTCGCGCAGGCGCAGGCTCTAGAGGGTGTGATCCCCGCCGCTGCTGCCGAGGCGATCATCCAGGCGGCGTCGCAGATGCAGGTGACGGCGCAAGACGTCGCGGGAGACGCGGCCCGTGCAGGCGTGCTCACAATTCCGCTTGTGAAATTGTTGATCGGTGATGTGCGCGCCCGCGACGCCTCAGCGGCGGGCTACGTCCATTTTGGCGCCACGAGCCAGGACGCTCTCGACACGGCGCTGGTTCGCCAATTCGATCAGGCAATTGCGCTTATTGATGCTGACCTCGCGCGGCTGGCCACTGCCGCCGCCAATCTGGCGCATGCGCATCGCGACACGATCATGCTCGGCCGCACCCTGTTGCAGCCTGCGACGCCCATCGCTTTCGGGCAAAAGGCTGCGCAATGGCTGCTCGCAGCTATCGAGGACCGCGCTCGGATCAAGGAAGCGGCTTTGGCGGCGCTGCGCATCCAGTTTGGCGGCGCGTCGGGCAATCTGGGCTCGCTGGGCGAGAAGGGCGCGGCGGTCTCGGCCCGCCTCGCGGCGCTGCTGCCGCTGCGTTTTGGCGCCCCCATTGATGGACCTGTGGTCCCCTGGCACACGCGGCGCGGCAATCTTTTGAGCCTGTGTTCAAGCCTCGCCATCGCGACCCTTGGCGCCGCCAAGATTGCGCGCGACGTTGCGCTGATGGCGCAATGGGAGGTCGGCGAACTCGCCGAGCCACCCGAAGAGGGCAGGGGCGTTTCCTCCGCCATGCCGCACAAGCAAAACCCGGTGCGATGCATGGCGACGATCAGCGCGGGGCTTCGCGCGCCCGGCCTGCTTGCGGCGCTGCTATCAGGCGCCTTGCAGGAGCACGAGCGGGCGCTGGGCGGCTGGCAGGCCGAATGGCCCACATTGCCAGAGCTTGTAAAAGTTACAGGCGGCGCCATCGCCAATATGGCTGACACGCTCGAGGGGCTTATCGTCGATGAGGCGCGGATGCGCGCAAACTTCGATGATCTGCGAGGACTGCCCCTCGCCGAAATTGCATCTCTCGCGCTGGCGCCTGCAATAGGCCGGGACGGGGCGCACGCCATTGTCACGCGGGCTTCGCGAAGCGTGGTTGCGAACCAAACTTCGCTGGCCCAGGAAGTCACTCGGGAAATCGCCCAGCTCCGAGAGGTGGGCGACCGCCTTACCGCCGCCGACCTTGCCAAGGCGCTCGACCCGCATCATGCGCTTGGGGCATCTTCAACCTTCATTGACGCCTCGCTTGCCGCGTGGCGCAACCAGACCGCTCTTTTTAACCTGGAGACGTAAAAATGACTGAGCTGACCCTTGCCGCTGCACAGACCATCGTAACTGAGGCGCTTGCACATGCGCGCGCCAGCAAATTCAACCCTGTTGGCGTCGTGGTCCTCGACGCCCGCGGCTCTCTGAAGGCGAGCGGCGTGGAGGACGGCACGAGCCTCGTGCGCTGGAAGGTCGCTTTCGGCAAGGCTTATGGCTCCATCGCGTGGGGCGCCGGTTCCAGGAAGATTGAGAAAATGGCGACCGACCGTCCCAATTTCTTTGCGGGCGTCGCGCATCTTGTAGACGGCGGCATCCTCCCGGTAGGCGGCGGCGTCCTTATCCGCGACGCCAATAACGCGATCATTGGCGCGGTCGGCATTTCCGGCGACACGTCTGACAATGACGAGGCGGCAGCCGTCGCAGGCATCAAGGCTGCAGGTCACGCGGCAGACGGCGGCTGAAACAAGGCTTAAGCATAGCCGAAGTCATTGCAACAAGACGCGATTTTGTCATCAGAACGTCTACTTGGATGGGTATGTCCTCTTCCATAGGTGTTAACCCGCACATCACTCAACGGAGATGTGCGGGATATGTCGAGT
>JANPPJ010000173.1:0-20390 GCA_031428455.1 Hyphomicrobiales bacterium | reverse complement strand
CGACGGCACCATCAGCCGCGCCGAGTTCACTGCTGCCCCGCCGCGCGCCGGGAAGCGCGTGAGCTGATGTTTGGCGTGCCGCAGGGCGATCTTGTGGTCAGCCAATTGCAGCCAAGGCCGTGACCTGGACGCTGGTTCAGGCGTTTGCGTAGGCAGATGGTCTTCATCATCCTTCACGCAAAGGCAGACGAATCATGATTGTACGCGCATTGGCGGTGGTGGCGGGACTTGCAGGCGGCTTGGCCACTTCGCAATTGCCCGAATATTCGCAGCAATATCGCCAGAGACTGGGCGGCGCCATTGATGAGCTTGCGCGCATCATGGCCGAGTTCGACGCTGACGCAGCGCGTCACGGCATGACGCGCGAGCAAGGCATTGGTCGCCTGTCAGGCAACGGCGATGTTTTCGTGACTGAACGCGGCGCCCGGTTGCGCGAAGACAGCGCGCGCCTTGCCCGCTTGCAGCGGCAACTTGAAATCTTCCAGACGTCCGGCCCCTTCCGGCGCATCGTCGTAATGGCGAGCGATATCGACCAGCCGACAGCGCAGCGCGCATGGGCGAATTTTGAGCCGGGCGTGCCTGTGACGATTGAAGGAGCCGCGCTGGCCGGGGCAGGGTTTCTGGCCGGGTACGGGGCCTTGAGTTTCATCCTGTGGCCGGTTGGCAGGCGCCGTCGGTTGCAAAAGGCAGGCATGCGGCGATGATTCCAAATGTTCTTTCCATCGCCGGCTCCGACCCATCAGGCGGGGCGGGCATTCAGGCTGATCTCAAGACGTTTTCCGCGTTGCGCTGTTATGGCATGGCGGCAGTGACCGCGCTGACCGCACAGAACACGCGCGGCGTCAGCGGCGTGCATGTTCCCCCCGCGTCGTTTGTGGCCGCGCAGATCGACGCCATTTTCGACGACGTGCGCGTCGATGCGGTGAAGATCGGCATGCTCGCCTCGGCCGAGATTGTGAAAGCAGTGGCTGACCGGTTGCGGGCCCACAACGCGCGCAACATTGTGCTTGATCCAGTGCTGGTGGCCACCAGCGGCGACCCGCTTGGCGCTCCGGGCGTCGTGGAGGCGATGAAGCAGCATTTGTTTGCGCTCGCCACCGTCATCACGCCCAATACCTCCGAGGCCATGCGGCTGGCGGATGTGTCCAGCGAGCCCCAAAACGCTGCAGATCTCGGCGCGCTGGCTCACGCGCTGCACGCTCTTGGCGCGCGCGCCGTACTCGTTAAAGGCGGACATCTAACCGGACAAGACGCGCCGGACGTTTTGTTCAACGGCGCTAAGCTTGAGACATTCAACGGCCCGCGCATCGAGACGCGCAACACCCACGGCACGGGCTGCACCTTGTCATCGGCCATTGCCGCGCATCTGGCGCGCGGCTTCTCGCTCATCAGCGCCATTGCGGTTGCGAAGGACTATCTCACCGACTCGCTGGCGGCGAGCGATGAATTGTCAGTGGGCTCTGGCGAAGGGCACGGACCCGTGCATCATTTCCACAATCTGTGGCCCTGATCAGTCGATTGCGGGACAGGCGAGCGACGTTCGCGAGCACTGCGAGAACGTCTGGAAAGCTTTATCTGCTTCACAGGCTATCGAAAATCTGGACCATTCGTTTGCGCATGTCCTGATCGGGCAATTTGCCCATGCCAGCTTTCAGATTGTCGGTCATGAATTCGGGCCGGTCGGTGCCGGGAATGACAGCCGTAACCGTTGGATTGCCCAGCAACCATTTGAGGCCGAACTGCGCCCAGCTCGTGGCGTCGATTTCCCTGGCGATATCAGGCAGCGGCTTGCCAGCTGTCGCCTTGAAGAAACGTCCGCGCCCGAAGGGCAGGTTGGTGAGAACGGCGCAGCCCGCGTCCTGCGCAGCAGGGATGAGACGCTCGTCGGCGTTTCGATCAACCATCGAATAATCAATCTGGAAAAAGTCCGGCTTCTCGCGCTTCACGATTTCTTCCACCGCAGCATAGTCGCGCTCGAAGGACGATGAGATGCCAAGATACCGGCAAAGCCCCTGCTTCTTCCATTCGCGCAGCAGCGCAAGATCCTGATCAGATCTGCCGGGGTTGTGAAGCTGCATCAGGTCGACTTTGTCCACCTTCAACTTCGCAAAGGAGCTTTTCATTTCCGCGGTTGTGGCTTCCGCGTTGTTCACGCGCACTTTTGTCGTCAGGAATATTTTGTCGCGCATGTTCGCTGCCGCAAACAGATCGCCAAGGCGCGCTTCCGCGTGTCCGTAGGAGGGGGCGGTGTCGATAAGTTTGCCGCCTCCCGCGACGAGCGTTTTCAGCACTTCGGCGCGCATGTCGAATTTTTCTTTGTCATCCTGAAAGTCAAAGATGATGGCCGTGCCGATGCCCACCGACGGCAGCATCTCGCCACTTGAGGGAATCCTGCGCGCCAGAAGCGCAGCCTGCGCGAAGGCGGGAAAGGATGGCGAAAGCGCGCTCGCGCCAGCTGCGCACGCAAGCGCGAGGGCCTGACGGCGGCTGAGGTTAAAAAACTCATTCGTCATGTCGTGTGCTCCGTTGCGAGTGTTGAAAACTCAAATTTGCTTTTGTCGTTTCTCCTGGGCCCGTCCCAGCGCAATTGCGATGGCCGCCCATCCGATCATGATGGGTATGGCGACAGCGGCGACGCCGGTGAGGCTAAGGCCAAATGTGCGCAGTCCTGTAAACAGCCAACTGAACACAAGATCGCCGCCACGAAACACCGCTGTGTCGATGACGTTTTTGGCTTTGTATTTCTCGTCAACATCCACAGATGTGAAAAAGATTTCGCGCGCCGGGTTCGAGAAGGCGAAGTTACCGACGCGCTGCAAAACCTGGAAGACAACGATCACCGCCAGGGCGGGCGCAATAGCGAGGGCGGCGAAGCCAATCGCGAAGACGAGCGGCAGCACGGCGGCGGCGGGACCGGCGCCGATGCGTTTGACGATGTGGCCGGTCGCAAAGAACTGCAGGCCGAGCGTGAGCAGGCTGGCCGCCAGATCCATGCCCGCAAAAATGCGGGTGCGCGTGGCGGGGTCGGGCGAGGCGGCGCGCACGACGTCTATCTGCATGAAGTACAAAAATGTGCCCGCCAGCGAGAGCAGGGCGACCCAGGCCGCTATGCCCGCAAGATAGGGCGAGCGCAGGATCAGCATGAAGCCATCGAACACCCCGCCGCCCATCGCGGACTGTTCAGGCGCGCCTGCTGGCTGCGGCGTATCGGCGCGTTGCGGGGCGGCGCGCTCGAGCCGAATGGCGCAAAAGACCGCGAGTTCGAGCAGGACGGCGGCGACGATCAGCAGATTGACCGGACCCATCGCGCCCGCGAGCGTGACGGTGACTGTGGAGCCCAGCAGCGTGCCGGCTGAGCCGCCCGCTGCGATGAAGCCGAACAGCCGCTTGCTCTGCTCGGTGCGGTAAAGGTCGGCCATGAACGACCAGAACACCGACACGGCGAACAGGTTGAACACGCTGACCCAGACAAAGAAAACGCGGGCTGTCTCGACGCGCCAGGCGTCCATCTGCAGCAGCAGCCAGAAGACCGCTAAATTCAGGATAAAGAAGCGATAGACCAATGGGATGAAGCGTTTTCGCGGCAGGCGCGCGACCGCCGCAGCATAGATCGGCGCGACGACGAGCATGACGAAAAACGTCGCCGTGAAGAGCCATTGCAGGAAATCGCGCCCGGCGGCGGCGCCCATCTCGTCGCGCAGGGGACGCAAAATGAAATAGGAGGCGAGAAGGAAAAAGAAGTACGCAAAAGACCAGAGGAGCGCTTTGATTTCGTCCGGTTTGGCGTCGACCAGCTTGCCGACCACCCGTTCCATCATTGCTGTCACGTTTTGTCCCCCGGACGCATGTCCCATTCTTTCCAGAACGGGCGGCACAGCAAGGGCCGTCGACGCACATAGCGTAGAGTTGATGGTTTGCAGCAGGCGCAGTTCACACTAGAAAGCCCGTAACAGAGGACTGGCGGATGAACGAGCGCGCAAATTTTGACAGACCGGCGGGCGGCGCCCTCCCGGCGGGCCATCCGCCCGTGGCTTTTGGCAAGGTTGGCGTTCTGATCGTCAACCTGGGCACGCCGGAGGGGACCGATTACTGGTCCATGCGCCGCTATCTGAAGGAGTTTCTGTCCGACCGTCGCGTGATCGAGACGCCGCGCGTGATCTGGTGGCCGCTGCTTAATTTCGTCATCCTCAGCACGCGCCCCAGCCGCAAGGGTCGCGACTACGATACAATCTGGAACAAGGAGCGCGACGAAGGTCCGCTGCGCACAATCACCCGCTCGCAGGCCGAGAAGCTTGTTGAGTGGATTTCCGGCGGCGGACTTGGCGGCGCCAAGCGGCCCGTGGTGGCGGATTGGGCGATGCGCTACGGCAATCCGTCCATCGCCTCGCGGCTGACGTTTCTGCAGCAGCA
Source organism: Hyphomicrobiales bacterium (assembly GCA_031428455.1). GTDB lineage: Bacteria > Pseudomonadota > Alphaproteobacteria > Rhizobiales > Beijerinckiaceae > Terripilifer. The sequence continues at coordinate 15,980 of JANPPJ010000173.1, read as the reverse complement.
AGGCTGCGAGCGCATTCTCGTTGTGCCGCTCTATCCCCAATATGCCGCCGCAACGACGGCGACGGTCGCCGACAAGGCGTTTGACGCGCTGAAGGCGATGCGCTGGCAGCCCACTGCGCGCATCGCGCCGCCATGGCACGACGATCCTGCGTACATTGACGCTCTGGCGCGCTCGACGCGCCGCCAACTCGCTGCGCTTGATTTTGAGCCCGAGGTGATCGTGGCGTCATATCACGGCATTCCGCAGGAGTATTTCGACAAGGGCGATCCCTATCATTGCCATTGCGTGAAGACGACGCGCCTGTTGCGCGAGGCGCTGGGGTGGAGTGCTGACCGGCTGATCACGACGTTCCAGTCGCGGTTCGGGCCTGCCGAATGGATCAAGCCCTACACCGATGAAACGATGAAGTCGTTGGCCGAAAAAGGCGTGAAGAAAATCGCGGTGACAATGCCGGGGTTCGCCGCCGACTGCCTGGAAACCATCGAGGAAATCGGCGTCGAAAATCGCGACATTTTCCTCGAGCACGGCGGCGAGAAATTCGCCCGCCTCGATTGTCTCAACGACAGCGAAGAGGGAATGGCCGTTCTTCAGGCAGTTATTGAAAACGAATTGAAGGGCTGGATCTAACGCTGCAATCGTTTCTGGAGTGGAAGCCGTGAGCGCTTATTCCATCGTCACGACAACAGTCGATTCAGAAGCGGCGGCCGACGCCATCATTGGGCGCGTGCTGGATGAAAAGCTCGCGGCCTGCGTGCAGGCGTTTCCCGTGACAAGCCATTACGTCTGGCAGGGCGAGCGGCGGCGCGAGGTTGAGATACTTCTGCAGATGAAGGTCAAAACATCCGATTGGGATGCGTTGTGCGCCGCCATCAGACAAGATCATCCCTACGACACGCCGGAGATTGTGCGCGTCGCCATAGAAGCAGGCGACGCGGGTTATCTGGCGTGGATCAGCGAAGTGACACGATAGGCTTTACAGTACAACCACGCGAGCGCCGACGCGTACGCGGGTGTAAAGATCTTCGACGTCATCGTTCAGCATGCGGATGCAGCCTGACGATACGGCCTGACCAATGGTCCAGGGCTCATTGGTTCCGTGGATGCGGAACAGCGTGTCGCTCTTGCCCTGATACAAATAGAGCGCACGGGCGCCGAGCGGATTGTCGATGCCGCCTTCCATGTAACGTGGAAGATCGGGCCTGCGCTTCAACATTTCAGCAGGCGCCGTCCAGCTCGGCCAGGCCGCCTTCCGCCCAATTTGAGCGCGCCCGCGCCACGCAAAACCCTCACGTCCGACTCCGACGCCATACCGGATCGCCCGGCCATCGCCCAGCGAATAAAAGAGGGCGCGTGAGTTGGTGTCGATGGTGATTGTGCCAGCGCTCTGGCGTGTAGGATCGGCGACCAGCACACGCGTCGATCCGCGTACTACGCGTTGCGGCGCAGCGTATCCGTCAACGAAATAATCGGGTGGCGCGATTGACGCTGTCGCGATGCGTCCGTCGCCGAAGGCTTGCCGCCCAGCCTGATACCACTGCGCGTCTGCGCTCCACGATGAGCCCGCGAGAATTGCAACGGATGCAAAGATCGCGCGCGCTGAGTGCATGTGAAACGTCGGCATGGGACACCCTGCAAGAACGCCGCCTTTTCACGGGAAGGCGAAATCGTGACATGGCATGAACGGCAAACTGCCGTGATTGTTCCGCGCGGCTATTGTCTTGGCCAGCGGAAATCGTCAGCGCGGCCCGCACGGCTTTCGGGCGGCGTTCCGTCCTGCGAGGTCGTTGCGCCCCGCGCGGGCGCCGTCGCCAGCTCGCCGCCCGGCGACAAGGCGCTTGAGGTGAGGGGAGCCACGCGTCCTGCGATGGGCCGTGTGGGTACAACGAGTTCAGGTGCGGGAACGGCGAGCGGAACGCCAACGGGATTCGTAGCGTCTGGTCGGACCCGCGAATCGAGCGAAGCATTCTGTGGCACTGGGGCGTCCGCGATGGCGGGAGGCAGGATCGTCGGCGAGCGCAGATCGAGCCGCCGTTTCACATCGCCTTCGATGAAGTGGGCGAGTTTGCGCGCGCCGGCGCGGGTGAAATGAACGCCGTCGCCGGTTCTGATGCGCGTCACATGGCCGTTGAGATCGGGGCCGGAAAGCGTAAAGCGATTGCGCTCATCAACGAAAGGCTCCCAGACGTCGACATAAGTAGCGTCGGCCTTTTGCGCGGCCTCGCGGTAGATTTCGTTGAACTGAATGATATCGGCTGAAAGGCGCTCGTTCTTCATCACGGTCATGCCAACCCATATGAGCGGCACGCCCTTGCTCCGGAACGCTTCCGCAATAGCGGTTGCGCGCGCCCTGTAGGTCTCTTTCCACTTGTCAGACAAAATGTCGGCGGTCTGACCGCCCTCGCGGATTTGTTGCCGGTCGTTGCTGCCCAGCATCATAACGGCAAGATCAATCTTCTGATCAGAAGCCAGAATGTCCCGAATGGCTTTGGGCCAGTCGAAATAGTCGTCGCGGACCAGGCCGGTGTTTTCACGGGCGCGCCGCAACACCGTGACGTTGCGGGCCGCATACGCTTCTGCAAGGCCTTGCGCCAACATCTGGCCGACATTGTCGCCGAACACCGCGATGACGAAAGGCGGTCCGGCGGGGGCTGCAGGCTGCGTCGGCGATACTGCCGAGAGGTTTGAAGAAGGCGCTGCGATGTCCGTTGTCGCGCTGGGCGCTTCAGGAAGGGCTATGGAGGCAGCTGTTGCTGCTGCTGCGGAGTCGGCCGGCACTTCGCGGGCGAAGCCGCGCCGCGGCGCGACGCCCCGCGTCATGCGCGTCGGCCGTTGAATGACGACGGGGGGCTTGCTTCGCGCTGCTTGCCGTTGGCGTTCGATGCGCCAGAAGACAGCCGGACTCGATTCGTCTTCTGATTGTGCGAATGCGGGAGCTGGCGTCATGCCCACGCCAAACACACTCGTCAGCAGCACCGCTGCCAAATACGCGGCGATCAGGAAAAGCGGACGGGGTGAAAGCGAAACGGTCCTGCGCATCCACCCATCATAGCGCCTTACCGCGTCGCGCGCATCTTCTCGACGAGCGCCGCCGAGGCGTAGCCGTCTGCGACCATGCCCTGTCGCCGCTGGTAGGCGCGGATGGCCGTCTGGACTTGCTCGCCGATACGGCCGTCCACATCGCCGACGTTGAAGCCGAGGCGCTGCAGATTGCGCTGCATGTCCATGACTTGCCTGGTGGAGAGCGGCTTTTCGCCCTTGGGCCATACGCCCGCCATGGGGCCGCCGCCAGCAATGCGCGAACTGAGCATAGCGACAGCCAGCATGTAGGCCTGGGACATGTTGTAGCTGCGGATCACACGGTAGTTGGCGGTCACGAGAAACGCTGGTCCACGCGCGCCAGCGGGCAGCCACAGCCCTGCCTCGCCGTTGCTCGCCAGGGAGCCGCCATCGGCGCGGCGCACGCCCATGCGCGCCCAGTCGGAGAAGCGGCGCATGGTTTGCGGATCATGCGGCGACACGTCGAAACGCTCGGGCAGTTGTACCTCGTAGCCCCACGGCAGACCGCGCTGCCAGCCATGCTGGGCGAGATAGTTCGCGGTTGAGGCGAGCGCGTCGGGAATGTTGTTCCAGATGTCCTTTTGCCGGTCACCGTTGTGGTCCACCGCCCATTTCATGAAGCTGGAGGGCATGAATTGCGTGTGGCCCATGGCGCCCGCCCATGATCCCGTCATTTGCGATGCGGAGACATGGCCCTCTTGCAGAATTTGAAGGGCAGTCAGCAGCTCATTGCGAAAAAAGTCCGTGCGGATGCCCTTGTAAACGAGCGTAGCCAGCGAGCGGAAGACGTTCTTGTTGCCGGTGAAGCCGCCATAGCTCGTCTCCACGCCCCATATGGCAAGAACGACGTTGGGATCGGCGCCATACTGGCGCTCAAGGTTCGCCAGTGTTTGCGCGTACTCGCGCGCCATAGCGCGGCCACGATCAACCCGCTGCTGCGTCACCGCGCCATTCACGTAATCCCATACGGGCCGGACAAATTCTGCTTGTGCCGCAGATGTTCCGCCAATGGATGGATCAAGCGTGATCTTGCCCAGAGCGGCGTCGAAAGTTGCGCGCGAGACGCCGCGCGCGCGCGCGTCCGGCCACAGACCTTCCACGAATGTGCGGAATGCGCCGTCGTCATTCACGCTCGCGGCCTTCTGTGGTTTGGCGGTCTGCGCGCCAGCAGGTTTGGCGTGCAGGATAAAGCCTGTAACGCAGGCCACGCCAATGGCCACGATGAGCGCGCGCAAGGCCTGGCCTGCCGTTAGTCCTGATCGCGTCCAGCCGAGGGGCCGTTCCGGGTGGGTCACCCGCATCTTTCTACGCAAAGCCGCCATGCCACAACTCCGGCGCTAATCTGGGACCGAGCTGGTGATCCCAGCTCCTGATTGCACGTAAAATATGGCGAACACGTTTCGGATTCATTTACCACGAGCGGAGCGGGAGGCGCTGGCGGCGGAGGCGTAGCCGTGACACCATTCGCACCGAATCGCTACCGTGGGCGCAAGAGGGTGATCGACATGGACGTGACCGGATTCAGTATTTTCGCTTTGGCGATCGTCATTTTCGTTCTTGCCACCATCGCGATGGGCGTGCGGCAGGTTCCTCAAGGCTTCGCCTACACTGTTGAACGCTTCGGAAAATATTACAAAACGCTCTATCCCGGCCTTGGCATCATCATGCCCTGGATCGACCGCATCGGCCGCAGGCTCAACATGATGGAGCAGGTGCTCGACGTGCCGACGCAGGAAGTCATTACCAAGGACAACGCCAATGTGGCAGTCGATGCCGTGCTGTTCTTTCAGGTGCTGGACGCTGCGCGCGCATCCTACGAAGTGGCTGATTTGCAAAATGCCCTGCTTAATCTGACGATGACGAATATCCGCACCGTGATGGGCTCGATGGATCTCGATGCGCTGCTCTCCCATCGCGACGAAATCAATAACCGATTGTTGAAGGTCATCGACAGCGCTGCGCAGCCCTGGGGCATCAAGACCAATCGCGTCGAGATCAAGGACATTGTCCCGCCGCGCGATCTTGTGGATTCCATGGGCCGCCAAATGAAGGCGGAGCGCGAGAAGCGCGCGTCCATTCTGGAGGCGGAAGGCGCCCGCGCGGCAGAAATCTTGCGCGCCGAAGGCAAGAAGGCGGCGCTTGTGCTTGACGCTGAGGGACGCAAGGAAGCAGCTTTCCGCGATGCTGAAGCGCGCGAACGTCTGGCCGAAGCAGAGGCGATCGCCACAAAATTACTGAGCGACGCCATCGCCAACGGCGACACGGCGGCCATCAATTATTTCATCGCAGAAAAATACGTAAAGGCGCTGGAGGCGATGGCCACCTCGCCGAACCAGAAAACCTTCATCATGCCCATGGAAATGGCCAGCCTGGCGGGCACGCTGGGCGGCATCGCGGAAGTGGCGCGCAACGCCTTCTCGCAGGGCGAGGCGCCGCGTCGGTCTACGAGCGTGCCGACATCGCCGCCGCGGCAAGGCTGAGGAGGGCGCTGTGGAAACTTTCTGGTATTGGCTGATCGGCGGCATCCTGCTGTGCGCGATGGAAGCGTTCGCGCCCGGCTTGTTCCTTCTCTGGGTCGGCGTCGCGGCGGTTGCGACGGGCATGTTGATGATCGTCGTCAATCTCAGTTTCGCATGGTCGCTAATCTTGTTTGGCGCACTGACGGTTGTTGCCGTCATCATTGGCCGCAGGTTTTATGGCGCAAACGAGCGGGAGAGCGATCAGCCGTTCCTCAATCGCCGCGCTGATGCGATGGTCGGGCGCACCTACGTGCTGGCGCATCCCATCAAGGCGGGCGAGGGACTACTGGTCGTCAACGACACCCAGTGGCGCCTGCGCGGGCCTGATCTTCCCGAAGGCGCGAAGGTGCTTGTGACGGGCGTTCAGGACGCGACCTATCTGGTGGTCGAGCAGGCCTGATTTCATCGCGCTTAAGGCCTGACTTAAGACCTCATTAACCAAGTCTGGTCATAAATCGTTCACCAGCGCACGTCGCGCGGGTGGCGAGGCAATCCTTGTTTCCGTTCGCAAACGGCGATCTTCGTGCGCCGGGATATTTCTTGTTGCTGTCTGCGCTTGTCGTCGCTGGTCCTGCTGCCGCACAGCAGCCCGCGGGCGGCGATGGAACCCTCCTGCGCGGCTCTGCGAATCCAGACGATTCACGCACATATCGCCCCTCTGGCGGCTCCTCGATTCCCGCCTACGACACAGGGCGGCGGACGCCGAACGCGCCGCTATTTGACAGCGCGTTACAAGCGCCCAACTACGCACGCCCGCGTCCCAAGGTCGACAAGAAGACCCGCTATTCAGGCCGCAAGCCGATCAGCGCCAAGAAGCTTCCTCCAGCAGAGACGTATCGCACCGCGCCCGCCAGCGTGAGGGCGGCGCAAACGCAGCCGCTTGCCGCCGCCGCGGCGCCGCCGCCCCCGACATTCGCGGTTCAACCAAGCCCGCCGCCCAAGCGCCGGCCGCGCATCGATCCCGATCCCTATGGTCCGCTCGGACTTCACATGGGGAGCGTCAATGTCAAGCCATATGTCGACCTGCAGGCGGGCTATGACACCAATCCCCGCCGCTCTGCGATTAAAGAGGGCTCGCCGGTTCTGCGTGGAGGCCTTGGCTTCACGGCCCAGTCTGACTGGTCTCGGCATGAGCTGACTGCGGAGGCGATCGGCTCTTATCTGCGGTTCTCGAAAACGCCGGACGCCGATCGACCCGAAGGATCGGGCAAATTGAATCTCCGGCTTGACGTGCTGCGCGACACGTTTGCAAATTTTGAATTGCGCGGCGCGCTGGCGACGCAGCGCCCTGGCTCGCCGGACGTGCCTGGCGCCACGATCAACCAGCCGACGGTCGCCAGCTTTGGCGCCACGACCGGCGTCACGCAGCGGTTTGGCCGTACCGAGGCGAACGTCTCGTTCCTGGCTGACAGGCGCATTTACGGCGACGCGGAGTTGGCGGGCGGGGGTGTGTCACGCCTGTCGCAGGATAATTACAACGCCTATGGCCTGCGCGGCCGCGTCGGCTATGAAGTCACGCCCGGCATAAAGCCGTTTGTGGAAGCGGGCGTTGATGTGCGCAAGCGCGACCAGCCCATCGATTCATCGGGTTTTGATCGCGATTCATCAGGCTTTCTGGCGCGCATAGGCTCCACCTTCGAGATCACGCGCACGCTGACGGGCGAGGCCAGCGCGGGCTACGCGCGGCGCGCCTATAACGATAACCGTCTGCCCATTCTTGCGGGCCCTACGCTTGATGGACGATTGGTGTGGGCCGCAACGCCGCTGACAACACTGACGCTTCGGGCGGCCACGGAGTTGAACGAAACGACTGTTGCGGGGGCCGCAGGCGCAGTCAGCCATACGCTGTCAGCCGACGTATCGCACGCGCTGCTGCGCAACCTGACGCTGGGCGCAGGACTGTCGATGAATGACACACAGTACAAGGGCGCGCCGATTGACGAGCGCACGTGGGTGGCCTCGCTACGCAGCGAATACGCTTTCAATCGGCTGTTGAGAGTGCGTGGCAGCTACGCCTACGAAAAGCTCGACTCTTCGCAGGTGAGCGCCAGCTACAACGCCCATGTTTTCCTGCTCGGACTTCGCCTGAACCCCTGACGGGACCGCAGTTCGGACGAAGCGTCCGCTAAACCGGGACGCACGTCGGCGTCCCGATCAGCATTGACAAAGCTTCAAGTGAAGCCTTCAGCGACGCCGGAATTGAAGCTTCAGCCGCCGATAATCTTCTTCAGCTCGGCGAGGAAGCCGGGGCGGATGTCATCGCGCGCCATGGCGAAGGCGACGTTGGCGGCGAGGAAGCCAACCTTGGATCCGGTGTCGTAGGTCTTGCCGTCAAAGCGCACACCGTAGAACTTGCTCGAGTCGGACAGTTTCTTCATGCCGTCGGTGAGCTGAATTTCGCCGCCCGCGCCCTTCTCGACGTTCGCGAGAATGGAGAAAATCTGCGGCTCCAGGATGTAGCGTCCGGAGATGATAAAGTTTGAGGGAGACGTTCCCTGCGGGGGCTTCTCAACCATGCCGGAAATTTCAAACGTATGGCCGAAATCCTGACCCACCGAGACGACGCCATACATGTGCGTGTCCTGCGGGGGCACTTCCTCGACAGCGATGATGTTGCCCTGATGCTTCTCGTAAGCCTCGATGCACTGGCCAATGCAGCGGCCGCCGCGGGCGCCGGGAAGCGTGATCATGTCGGGGAGCATGACGGCGAAGGGCTCGTCGCCAATGATATCGCGCGCGCACCACACGGCGTGGCCAAGGCCAAGCGGAGCCTGCTGGCGAGTGAAGCTGGTGGCGCCGGCGGCTGGCAAATCAGCCATGAGCGCCTGGTACTCTTTCAGCTTGCCGCGCTTTTGCAGCGTGTCCTCAAGTTCGTAGGACATGTCGAAATGGTCCTCGATCACAGCCTTGTTACGGCCAGTGACGAAAACGAAGTGCTCGATGCCGGCCTCACGGGCCTCATCAACGCAATGCTGCAGCACGGGGCGGTCCACCACCGTCAGCATTTCCTTGGGGATGGTCTTTGTGGCCGGAAGCACCCGCGTGCCGAGACCCGCAACTGGAAACACTGCTTTTCGGATACGTTTCGTCATAAGTTCTGATCCCTGCATCAGCACACGCCAGCAATTGCGCCGGGCTTATGGCCCTCGGGCGCGGGTCGACTGAAACTTTATCACTCGCGCTTAAGTTCCTTGTAGGGAACGATCCTTAAGATCGGGTGACGCTCTTACTTTAAGGAAGTGATCTATGACCGTGCTCGTGACCGGCGGCGCTGGCTACATTGGAAGCCACATGGTGCTCGAACTCCTCGACGCGGGGGAGAAGGTCGTCGTGCTCGACAACCTGTCGACGGGCTTTGCCTGGGCTGTGCCGCAGGGCGTGCCGCTCGTGGTTGGCGATTTTGGCGATGCGGCGGTAGTCAGCGCCCTGCTCAAGGAGCACGCCGTTACCGAGATCATTCATTTTGCGGCAAAAATAGTGGTGCCTGAATCGGTTGCCGATCCGCTTGGTTACTATCTCAATAATACGGCGATGGCGCGCTCGCTGATTGCATGCGCCGTTGAGCATGGCGTGAAGCATTTCATCTTTTCGTCAACGGCTGCGGTATACGGCGACCCCGAGCGTTCGCCCGTCACGGAAAGCGAACCGCTGCATCCCATGTCGCCTTATGGCCGCTCGAAGTTGATGGTTGAGTGGATGCTTGAAGATGTATCGAAGGCGCATCCCATGAGCCATGTGGTGCTGCGCTATTTCAACGTCGCGGGCGCTGACCCCAAGGGGCGCGTGGGACAATCAACGCCCAACGCCACGCATCTCATCAAGGTAGCCGTGCAATCGGCGCTTGGCTTCCGCCCCGGCATGGAGGTGTTTGGCACGGATTATCCCACGCCGGACGGTTCGGGCGTGCGCGATTTCATTCAGGTAACGGACCTTGCCCGCGCGCATCTCGACGCCTTGCGCCACCTGCGCTCGGGCGGCGCCAGCACGACATGCAATGTCGGCTACCAGCGCGGCTATTCGGTGCTTGAGGTGATCAAGCTGGTGAAAGAGATCTCCGGCGTTGACTTCCCGGTCAAGCTGTCGGCGCGGCGTCCCGGCGACGTGGGCTCCATCGTCGCATCCAACGGCCACATCCGCTCAGCGCTGGGCTGGACGCCAAAGCACGACGATCTGCGCGCGATACTGCAGCAGGCGCTGGACTGGGAGCGCAGGTTGCATAACCGGAAGGCTAGCTAGCGGCAGCAAGCTGGCTGGGTTTGGCCGCGTCGTCGCGCCGCGCTATATTAGGTGGCGAGGTGTGTAATGAACGAGAACGCAACGCCCAAGCTTGGCCCTTTTCTGAAAGTGACCCGCCTTGGTGACTCTCTCGGTGTGGTTCTACCGCAGGAGGTTGTTGAGCGGCTTGGTCTGAAGGATGGGGATCAGCTTAGCGCTGTTGAGCAGGCCGATGGTTCTGTTGGTTTTTCGCTGCCCACGTCGCGCGAGCGGACAATGCAGGTCGCACGGCACGTGATGCAGCGGTATTCGGAGACTTTCCGGATCCTGGCCAAGTGAACGAACCAAATTGGCTGGATGCCGATACGGTTATACAAATTCATGCAGAACAGCTTGCGCTGTTCGGTGGACCAACGGGCCTGCGTGATCGCGGTTTGTTGGAGAGCCCATGCGCGCGGCCGTTAAATCGGTGGGCTTACGGCGAGCGTGACTTAGTCTCGATTTCAGCCAGCTATGCGTTTGGTCTTGCGCGCAATCACCCATTCGTCGACGGCAACAAGCGAATTGCTTTCCATGCAATGGTTACATTCCTGCTGATAAATGACGTCCCGTTTGATGCCGATCCAGCGGCGGCCGCAGACTTCATTCCGCGTCTTGCCGCAGGCGAACTTGAAGAAGCTGCGCTTGCCGACTGGGTTCGGGCGCACGCGTCGCCACGCGGCTAGAGGCTCCCGCTTCCCAGAGACACCCCTGGCAGAGGCTCTTGGCCGCGTTGGATATCGCGCAACTCGCGCCTATCTCTTTGGATAGGCAGAGGCGCAAAATGGCTGACAACGAAGACAACCGGTTTTCCGCCCGTGCGGCGCGGTATGCGAGCGTGGGCGCGCGCGTTGGCGGCGTGGCCGTGCAGATGGCTGGCGCCCGGCTTGCGGGGCGCTCCATGGGCGACGCGGCCAACGCAGCCGCGCTGACGCTGGCGCTGGGCTCGCTCAAGGGTCCGCTGATGAAGGTCGCGCAGTTCATGGCGACCATCCCCGAGGCCTTGCCTGCGGAATGGGCCGAGAAGCTTCAGCAATTGCAGGCCAATGCGCCCCCCATGGGCGCGGCTTTCGTAAAACGCCGCATGCAGGCGGAGCTGGGGCCGGACTGGCGCACGAGGTTTGACGCCTTCGATCTCCATCCCGCGCACGCTGCGTCGCTCGGTCAGGTCCACAGGGCGACCGCGCTCGACGGCGCCCCTCTGGCCTGCAAGCTGCAGTATCCCGACATGCGCTCGGTTGTTGAAGCCGACCTCAAGCAGCTGGATGTTTTGTTCGCGCTGCGCCGCAGGTTTGATGGCGCTGTCGATACGCGCGAAATGGCGCAGGAAATCGGCGCCCGGGTACGCGAGGAACTCGATTACAGGCGAGAAGCCAAACACACCGCGCTTTATCGCGACATTCTGGGGTCGGGCGAGCGGGAAACAGATGTGCGCGTGCCGGGCGTGCGGCTGGAGCTTTCCACGGGTCGGCTGCTGACGCTTGACTGGCTGGAGGGGGAACCGCTGCTGTCTTTCGTGGGCGCGCCGCAGGACGAGCGCAACACGATTGCGCGGGCGATGTTCCGCGCCTGGTGGCATCCTTTCGTGCGGCTCGGCATCATCCATGGCGATCCGCATCTGGGCAATTACAGCGTGTTTCGCGGCCCGGACGGCAAGGCGGCGGGCATCAACCTGCTCGATTACGGATGCATCCGCATTTTTCCGCCAAAGTTTGTGAAGGGCGTCATCGATCTTTATCGCGGCCTGCGCGACGGGGATGACGATCTTGTCGTGAAGGCCTATGAAATCTGGGGCTTCCGTAACCTCAAGCCCGAACTGGTTGAAACCCTCAACATCTGGGCGCGGTTTATCTATGGCCCGCTGCTGGATGACCGCGAACGCGCCATCGCCGAGGGCGTTTCGCCGGGCCAGTATGGGCGCGAGCAGGCCTTCAAGGTTCACAAGGGCCTGAAAGAGAATGGTCCAGTGACGATTCCGCGCGAATTCGTGTTCATGGATCGCGCGGCCATCGGTCTGGGCGGTGGCTTTCTGCACCTCGATGCGCGGCTCAATTTCTTCCGCATGTTCAACGAGGCGCTGGGAGAATTTGACATCGAGGCGATGGCGGAGGGCCAGCGCGCGGCTCTTGAGCGGGCCGGGCTGACGGCGACCTTCGACTAGGGTACGGGAGAGCCCGCTTCGCGCAGGGCGAGTTCGAGATCTTCCCGTTCTTCGCAGCCTTGCGGACAGAGTGACACGAGGCGTCGCAGGTTTTCCTGCGCCCGGGCGACGTCGCCCAGTTTGAGAAACAGCTCGCCCTGATACTCGAGGGCGCTGCGGTGGTCCGGGTTTAGCGCAAGGGCCCGGCGGTAATTCTCCCCGGACCGTTCGTACTCGCCCACGTTTCTCAGGCTGAAGGCCAGCAGGTTGTAAAGGTCGGCGGTCTGGTTCGTCCGCTCAAGGATGTGGAGGGCTTCTATGGCCTTGGCGAACTGCTTTTCCCTGATGAGGAAGCGAATGGGCGCCAGTTCGGCGGACGGGGGGCCGGGGTCCGCATGAACGTCGACCGCTCTGGCCGAGGTCGCAGCCAGCACGAAAGCCAGAATGGCCAAGCCGACACGTCGCTTGCCTGCCGATTGACGCATGGTGTGCCCCTTGGTGTGTCGCTACGGATGAGTAGGGCCATAATTGTGTGACATTTGTTCACACACTTGCCACGTGCGACTGTTCCATTGCGTCATAATCGCCCCAAGCGTCTTTCACATGCGCCTTTGCGCAGATTGCGAGCCTGCTGCGATTGCGCTACTCCTCTCCGGGACGTTTTTCTGAACCAGAGGGCGAAATGGCCGACCACGGGCACAATAACGCAGGCGGACATCCGGACATGGATTACGCGGAGCACGAGAAAACCTACAATCTCTTCCTCGTTCTCGCCAAGTGGACGACCATCGTCAGCGTCGGCATTATCATTTTCATGGCGGTGACTCTTCTTTGATCGGTTCCGTCGGATGCGGGGCAGGGGATGGCTTCGGTCACTTCCAAACGCTCCGGTGCTGATCAATCCGGGAATACCCGCTGTTTTCCATCGCTCCCCTCTCCGGAGTACCTCATGCGCATAGCCGTGCCTGCCGAGACACAGGGTGACGAGCCGCGGGTTGCGGCTACACCTGAAACGGTGAAACGCTACAAGGCGATGGGCGCCGATGTCGCAGTCCAGAAGGGCGCGGGCTATGCCTCCGGCGTAACGGATGCTGACTTCGAGGCGGCTGGCGCGACCATTGTCGCCACGCCTTCAGAAGCAATTGCGGGCGCCGACGTCATCCTGAGCGTGCGACGCCCGGACGCTGCGGCGCTGGTTGGCGCCAAGCCCGGCGCGGCCGTGATCTGCATTGCTGATCCGTATGGCGCAGAGGTCGCGCTCGCCGATCTGGCGAAAACTGGCGTCAGCGCCTTCGCCATGGAATTCATGCCGCGCATCACGCGCGCGCAGGTGATGGACGTCCTCTCCTCGCAGGCCAACCTCGCCGGGTATCGCGCCGTGATCGACGGCGCAGGCGAGTATGGCCGTGCGTTGCCGATGATGATGACGGCGGCGGGCACCGTGCCTGCTGCGCGAATCTTCATCATGGGCGTGGGGGTCGCTGGCCTTCAGGCCATCGCCACCGCGCGGCGCATGGGCGCCATCGTCACCGCGACGGACGTGCGCCCCGCCACCAAGGAGCAGGTCGAGTCGCTGGGCGCGAAATTTTTGGCGGTTGAGGACGACGAGTTCAAGCAGGCGCAGACTGCGGGCGGCTACGCCAAGGAAATGTCGAAGGACTATCAGGCCAAGCAGGCGGAGCTGACCGCCAGCCACATCGCCAAGCAGGATATCGTCATCACGACAGCGCTCATCCCGGGCCGCCCGGCGCCAAAGCTGATCTCGGCCGCCATGGTCGCCTCCATGCGGCCGGGTTCGGTGATCGTGGATCTTGCTGTCGAGCGCGGCGGAAACTGCGAATTGTCGAAGCCGGGCGAAGTATTCGTCACTGACAACGGCGTCAAGATCGTCGGCCATTTCAACATGGCTGGCCGGATCGCGGCGACGGCTTCATCGCTCTATGCCAAGAATCTTTTCTCCTTCCTCGAAACGCTCGTGGGCAAGGAGACGAAGGAACTCGCCATCAACTGGGACGACGAGCTTGTGCGCGCGACGCTGCTGACGCGTGACGGCGCTGTCGTGCATCCCAACTTCTTGCCGAAGTCGTGAGCCCTCCGGCCGTGACAAGCATCTGTCTTCTTGCTCGCAAAGGGGCGCGCCCATGCTGAAGGAAGCGTCGCAGACCATCACTGATTTCGTGGCCGGGGCCGCGCCAGCTGCGCTCGAAACCATCGGCGCAGCCACAGGCGCCGCGTCGGGCATTGATCCGTTCGTCTTTCAGTTCGCCATGTTCGTGATGGCGATCTTCGTGGGGTATTACGTTGTGTGGGCGGTGACGCCCGCGCTGCATACGCCGCTGATGTCGGTGACCAACGCCATCTCGTCCGTCATCGTTGTGGGCGCGTTGTTGTCCGTCGGCGTTTCCAGCGTTGGCGCAACCGACAGCGGTCCCTTTTGGGCTGGCGTGTTCGGCTTCATCGCGCTGATCCTTGCCAGCGTGAATATCTTCGGCGGCTTCCTTGTCACCGAGCGCATGCTTTCGATGTACAAGAAGAAGGGCTGAGGCCACATGAGCGCCAATCTCGCAGCCCTGCTTTATCTCGTCGCCGGCGTCCTCTTCATTCTGTCGCTGCGCGGCCTGTCGTCGCCCGCCACATCACGCCAGGGTAACCTCTTTGGCATGATCGGCATGGGCGTCGCCGTCGTGACGACGCTGATGTACTCGCCGCCCTCCAGCATCGGTGGCTGGCTTTATGTCATCTGTGGCATCGCCATCGGCGGCGGCATCGGCGCGTGGCGCGCACGCACCGTCAAGATGACGGATATGCCTCAGCTTGTGGCGTTCTTTCACGCGCTGGTGGGCCTCGCTGCCGTGCTGGTGGCCGCTGGCGCGCTCAACGCGCCGCAGGCTTTCGGCATCGGTTCGCCGGGCCGCATCAGCAGCGTCAGCCTGTTTGAAATGTCGCTTGGCGCAGCCATCGGCGCCATCACCTTCACCGGCTCGATCATCGCATTCCTGAAGCTTGATGGCCGCATGTCGGGCAAGCCGATCATGCTGCCGCAGAGGCACGTCATCAACATCGCGCTGGCGATCTGGCTGACGCTGCTCATCATGGGCTTCCTGCAGTCGGGCAGCCATGTGCTGTTCTGGCTTATCGTCTTCGTGTCGTTCGCGCTGGGCGTGTTGCTGATCGTGCCGATTGGCGGCGCCGATATGCCGGTTGTCGTGTCGATGCTCAACTCCTATTCGGGCTGGGCGGCGGCAGGCATTGGCTTCACGCTGGGCAACATGGCGCTCATCATCACGGGCGCACTTGTGGGCTCGTCTGGCGCGATCCTGTCCTACATCATGTGCAAGGGCATGAACCGCTCGTTCATCTCTGTCATCCTTGGCGGCTTTGGCGGAGAAACGGATACGGGCGCCGCGGGCGCGGTCGAGTCGCGGCCCGTCAAGCAAGGGTCCGCCGAAGATGCGGCATTTATCATGAAGAACGCCGCGAAGGTCATCATCGTACCCGGCTACGGCATGGCGGTGGCGCAGGCCCAGCACGCGTTGCGTGAAATGGCGGATTTGCTCAAAAAGGAAGGCGTCGAGGTCAAGTACGCGATCCATCCCGTCGCGGGCCGTATGCCCGGCCACATGAACGTGCTGCTTGCTGAAGCCAATGTGCCTTACGATGAAGTCTTCGAGCTTGAGGACATCAACTCGGAGTTCGCGCAGGCTGACGTCGCGTTCGTGATCGGCGCCAATGACGTGACGAACCCGTCCGCCAAGACCGATCCGAAATCGCCGATCTTCGGCATGCCGATCCTTGACGTGGACAAGGCGAAGACCGTGCTGTTCATCAAGCGAGGCATGGGCTCTGGCTACGCTGGCGTTGAGAACGAGTTGTTCTTCCGCGACAACACGATGATGCTGTTCGCCGACGCCAAGAAGATGACGGAAGAAATCGTCACGGCGTTGGGGTAGTGTTTCTCGCAGCGCCCGCCCATGACATTATGGGCCCATGAAAACCCTGACCCATTTCA
>JANPPJ010000172.1:0-7972 GCA_031428455.1 Hyphomicrobiales bacterium | reverse complement strand
AGCTCCGGCTGTTGTTGGGCGCGGGCGCGCCGAAGAGGGCTGCCCATTTCGCCTTCAGCCCGGTCACCTTCATCTGTTTGAGGGCCGCGAGCTGCTGGAGAACGCTCGCATCTGTGGCGGCGATCCCCTCCCCTCTTGTCGGCCCTGCCTCAATCTTTTTGGTCGCCGCGGCCATCAGTACCCTCCAACCCGGTTGCGCAGTTTGCGACGACCACGTCCGCTCTTCAGGGCGAGAATGTCGAATGAACTGTCTCCGCCGGCGGCAGATAAAGAACTGGACTGTTCCGGCAGAAGACGCCTCAGGCCCACGGCCAGGAGGCGCCCCAGCTCACCGAGGCGCTCGTCTGCTGACATGGTGTGTGAGCCCCGATGACGGCTGGGATGCGATCTGCCAGTTCAACGCCGCCGTGCTGCGGCCAGCGTGGGCCGTGGAGCGCCTGAGGCTCGAGGCCGACCGGTTGTGGGCCCGGCATATCGAGAAGAACGGACCGCCGCTGCTGCGGCTCGACGCCGCGTCATCAGCGCCCTCCACCATTCCGGTGTTTTCGTTCGGCGCGCTGCTCGACGACGCCAGCCCCATGCCAGCCGACATCATCGCGCCCCGCGTGCTGACACCCGGCGGGCTTCTGGTGCTCGGCGGGGCGCCGAAGGTCGGCAAGAGCGACTTCCTGATCAGTCTTCTCGTGCACATGGCGGCAGGGGCGCCATTCCTCGGCTTCACGCCGCCACGGCCCATGCGCGTGTTCTATCTTCAAGCCGAGATTCAGTACCACTATCTGCGCGAGCGGATGCAGGCCATCCGCCTCGACCCTGTTGTTCGCGAGGCCGCGCGCGAAAATCTGTTTGCGACTCCGAAACTGAAACTCATCCTGAATGACAGCGGCCTCGCCGCGGTTGTCGACGCCGTGCGTCAGCATTTCCAAGCCGTCCCGCCCGACATCATCTGCCTCGATCCGATCCGCAACCTGTTCGATGGCGGGGCGGACGGCGGCGGCGGTGAGAACGACAACGCCGCGATGATGTTCTTCCTAACCGAGCGCGTGGAGCGGTTGCGTGAGGCTGTAGCGCCCGACTGCGGGATCATCCTTGCTCACCACACCAAGAAGATGAACCGCAAACTGGTGGGCGAGGATCCGTTCCAGGCGCTGTCTGGCGCAAGCGCGCTGCGCGGCTTCTATACCTCCGGCCTTCTACTGCACCGACCAGATGAAGAGACAAGCCAACGCAAGCTTGAGATTGAGCTGCGTAACGGTCCCGCCTTGCCGTCGAAGCTCATCGACAAGGTGCGTGGCCAATGGACCGAGTTGAACCCGCTTAACGAGCGTATCGTGCGCAAGGACATCGGCGCCAAGCTCGATGCTGAGCGCCTGCGCAAGCACGACATCATCCTTGGGATGATCTTCGATGAGGCCGCCGCCGGTCGACTCTACACCACAATGCAACTGGCCGAGGCCTTCGAGAACATCGCGCTAACAATCCGTTGGCCAGGCCGAGGAAATCTGCTTAGCTACGGTGCTATGCGGAATCTTAAATCTTGGAAGCAGCGGGACTTGCAAGCAACCGGAATTTGAAGAATGCCGCACGCGCTCATTTCCGTGGTGACGCCGCTAGGTTTGCTCCGGCTTGAGCAGGCTGAAGTGGAGGTCGCGCTGGATCACGCGCTCGCTGAACGGCTGCAGAGCAATTTTGCACGTGGACCGGGTCATGGACTTCTGCAACTTGGCGCAAGCGAGACAGGAAGCGTCCTGCCCCCGGATTTTTCCTGGTGGCGGGATTTTGCCATGCGCTTTGTCGCGGCGCTTTGCGCGCTTGGGGAGAATGCCGACAGTGCCGAACGGCGCGCTATGGTGGCCCCATCCGCAAACGATTTTACCGCGCTGATTGATGACGCTCCGCCAATGCCGGGCGGTGAATATTTGCGCCCGGAGTCCATGGCGACGCTCTGGTCGGGAATGCATAGCGCGCTTGAACTGGAACTCGCGGAAAGCAAACTTCCGCTTCAGGCGTTTCTGAAAAGCCGCGATAGTCGCTGGCATCTCGTCGGGCGCGTGCATTTCAATCTCGCGGAAAATCGTCGCGACGCGGATTTTCCTTTCGCCTTCATGGCGACCTATACGTCCGGCCTTTCGACGAATGGCGCTCTGCGGCATCAACCCCTCGGACAAGCCTTGCGCGAATTTTCCGGCGCGGGCGACAAAGCCAAGCTTTTGCAATTGCTGGCTCCGGTGCAGGAGGCCAGCGAAGCCTGCGCGTGGCTGAAAGGCATCGTCGACGCGGGCGAGATTTTTCATCCCCTGAAATGGACGCCGAAAGACGCTGTGCGCTTCCTCCGCGATTCCGAGGCGATGGAACGCGCCGGCCTTGTCATTCGAATGCCCGCCAACTGGCGCGCCAATCGCCCGAGCCGCGCTTCCGTCGAGGCGAGCGTCGGATCGACATCGCCGTCGCTCCTGGGCGCGGATGCGATGCTGGATTTTCAGGTGAGCGTCAGTGTTGACGGCGAGAGACTAACGGCCGCGGAAATCAACGAACTGCTGTCATCGACCCACGGCCTCGCGTTGCTGCGGGGAAAATGGGTCGAAGTGGATTCCGAAAAACTGCAAGCCGCTCTCGGCAGGTTTCAGGCGGTCGAGCGGCTCGCTGAAAAAGAGGGTTTGCCATTCCGTGAGGCCATGCGACTGCTGGCGGGGGCGAATATCGATGTGCCCGCAAGCGCCGCCCCGACGGCCCGATGGGCGCATGTGACAGCCGGCGACTGGCTTGCGCAGGCGCTTGAGGGGTGCCGCAGTCCAGAGACGCTGGCAAATATCGACCCCGGCGCGGGATTGCAGGCGACGTTGCGGCCCTATCAGCAAACCGGCTTGCGCTGGCTTCACCTACTCACGCAACTGGGCCTGGGCGCATGCCTTGCCGATGACATGGGGCTCGGAAAAACGATTCAGGTGCTGGCCCTGCTTGCATCCCTCGATCGATCATCTGAAAAGACCACCCGGAAAATACCAAGCCTGCTGGTCGCGCCGGCGTCGCTGTTGGGCAATTGGGTGGCGGAGGCAGAACGTTTTACACCCGGCCTCAAAATTTTGATTGCTCATCCCTCGTTTCTTCCAGCGGCGGAGTTGCATGGAATGACACGCGAGCGGCTCAATGGAGTTGATCTCGTGGTGACGAGCTACGCAACGCTCTTGCGCCAAAAATGGATTGAAGAAACGCTCTGGCGACTCGTCGTGCTGGATGAAGCGCAGGTCATCAAGAACCCGAACGCCAAACAAACCCGCGCGGTGAAATCTCTGAAAGCGCAGGGGCGCATTGTTCTCACGGGCACGCCGATCGAAAACAATCTGCGCGATCTCTGGTCGATTTTCGATTTCGTTAATCCGGGACTGCTGGGTTCCTCGAAAGCCTTCGGAAATTTCGTCAAGCAGTTGGCCTCACAGCCTCGCGTATCCTACGCGCCGTTGCGCCGGCTGGTGCAGCCTTACATTCTGCGCCGGATGAAGACGGATAAGAACATCATCGCCGATCTCCCCGACAAGACGGAGGTCAAGGCGTTCTGCCATTTGTCGCGCAAACAGGCGGCGCTCTATGCCGGCGCTGTCGCCGAACTCGAGGAGCGCCTGAAGGACTCCGATGACGGAATCGCGCGTCGGGGTCTCGTATTGTCGATGCTCATGCGTCTCAAGCAGATTTGCAATCACCCGGCACAATGGCTCGGCGACTACACTTATGATGAAGCGGACAGCGGAAAATTCACGCGGTTGCGCGAAATCGCCGAAACGGTCGCAAGCCGTCAGGAGAAGTTGCTGGTCTTCACGCAGTTCAAGGAGATCATTCCGCCCATCGAGCGACTGCTGGGCGCGGCATTTGGCCGCCCGGGTTTGATCCTGCATGGCGGCACGCCCGTGGCAAAGCGCAGGGATCTGGTGAAGACCTTCCAGGAAGATGAGTGCACGCCGTTTTTCATTCTGTCGATCAAGGCGGGCGGCGCGGGCCTCAATCTCACGGCTGCCTCGCATGTCGTGCATTTCGATCGCTGGTGGAATCCAGCGGTGGAGAACCAGGCGACGGATCGCGCCTTTCGCATCGGACAGAAGCGCAATGTGCTCGTCCACAAATTTGTGTGCCGCGGCACCATCGAGGATAGAATCGATCTGCTGATCGAATCAAAGCGCAAACTGGCAGGAGATTTTTTGAGCGCGGGCGCTGAGATCAATCTCGCGGAAATGAGCGACCGCGAATTGCTGTCGCTCGTCGCGCTCGATCTCGATGCCGCCATGATGGAAGGGGCCAACGCATGAGTTATTATAATTATGCTCCCTACGTGCCTGTCGCCGAACGTCGCGCCAAGGCGGCGCGCGAAATGAAAAAAATCGAAAAGAAAGGCCAGAAAATCTCGCCCGTGGTTATTGAGGGCCGCACGATCGCGCGCAATTTTTGGGGCAAGGCGTGGTGCGAAAATCTGGAACGCTATTCCGACTATGAGAGCCGCTTGCCGCGTGGCCGAACGTATGTGCGAAATGGCTCTGTCGTCGATCTGCAGATCGAGCCCGGCAACGTCCGCGCGATGGTCAGCGGGTCGGAAATCTATAAGGTCAAAATCGAAGTCGGCACGGTAGAGCCGGAAAGCTGGAAAGCAATGTGCAGGGATTGCCATGGCTCCGTCGCTTCGCTCGTCGAATTGCTGCAGGGCAAGCTGGCGAAGAACGTGATGGAGCGCGTCTGCCGGCAAGGCGACGGACTTTTCCCGGCGCCCAATGAGATCAAAATGTCATGTTCGTGTCCGGATGGCGCGAGCATGTGCAAGCACGTGGCAGCGGTCATGTATGGCGCGGGCGCGCGGTTGGATCACGCGCCCGACCTGCTATTCACTCTGCGCGGGGTTGATCGAGCAGAAATGATTGGCGATACAGGCGCGGACTTGCCGATGACGCAAGGGGCGCGCGCGAGCGAACGTGTACTGGCGGATGACGATGTCGCGGCGCTGTTCGGAATTGAAATGGATTTCGCACCCGTCATGCAAGCGCCCAAAAAAGGCAAACTAGCCGCGCCGGCGCGTTCAAATAAAGCGACGGATATTGCGCCAGCGGCGAGATCGCGGACGAGCAAAAAGCTAGCGACGAAGAAAAACGCGGCGCTGAAGCGTGCTGCTGGCGTCGAGCCTCCGCAGGCATCCATTAAGAAGAAGAAGCCGGCATCCATCACCGCCAAAAAGAAAAGCGCGGCGACGCTCGCAACCATGCCGAAAGTCAAGCCAGCGACAATGAGAGCCAAAACAACGGCAAAGGCGCCGAGAGAGGCACCGTGATACCAACGGCTATTCGCTCCGCCCCACATGCGCCCACTCACGCATGCCGATTGATTTTATGGCGACGGGCAGTTCGATGAGATTGTTCCAGACCTCGCAGATCGCTTCTATGATGACGACATAATTGTGGAAGATCCGGTTCGAGAGCCAATTGGCCCGCATGTATTGCCAGATATTTTCCACCGGATTGAGCTCCGGGGCACGGGACGGCAAGAGGATTGGTGTGATATCTTCTGGCATGATGAGTTTGCTTGTCGCGTGCCAGGCCGCGCGATCCATGATGAGTACGGCGTGGGCGCCACAGGCGACTTTACTGGCGATTTCGTCGACATGCGCTTGCATGGCTTCTGTGTTCACCCATGGCGATGCGATAGCCGCGCCCGTTCCGCGCGCCGGGCAAATCGCCCCGAACAGATAGGCGTTTTCGTAGCGCTGGTCGGCAGGTTGGCGTGGCCGCGTTCCGGTTCTCGCCCATTGACGGACGGTTCCGTTCTTTTGGCCAATTCTGGCTTCATCTGGCGCGGCAAGCCGTTGACCAGCCGCCTCGCCGTGGTCGAATTGATCGGAGCCACGACGACGAAGAAAGGCCTGAGCGTGCGCTGCGAACTCAACCCCAAAACCTACGTCAAGGGCATCAAGGTCAGTGATGCGGAAATGGCGACGCTCAACATCACCGGAGACGCGTTCCATCCAGAATGGAACTACACAATCGCGCCGAGGTCCGCTAATTTACAAATATGAAGCGGTTGTTCCTGGGCGTCGCCTCAGTGGAGAGCATTGAACAGCCCTGGCCCTATATATACCTCGCGTACGCGCGCCTTTTATAAAGAGAAAGGTATCCCTTATAAAAATAATAATAATTGAATGATTATATATTACCCATACGTCTCAAGGGCTTGGCTGCTCTAAAATTTCAATCAGCCTGCTTGAAGCCCTAGAAAGATCTCGGACGGCGCCCCCTGTCCTGATGACGACCTGACCAGACCCATCTTCGGGTTCGGGCGAGCTCCCAGCCTTCACCGGCCCAGAGCCTCGCCCCGACCACCCCACACGAAGAGGAGGTCGTCATGACCCTGCCTGAATTGAAGGCTGTAGCGCGCCACAATACAGCTCAAACCAATGGCCGCGGAACCATCCGCTGCGGCGCCATGCTGGCCCTCGATCTCGGCACGACCACCGGATGGGCGCTGCGCACATGTGACGGCCTGATCACCAGCGGCACGGCGTCCTTTCGGCCAAGCCGCTACGACGGCGGCGGCATGCGGTACGTGCGCTTTCGCGCCTGGCTCGATCAGTTGGGCAAGGACGCTGGGCCGCTCGCCTCCATCCACTTCTTTGAGGAAGTCCGCCGCCACGTCGGCACAGACGCTGCGCACGTCTATGGCGGCCTTCTGGCAATCCTGACCTCCTGGTGCGAGCAACGCGGCATCGCCTACCAGGGCGTCCCCGTGGGCACGATCAAGCGACACATCACCGGCAAGGGCAACGCCGACAAGGCGGCCGTGATCGCAGCTGTGCGCGCGCGCGGCTTTGCGCCGGCCGACGACAACGAAGCCGACGCCATCGCCATCCTGCTGTGGGCGATCCAGACCAACGGGGGTGTGGCATGAGATGGGCGCCACACGGCTGTGGCGGCGAGCGCCGCGATCCCGAACAGGTCAAGCGCGAGGGCTGGCGTGAACAGGGGCTTCTTGCAGTCTCCGCAAATGACCAGCGTCTTACCTGGCCCGAGCGCGAGCTCATCCGTCAGTTGGGCGAAAAGCTCTATGGCCCCCGTCCATGCGAAAAGGAGCCGCGTCATGGACGAACATGAATGGACCGCGGAGCGCGTAGCGGAACAGTTCGAGGAAGCGATCCGCACGCTGCGCAAGCTGCCGCCGGTGAAGGCGCGGGGCTATTTCAATGTGTGGCCACAGATCGCGCGCACGGCCCGCGAGATCGCCTTCATGGAGCCCGAACCGATGCGGGTCTGGCCGTCGAACGCTGCGATCACACGGCTGGAGCAGACCTCGGACTGGGTGCTGTGGATCAGCGTCGACGAACGCAAACTGGTCTGGTCCCGGGCGGCGCGCGTGCCATGGAAATACATCAGCGGCGAGCTGGGTTGCGATCGATCAACCGCGTGGCGGCGTTGGCAGCTTGCGCTGACGAAGATCGCCGCACGATTGAACGCGCGTTGAGCGAAAAAGTGTTGCAACACTTTTCTGTTCGACGTCTGCAACATGATCGTGCTATTTTCAAACTGTGTTGGGGAGAGTGCGCCGAAGGGCTCGCTCTCCCCTTTGCTTTGACTACCCGGCTGCTTCCCAAAGAAAGAGCGACCGCGCATGAAGCAATCGCGATGCATGTCGATGCTCGAGTCGATCGTCAATGTGCTCGTTGGCTATGGAGTGGCGGTCGTCACGCAGATGCTTGTCTTTCCCGCCTTCGGCCTGCACGTGACGTTGGAGCAGAACCTGCAGATGGGCGCCGTGTT
The DNA here is from genome assembly GCA_031428455.1 of Hyphomicrobiales bacterium. Lineage (GTDB taxonomy): Bacteria > Pseudomonadota > Alphaproteobacteria > Rhizobiales > Beijerinckiaceae > Terripilifer. Next base: position 194 of record JANPPJ010000172.1, on the reverse strand, counting down.
CACGCTGGTCAGCATCGCGCGCTCGTTTGCGCTGCGGCGCGTGTTCGAGGCGATGCGTGTACGAAGCCACAAATGAAAGCCGCCGCCCCACGGGGCAGCGGCGATGATCCACCCGATACTGGCGCGTCAGGCTGCTGCCAGCTTGTACACCCGGCTCCGCGCCTCGACCTTCTCGGACATTACGTCCAGCCGGA
>JANPPJ010000171.1:0-19968 GCA_031428455.1 Hyphomicrobiales bacterium | reverse complement strand
AGATGGTGGAGAGCATTGTGAAGGGCCTCGCTCATTGAGCGAGCGCCGACGCGAGGCGTCAGTTTGCGGGCCTTGAATTTCGTTCTCATCGCGGCGGCGAGCGTTTATCTTGCGCTCGTCGCGGCGTTGTTCTTCATGCAGCGGTCGTTGCTGTATATGCCCAATCGCTCCGATATGGAGACGATGCGCGCGAGCTTGCCGGGCGTCGAGCGGCTCACGCTAAAAACTGCCGATGGCGAAACGCTGGTGGCCTGGAATCATCTTGCCCGCGAGGGACAGCCGCTTTTCATTTACCTGCATGGCAATGGCGCGAACCTCACGGCGCGCAACAGGCGCCTTATGGCGATGGCTGCGCAGGGTTGGGGGTTTCTCGGCGTCAGCTATCGCGGCTATGGAGGCTCCACCGGCTCGCCGACGGAGGATGGCCTGATCGCCGACGCGGAAGCGGGTTACGCCAAGGCGCGCGAACTGGGTTATGAGCCCACCCGCATTTTCTTGTTTGGCGAGTCGCTGGGCACTGGCGTCGCCATCGCGCTGGCGGCGCGGCGCGACGTGCGCGGCGTAGCGCTTGAGGCGCCGTATTCGTCTATCGCGGACGTGGCGGCGTCGATCTACTGGTACGTGCCGGTTCGTTATTTGATGCACGATCAATACCGCTCGGACGAGCGCGTGAAGAATGTGCGGGCGCCGCTGTTCATCATGCATGGCGTTGCAGATCGCGTGGTGCCGATCCGCTTTGGCGAGAAGCTGTTCGCTGCGGCCAACGAGCCGAAAGGGTTTTTCCGCGTGTCGGGCGCAGGCCATCAGGCGCTGGATGATCCGCGAGCGCAGAAACGGTTTGTGGAATGGGTGAATGAGGTGATGAAGGGGAGGTAGATACCGGGCGTTGGCGCAGGTCCCCTCCCTACCCCTGCTGCGCAGGGGCCACCCTCCCCCGCTAAAGCGGGAGAGGTATTTGCGCACGTAGATTGTGCCTCAATGAACCATCATTAGCCTTCCCTCTCCCCCGGAGTGGGGGAGGGTGGCTGGCGGAGCCAGCCGCGAGGTGGCTTGTGACGCCAATCTCAAACCCCCTTCTTCTGCAAGGCCTCCCCGATCTCGGTGAGAATGGCTGGATCATCAATGGTGGCGGGCGTCGACCACTCGTCATGATCGGCGATTTTCTTCATGGTGCCGCGCAGGATTTTGCCAGAGCGCGTCTTGGGCAGGCGATCCACAACCACTGCGATTTTGAACGCCGCGACGGGGCCGATCTTGTCACGCACCAGCGCCACGATCTCTTTTTCGATGATGGCAGGATCGCGATCAACGCCAGACTTCAGCACAACAAAGCCCAGCGGCGCTTCGCCTTTAAGCGAATCCTTCATGCCGATGACGGCGCATTCGGCGACGTTGGGATGGGAGGCGAGAACCTCCTCCATGCCGCCGGTGGAGAGGCGATGTCCCGCGACGTTGATGATGTCGTCGGTGCGACCCATGATGTAAAGATAACCGTCCGCATCGCGAAAGCCTGCATCGGCTGTTTTGTAAAAGCCGGGGAACTCGGAGAGATAACTTTCGCTCATGCGTTCGTCGTTCTGCCACAGCGTCGGCAGGCATCCCGGCGGCAATGGCAGCTTGATGACGATGGAGCCCATCCTGCCGTCTTCCACGGGCCTTGCGGCTTCATCGACAATGCGCACGTCATAGCCGGGCATGGGCACAGTGGGCGAGCCGTGCTTGACCGGCAGCAGGCCAAGGCCCACGGGATTGCCGACGATGCACCAGCCGGTTTCCGTCTGCCACCAATGGTCCACCACGGGCACGTTGAGAATACGCTCCGCCCACGCGACTGTGTCGGGGTCGGCGCGCTCGCCTGCCAGAAAGAGCGTGCGCAGCGACGCTGTTGAATAGCGCGCGAGATGTTTGGCGTCCGGGTCTTCCTTCTTGATCGCGCGGAAGGCGGTGGGCGCGGTGAAAAGCGCCGTGATCTTGTACTCTTCGGTCATGCGCCAGAAGGCGCCGGGATCAGGCGTGCCGACAGGTTTGCCCTCGTAGCAAATGGTCGTCGCGCCATGCAGCAGCGGCGCGTAGACAATGTAGCTGTGGCCGACGACCCAGCCCACGTCTGACGCGGCCCAGAACACTTCTCCCGGCTCGATGCCGTACATGTTCTTCATCGACCATTTCAGCGCGACCATGTGGCCGCCGTTGTCGCGCACCACGCCCTTGGGGATGCCCGTCGTGCCGGACGTGTAGAGAATGTAGAGCGGGTCCGTTGCGGCCAACTCAACGCACGGCGCCATCTTGCCCGCGTCTTTCGCGGCGGCGACCAGCGTCGCCCAGTCATGGTCGCGGCCTGCGATCATGCTCGCTGCTTCCTGCTGGCGCTGCAGGAGGATCACCGATTGCGGCTTGGCTGATGCAAGTTCTATCGCAGTATCAAGCAATGGCTTGTACTTGACGATGCGGCCCGGCTCGATGCCGCATGACGCCGTGAGTATGAGCTTGGGTTTGGCGTCGTCGATGCGCGTCGCAAGCTCTTTTGCCGCGAAGCCGCCGAACACCACAGAATGAATGGCGCCTATGCGCGCGCAGGCTAGCATCGCCATTACGGCTTCGGGGATCATCGGCATGTAGACGATGACGCGGTCGCCCTTGCCGACTCCCTGATTCTGCAAGACGGCCGCAAGCGTGGCCACCTCGTCGCGCAATTGCGAATAAGTGTAGACGCGTTTGGCGCTGGCGAGGGGGCTGTCGTAGATCAACGCCGCCTGGGCGCCGCGCCCGCCATCGGCATGGCGATCAAGCGCGTTGTAGCAGGTGTTGCAGGTCGCGTCGGGGAACCAGTGGCCATAGACGCCTGCGTTGGCGTCGAAGATTTGGCTGGGCGGCTTGATCCAGTCGATCTCGTTGGCCGCCTGCGCCCAGAACGCCTCGGGGTTCGCCTGCCATGCGCCGTAGACTTCCTCGTATCGGCTCGCCATCGCAACCTCCCTGGGCAGTCGTCTGCCAGCGGCGCGCGAGGCGCCCGTTCGCGGCGAATGTCCAGCCTTCGCCCTGGCAACGCAATGTCGCGCGTCTTATCTTTTCGGACTAAGAAGAAGGGAGAGTCGTCCTTCTCCTGAGCAGCCTTCGCAACACAATGTCCTCCGATACGCCTCTGCAACTCAAACCTTCAAGGCTGCCGCTGCGACGCGCAGCGTCCATCCGTGCGCCCGGGGCGGGATGATTACCGATCCGGTCTTCTATCTGTTCGCAATTCCAGCCGTCATCCTTGTGGGGATCGGCAAGGGTGGCTTCTCGGGCGTCGGGCTTATGTCTGTGCCGCTCATGGCGCTCGTCGTGCCGCCGCTTCAGGCGGCTTCCATCATGTTGCCCCTTCTGATGGCGCAGGACATCGTCGGCGTCTGGGCGTTCCGGAAAGATTTTTCCGGGCGTGATCTAAAGTTGCTGTTTCCTGCAGGCCTTGCAGGATTAGCCTTGGGCTATGTCTTTGTGCGCGACGTGCCCAACGGCCTGATCATCATTATCGTCGGGCTTATTGCGACGATCTTCGTGGTGTTCCAGGTGACGCGGCGCGGAGCCTCGGCGTTGAAGCCCAGGGACGCGTCCTTCGGCGCGGCGACCATATGGGGCGCGGCCACAGGCTTCACGAGCTTTGTCGCCAATGCGGGTGGTCCGCCCTTTCAGGTCTACATGATGCCACGCCTGCATTCGCCGCGCGTCTATGCGGGCACGTCGACGATCTTGTTCGCCCTGCTGAATTACATCAAGTTCCCGGCTTATATCTATCTCGGCCAGATCACGTCGGAAAACCTGCTCACGTCCGCAGCGTTGACGCCGCTTGCCCTTGCGTCGATTGCGTGCGGGGTCTGGCTCGTGCGGCGCGTGTCGGAAGAGCGCTTCTACCGCATTGTCTACGCGCTCACCTTCGCGGTCGGCTTGAAGCTTCTCTGGGATGGCGCCCGCGATCTGAATCTTTTTTGAAGGAGGATTTGGCGGCGGAGTCCGCGTCGACTAGTTTTCCGCATGAGTCGCGCGCGAATCACTTTTGATATTAAAGGCGGGGCGCGATGAAATCGCGCAGCCCCGGTCTTGAGATTGAACGGGCCGCAGCGCATCTCATGCGTGCACGGGCTGCGCTCGATGAGGCCGCGCTCATACTGGCTGCGCTCAGCGATGCGCCCGGCGACCGGCTTGCGATATCGGCGAGTGTGATTGGTGAGCAGGCGCGGCTCGCTGAGGCGCTGGCGGCGGCGATCCATGCACCGCCGCACGCTGCGCTGGATGACCTTGTCGCCGCGCTTCGCGCGAACGCAACGCAATCGCGTTCTGAACGCCATTAGCGTCACGTCTTATTGCGTGCGACTTACCGCGTGCGACCGATCATGGTCACAAGCAACGTGTTCGAAGTCGCTCGTTGACTGTGGTGATTGAGGCCATCGTTAGTGGACGGTGCTGGGGGAGGGGGATCGCAGTTTCGCGATCTCGTCCCTGATCGTGAGCTTTTTCTTTTTCAGCTCAGCGATGCGGGCGGCATCCGTCGATGGATGAAGTCTGCATTCATGTATCTCGCGCTCCAGGGCCTCGTGACGGCGTTCCAGTTGAGCGAGGTGGTTTTGCATAGACATCCTGACAACTCCCTTCGGCGCTGATGGACGCCCAATCATGACACAGGATCGGCCATGCGCGAAGCACATTGTGTGACGTATTTATGAATAAAATTAACAGCCAATGACGACAAGTCTTCCATTGCTGGCTGTCGTAGCGGAACATGCGCCAGTGTTTTCAGCGGGGCCTGCGGCGCGACTCGCAGCTTGTGCGGCGGCGAGAGCAAAGCCATATTGCTAGGCATTGATGTAAGGTGCGCGCAGCCGCGTACGGGTCGTTTACAGGCGGACGGAATGCCGGGGCGTATCAGCGAGGCCGAACTGGCCGAGGTTCTCGTGGAGATTCAAATGCTGCGGCAGGAGCATCGCGATCTCGACACCGCCATCGACGCCCTTCAGGACGTCGGCGCGCCCGATCAACTTCAAATCCAGCGGTTGAAGAAACGCAAGCTTGTTCTGCGCGACCGGCTTTCCCGGCTTGAAGACCTGGTGACGCCAGATATCATCGCCTGAGGCCCGCCGGGGCGCTTCCCCGCTTTTGCTTGCGGTGTGGGTCGCCTTCGTCTATTCCGCCACCTTCTTCTTTTCACCTTTGCGATCAGAGTCCGTCTTGGCCCCAGCCGCCAAACCCGTCGCCATCGTCATGGGCAGCCAGTCTGACTGGGCCACGATGAAGCACGCCGCAGACACGCTCGACGCGCTCGGCGTCGGCTTTGACGCGCAGATCGTCTCGGCCCACCGCACCCCGGAGCGACTGGTGGCGTTCGCCACGGGCGCGCGCGACAAGGGCTTCAAGGTCGTGATTGCTGGCGCGGGCGGGGCTGCGCATCTGCCGGGCATGGTGGCGTCCATGACGCCCTTGCCGGTGTTTGGCGTGCCGGTGGAGTCACACGCCCTCAAGGGCATGGATTCCCTCCTCTCCATCGTTCAGATGCCGGCCGGAATTCCGGTGGGCACGCTGGCCATCGGGCGCTCTGGCGCGGTCAACGCCGCGCTGATCGCCGCCTCCGTGCTGGCCCTGTCCGATCCGGCGCTTGCCGCCCGCCTCGACGACTGGCGCAAGCGCCAGACCGAGGCCGTGGCCGACAATCCGGTGGACCAGACGGACGGGACCAGGAAATGAACCCCGGCCCTTCAGCGCCCCCCATCGCGCCCGGCGCGACGATCGGTATTCTGGGGTCCGGCCAATTGGGCCGGATGCTGGCGATGGCCGCTGCGCGCCTTGGCCTCAACACACATATCTATGCGCCTGATCCCGGCCCCGCGCTGGACGTGGCGGCCCGGCATACGCTCGCATCCTACGAGGACGAGGCGGCGCTTGCTGCGTTCGCTGAATCTGTGGCCGTCGTCACCTATGAGTTTGAGAACGTGCCCGCGCAGACCGCCGCCGTTCTTGAAGCCCACAGACCCGTGCTGCCCCGGCCCGAAGCGCTTGCCGCAACGCAGGACCGGCTGGTTGAAAAGCAATTCCTCAACGGCATCGGCGTCGCCACGGCGCCTTTCCTTGCGGTTGATGACGCGCAAGGACTTGCCCGCGCGGTGGCGCAGCTGGGCCTGCCCGCCATCTTGAAGACCCGGCGCTTTGGTTACGATGGCAAGGGGCAGGTCATGATCCGCGAGGGCGCAGATCTGACCGAGATTTTCGCCAGCATAGGCGCCCAGCCGGCCATTCTGGAGGGCGTGGTGCCTTTCGCCCGGGAAGTGTCGGTTGTTGCTGCCCGGGGGCGCGACGGCTCGTTCACCGCCTTCGACGTCTGCGAGAACGAGCACGAAAACCACATTCTGAGCCTGACGCGCGTGCCTGCGCGCATTGCGCAGGAGACCTCCATAGCCGCCGTAGCCATGACCAAGCGGATTATGGACGCGCTGGGGTATGTCGGCGTGATTTGTGTGGAAATGTTTGTTGTCGAGGGCGCCGCAGGCGTGGCCTCTTCAGGGGAAACTCTGGTGGTCAACGAGATTGCGCCCCGGGTTCATAATTCGGGACACTGGAGCATCGACGGGGCCGTCACGTCGCAGTTTGAGCAGCATGTTCGGGCGATTTGCGGCTGGCCGCTGGGCTCCACGCGCCGTCACGGGCAGATCGAGATGCGCAATCTGATCGGCGAGGACGCCAACCGCTGGCGCGACATCCTCGGCGAAAGCGGCGCTTCGCTGCACCTCTACGGCAAGCACGAGGCCCGTCCGGGCCGCAAAATGGGCCATGTCACCCGCATTGTAGGGGGCTAGGTCTGCTGGACACGGTTAGCGCTTTCTGCTATTCGCGCCCTCATAATGGACGCAGCGACAAACGTGCGGCGCCCTTTCATTTTCCAGAATCGGCTGATATGGCCGGGCTTGCCCGGTGAAGCCCCAAGAGACAGGATCCACGCGTGCAAGTTCTCGTTCGCGACAATAACGTCGACCAGGCCCTGAAGGCGCTCAAGAAGAAGATGCAGCGCGAAGGCATTTTCCGTGAAATGAAGCTGCGCGGCCATTACGAGAAGCCGTCCGAGAAGCGCGCCCGCGAGCAGGCTGAAGCCGTTCGCCGCGCGCGCAAGTTGGCGCGCAAGAAGATGCAGCGCGAAGGCCTGCTGCCCATGAAGCCGCGCCCGGTTCCCGGCGCTGCCCGCTAAGCTCTTATTCACGCGTCTTTAACGACGATGTGATTGATTAATACGGCGTCCGGGCAGAGTGTTCCGGGCGCCGTATCGCGTTTGCAACACCCGTCGGAACTTTTCATGGCTACGGTTCCGGCGCCGAAATGCTGCCGCATTGCGGCTGCCTCTAGCAGACATGAGTCGTCGCGCGCAGCTAATGGTTGCGATCAAGGTGTCGATACGTTGGCGAAATTCGGCAGGATGTGATCCGTATGACGTTTTTGATTTCACCTCGCGACGTGTCTGGCTTCCGGCCTAATGCTCGCCTTGCCCATCGCGTGACGTCGCGCGGCCTGATCTCACGTCTCGCGGCTATGACGTGCGTTGCAAGCGCCCTCGCGCTGGCGGGATGCGACAATTATTCGTCCATGACAGCAGCCACTGGCCGCACCACTACGATGGTCGAGAAGAGCGAGGATTGTTCAGCGATCCAGGCCAACGTCCAATCGCTCTCCGAAGTCGTGCAGCGCAACCCCAGCGATCCGCAGGCCTACAACACCCGCGGCGCAGCCTATGCCAAGTGCGGGCGGTTTCAGGAGGCGGTGACTGATTTCACGGCGGCGATCAAGGTCGATCCGTCGTATTACTCGGCTTACGTCAATCGTGGCCTCGCCTTTCGCGCGCTGGGTCGCAACGAGCAGGCGATGCAGGATTTCAGCCGCGGGATTGAGATGAATCCCAACCACGCGCCCGCCTACATCGGCCGTGCGAATCTGTTGCGCACACAAAATAATCTGTCAGCTGCCATGGCGGACCTGGATCAGGCGATCCGCCTGAACCCCGAGAATGCGCAATCTTTCCATGCGCGGGGGCTTATTCATCAGCGTAATGGGGACCATGCCCGGGCGGTGAGCGACTTTGAAAACGCTATTGATCGCGACCCATTCGTCGGTGCGCCGTATCAGGCGCGCGGGCAAAGCCTCGTGGTGCTAGGCCGATTTGACCCGGCAATTGAGGATTTCAACGCGGCGCTCAACGTCAACAACCAGAACTCCGACGCCTGGGCCGGTTTAGGCCTCGCCTATGAGCGCAAGGGCGAGCGCGGCAAGGCGAGCGAGTCCTATGCGCGCGCGCTGACCGTCAATCCGTCAAACCAGTTTGCGCGTGAAGGCCAGTCGCGCGTCGGACGCGGCTGATCCTGTGAGCCGTGCGGTGAAGACGCCCGGTCCCGACCATTCTATTGAGATTTGCGGTGCCGGCGGCGTGTTTCGCGCCGTCTGCGCCGGAATTATTCTGGCGCATTCCAGCCGTGCGCTGGCGTTGCGCGAAGCGCGCTACCGCCAAGTGATCTACTTCCCGCGGGAGGACGTTGATCTTTCGCTTTTGGGAAGATCCGTTACCACCAGTTGGTGCCCCTACAAGGGCGAGGCGTCGTACTTCTCGCTAAAGGCGAACGACGCGGTCGGCGTGACGGCCATTGCAGATGTTGCCTGGTCTTACGAGGCGCCGCTGCCCGCGATGCAGGGCATCGCGAAATGCATAGCGTTCTACGCCAACAAGGTTGTGGTCGAGGCTGAGTAATCGCGGCCTAGAACGGCAGCTTGAGAAGCACTGGCAGGTGACCCAGTTCCTGCAGCCAGTCGATGAGTTCCGCGATTGGCACAATCAGGAAGAACAGGAAGCCGTCGAGAATCGTTTTGTAAAAAAGCGTCATGTTGACGGGGACTACGTTCTGCGGACGCCACGAGGACACGCGGGGCCCATAGCGCGGCGTGCTCGCGCAGTACGCGTCAAATGTCTCTCCAAAGCGCCCGCGAAGCGCTGTTTCTTCCCGGCGGACTGTCATGTCGATCACAAGCCAGACGCCGCCTGTGGCGAGCAGCGCAAATAGAATGCTGCCCGTCTGAAGACCTGCGCCGAACGTCGCAACCAGCGAAAAGACATAGAGGGGATTGCGGCTGACGGAGAAGGGGCCGTAGTCAACCAGTTCAGTGAATTTCTGGCCGCCGATGTGCATTGTGCACCAGGCGCGGCCCAGAATGCCGATGAGAATAAGCAGCATGCCTGCGCTCTCAAGCGTTTCGTGCAGTTCCTCCAGCGGGAAGGCTGAGCGGACAAACGGCATGGCAAGAAGCAAACTGGCGATCAGCGCCCGCAGCGCGAGCTTGCGGCCGCGTTGCGTCGGTCTGGCGGCGGTTTCATCGCGCACACTCATCGGGGCTTTCCTGTCCAGCCTGTTCAATAGCCGGTGTGCATATCAGGATGCGGTGTTTCGCGCGCCTGTTAATGCGTGGCGCCTGAGCGCGTCAGGCTGTCTCCGGCAACTCATTATCTTTCTGCTCGGGATCGCGCCGTAACTCCCGGCGCAATATCTTGCCGACGTTTGATTTTGGCAGTTCATCGCGAAACTGGATACGGCGGGGCGCCTTGAAGCCTGCCAGCCGGTCGCGAGCGAAATTGCGCAGTTCCTCGCTGGTCAATGACGGGTCCGACGGCACGACAAAGGCGCACACGGCTTCGCCAAAGTTTTTGTCTGGCAGGCCGATGACGGCGACCTCCTTCACCTTCGGGTGGGAGGCCAGCACGTCCTCTACCTCGTTCGGATACACTTTTTGCCCCGAGACGCTGATCATGTCCTTCAGGCGGTCAACGATGCTGAGCGATCCGTCATCGTTCATGACGGCGATGTCGCCTGTACGAAACCAGCCATCCGGCGTGAGCGCGCCGGCCGTTTCTTCCGGCTGGCCCAGATAGCCCGCCATCACCTGGGGACCCTTCACCCACAATTCGCCCGCTTCGCCCATGGGCAGCGGCTCTCCCTGCGCGCCCGCGATGCGCACATCAGTGGAGGGCGCCGGATAGCCAATCGTGCCCGTGAATTCGTCAATGTCGAGTCGATTGACGGAAACGAACGGCGAGGTTTCGGACAGGCCGTAGCCTTCGATGATCGGCTTGCCGGTGACCTGCTTCCAGCGCCGGGAGACAGCGGCTTGCGTCGCCATGCCGCCCGCAAGCGAGAGCGCGAGTTTCGAGAAGTCCACTTCGCCGATGCGCGAATGACGTACCAGCGCGTTGTAGAGCGTGTTCACGAGCACGAGGATCGTCGGCGGGCGCGCCTTCATCTGGTCGATCAGCGCGGGAATGTCGCGCGCGTTGGGGATCAGCACCTGCGTTGCGCCAATGCGCAGCATGAACAGGCAGCACGCGGTGAGCGACAGCACATGATAGAGCGGCAGCGCGGTGTACATGACGTGCTGCGTATCATCATCCAGCGACGGCTTGAGCCACGCCTGCGCCTGCAGAACATTTGATGTCATGTTGCGATGGGTGAGCACTGCGGCCTTGGACACGCCGGTTGTGCCGCCGGTGTATTGGAGAAAGGCGACGTCGCCGGGCTGCACGTTCATCTTTTTCATGGGCGAGCGCGCGCCCCAGTTGATGAAGCTGGTGAAGCTGTGCGTGATCGGCAGGTGATACGGCGGGATGCTTTTCTTCACGTAGCGGGCGACGAAGTTGACCATCGTCCCCTTCCAGCCCAGCAAATCGCCGAGGCGCACGAGAACGGCCCGTTCGAGTTTGACGCAATCTTCCAGCGCCTTGTCGAGCGTGTGCGCACAAACATCCGCGATGAAGATCATGCGCGTGCTGGAATCGTTGATCTGCTGCGCGAGTTCGCGCGGCGTGTAGAGCGGGTTGATGTTCACGACCGTGTAGCCGCTGATGACAAGCGCAAAAGTCACCACGGGATAGGCCAACAGATTGGGCATCATCACCGCGACGGCGTCGCCTTTTTTCAGCGCCATCTGCTGAAGCGCAGACGCGAGATCGCGCACATGCTTCTCGAACTCGCGATAGGTAATGGCCTTGCCGAAGGTCTCGAACGCGATGCGGTCAGGATATTGTGCGACGCATTCCTCGAAGAGGTCGGCAAGCGTCGGGAGTTCGGCGGGGTCAATGTCGGCAGGCACGCCCGCCGGATAGCGCGCGAGCCATGGGCGTTCGCCCTCGGGCCTGCCGGTCATGCGTTGCTCTCCCCCCCGCATGCGCGACGTCAAATTCGCGCATGTCCGTCTGCAGGACTTATGGCGGTGGGCGGCTATTGTCGAGGCCGCGCCCGCTGCTGACTGCGGCCGGTTATTCCGGCTGCTTGAGGCTTTTCAGTTTTGCGAAAACCGAGTTGACGTTCACATCGTCCTCGTCGTCTTCGCGCGCAGGCCGCTCGGACTTGGCGAACACGTTGTCCGTGCTCGGCGCCGCCTCCGTCTCGAACGAACGCGGACCCGTGGTGATTTCAGCTGGCATCAGCGTTGCTCCCTGGTCGGGCTGCTGCGGGCGATCCTTGTTGGCGCGCGAGACTTCAAAATCGAGATCGATCTGCGAGCAGATGCCCAGCGTCACGGGATCCATCGGCGCCAGAGCGGACGAATTCCAGTGCGTGCGCTCGCGGACGGCCTGCAGCGTTGTCTTGGTGGTGCCCACGAGGCGCATGATCTGCGCGTCCTTCAACTCGGGGTGGTTGCGCACCAGCCAGAGAATCGCATTCGGGCGGTCCTGACGGCGTGAGAGGGGCGTGTAGCGCGGGCCACGGGTCTTCTTGGGCTCGGGGAGGGTGACCTTGCTCTTGGCGAGCTGGAGGCGATACTCGCCCTTATTTTCGCCGCGGGCGATTTCATCGCGCGACAACTGGTTCGACGTGATCGGATCATGGCCCTTGATGCCGGTCGCAACTTCGCCGTCGGCAATACCTTTCACCTCAAGCGGGTGCAGTTTGCAGAAATCGGCGATCTGGTCGAACGTGAGCGAGGTGTTTTCCACCAGCCATACGGCGGTCGCCTTGGGCATCAGCGGGGCGTTGCTCATGAGTCCTGCTCCTTCGGCGCCGTGCGCCGGGCGTATTGAAATCTCTGCCGTCAAGGCAAAATCCGCCGTCAAGGCATGGGTGATCAGGCTGCGGCCCGGCAGAGGCTGAGCCTCAAATCACACATTCATGACGGAATGCGTCACATATAAGCTGGGGCGGCCTGCGGCGCAATCTTTCTGCGGGGGTTAGGCCCCCGCAGCCCGGATCTTCGCGCCCTTCTCGTAAGCGACTTTTACGGCGGGGCGCGCGCTGATCGTCTCAAACCAACGCTTCACATTGGGGAATTCATCGAGATTGGCCTGATGCCATTCGTGGTTGGTCACCCACGGATAGCAGCACATGTCCGCGATGGAGTACTCGCCGACAATGAACTCGGCTTTGGCGAGCTGGCCGTCGAGCACGCCGTAGAGGCGGTTGGTTTCCTTGACGAAACGGTCGATGGCATAAGGGATTTGCTCCGGCGCGGCTCGGCGAAAATGATTGGCCTGTCCCGCGTTGGGGCCGAGCCCTCCCATCTGCCAGAACAGCCATTCAGTGGTGCGCACGCGGGTGCGCAGGTCGGTCGACAGGAACTGTCCGGTCTTCTCGCCCAGATACAGCAAGATCGCGGCGCTTTCGAACACGCTGACCGGGGCGCCGCCGTCGGCAGGGGCGCGGTCAAGAATCGCCGGGATTTTTCCATTGGGCGAAAGCTTCAGGAAATCCGGCTTGAACTGGTCGCCCTTGCCGATATTCACCGCGTGAGCCTCATACGGCAGACCGCTCTCCTCGAGAAAGATGGCGACCTTCTGTCCATTGGACGTGGGCCAGAAATGCAATTCGATCATAAGCGGCGCTCCTGACGTGCGGGGGCCCCAATGGGGCCCTATATTGAAGCCGACTATACAGAGCGAGGCGGCGTTCGCCAGTGAGGCGCCCTTCGCGTGTTCGTGAGGATTGCATGACTGCCAACCCATTTTTCGCTGACTGGACGACTCCTTTTGGTCTGCCGCCATTCGAGGCGATCACGCCCGAGCACATTGGGCCCGGCTTCGAGGCCGGACTGAAGGCGCACCGAAAGGATATCGCAGCCATCGCCAGCGACGCTGCGCCCGCCAAATTCGCCAACACGATCGAGGCGCTGGAACGCTCTGGCCGATTGCTACGCAAGGTAGGGCGGGTGTTCTGGAACCTGTCCGGCGCGGACACAAATCCCGCATTGCAGGCGATTGAGCGCGAGATGTCGCCAAAGCTCGCGGCCCATTACGCGTCGATCTACATGAATGGCGATCTGTTCACGCGCGTCGACGCCGTGGTTCGCAATGGCGAAAAACTGTCCGAGGAGCAGCGGCGCGTGCTCGAGTTGGTGCATAAGGATTTCGTGCGTTCGGGCGCGCGGCTCGACGACGCGCAGAAGGCGCGGATGGCGCAGATCGTGGAGAGGCTCGCCGCGCTTTCAACGCAGTTTGGCCAGAACGTTCTCAAGGACGAAGCCGACTTCGCGCTGGAATTGGGCGAGGATGATGTCGCAGGCTTGCCAGTAGCATTGAAGGCGTCTGCGGCGCGCACGGCGAAAGAGCGGGGGCTTTCCTGCGCTTACGCCATCACATTGTCGCGTTCGCATGTCGAGCCGTTTCTTGAAAGCTCCACGCGGCGCGATTTGCGCGAGGCCGTGTTCACCGCATTTACCTCCCGCGGGGCGCGGGGCGGGGCGACCGACAATCATGCGATCATCGAGGAGATCGTCGCGCTGCGCGCAGAGCGTGCGCATCTTCTGGGCTATGAGACCTACGCGCATTTCAAGCTTGATAACACGATGGCCAAGACGCCAGAGAACGTGCGCAAACTGCTTGACGACGTGTGGGGCAAGGGACGCGCGCGCGCGCTGCGCGAACTTGGCGAAATGCAGGACATCGCCGACGAAGACGGCGCGAACTTCAAACTGGCGGCGCATGACTGGCGCTATTACGCAGAGCGTTTGCGCGAGAAGAAGTTCGCCGTGGATGACACGGAAGCCAAAAACTATTTTGTTCTTGATAATGTGCGCAAGGCGGCGTTCGACGTTGCAGGCAAGTTGTTTGGCCTCACATTTGAGGAGGTGACCGGGCTCAATCTGTATCACCCCGACGTGCGCGCCTTTGAGGCGAAGGACGCAGCGGGTCGCCATGTTGCGCTGTTCATTGCAGATGATTTCGCGCGATCCTCCAAGCGCAGCGGCGCATGGATGAGCGCCTTCCGCTCGCAGGAGAAACTCGACGGCGATGTGCGCCCCATCATCGTCAACGTCCTCAATGTGGCAAAGCCCGGCGCTGGCGAGCCTGCGCTCCTGTCCATTGATGAGGCGCGCACGCTGTTTCATGAGTTTGGCCATGCGCTGCACGGCATGTTGTCGGATGTGATCTATGCGCGCATCGCGGGCACCAGCGTGTCGTCAGATTTCGTTGAGTTGCCGTCGCAGCTTTACGAGCACTGGCTGACGCAGCCGCAAGTGCTGCGCGCATTTGCGCGCCATGTGCGTACGGGCGAGACGATCCCTGAAGACCTCCTGCAACGCATTCTTGCGATGCGCACATTCAACCAGGGCTTCGCGACGGTTGAGTATTGCTCATCAGCCTATATCGATCTCGATTTCCATGCACAGAAGCATCCTGCCAAAGCGGATGCGCGGGCGTTCACGGCGGATCGCCTGAAGGCGATCGGCATGCCCGCAGAGATTGCCATGCGTCATGCCACGGCACATTTCTCTCATGTGTTTTCCGGTGAAGGCTACGCGGCTGGGTATTACTCATATCTCTGGTCGGAAGTGCTTGACGCCGATGCGTTCGAGGCATTCGCGGAAACGGGTGATATTTTCAACAAGGATGTCGCCGGGCGCCTGCGTGATTATATTTATGCGGCGGGCGGACGGCGTGAGCCTGATGACGCGTACATCGCGTTCCGTGGAAAGCTGCCGAGCGCCGACGCGTTGTTAAAAAAGCGTGGGTTGGTGGAAAGTAATGCGGGGGCGTGAGCCCCCTCCCGACCCCTGCTACGCAGGGGCCACCCTCCCCCGCTTTGCGGGAGAGGGATTCAAGCATGATCATACAGTTTCAATAAAAAACGCTTGCTGTCCCTCTCCCGCGAAGCGGGGGAGGGTGGTTGGCGGAGCCAACCGGGAGGGGGTCTTAACCTCACACCACCGTCAGCACGATCTTGCCCACATGCTCGCTCGTTTCCATGCGCGCGTGGGCCTTCGCGGCTTCATGCAGCGGATAAATTGAATCAATGATCGGCCTGATCCTGCCTTCGTTCAGCATTGGCCACACACGCTCGCGCAATGAGTCGGCTATCGCGGCCTTCTGCTCCACGGTGCGTGGGCGCAGCGTTGAGCCGGTCATCACGAGCCGCTTGGACGAGATCGGCCGCATGTCGAACTCCGCCAGCTTGAAGCCCTGCTGGTAGGCGATCTGCACGAGGCGCGCGTCCATGGCGGCGCATTCCATGTTGCGCTGGACGTAGGGGCCGCCAACCATGTCGAGCACGACGTTGACGCCCTTGCCGACGGTGAAGGCTTTTACTTCCGCGACGAAATCTTTGGTGCGGTAGTTGATGGCAAGATCAGCGCCTAGCTTCTCGCAAGCCGCGCACTTTTCGTCGCTGCCCGCCGTGACGATGATTTTCGCGCCGATGGCCTTGGCGAGCATGATCGCGGTTGTGCCGATGCCTGATGATCCGCCATGGACGAGCGCCGTTTCGCCCGCCGACAATTTGCCCGTCATGAAGGCGTTCACCCAGACGGTGAAGAAGGTTTCCGGCACGGCGGCGGCCTCGATCATCGAGAAGCCGGTGGGGATGGGCAGCGCGTGGGTTTCGTGCACGAGGCAAAATTCCGCGTAGCCGCCGCCGTGGGCCAGCGCACAGACCTTGTCGCCGACGCTCCAGCGCGCAGCGCCTTCGCCAACAGCAGCGACCTCGCCCGCGATTTCCAGGCCGGGCAAATCAGACGCGCCGGGCGGGGGCGGGTATTTGCCAAGGCGCTGGGACACGTCAGGCCGGTTGACGCCTGCCGCGTGGACTTTCACGAGTATTTCGCCCGGTCCGGGGGCGGGCGTGGGCCGGGTTTCAGGCTGGAGCATCTCCGGGCCGCCATATTCCTTGATGGCGATACAGGTCATCGTCTGCGGCGCGGCCATGGTCACTCCTTGGGTTGGTTCTGACGCCTTATCGCGCCGCACGCTGCGCCCGGCAAGCAAGACGCGTGGCCTCGCGGATGACAATCAGGGTACGCGCGCCTAGATTTTGCGCAGGATTCAAGAAGGGAGATTACAATGGCGAGAACGGACGACGAGGTGTTCGGCGCGCCGCCGAAGAAGAAAACCGTCCATGAGATCGGCGAAAATCTGGATACGTTTTCGGCGAATGAGCTGGGCGAGCGCATTGAATTGCTTCAAGCCGAGATCGCCCGGCTGGAGCAGGCGCGCGCGGCCAAGGAAGCGTCCCGCGATGCGGCGGCTTCCTTTTTCAAATCATAGGGAAATCTGGTCCGCAGGCGCTTGTTGTTTACCGGGCATTAAGGATTCCAGTTGATTAATGGGGACAGTTGACATGTTTGCTTCCGAGGCTTCCCGCCAAGGCTCCGTGTCTGACTGCACCCTGTATGACTTCCAAGGGCCGCACCCCCCGTGTGGCTCTTTTTTTGTTGTCGCTTGCCGCTTTTGCGCGCCTCGCAAGTTAACCTTAAGATTGTTTTAAGAAAGCGCTTCTCTCAAGTTTCGCTAAAATCCGTCTCGATCAATGACAAGCCGCCTGCGGGGCGGATATCGACTAGCCGCCATGGGCGGGATGGAACGGGCGCGATGAACAGCATGTTCGACGACAAGGCCAACACTGTCTCTTTCGGGCAGAAGCTCGCTGCTTCGGATGCCTTCCGCGCGCTTTTCAAGGAAGGCATGTCGCTGGTCGAAGATACGGCAGCCTACCTTGATGGGGCGGGGCGGCAGGCGGCCAGGATGCTGCCGCGTGTCGACTCTCTCGCCTACTCGTCCGAAAGCATGCGGCTGACGACGCGCCTCATGCAGATCGCCTCGTGGCTGCTGCTCCAGCGCGCCGTCAATGAAGGCGAGATGACGCTGACGCAGGCCTCCAAGGAGAAGCACAAGGTCCGTCTTGCCCGGCAGGATCTGGCTACGAGCCGCGAGTCATTCGAGCGGCTGCCGGTGGAATTGCGCGAACTGACGCTGCACTCCCTGCGCCTGCAGGAGCGGATCCTGCATCTGGATCAGCTGATCTACAGCGGCGAATCGACTGCGCCGCCCCTGACTTCGGTGACAGGATCTGTCGGGGACCATTCGGTCGCCGCCCAGTTTGAGCGGCTCCGTGCGGCCTTCCCGGGCCGGTCCGAGTAACAAGTCAGCGGGCGCCCCGAGCAGGCCGAAGTGCAATCCAGCGAAAAACCCCGGCCTCTCGGCCGGGGTTTTCTATTGCAGAGCCTTGATCAGGTTTACTTCTTGACGCCGATGGCGCCGAAGCGTGCGGTAAAGCGCGACAGGCGACCGCCACGGTCCATCAGCTGCTGGGCGCCGCCGGTCCAGGCCGGGTGCGTGTTCGGGTCGATGTCGAGGTTGAGCGTCGCGCCCGCCACGCCGTAGGTCGAGCGGGTCATGAAATTGGTGCCATCGGTCATGACGACCTTGATGAGGTGGTATTCGGGATGAATGTCGGCTTTCATGGCCTGTCCTTACATGCGAAAACGTGGCGCGGGGCCGCGTCAGAACTCTGCTCCCTCAGGGGATTGGCGCGTCCTATACATGACGCGGGGCGGGGAGACAAGGATGGCTCTTGAAGCCTGGGCCATTCCGTCCGCGCGGCAAACAGCGTAAAGAGCCGAGATGACCGAGAGAAAAGGACCGGCAGAGGACGCCACACCCAAGCGGGCCTCGCCGCGCACGTCGTTGAAGGCTCTTCTGCCGCTCGCGCCCTATGCGTTTCGACAGCGGGGGAGGTTGGGCGCTGCGCTGCTGGCGCTGATCGTGGCCTCTGCCGCCACGCTCACCGTGCCCATCGCCGTGCGGGGCATGATCGATAACGGCTTTTCAACAGAAAATGTTGGCGCCATCGACCGGTATTTTGCGGCGATGATGCTCGTGGTGGGCATTCTCGCCCTGGCTTCGGGCTTTCGCTACTACCTCGTCATGACCATCGGCGAGCGCGTCGTGGCCGATCTGCGCCGCGACGTTTTCGCCCATCTGGTCAATCTGGACGCGCACTTTTACGACCGGTCCCGGACCGGCGAGCTGGTGTCGCGCCTGACGACGGACACAACGCAGATGAAATCGGCCTTCGGGTCTTCAGCCTCGGTGCTGCTGCGCAATTTGTTCATGTTCTTCGGCGCTATCGCCATGATGGTTTACACGAGCCCCAAACTGTCCGCGCTGGTGCTCGGCGCCATCCCGGTGATTGTTTTTCCGCTGGTGATGTCGGGCCGCTCGGTTCGCGAACGCTCGCGCCGGGCGCAGGATACGTTGGCCGAAGCGTCGGCCTTCGCCGCTGAAAACCTTGGCGCCGTGCGCACCATGCAGGCCTTCAACGCGCAGCCCAAGACGATTGGCCGCTTTGGCGGCGCGGTCGAGGACGCCTACGAGGCGGCGCGCAGCGCAACCGGCGCGCGCGCGTTACTGACGGTGGTCGCGATCTTCCTCGCGTTTGCCAGCGTTGTTGGCGTGCTGTGGCTTGGCGCGCAGGATGTGCTGTCGGGCCGCATGTCGGGCGGCACGCTGTCGCAGTTCGTGCTCTACGCCGTGTTCGGCGCCAGTTCGCTGGGCCAATTGTCGGAAGTCTGGAGCGAGGTGTCGTCGGCGGCGGGAGCTGCGGCGCGCATCGCCGAACTGATCGAGACAAAGCCGGACGTGAAGGAGCCAGAGACGCCGGAGCCGATGCCATCGCCGGCGCGCGGTGAGATAGCTTTCCGGTCCGTGCGCTTTGCCTACCCGTCCCGGCCTGAATCGCTTGCGCTCAACGGGCTGGATTTCAACGTCCGGCCCGGAGAGACGGTGGCGCTTGTCGGCCCCTCGGGCGCGGGCAAATCAACTGTGCTGCAATTGCTGCTGCGATACTACGATCCCCAGCAGGGGCAGGTGCTTGTGGACGGCGTCGACGTGTCTCACGCTGAAATGAGCGAGCTGCGCGCGCGAATGTCGCTGGTGCCGCAAGATGCGATCATCTTCGGGGCGTCGATCTACGACAACATCGTCTATGGGCGCGAAAGCGCTACGCGTGACGAGGTTATGAGCGCTGCGCGCCTTGCGGCTGCGGACGAGTTCATCCACGCGCTTCCACAGGGCTATGAGACGCGCGTGGGCGAACGTGGCGTCAC
Source organism: Hyphomicrobiales bacterium (assembly GCA_031428455.1). Classification (GTDB taxonomy): domain Bacteria; phylum Pseudomonadota; class Alphaproteobacteria; order Rhizobiales; family Beijerinckiaceae; genus Terripilifer. The sequence continues at coordinate 606 of JANPPJ010000171.1, read as the reverse complement.
GCTGTCAGGCGGCCAGAGGCAACGCCTTGCGATTGCGCGCGCCATCTTGAAAGACGCGCCGATCCTGCTGCTCGATGAAGCGACCTCCGCGCTTGATGCGGAGAACGAAAGCCTCGTGCAGACAGCGCTGGAAAACATCATGGGCACGCGCACGACTCTGGTCATCGCGCACCGTTTGGCCACTGTGCTGAAGGCGGACCGCATTCTTGTCATCGACGAAGGCCGCATCGTGGAAGAGGGCACGCACGCCGCGCTGGTCGCCCGCGACGGGCTATATGCGCGCCTTGCAAGGTTGCAGTTTGAGACGGGCGCGCAGGCGCTGGCGGTGTAGGGAGCTGGCGGTGTAGGCGCTCAACTATTTGTTGTGCGCCCCCTCATCCGACCTTGCTTCGCAAGGCCACCTTCTCCCGCAAGGGGAGAAGGGGTCGCGCACGTAAATTCAGCTTCAATGATCATCGTTACCTGTCCTTCTCCCCTTGCGGGAGAAGCAACTATCAGTGCTGCGTGCTCCATGGGGTGCCTCGAGTGAGGACCGTGTTGGCGTAAACGATGAGTTTTCGGGCGCAGGCGACGACTGCGACGTTGTGGTGTTTTCCTGCGGCGCGC
>JANPPJ010000170.1:0-12542 GCA_031428455.1 Hyphomicrobiales bacterium | reverse complement strand
ATGGATTGGCCAGCATGAGACGGGCCGCTATTCCAAGGCGCACAAGCATGCGTCGGCTGCGGTGCTGATCTGCCTGAAGGGCAGCGGCTACACGTATACGTGGCCGGAAGCGCTGGGCATGCAGCCGTGGTCGGTTGGCATCGGCGACAAGGTGCGCCGTCAGGACTATGAGTTTGGCGGCATGGTGTCAGCGGCGCCGATGGCGGGCGACTGGTTCCACCAGCACTTCGGATCGAGCAAGGATGCCTTGCGCCTCACCGCGTGGTTCGGGCCGAATAACTCGACATCACGCAAGCCAGGCCGACCGGGTGAGGCCATCACTGACCGCGGAGCCATCGACATTAAAAAGGGCGGCGGCGCTATACCTTATGATGAAGAAGACAAGTATCTGCGCAAGGAATTTGAAGCGACGCTGGCCTCTCAGGGCATGCGATCGCGAATGAACGAAAAGCTCTATACGGGTGAGGCGCAGGCTGAGGACGATCCGGGCAACGCATTTTGAACGGACCTCCGCTAAACGTGGCCATCGGGTACATGAATATGCAGGCGCGAGCCTGCATATTCATGAGTCTCTGCCCGGACAGATGCCAAACTTGACAATGCGCGCCGTCGCGCATCGCGCAAACATGAACCCTGATCAGGCGTTCCGACGATGATATCCGCGGGCTTCCATGCAGGAAACGAACAGAGGTAGAACGAGGTCGGTCGTTGTTGCGCGAGCGCGGCATTCAGCTTGGTCGGATTCTCCCTGCCGCCTTAGGGCAGGATCGGTAGCCATACGCCGCCCGTCGTTCCGAGCCCAAACATAGTCTGTGCTGGGCGCAGTCACAGGCGTCTGCACCACCACGCGTTCGACAGGACGGCTAGCGGGGGAGCACCCGTTCAATGCTGTTGCCGCAACAGCTATTGTTATCCATTTCAACAAATCAGCACCTTTACATTCTCACAAGAAATCGACGGACGTCGCATGGGAATCGATGAAGTAAATCTACGAAGCATCTAGGACATCATGCAACGTATTTCGCACCCGCACCAGACGGTTAGTTGGCGATAGTCATCTTTTTGCCACGGCGAGATAGCTGGTACGCTTGTGCTTGTAGTTATGTCTGACGCTGCGAAATCTCGGCCACACGCATGATTTTGATGGCTGAGCCAAGTCTTCAAAAAGCAAGTAAGTATTGCCTTCAAAGCCACTCAAGCTTCTATTCACAGGAGAAAATCAGTCTTGGGCGTGACAATTTAGAGAGCCCCCAAGTTTCAGTCTCATCTAGTAGAATTGGCACGCTACAGATAAGCTGTTCTGCGAAGCCCGGGTTGCACTCAACGTTGGAGAGCGCCGACGCTCTGCGTCACAGGCGCCTAGCCGTAAGATCGATTCGGCAATTTCCATCGCCGCTTGCATCAGGGCATATGCGCCGTTGCGGGCCCATTCGGGAACTGGTGCAACGCAGTCTTGCTGCATGCGCACTAATTCTTCTGCGAGCATCAGTCCCTGCGCATCGGGGGGCCAAGGACACGCACTAGGGCAATCACGCCGGCGAAAACCGCCAAACCCATCATGACCAGGGTGAAGCGACGATCTTCTTCGTGTCTGTGTTCACTGCAATGCGAGCTTCTCCGCGAATGGGGAACACTTTGCAAGGGGCAGCCAGAAAACGCCCGGGGGGATATCCCCGGGCGATAAACTGTGTTTGGCGTTCAAATTGTTTCGCTGCCCTAGTCGATGCTGATTCCTGTCTCGCGAATGACTGTTTCCCAACGCTTCCCCTCTTCGCCGAGCAGTTTCTTGAAGTCGGCGGGGCTTCCGTAAATAGGCTGAAGCAATTGCGGTTCGATGAAACGCTTGCGAAACTCAGGATCCTTCAAGATCACCTGAATATCCCCATTGATGCGGTTCACGATCGCTGCGGGCGTTTTTGCGGGGGCTGCAACGCCGAACGCCACGTTCGCTTCATATCCTATCACGGCTTCGGAGACCGCCGGCACGTCGGGAAGCTGCGGCATGCGCTGGGTGCTGCCCACGCCGAGAAACTTGAGTTTGCCAGCGCGATAGTTCTCCAGTGATATAGATGGGCTCATGACGACCAACTGCACGTGCCCAGCGGTAACGTCGTTGAGCGCCAAGGCAATGCTGCGATAGTGGACCGCCGTCATTTTCACGCCTGCCAAATGCTCGAACATGAGCATGGACATGTGAGGCGTCGTCCCAGGGCCGGCGGTTCCATAGTTCAGGCCGCCCGGGGTCTTTCGCGCGAGCGCCAGAAGGTCGCCAACGTTGCGCGCATCCACCGAGGGATGAGCGATGAATGTGACGGGCACCTGCGCAAGGCCAGCCACAGGTTCAAAGTCCTTCTCGCCATCAAACGGGCGCTTCGTCTTCTTGTAGAGATGATGCTGGTAGGTGAACATCGCGAGTTCGCTCGCGATCAGGGTATGTCCGTCCGGCGCCGCCCGCATCACTTCTGTGGCGGCGATGGCGTATGCCGCACCAGGCTTGTTTTCAACGACGACTGACTGGCCCCAACGTTTTGATAGCTGTTCGGCGATAGCGCGGGATAGCACATCAGGCACGGTTCCAGGGCCGCTGGAAACAACCAGGTTGACCGTGCGTGACGGAAACTCCTGAGCCCCCGCTGCAACTACGGTTGCGATGATGCCAAGCGCTGTCCCAAAAATACTTGTTTTAATCATGACGTGGTCTCCCTCTCCTTGACTAGAATTGACTGTTCGTCAGCTATTTTTTCCATCCCGGCTCTTGTGCAAACATTTGTTGGCAGGGAATTGCGGTAGTGTGTTCAGAATTCCTGATTGAGCGCTTCGAGTGCCTTTTCAAGTACGCCTGCCTGCGCTTGCGGGTCCGAACGCGCCCGCTCCAGACGGCTGATCTCCAGCGACGCATCGACCACGAGCTTGCAGCGTGAATATCGTCGCTCCATGAAGCGGGCAAGGCCACGTTGCACCCCATCCTTGCGGCCAATTTCTTCCCCGAGAACCAGCCCGTCCTCAATGCCCATGCCGGCGCCGGACGCAAGCTGCGGCGTCGTCGCGTGGGCAGCATCACCGATCAGAACAACGTTCTTGTAGACCCATGAGTCTCCCGCGAGCACGGTTTCAAGCGGTCTGCAAACTATGTTGGATGAACTGTCTATGGACTCGCGGATATCCATCAAAACTCCGCCGTATCCTTGCAAAAGCGACCGCAACATTTCGTGTTGCGTTCGCTCGTCCCGGCGCAAGGGTTCGCTAGAGGCTTCGAGGTAGAACATGTACATCTGATCGTGCGAGACAGGATTAACGCCAACCTTGGCGCGTCCGCCGAGGAAAAAAATTCGTCGTTGCACAAGGTGGTGACGAGCAGTCATAAACCGCCAACACATCTGTCCAGCATACTCAGGCATTGGCGCCTTCCTGAAAAGCGTTTGCCTAGTATCAGAATTGATTCCGTCCGCGCCAACCACAAGATCGTAAGCCTGAGACGAGCCGTCGCTGAAGGTGACGACGGCCTTGCCATCCTTCCACGAAAACGTCACCGGCCAAATCCCGAGGCGAATGGTCGGGTTCAATCGCAGCAGCCGATTGGATAAGATCTTGTGCAGTGTTGGGCGCAGGATGCCTCCTGCGCTTGGCGCTCCACCGAACGCCGCGCTGCGAGTGTCGATCTGAAAAAGATTTCGACCGTCGACCGAACAGACGTCGATGCCGTCGCCGACATATCCTTCTGTCGCGACCTCGTCGTAGACGCCCAGATGGTGCATGGCGCGCAGGGTCGGACCGGTGATGGTGATGCCAGCGCCATAAACGCGCCAATGCGGATCGCGTTCGACGAGTTCGACATCCACGTCTGCCTCGCGCAGCGCGATGGCGGCCGACATCCCCGCAATGCCGCCGCCGATGACAAGTACAGAGAGCATCTCAGCCATTGGCGATCGTAATCCCAGAGGCCGAGCCTTCAAAGCTCCCAAGGCCTATCCCTGTGTACCAGTCGTTGACCGCGCGATAATAGGTCTTCTTGAAGGGCAACCCGTTCGCGATGCCCATCGCCGCAATCCACATTCGGATTTCTTCGGCGCCGTTGCCGGCCGTGTGAACGAAATCGGTGGCGTAACGCACAAGCTCCTGCAGATTGCCAGCTTCAAGCAGGCGCAAAAATGTTTCGTCAAACTCACGATTCACCATGCCCATGCGCGGCGTGGCGATGTCGTGGCTGATGCCGCCTGTTGCAAGGACGGCAACTCGCTTGACGCCTTCATACCGGCGGATAGCGTCGCCGAGAAACTTGCCGAACTGGTGGCATCGGCGCATCGACGGCATCGGCGGTTGCACGCAATTGAACAGGATCGGAACGATTGGCAAGGCTGGATCAACGTTCGCCAGTTCCAGCGGCGTCAGTGAGCCATGGTCGAGCACCATCTCCATCGAAAAAGATGGATCGAAATCTGCCGCCAGCGCCTCTTGCAGCAGGTATGCTCCAAAATCCTGATCGCCCTTGAATGTTCGCTTTTCTGCCTTGAGCCAATGCTCGATGGGGCTTTCGTAGTGATCAGCGGCCCCGATACAGATCGCCGGAAAATTATTGAGAAAGAAGTTATGAAGATGGTCGTTTGATAGTACGATCAGCACCTCTGGGTCCCCATCGATGAACCGCTTCCCCATGTCACGGTAGGCGCCGAAAATTTCTGTGCGCAGTTCATCGGATATGAGATGCGGAAAGTTCAGCATCACTGGCGTATGGCTTGCCGTGAAGATGGCCGTTACTTCAGCCATTTGTCGTCTCCATCTTTCATGAGGCCGCGCAGCGCCGCCAGTGAGACGTCCTCGGGAATGCGAACGCCGATACAATGAGCGCGCAACAGGTATGGATTGACGCCTGCCTCATAAAGTCCCGCGACGTCGTCCTGCGAAATCATGCGCGCGAGTTTCGGCGACAATCGAAAACGCGATAGATAGTCGTCCTTGTCGCTTGAATAGGCAGCAAGATCGTCTGCATTGTGATGCAGCTGAAACAGAACCTTGTTCAACAGATACGCCTCTGTTGTGGGCATTGATAGACGCCAGTTGCTCACGGGCACAGCCTTCCCTCAGCGAAGTTTGTCGGACACCCAGTCGACGATTGTCGGCACGGTGTGTGGACCAAAGCCCATGTGACCGCCCGGAAAAAGCCGAACGGATTTGGGGCTTCCGTGTTCAAGCAAAAGATCAATGTCAGCGTTCGGACACTGCGTGTCTTCCTTGCCGTTGACGAGGAGCAACGGGGCGCAGGGCTTTGATAGCAGCCCTTGATCAAGCAGTGAGAGGACCGGGAATCCGTCTATGTATTCCCGATCATTGGTGGCGCCCAGCATCCTGCTTCGAGTCTCCACGAGTTCCATCAGATAGCTGTCCGGATGGCGCGACTTCTCGATCCATTCTGGCTGGAACATGAAATGCACGCCGCCACCCCAATTCACTGCGCAACGAAAATCATCCTTGCGCAGGTGCGCGAGTTTTGTCGCCCAGTGTCCGCCAAATGATCTGCCGAGCAAGGCGATCCGGGTTCCATCAAGCAGCGGATGTTGCTTCACCCAGTCGATGACCGGATAGAACTGCACTTCCCCGTCTCGCTTCGCCTTGATAGGCGACTCGCCGGTTCCGACGTTATCGAGCGCAATCGTAGCGACGCCCCGGGCGATGAAGGAGTCGGATAGCTCCGTCATTTCCTCCTTCCAAGCGTCCACGCCGCCCCACATGATAACTACAGGCGGCTTTGCGATCTCAGCGGGCGTCCTGAGGTAGAACCGGATCTCGCTGGAGTCGTATCCCGCTGCTGCAAAGGGGATCTTGATCGGCTGCACGGGCGTGTCAAGCAGGGCGCCGTAGCGTTGGTACGCCATCAATTCCAGCCGATAGCTTTCTTCCTTGGCCGGATGGTTCGGACACGGAAATCGTCCGAGGAAGAAAAAGGCATAAGCCTGATAGTAGCCGTCGCGGGCAGCTTTCTCGTCGCCTTTGAGAGACAACGCCTCGCCTGCTTCGAGGAAGCGCTTGCCCGCGGACATCCAGGCTTGGCCCCAACTCTCACCGTCAAGCCCCTGCAGCGCCTCGATGACGTCATGGGTTGCCTGAGGGTCAGTGAGGCCCATGGGATGAATGCGCTTTACGAGCCGTTCGCGCAACCAGTCCTTGGCTTCGCCAAGCGTGCGCGGTCGTCCGAGTTCGCCCTCGGATGCAGCCATTCCCTTAAGCTCCCCACCTGCGGGCTGATAGGCGCTTATGTGGCCAGCCCATAAAAATGAACACGCTCATTTTTCGACAGAATAACCTGAATGTCAATATGAGCGGGTCGTTTATTTGCTGTTGACGAGCGCTGGTTCGCTCGAGCTGAGGGTTTGTCTAGGCAGATCCAAGGGCCGACGTTTTCGGAGAGAGTCCGCGCATCACGATCTCGAGTTTTCGGCGCAGCGCGTCCATTCCGGGTCTGATTTTCGGCTTGTCGTTTGCCAGCCAGATGCGCAGGTCAACCTGATAAACGGCGAAAATTGTCTGGGCGATAACTTCAGGCGCTTCTGCCGATTTAATTTGTTTTGTGTTAATAGCCTTGGCAATCAGACGGGTCAGCAGAAATCGAAGCTGGTCCCTGTTTGCGAGAAATCGCTGCGACTGCTTGCCAGATTGATAGAAATACATTTCGCGCAACGCGGCGCGCGAGACCACCGGGCTGCGCGCGAAATATTCGTAATGGATTCGGAGCACCTTCAGCAGGTTTGCGAGCAGGGGCCCATCCGGATCGACGGAGGCGGATGCGTTGGCGACGCACTGTTCGAGGTCTTCATTGACGATGAGGAACAAGAGATCCCGTTTGGACTCCGCGTAAATAAACACTGTTCCCATGGCAACGTTCGCGCGTGCCGCAATGTCACGCGTAGTCGTTTCATCGAATCCGTTAGTGAGGAACAATTCAAGCGCAGCGCTCTTGATGCGCTGCAGCTTGTCCAGCTTGTTCAGCTCGCGAAGTCCGACTGTTTTCGAAGGCTTTGTCATCAAAAGTTCCTGCGCGCCAGCCTTTAACGAGTGCGGTCTACGATTCGCCAAGGATGAGACCGGTCTGCTCCATTCGCATCCCAGCGCTCGCTGAGCGCAGGTGCCGCAGCAGCGCTTCTGCAGCCGGACGATCTGCCGAGCTTTTCGGGATGGCTGCAACGAACGGCGTGCCCAGCCCCATCGCCTGTGGAATGGGGCCCGCAAATTGCACGCCCTTGACGGTGGTGATCTCGCTTACCAGTGTAATGACGGCGTCTGGATCGCCGTTCGCAACTTGCGATGAGACGACAGATCCCGGTCCATAAATGAATTTGACGCGTGACCGCAGGTCAGCGCCGATGCCGACCTTATCGGCTGCATTCAATATATCGTTGCCAAGATTGGTGCCGGCGGCGGGGTCTGACAGCCCCACTGAGCGAAGGGATCGGATCAGGCTCGCAAACTGCTCCACCGTTTCGATGGGCGGGACGGCGATGCCCTCTCTCAAACCAACGCCCACAGGGCTCTTGGCTACAGTGAACATGGTTTCCGGCGCCAATTGGGCTGCTGCCTGCTCATCAAGGCTACCCTTGGTGACCACGACAGCATCGAAGCCCTCGCCCTGTGTGACCAACTCCCTCGTTTTTGCTGGCGTTCCAAAGGTCAGTTCCAGTGCGATGCCGCATTCTGTTTTGACGTCTTCAGCTATCGCTTCCATCGCCACGCGGAAGCCGCCTGCGCATATAACGCGGAGCGTTGATTTATGCTGTGTCATCTGATCTCCCGACGGGGTCCGAAGCTTCTTGGCCAACAGTGTAACCATCAACGGCTGCGCATGGTAAGGGGAAATAAGGCGGATAGCCCCTGATGAGCGTGGGGAAAAGCATTCTTTGGGAGGATGATCCGCTTACTTTCTTTGGATACTGTGATCCGACTGGTTTGCGCGAGGGTAGCGACATGAGTGGTGAAGTCGAACGCAAGATGGTCCACCGGGGCGATGTGCAGATCGAAGTCCTGACGCAAGGCAAGGGGCCTTTGATGACCTTGCTGCCTTCGCTTGGGCGAGGAGCAAACGACTTTGATCCCATGGCTAAAGTCCTTGCCGACTCGGGGTTTCGTGTCTTGCGACCGCAACCCCGCGGAATTGGGGGGACAAGTTCGACGCCGCTTTATGCGGACCTTCATGATTGCTCGAACGATGTCGCCGCCGTGATCGAGGCGGAAGGCGCGGGGCCGTCTATCATGGTTGGTCATGCGTTCGGCAACCGTGTTTCCCGCCTGCTGGCGACGAGCCGGCCCGACATTGTGACGGGAGTCGTGCTCGTGGCCGCAAACGTGGGGCACGCGCCCAGCCCCCCCAAGGTGCGCGAAGCAATCCGCAACAGCGCCAACACCTCGTTGTCGCCACAGGTGCGTCTCGATGCGCTTCGATACGCATTCTTCGCGCCAGGCAACGATGCGGAGCCCTGGCTCGAAAACTGGTATCCGGAAGTGCTTGCGGCGCAGCGCATCGCGGGCGACAAGACGGCGCGCACGATAGATTATGCGTCCGGGTGCGCCAATGTGCTCTACATGCAACCCAGTCATGATCCGCTCGCCCATGCTGAAGATGCGGTCGAGTACAAGGCCGCGCTTGGCGACCGCCTGACTATTGTCAAAATTCCGCAATCCAGTCACGCAGCCATTGCTGAACAGCCAGAGTTCATTGCTCGCGAGATCGCGAACTGGGCGCGCCGTATCCTGCTAACCTGATGGTCGGTGCTCGGCGCACGTTGCATCAAAAGCGGGCGTGGCTTCGCGGAAAGCCTCCAGCCAATCGACCAATGCGGGGTAGCGGGCCCGCCAGTCGATTTGCTTGCGCCAGTCGAGATAGCCCAGGGCGCTTGCGACCGTTATGGCTCCCGCGTCTGCGACGCGAGGGTCGGGCGCCTGCTCGCACAAGCTTGTGAGTCCTCGTTCCAGCTTGCCGGTCTGGTGCGCGATCCAGGGCTCATAGGCGTACTCTTTCGGGCGGCGGTTGCGTTCGTATGTGATGAGCAGGCCGGCTTCGATGAGGCCACTTCCCAGGGCGTGGAATATGCGTGCTTCGAAACGCTCCGCCGGGAACAGTTTGCGCGCTTCCAGCAGGGTATCGAAGTATTCCAGGATGACGCCTGAATCATAGATTGCGCGACCGTCTGAAGTTACAAGTGTCGGCATTTTGCCAAGCGGATTTGTGCTGCGCAGGATGTTTCCATCGGTCCACGGATCGCCAGTCTGAATTGTCAGTCGATGATGAAGACCGTGCGCGAGCGCGGCGATCTTCACCTTGCGGCCGAACGGTGAGGTTGCCGTTGATATTAGAGTCAGATCTTTCAACGATCGCCCTCCCGCAAAAGCGCGCCAATCAGTTCATGTTCGGGAAGGCCTGTTTGATCGTCTCGATCAAAGGTGCGGGCGTGCGATAGAGGGTCGCTGTAAGCCGCTCCAAATCTTCGGGCGAGCGCCACGTCATATCCGTCTGGCTTTTCTGGGCTTCCGCTTTCAGCTCAGGATCAGCGATGGCAGTGGCCATTGCTTTTCGAAGCGTGGCGACCCGCTGCGGCGGAACGCCGGGAGGAAGCACATAAGGCCGTCCGTATTCTGTCGTCGCGAACAGAAAGCGCATGAACTCTTTTTGGTCTTCGGTCTTCGCAGCGTCATAGATCGAGGGCGCGTTCGGGAAGTCCGGCATGGCGGCTTCTTCGGCACGGAACAACACGCGAAGTTTGCCGTCCTCAATTTGCTTTGAGACGCTTCTGAACTGGCCGTTCGACGCGCAAACGCCCTGAACTTCGTCACGTTCTATCGCCAGCAGAATGTCGGGTGTGCCGCGATAGCCTTCGATGATCTTGAATTTCGCGCCGAGCAGATTGTTGAAAACCGTCGGTAATATATTTGTCGAATTGCCAGGGCTTACGCTGCCCATGACGACCTCGGTGGAGAAGATGTCGGTCATCGCCTTCACAGGCGCCTTTACGCCGACAACGCACAGACGTCCCGGAAATGAGGTGGCGCCTAGCCAGATGAATTCGCGAGGGTCGGCCAGGAGGTTCGCATTTCCAAGCAGATGTTGCGTGACGATGTTGCGCGTCAAAGAACCAATCGCAGTGCCATCGCGGGGCGCTTGAGCATGAATGAAATTAGCAGCTGCGATGCTCGCCCCGGCCGGCATGTTCTGGACGATGATCGTTGGATTGCCGACTATGTGCTGCGTCATATGCCGCGCAAGCAGCCGTGCGCCAACGTCGTACTCGTTGCCGGCGCCAAAGCCTACGACCATGCGGATTGTCTTGCCCTTGAAGAAATCGGCTTCGGTTTGTGCCTGCGCTACAGGAGCTAATAGCAAAAGAGGCGCCAGCAGCGCGATGAAGCGGCGGCTTGCAATCACACCCTTGATCATCAGCATCTCTCCCTATCTTTTGTGGGGACCGGCGCTCATTGACCGGTCAGCAGGCTGGCCGCCTGCGCGTCGTAGGCGCGTTCGCGCTCTGTTTGTTCATCGAGTTGCACAATCTTGTAATATGCGTCGAGCGGCGTGAGGCGTTCCTGCACACTTTCCAGTGAACGCGTCTCCTTCAGATCGCGCATCACGCTTCTGACCGCCTGCGCCGCTGCAAAAAGCGCCAGCGAAGGCAGCGTTGCGCCGGCAACCCCCAGCTTCTCAAGGTCGGTAATGCCGATGTGTCGCGGCCCGGCAGCCTGTGAGAGCGTTGCAATGAAGGGACCTCGAACATCGCGGACCACGCGCGCAATGTCCTCGGGTGTGTCCACGCCCTGTGGTTTCGCCATGTCGGCGCCTGCCGCCATGAACAGGTTACATCGCCGAAGCGCTTCTTCCGCGCCTTCTAGCGCGAAGACGTCCGTCCGCGCGCAGATCATCATGGATTCGTCAGTGCGCGCATCCAGCGCCGCCTTCAGCTTTGCCAGCATCTGATCGAGGGGAATAACCTGCTTGCCCGGCAGATAACCGCAGCGGCCTGGAAACACCTGATCGGTGAAGAAAAGCGCTGCGGCGCCGGCTTTCTCAAACGCACGCACCATCTGGCGTATGCTGTGCGGTCCGCCAAAGCCTGTGTCTCCATCCACATAAACAGGGATTTCTACGGCGTCGCAGATCCGCGCATAATGATCGGCGAAATCGCGCATGTTGGACTGGCCCGTGTCGGCCTGCCCGAGGAGGCTGCCGGCTGCCGCATATCCGCCTGCGATCAGCGCGTCGAAGCCTTGTTCCTCAATGATACGAGCGGAAAGAGCGTCGTAGGCGCCTGGCATCAACATGAGGCCGGGCGCGCTCAGGAGCGAGCGGAAGCGTTGGCGGGCAGTCATGTGCGCGGCTCCGTCCCGGGCGCACGGACAGCTTTTTGCAGCCATGATTGCTGCGCCCGCGCGTTGCGCTCCCACTCTGTTATGGCGTCGAGATGTTGGAGCGACATTCCGATATCATCGAGTCCTTCGAGCAGGCGAATGCGATCGGGTTCCGATATTTCGAACGCTGCGCGGTAGCCATCGGGGCCTGTGATGGCGCAGGCGCGCAGGTTCACGGTGAACGGCTCGGCGCCATCTGCAGCGACGGCGCGCTGCGCCAGTTCATCCATCTGCGCATCTGGCAACTCGATGGGGAGAAGCCCATTCTGCAGGCAATTCTCGCGATACAGGTCTGCAATGGAGCGTGCGACGATACACCGGACGCCCGCAGCCTGCATTGTCCAGACCGCCGCTTCGCGAGACGATCCGCAGCCAAAGTTTCGCCCTGTGATGAAGATTGCAGGGCTCGCATATTGTGGGCGATTGAGAATATGCGCTGGATTGAGCGTGTCGTCGCTGCCTCGGCGCGCGCGGTAGAAGAACAGCTCGCGATAGTCGGGCTTGAGCGCGCGCTTGGCCTGCACGGGTGCGATCTGATCGGTATTGACGTCGTCTTCGAGGAAGGGGACGGCGACGCCCGTCGCTTGGGTGAACGGCTGCATGCTTACGCCTCGCCGATGTGGCGCGGGTCCGCGATCGCGCCCGCAAGCGCAGACGCGGCGGCCACCTCCGGACTCGCGAGGTGCGTGCGCACTTCCTTGCCCTGGCGCCCTTCGAAATTGCGGTTGGTGGTGGAGACAATCCGCTCGTGCGGCAGACCGCGATCACCGTTGCCCCCTGCGCACATGGAGCATGCGCTTTCAACCCACTGGAAACCGGCGTCCGTGAACACGCGGTCAAGGCCTTCGGATTCAGCCGCGCGCTTCACGCTGGTGGAGCCCGGCGAGACCATGGCGATGACGTTGGCTGCAACGCGCCGTCCCTTGAGTATCGCGGCTGCAGAGCGCAGATCCGACAACCGCGCATTCGTGCAGGAGCCAATGAACACGCGGTTAATTTTCAGTCCCGCAAGAGGCTGGCCGGGCGAAAGGCCCATGTATGCGAGTGCGCGTTCGGTCTTCATGCGCGCCTCTGCACTACCGTCCGGGAAGGGCGTCAACTCATCAAGACTTATCGTCTGGCCCTGATCGACGCCCCAGGTGATCTGCGGCGCAAGCGCG
>JANPPJ010000169.1:0-11466 GCA_031428455.1 Hyphomicrobiales bacterium | reverse complement strand
GCGCGCCGCAGGAAAACACCACAACGTCGCAGTCGTCGCCTGCGCCCGAAAACTCATCGTTTACGCCAACACGGTCCTCACTCGAGGCACCCCATGGAGCACGCAGCACTGATAGTTGCTTCTCCCGCAAGGGGAGAAGGATTCACTCACACAAGTTCAAATTCAATCGGCCATCTTGGGGTTTCCTTCTCCCCCTGCGGGAGACGGTGGCCCGCCAAAGGCGGGTCGGATGAGGGGGCGCGGCTTCGCCGATTCAAACACGCAGTATCAACGCGTGGGAGCGTTGACGTCCTGCGCGCGGCAACTGGAGCGCGCCACATCCGGGCAGGCGACGAACCCGCGCAGATCCTTGCTCAGGCATACGCGCACTTCCTGCAGCATGCCGCGCACACACGTTGTGGCCAGCATCCCCGGGCGCAGGCCCTGGTTCGCCTCGATGAACTTGCGCTCGATGTCACGCGGGTTCACGCGGCCGCCCTCGCTCGCCTCGTTGAACGACTCCGGGATTTTAACCTTCTCGACGGCGCGCTTCACCTCGGCGAAATATCCCGCAGGGGTCTGCCCGGCGCACGTGCCGTGCTTGCGCCACTGGTGCCGCGCCAGCCCGTCTTCCGGATAAAGCCCGCGTATCTGCTGGATCACACTGTTGGGCGCGTTGCGAAACGAGTGATCGCAACTGGATGGGAAGCCGCGGTCATACTGCGGCCAGAGGCCATGCAGCACAAAGCCCTTGGCCGGGCCGTCGCATTGCTCGCGCCCCTTTTCACGCCCTTCAAGCGCACAGAAGCTCGGCGACCACGAAAGGGCCAGCACATAAAAATCGAATTTGCCGGACTGCGACTGCGCGTTGGCGGCGCCGCTGATCATCGTGCAGGCCGCAAGCGCGGCGAGTAAGGCAAAGATGCGCTTCACGGCTGGGCGGCCATGCAGGAGCGGCCCCAGGCGTAATTGCGATCAAGCCCGACGATGCACCACTCCACGCCGGGGCCCCAGCCGATGATGCTCTGGTTCTCGGCGATGGCGTAAACCACCTGACGCGCCTTGCCATCGTTCATGACGGCGGTTGCGCGGCAATAACGGCGCGGAATGTAATCCAGTCCCGTGGACCGGTAGCCAGTTTCGCGCACCTGCGCATAGCTGACGATTTCCAGCCCGGAGCTCCAGTACTCCTTCTCCGCGCTGACGAAACGGCTGGCGATGCGCTGCAACAGGGCCGCGTCGTGGCAGGCTGGCAGATCGCCCGTGTAGGGCTGCTGGCGCCGCTCGGCGGGCGTAATCGGCCGCGCATCGGCGGGCACGGACCCCGCTGCAACGCCGAGCGCTGCGCAGATCATCACGATGGCGGACTTCGTCTTGCTGGACATCTCGAACCGACTCCGGGAGCTTTCCAGGACGATGCGCGGGCGCTCACCCCCGGTCAAGACCCCGCCGCGCCCCATCCCCATCTGCCCGACGGGCGTGGCGTGCGGGACACGGAAACCCGAGGCTGAGTTCGCCCCCTCACGCCGCCTTCTTCTGATAATCCTTCACGTCCGAGAATGTGACTGCCGGAAACTTGTCCTGCTCATATTTCAGCGCCCATGCCGACTGGGCGAGGAACACCGGCGCCTTGTCGAGATCGAGCGCGATGGAGGACGGATAGGCGCGCACGAACTTTTCCAGCTCCAGCTTGTCGTCCGCTGAAATCCAGCGCGCGATCTCGAACCGGCTTTGCTCGAAGGCGACCGGCAGGCCGTATTCGTTCTGCAGGCGCTCTTTCAGTACATCAAGCTGCAACGCGCCGACCACGCCGACGATGGCGCCCGAGCCGTCGTTGGGAAAAAACGTCTGCACGACGCCCTCTTCGGCCATCTGCTGCATGGCGTCGCGGAGTTTCTTGGCCTTCATGGCGTCGTTGAGCTTTACGCGGCGCAAAATCTCCGGCGCGAAACTCGGCACGCCGCGAAACACGATGTCCTCGCCCTCGGTGAGAGTGTCGCCGATGCGCAGCGTGCCGTGGTTGGGCAGGCCCACCACATCGCCCGCATAAGCTTCGTCCGCGATGGAGCGCTCCTGTGCAAAAAAGAACTGCGGCGCAGTCACCGCCATCATCTTGCCGGTGCGCACCAGCTTCGCTTTCATGCCGCGCGACAGCTTGCCCGAGCACACGCGCATGAACGCGATGCGGTCACGATGATTGGGATCCATGTTAGCTTGAATTTTGAACACGAAGCCGGTCATCTTGGGCTCGCGCGCCTCTACCATGCGGGTGGAGCTTTCCTGCGCGCGCGGCGGCGGCGCAAAGGCGGCGAGGGCGTCGATGAGATCCTGCACGCCAAACGTGCGCAGCGCCGAGCCCCAGTAGAGCGGCGTGAGATGGCCTTCAAGAAAGGCGTTGTGGTTGAACGGCTTCAAGGCGCCCGCCGCCAGCTCCAGCTCCTCGGCGAACGCAGCCCGCTCATGCTCGGGCAGCATCTCGATGACCCTGGGGTCGGTCGGCCCGTTGACCTTGATGAGGCCCTCGTCGGAATCAACCTTGCGGATCGCGCTCTTCACGATGTCATAGGTGCCCGCGAACGAGCGCCCGCGCCCGATGGGCCATGTCATGGGCGCAACATCAAGCGCCAGCGTGCTCTCGATTTCGTCGATCAGCTCAAAGGGATCGCGCGTCTCGCGATCCAGCTTGTTGATGAACGTGACGATGGGAATGTCGCGCATGCGGCAGACTTCAAACAGCTTGCGCGTGCGCGCCTCGATGCCCTTTGCCGCGTCTATCACCATGACAGCCGAGTCCACCGCCGTCAGCGTGCGATAGGTGTCTTCGGAAAAGTCCTCGTGGCCCGGCGTGTCGAGCAGATTAAATACGCAGTCGCCGTATTCGAACGTCATCACCGACGTGACCACGGAAATGCCGCGCTCGCGCTCGATGCCCATCCAGTCCGATCGCGTCTGGCGCCGGTTCGCCTTGGCGCGCACTTCACCCGCAAGCTGAATGGCGCCGCCAAACAGCAGCAGCTTTTCAGTCAGCGTCGTCTTGCCCGCGTCCGGGTGCGAGATGATGGCGAAGGTTCTGCGCCGGCTGACAGGATCGGGAACGGCCATAGTGTCCTCTAGCGTAGTCTCGCGCGGGTGTGCCCCATCGGAGCCGGGATGGCAAATGCGCAGGCGGCTGAGCCCCCCTCCCGGCTGGCTCCGCCAGCCACCCTCCCCCGCAAGCGGGAGAGGGGTTTGCGCACCATGATTGTGCTTCAACTAAAATCGCTGGCCTCTCCCTCTCCCGCATCGCGGGGGAGGGTGGCCCTCGCGCAGCGAGGGTCGGGAGGGGGCCTGTTATTCCGCAAGCTGTGCCGCCGCAGGCGCCTTCGCCAAGGCCGCCCTCTCGCGCTCGCGCGAATGGTCACGCGCCAGGAACGTGTACATCATTTCCGAGGAACAGAAAGATCACCACGATGACGATGATCGCCGCCTCGCCCAGCGTCTTTGCAACCTCGAATCGAAGCCGATCTTGCCGGTGAAAGTCTCGCCCGGGTAGGCGTCAACGTCCACTTCGATGAACGAAATGAAACCACGCGAGACCTGCGGTTAACCCGGCCAGGAGCAGCAGGACGACGGAAAGCAAGAAAGCGCGTTTCATTCCAGGCGCCAACGGTCTCGGATCAGCCGATCCGAGTTCAGTCACGTTCAACGGACCTTGGGACGGGCCACGCAGGCGCTTCTGCCGAGCGACCTGGCGGCCTGCGACGCGGCGCCGGTGCGGCAAACCACGTCTTCCTCGCGGCGCTACCTAGCACGCATTCGCAAGAAAGCGACGCCTGTTCGTTATCAGTAGGCCTGAGATGGGCGAGGATTACAAAAGCGTAACTTGCCCGGCCCGCCCCTTCGCGGGCAAACATGAGGGGGTCGCGTGGGCGCGCGGCAAACTTCTTGCGCGGAATGGAACTCCCTTATGAAAGCCTGGTCTCTGCGACTTCACCGCTGGATTGCCCTGGCGTTCGCCCTTCCCCTGCTTGTTGTTCTTGTGACGGGACTATTTCTCTCCTTCCAGCCGCTGCTGCAAAGCGCCAATGTGCAACGCGGCGCCATCACCCTGGAAAAGCTTGAGGCCTGGATGGATCAGCACGATCGCCAGAACCAGGCGCGCTCACTGCGCATCGACTGGTTTCAAAACGTCGTGTCCATTGGCAACGACGTTGATCTCGACATCAAGACCGGCGCTGTCGCCGAGGAAGACCACTGGCTTTCCGAGATCATGGGCGCCTCGCGCGGCATTCACCAACGGCTGATCTACGATCTGGGCTGGCTGGTGATTGCGTCCACCATCGCAATGACGATCGTCATGATTCTGGGCACGCTGCTGGGCCTGCCGCGTCTAGCCAATACGCTGTCCGGCTGGCACAAGGCGATGGCGTGGTTCCTGTTGCCCTTGCTTCTGTTGTCGCCGATCACGTCGCTCTTCATGGCGGCCGGCATCTCGTTCTCCAGCCCCAATTCAGAGCGCTCGCCTCCCCTGCCCCTGCGCGAGGCTCTGCGCGTCGTGGCGGCCAGTCATGATCTTTCGACCATCGAGTGGCTGCGCCAGCGCGGCCCGCGCCAGCTCGTGCGCATCAGCGACGGCTCGAGCCAGACGACGTATACCGTCACCCGGGAAGGCCTGAAGCCTGCCGGAACCAACTTGCCGCGCACCTTCCATGAGGGGACATTCTGGGGCGTCTGGGGCGGCGTCATGAATGTGATTCTGTCGTTCGCCTTCCTCGGCCTGCTCGGCACGGGCTTTGTGATCTGGCTGCGGCGCACAATGAGGCCGCGGAAGCGGGTGCGAGGCCCGGCCATGGCTGCGCCGCGCGCGCCCGCGCCTGTCGGCGCAGTGGCAGCCGCCAATCGTCAGGGCGCCTCGCCCACCCCCTGAGCGCCTAACACGCGTCTGGATCGCTTAAAATTTGCGCATTCTCCGACCTATGGCGCAGTTTTGATCTTGCGCGCAGTGGTATACGCTTTGCACCTGTTGGGTTGACGCTGAGCAATGCAATTTGCCCAGCCGTTTGGGTGAGGCGATGGTCGAGCAGAGTTTCTGGGACGAAATGACAGGCGGGACGGGCGACATCCGCGCCGTTTATGCACGAATTGACCAGTGGCTTCGCGACACGCCGCCAGACATTCTCGCCGCCCGGCGCAGCCAGGCCGAGCTTCTCTTCCGGCGAATCGGCATCACCTTCGCGGTCTACGGCTCAGCTGACGCCGCCGAGCGGTTGATTCCGTTCGACATCATTCCCCGCGTCATCGCGCAGAAAGAGTGGCAGCTCCTTGAGGAGGGCCTCATCCAGCGCGTGAAGGCGATCAACGCCTTCCTCACCGACATCTACGGCCCCCGCGAAATTCTGCGGGCGGGCGTTGTTCCCCCGGACCTCGTTTTTCAAAATCCGGCCTTCCGGCCTGAAATGGCTGGCCGCCGGGCCCCGCACGACATCTGGGTGCATATTGCCGGCATCGACGTGGTGCGCACCAACGAGAACGAGTTCTACGTTCTGGAAGACAACGCGCGCACGCCCTCGGGCGTCTCGTACATGCTGGAAAACCGCGATGTCATGATGCGGCTTCTGCCGGACCTGTTCGCGGCCCATCGCATCGCGCCGGTGGAAAATTACACCGACCTTCTGCTCAATTGCCTGCGCTCCGTCGCGCCGCCCACAGCCTCTGGCGAGCCCTGCGTTGCGCTGCTGACGCCTGGGCAATTCAACTCGGCGTATTACGAACACTCGTTCCTTGCCGACCGTCTCGGCGTCGAGCTTGTGGAAGGCAGTGATCTTTTCGTGCGCGATGACGTGCTCTTCATGCGCACGACGCAGGGGCCCAAGCGCATCGACGTGCTGTATCGCCGCATCGACGATGATTACCTCGATCCGCTCATCTTCAGGCCGGACTCCGTTCTGGGCGTGCCCGGCATCCTCAACGCGTGCAACGCGGGCAATCTCACATTGTCCAACGCCGTTGGCACAGGCGTCGCCGACGACAAGGCGTTGTATACGTACATGCCGAAAATCGTGCGCTTCTATCTCGGGCAGGACGCGATCCTCAAAAACGTGCCCACGTGGCGCTGCCGCGACCCTGACTCCCTTAAATACGTGCTCGAACATCTGCACGAACTCGTCGTCAAGGAAGTCAACGGCTCGGGCGGCTATGGCATGCTTGTCGGCCCCCACGCCACCAGGGAAGAGCGTGAGCGCTTCCGTGAAAAACTGCTTGCCGATCCTGCAAATTATATCGCGCAACCCACGCTGTCGCTTTCCACATGCCCGGCCTTTGTGGAAGAAGGCGTCGCGCCTCGCCACGTTGACCTGCGACCCTTCGTGTTGACCGGCGCCAACGGGTCCCGCGTCGTGCCCGGCGGCCTCACGCGCGTCGCCATGCGCAAGGGCTCTCTGGTCGTCAATTCAAGTCAGGGCGGCGGCACCAAGGACACGTGGATCATCGAAGATGCCTGACAAGTTCGCCCTGCGCCCCATAACCCAAACCAAACGCGGGACTGCCTGATGCTTTCGCGCACAGCCGACAACATCTACTGGCTTGCACGCTATGTGGAGCGCGCCGAATTTACCGCGCGCATTATCGACATCACCTCGCGCCTCGCCGCCCTGCCCAAGGCCTACGGCGGCACGGGCGCGGAGTGGGAAAGCGCGCTTCTGGCGGTCGATGCTTACGATGCTTTTAAGGAAAAGCATCAAGTAGCGGACGAGGCGACTGTCCTGCGCTTCCTTGTATTCGATCCCGACAATCCATCCTCGATCCGCTATTGCGTCGAGCGCGCCCGCACCAATGCGCGCGCCGTGCGCACGGCGCTCACCTCCGACATGTGGCAGGCAATCAACTCAAGCTGGATCGAGATGCGCAACATCGAGCGCGCCGTTGCTCCGTTCGAGCGCATGAGCCGCGATCGCATCGACCCTGCGCTAGACGCGGTGAAGGCGATGTCGCAGGACTTCGACGGCCTCGCCTATCGCTCCATGCTGCGCAACGACGCCTACTGGTTCAACCGGCTCGGCCTTTACATGGAGCGTTCGGACAACACCGCGCGCATCCTCGACGTGAAGTATCATGTGCTGTTGCCCGAAAATGAAACTGTCGGCGGCTCGCTCGACTATTTTCAGTGGACCTCCATCCTGCGCGCCGTGTCTGCGCTGACCGCCTACAACTGGGTTTATCGCGAAAGCATCAAACCCTGGCTCGTCGCCGACCTGCTGATCCTGCGCAAGGAGATGCCGCGCTCGCTCGTGTCCTGCTACGATAATCTTTCGCGCTTTCTCGACGACATCGCGAGAGCCTATGGCGCGCAGGGGCCCGCGCAACGGCATGCGCGCGCCATGCTGATGCGCCTTGAGACGGCTTCGATGGAAGATCTCTTCCGCTCGGGCCTGCATGAGTTCGTGACCGAATTCATCGAAGACAATAACCGCCTCGGCGCATTGCTCGCTGAGCAATATTTGCTGAACTGAGCGCGAGGGCGGTCCATGCGCATTCACATCCGACACGAAATCGCGCACACTTTTGATCCGCCCGTGCGATTTTTGAACGCCACGCTGCGCCTGACGCCGCGCAGCCACGAGAGCCAGTACGTTGCGCGCTGGCGCGTGGAGATAGATGGCGACAGCCGCATCCGTGCCTCCGACGATGGCCTTGGCAATAGCATGCATACGCTGAGCATGTCGGGCCAGACGGGCGCGTTGCGCCTTTTTGCCGAAGGCGTTGTCGACACGTTCGACGCCGCCGGCATCGTGCGCGCAACCGTCGAGCGTTTCCCGCCCGAACTGTTCTTGCGCGAGACGTCCCTTACAGCGCCGGATGTGCGCCTGCGCGCGCTGGCGGCGAAAATCGAAGGCGAGAACAGGATCGAGCGGCTGCACGCCCTCCTTTCGCTTCTGTCAGACGACGAGAAGCCCGATAAACCTGAGAAGCCTGAGAAGCCTGCACAGGCGCAATCACAGGCGCAGTCACAGGCAAAGGCGCCGGCAAAGTCACCTGCAAAAGAGCCTGCCGCGCAGAAGCAGACACAAGCGGCTGAAGCGCCAAAAGCTCCAACGGCAGAGGACCAGAACAAGGTCAAGGCGCTGGTGCATGACTTCATCGCCTGCGCGCGCCTTGTGGGCGCACCGGCGCGCTTTGTCAGCGGCTACCACCTTCACCCGGAGACGCAGGCCGGCGGGCTTCACTTTTGGGCCGAAGCCTTTGTGGAGCGCGTCGGCTGGATCGGCTTTGATCCGGCCAACGCAATCTGTCCGCACGAAAGCCATGTCCGCATGGCCGTGGGCCTTGATGCGCTCGACGCAACATGCATGCGCATAGCGCCCACGCCCCAGAGCGTGACGGAAACGGTGGACGTGCGCCGCCAGAGTTGAGAAGCGCGTCGCGCCCGGATACAAGAACGCGCTACAGGGGGAATCTGGCGTCATGACGTATTGTTGCGGAATTCTGGTGCGCGAAGGCATGGTGATGATCGCCGATACGCGCACCAATGCAGGCCTCGACAACATCTCCACCTTCCGCAAGCTGCATCTCTTTCGCACCGATGGCGAGCGCGTGATGATGATCGCCACCGCCGGCAATCTCTCGATCTCGCAGAACGTGATCAATTATGTAGCCGAAGGCCTCGAGAACCCTGAGACTGGCGAGATCGAGCGGATCATGCAGGCGCCAACCATGTTTGCGGCGGCCGAGTTGATCGGCCGCGCCGTGCGCAAGGTGCGCGACGTGCAGGGCGAGGCGCTGGAGCAGGCCAAGATCAGCTTTGAAGTCACCATGCTCTTTGGGGGGCAGGTCGCGGGCGGGCGCATGCGCCTGTTCATGATCTACTCGGCAGGAAACTTCATCGAGGCGACGCGCGACACGCCCTATCTTCAAATCGGCGAGCATAAATATGGCAAGCCCGTGCTTGACCGCGCGGTGGAGTTCGGCACCCGTGTCGATGACGCGCTGAAGCTGGCGCTCATCTCGATGGACTCAACCATGCGCTCCAATCTGGGCGTCGGCCTGCCCATCGACATCGCGGTCCTGCCGCGTGATGCGATGGTGCTTGAAGTCGATCACCGCATCGACAACGTGGACCCCTATTACCACGACCTGCGCGACCGCTGGTCCGTGGCGCTGCGCGCCGCGCACATCGCCATCCCCCGCCCGCCGTATTTGAAGAATTTGGCGCAGACGAGTTGAGCAAGACGGCGCAAGTCGCCCACCGCCCCCTCCCTTGCCGCCATCCCGCCTTTGGGCTATCGTTTGCTCTGTCGCCAGGGGTGCCGACCGGAAATTCCGGCGGCTGAGATCACACCCTTCGAACCTGATCTGGTTGAAGCCAGCGTAGGGAGGCCGCGAAGACGGGATTGGTCCGTCTTCACGAAACCTCCACATCGTTGGCCTGCAACCTCAAGCCCAAGACATGCGCCCCGGCGCATGACCAAAAACGCGCCTACGGCGCAGAGGAGGCAACGATGAACGTACAACCCAAGCGCAGCTCGCTCGTCCCCGAGACGGTGACCACCGGCCCGCTTCCCGGTTCTAAAAAGGTCTATGCAACTGTCCCGGGCTTTCCCGACGTTCACGTGCCTTTCCGCGAAATCACGCTGACCGACCCCAATGAGCCGAAACTGCGCGTCTATGACCCCTCGGGTCCGTACACTGAAACCGACGCGGGCATCGACCTGTCCAGGGGACTCAAGCGCATCCGCGAGCCGTGGATCGCCCGTCGCGGCTTCAAGCCCTATGAAGGCCGCGCCATCACCGACGAGGACAACGGTAATGTCGCTGGCGACAAGCTGGTGCCGCCCTGCCCTGCGAACACCAATCCGCTGACCGGCGAGGGCGCGCAATACGTCACGCAGTACGAGTTCGCCCGCGCCGGCATCATCACCGAAGAGATGGTCTACGCCGCGCATCGCGAAAATCTCGGCCGGGAAAAGATGCTGGAGTGCGCGGAAGCCGCTGTGGCCGATGGCGAAAGCTTCGGCGCGGAAATCCCCGCGTTCGTCACGCCGGAATTCGTGCGCTCGGAAATCGCGCGCGGCCGCGCCATCATCCCCGCCAACATCAACCACCGCGAGCTGGAGCCGATGCTCATCGGCCGCAACTTCCTCGTGAAGGTGAACGCCAACATCGGCAACAGCGCCGTCACCTCTTCGATGGCCGAAGAAGTGGAAAAGCTCGTGTGGTCGATCCGCTGGGGCGCGGACACTGTTATGGACTTGTCCACCGGCCGCAACATCCACAACATCCGTGACTGGATCATCCGCAACTCGCCGGTGCCGATTGGCACGGTGCCGATTTATCAGGCGCTGGAGAAGGTCGGCGGCGATCCGCTGAAGCTCGATTGGGAAGTGTTCAAGGACACGCTCATCGAACAGGCAGAACAGGGCGTCGATTACTTCACCATCCACGCGGGCGTGCGCCTCAAGTATGTGCCGCTCACCGCGCACCGCACCACGGGCATCGTCTCGCGCGGCGGCTCCATCATGGCGCGCTGGTGCCTTGCGGGCCATCGCGAAAGCTTCCTCTACGAGCGCTTCGACGAAATCTGCGACCTCATGCGCAAGTATGATGTGTCGTTCTCGCTGGGCGATGGCCTGCGTCCCGGCTCCATTGCGGACGCCAACGACGCGGCGCAGTTCGGTGAACTGGAGACGCTGGGCGAACTCACCAAAGTGGCGTGGGACAAGGGCTGCCAGGTGATGATTGAAGGCCCCGGCCACGTGCCGATGCACAAGATCAAGGTCAACATGACCAAGCAGCTGAAGGAATGCGGCGAGGCGCCCTTCTACACGCTTGGGCCGCTGATCACCGACATTGCGCCCGGCTACGATCACATCACGTCAGGCGTCGGCGCTGCGATGATTGGCTGGTTCGGCACGGCGATGCTTTGCTACGTCACGCCCAAGGAACATCTTGGCCTGCCAGATCGCGACGACGTAAAGGTCGGCGTCATCACCTATCGCATCGCAGCCCACGCCGCCGATCTCGCGAAGGGCCATCCAGCGGCGCAGATCCGCGACGACGCCATGAGCAAGGCGCGCTTCGAGTTCCGCTGGGAAGACCAGTTCAACATCGGTCTCGATCCCGACACGGCGCGCGAATATCACGACGCCACCCTGCCCAAGGACGCGCACAAGACGGCGCATTTCTGCTCCATGTGCGGCCCCAAGTTCTGCTCGATGAAGATCACGCAGGATCTGCGCGCCGAGGTGCTGGCGATGGGCGACAACGAACGCGCGGCGCTGGAAGGCATGGCCGCCAAGAGCAAGGAATTCCTTGATAAGGGCGGCCAGCTTTATTTGAAGAGCTGAGGAACAGCCCCTTCATCCGACCTCCGCTTCGCGGAGGCCACCTTCTCCCGCAAGGGGAGAAGGAAGGGGCTGTGTTTTATGCCGTCGCCTTCGTTATTGGCTCCCTTTTCCCCTTGCGGGAGCAAGGTAGTTGGCGACCTTCTCCCCTTACGGGAGCAGCATCATTGGC